>JANQVJ010000001.1 GCA_030730365.1 Verrucomicrobiales bacterium
TCATCCCCTCGGCTCCCTTCCCGCCGAAGGCCCGGGGTCGGAGGGGGTTCGGCGCTTTGTTCTGCTCGCCTTCTGAGCTCAATTCCAGGGCGGAAGTCGCCATGCCACTCGCGATGAACATGGCGAAAAGAGCGATTGGGAGGGAGTAATCTCTCGATGGAAATTTCATGAAATTCGAGGGTTACGGTGCAAATGCCTCTCTCGCGGAAAAAGAGATCCGAACACGGTCCAGTCTGCCAACACTACGCGTTGAGGAATTCATCCTCAGGAGAATGCCTTGAGGGCGGAGATCTGAACGCTTGCCGGAGTGGAGTTTGAGTTCCTGATCCCGGCGTTCCGGAATCACGCGATGATCTCCCGGATCACTTGCCCGCCGAACTGGCTGAGCTGCTTGTAGCGGCCGCCGTGGAAATAGGTGAGCTTGTTGTCGTTGAGGCCGAGGAGGTGAAGCAGGGTGCAGTGGAAGTCGCGGATGGGATGGGCGACGTCGACGGCGCTGAGTCCGAGTTCATCCGTCGCGCCAACGATACCGGGCTTCACGCCGCCGCCGGCCATGAGCATCGTCATGGCCTCGGCGTTGTGGCCGCGCCCCAGCGAGTAAACCCCGCCGCGCTTGTTGTTGTCAGGCGTGCGACCGAACTCGCCCATCCAGATGACGAGGGTGTCCTCCAGCATGCCTCGGCGCTTGAGATCCTTGATGAGCGCGGCCATCGGCTTGTCGACGCTGCGGATGCGCTCGCTGTGGGCGCGCTCGAGGTAGTCGTGGCTGTCCCAGCCGCCGCTGAAGATCTGCACGAAGCGCACGCCCTGCTCGATCATGCGCCGGGCGAGGAGGCACTGTCGACCGAAGGTCTCGGTGTGCTTGTCATTCAATCCATACATTTCCCTGGTGGATTCAGACTCGCCGTCGATGGCGAGCACCCCGGGCACCTCCATCTGCATGCGATAGGCGAGCTCGTAGGTCTCCATGCGGGCGGCGAGGTCTTCCTGCCCGGGATTCCGCGCCGCATACTGACTGTTGAGAAAAGCCAGTTCGTCGAGGGCGCGGCGCTGGTGCTCGCGTGACTTCCATGGCTGCGAATTCAGGTCGAGAATGGGCGAGCCCTCCGTGCGTAAGCGGGTGCCCTGGAAATAGGCGGGCAGGAAGCCGTTGCTCCAGTTGCCGGAACCGCCCTGGGGAAAGGCCAGTTCGGTCATGACGACGTAGCCGGGAAGGTTTTGGTTCAAAGTGCCGAGTCCGTAGGACGCCCAAGCCCCCAGCGCGGGATCGGCGCCGAGGCGGCTACCGGTGTTCATGTGGTAGAGCGCCTCGGGGTGGTTCAGCGATTCGGCCTGGAGCCCCCGGTAGTTGCACAGCTCGTCCGCCACCTCGGGATCGGCGAGATGTTGCCACTGGTCGCACATCTCGATGCCGTTCTGCCCAACCTTCCTGAATCCGAACGGACTGCCGACGTAGAATTTGAATCCGGTCTCCTGCCCTTTCGCGATATTCGATTCCTGCTTGTGCAGCGAGGTCAGCTTTGGTTTGGGATCAAAGGTGTCCATGTGCCCCGGTCCGCCTTCCATGAAGAGCATGATGACGTTCTTCGCTTTCGCAGGATGCATCGGCTGCTTCGGTGCGAGCGGGGCGGCGGCTTCCTTCCCGAGCAGGCTGGAGAAGGCGACGGAGCCTAGGGAGGCGCCGAGACCGTAGAGCATCTGGCGGCGGGAGAGGGGGTGGGACAATGGTCGGGAGCAAATGGGGTTCATGGGCGAAGTCTCTGGACAACACTAAATGCCCCTGACCGGGAAAAGGTTAACATGGCCTCTCCGACACCGGTTCACGTCGCAATTTCCGTGATGATGGTCAGTTGGAAAAGAGTCACTTTCATGGCAGGAAGGATTCAAGCGTTTTACTGCAGGCGAGGGAGGCCGGGATTCCGACCCCGGGATTGAAGGGGAAGGTGATCTCGAGGGAAAGAGTGAGATCCATTCCCGGACTGGCCTTCGGAAGGGCCATGCGCAAGGGGGCGGGTGCGGCGATATAGTATGCGCTGCCAACCATCGCCCCGATTGCCGCGGCTCCTCCGGGGCTCAGCCCCGCGAGGTGGCCCGCGATTGTGCCGGCAAAACCATGTCCGAGGGGCTGGTCGCATCCCGAAACGATCAGCCGCCAGCCCGAGGCCCCGAAACCATTCTGCATTTTTTTGGAAACAATCCGGTCCCCTGCGTCATTATTCACGATGACTGAACCGAATTCCGAATCCCCCCGCACCGGCACCACCGAGGAGGTGCAGTTGCTTTTCGTGCGCCACGAGGGGGCGATCCGCGCTTTTGTGCGGGCGTTGCAGCCGTCGCTGGCGGATGCGGATGACGTGATGCAGGA
>JANQVJ010000002.1:0-49648 GCA_030730365.1 Verrucomicrobiales bacterium
CAAAAAGAGCGTCGCGCGACTCGTCGCCTCGTGCTCGTGCTCGTGCTCGTGCTCGCCTTCGTGATCGTGGTCATCGTGACCGTGTTCGTCGCCTTCTCCGTGGCCTTCACCGATTTCGGATCCGTCCTCGTTATGGGAATGGCCGTGGGCGGCGTCCATCGCTTCTTTGAGGGAAATGCTCCCCGCTCCGGCGAAGGAGAGCGGGTAGGCTCCGCGAATGACGACCTCGTCGGCAGGGAAAATGCCGCTGAGGATCTCGACGGCCCGCTCGTTTTGCTCTCCCACTTCGACCGGCGCTTTGACGAAACTATTCGGGAGGTCGAAGTGCTTCACAAAGACAAAGCGGTTCGCACCGCTCCCCTGTAGCGCTTCGCGCGGGACACTGAGAACATTTTCCCGCGTCCCGGTGACGAAGGAAAAGGCGGCCCTCATTCCGGGAAGCAGGCGCCCGTCCGGATTGGCGAGGCGGAAGACAGCGTCAATCGTCCCAGTCTCGCGATCGGCCGAGGTTCCGAATCGCAGCAGAGTCCCCTCGAAGCTTTCTCCGGCGCGGGCGTCGACCTGTATTTCCGCTTTACTCCCGGGAGCGATCTCCGCTGTCCGATATTCGGGCACCTTCGCGACAGCGAGGACTTCGGTTAAGTCGATGATTTCAATGAGCACTCGCTCCGGCTCGACCGCTTCGCCAGGACGGATCGAGACCGAGGAAACCATCCCGCCGATGGGAGCGCGGAGAGAGACCACCGGAGGCGGATCACCGGGCTGCCGGCTCTCGACCCGTGCGACCTCGCTACCCGCCTCGACCTGATCGCCCGGCGCGACTTTTAGCTCGACGAGACGACCGGCAATACGGCTGCTCACGACGCCCGAGGCCCCGGGAACTGCTTCGATACGCCCCAGCGTGGCAATGGTGTGCGAGAAATCAGACTCCTCGGCGACGACCGTCTCGAGGCGGAGATTTCGAACTCCGGTTTCGTCGAGAATGATGATGTCCTCCGTCTCTTCCGCGGGAGCGGAGAGGGACAGACTGAGAATCGATACGAAATAGATAAGTCTCTTCATTTGGCAGACGATCGGGAAAGAGCGAGTCCGGGATAAGCCCCGGTGACATAGCGCACGCGGGCTTCGGCGAGATGGTAGTCGGCGAGAAAATTGGTCGCGGCCGCGCGGAGTTCGAGGACCTGCTCCTGCGCTTTTTGTACTTGCGCCAGAGTAGCCTCGCCCTTCCCGTAGGCGTCACGAAATCCGGTGAGATTCTCTTCGGCGAGAACGAGGAGATCTCCGCCGGCCTCGCGCGCGAGTTCCCACGAATCGAGACGGCGCTGCCAGGCTTCTTCGCATTCTGCCCGAACCGTAAAGCGTGCTGCCTCGACCCCTCCCGCGGCGGCTTCGGCATCGATCCGGGCCTGCGCGATGGCATCCTGATTGCGTTGCCGAAAGGGCAGAGGGATGGAAATGCCGACCCCGGCAAAGGTGTTTTTCTCGAGGCCGGTCGGGTCGTCGTTCGCCGATTCGCCTTCGACAAAGACTTTCACCGCGATGTCTTCCCATCGTTTCGATTCCTCGAGGGCGATGGCGGCGCGGGATTCATCAATTTTAGCGAGGGCAAGGACATGATCGGGCCGCCGCTGCAGGATCCCGCTCATCTCCCCATCGGTCGCGGGACGCGAGGCGGGCAATTCCAGAGTGCCCGTGAGATTCAGCGCTGTGGTCGCCTCTAGCCCGACGAGCTGATTCAGTCCGAGTCGCTGCTGATTTTCCTGCGCCTGGAGCAACTTCACCGACTGATCGAGGGTGCGGCCGCTCAGGTTCGCCTGCATCAGGTCGAGCTTGGACGCTTCGCCGAGCGTCACTTTCCCCTCCAGTGATTGAATTATTTCTTTGTTTAAGGCGGCACCCTCCCGACCGAGTCGGATCTTTTCCCGCGTCGCGAGAAGCTCCACCACGGCGCGGTCGATTTCTCCGGCGAGTTGACGGCGTTGCTCGACAACCTCAGCTTCGGCGAGGACGACTTGCCAGGTGCGCAGCCCTTTTTCTTTTTTGAGCTTCGAGGTCAGAGGGAAACGCTGGGAAAAGGCAACTTCGTAGGTCCTTTCACCCTCATCGAGCCCGACCCCGTCACCACTTGCGCCGAGTTCCAGCTCAGGATTTTCCAATCGCCCCGCCCATTGCACTCGCGATGCTGCACGATTGATCTCGAGCGCAGCGACTTTGAGGTCGCGCTGGTTGGCAAAAGCGAGCGCGATCGCCTTTTCACGTGAGAGCGTGACGGCATCGTCGGCCATCACCGGCAGGCCGATGAGGAGGAGGAAGTGAAGTAAAACGAATTTCATGCGATGAAAACAGAGCGGGGCTCAATCGGGAAGGCGTCTCCCGGGGACAGCTCAAGGAAGCGGCAGCCGATCAGCGCAACGACGCCGCGAGGGCGCAACGAAGCGGATCGGGGCAGCCTCAGAATGCGGGGATCAAACCAGAAAACGACCCGTGAACGTCAGGTCGATGAGAGAGACCGCGCCGTCAGGCGGCTCGAGATTTTCCGACGTGCGAAGCAGATCGCGGGGCACCGCATCGGCGAGCCGCGCTTCGAGACGGGAAAAGAGAACATAGGTCACGGCTAATGCCGGGATTTTCAGGACGATCGGAGGAGTGGCCTCGGAGAACTCGATCTCGCACGATTCCTGACACGGAGCCTCCTCATGATGATGGTCATGAGACTGCAGGCAAGGTGCACCGGAGCCGCGCCCCTCTTCGGAGGCATGGTGATGAACTTCCAATCCCACCACCGAAAGCACATCGCACAAAGTCACCCTGCCACCCGACGCGAGGAGGGAAAAAAGGACGGACAGAATAAAAAGCTGTGTCGCTTGGCGCACCATATTCGAGCTAAAGGTTGGCGGCGAAGTCCCTTCTGTCAAAGGCTTTCCCCGCGGACCCCCGGGGCACAAAAAAACCCTGCCGTCAGACAGGGTTTGCTCCGTCACCGAACAGGATAGACCCGGTGAAGAGATATGGATCGGAAAAATCAGGCCTGAGCAGGTGCCGGGCTGACCTTCACCGCCATGCGTCCTTTGACGCGGCTGGCGGTGCGTTTGTGCATCGCGCCGAACTTCGCGGCCTTATCAGCAGCGGAAGCAAACAAGTTGTAAGCTTTCTCCGCAGCGTCTTTGTCACCGGATTCGATAGCGGCAAGGGCGTTCTTACGAGCCAGTTTAACACTGGACTTAATCGCGCGATTACGAGCCGTGCGGACTTTGGTCTGACGGACGCGTTTGAGAGCTGACTTGGTATTGGCCATCGGTATCTGGTGTTTCGATCAATAAATGAAGGGGCGGAATATACGCACACCCCCGAATCAGTCAACTTTTAACTCTGCGGGAGGTGCTACATCGAGATAATTCGTGTCGAATCCGGACTCGGTCAGCAGGTCCGAGCCGTCTTTAAAGATGCTCACTTCGTTCCAGACCGGCTTCACTGCTGTCGGCTCAATCTTCCCGAGAGCGAGCGGAGCGGCGGCGGCGGGGAGAGGCACTGCCTGGATCGCTTCTCCCATTTCCTTGCCTTTTTCCACATCGCGCCAGAGGCTCTTCTGCACGACGAAAACTTTCGATCCTTCACCCACTCGATCGTGGAGATCGATGACGTCTTTGGATTTCATGCGAACGCAACCGTAGCTCGCCGGCTTGCCGATGTCACGCTCCGCCGCAGTGCCGTGAATGTAGATGCAGCGAGCGAAAGCATTGGCGTTTTTCGGCTCGAGGCCCTTGAGCCAGAGAATGCGGGACACGATGGGATCACGTCCGGGAGAGTTTGGTTTGACGACCTCGCCGGTCCACTGACGACTTTTGAAAACGGCTCCGGCAGGCTTACCCGATCCGACCTTTTCCGCCACTTCCATTTTGCCGAGAGGGGTGCGGTAGCTCCCTTTTTCATCGCCAAGTCCGAATTTAGAAGTCGAGACGGGATAGGTCTTGACGAGCTCTCCATGCCGATAGAGCGCCATCTTCTGCATCGGCACCGAGACCTCCATCACATTGAGGCTATCGCGCTTGGCGGAGGTTTGAACGGCACAGCTGCTCATGGAGAGGGCTGCACCAGCGAGGAGGGAAATCTGAAGGAATTTCCCGAGAATGTTGGATCTCATGTTGGAATTTGTAATTATAACGAAGTTTCAGGTCTTCTCTTAGAGGACCCCGCTACAAATTCCCGATCTTGTTGGTTCCAGTGAGTGAGTGGTGAATTCATCTTAAATAAATACAAATTTCTAGCATTCTCTTTTGTCGGATCTAAATTTCTTTTTTTGAGGGGCTGCACTTTCAGCCAATCCATCATGTCCTTCACCAATCCGGTCCTGCTGATCCTTATTCTTGCCCTTCTTCCGGCGGGTTCCGCTCTGCCCCCCCTGCAAGCACAGGAGATTCCGGAAGAACTCCTCGAAGACGAACATCTTCGTGAAGAAATGGGAGTGAATGACTTCACCGCTCCGTCGATTCGCAAGATCTTCGATGATCTCAGGAAAATGCGGCCGCTTCCCTACGAGGAGCTGAAGCGCCCGCTGCCCGAGCAGACGCCTCAGGATCGCACGAAATTGGCCCTTACGGTGGGCCTCCTCCTCGCCGATGGCTTCTTTGCCGTCGAAGCAGAACAGTTTTTTGATCTTGAGCCGATCGGTCGCGTTCTCCTCAATCACTCGAAGGTTCTCGGCTCAGGGACTCGGATTTCGAGCCACATGAAAAGTGTCCTCGAAAAAGGAGCCAAGGGCGAATGGGAGGCACTGAAAGAGGAGCTTGTCCGCACGCAGAAAGACGTGGAAAAAGAGATGGTCCTGATCCGTGACGTGGATGCCGCGAACCTTATCAGTCTGGCAGGGTGGCTCCGCGCGTTTGAAATTGGCTGCGCCGCTTCTCTCAATCCTTACGATCAGGCTAAGGCCGCCACTCTCGCCCGCCCTGAAGTGGTGGAGTATTTTGTCCTCAATCTTGAGACCCTCGAACCCCGCATTCAGAAAAACAAGCTCGTCGCACGCATCCGCGAGAACCTGGTGACGATACAGGAAAAAACGAAAGTCCCCGATCAGGAGGTTCTGAGCGAGGAGGAAGTCCGGGAACTGCAGGTGCTCGTCGAAGAACTGGTCGACCAGATCCACGGCAGCGAGCGCCTCATCAAATCTAACCAGACCTCCACCGAAGCAAAACCCGGCGGCACGGCGACACCGGCCAAACCTGCCGCTACTGGCGGGGTCATCTCCGGTGAAGTGCCCGAGTGATCCGGGGAGATCAGGCAGTAGATCAGAGACCCGGGAGGAGAAACCGGGCAGCCTGGTCGACGTCTTTATCTCCGCGACCCGAGAGGTTCACTACGATGATCTGATCGCGGTCCATCTTCGGCGCGGCTTTTTTGACGTAGGCGAGCGCGTGGGATGTCTCGAGAGCGGGGATGATGCCCTCGGTGCGGGAAAGCTCGGAGAAGGCGTCGAGCGCTTCATCGTCGGTCGCGTAGGTGTAGTCGACACGGCCTTCGCTCTGGAGCCAGGCGTGCTCGGGGCCGACGGCAGCGTAATCCAAGCCGGCTGAAACGGAATGGGTCAGCTCGATCTGGCCGTCATCGTCTGCGAGCAACCAGGTCTTGGTTCCCTGGAGGACACCGAGCTTGCCGCCCTGGAATCTGGCCGCGTGTTCGCCGAGCTTGATTCCGTGGCCGCCAGCCTCGACACCCATCATCTTCACGCTCTCGTCGCCGAGGAAGGGGTGGAAAAGGCCGATCGCATTGCTGCCGCCGCCGACACAGGCAACGAGGAGGTCGGGGAGGCGCTTCTCGCGTTCGAGAATCTGCTTTCTCGCCTCAACACCAATGATGCGGTGAAAGTCACGCACCATCATCGGGTAGGGATGCGGTCCGAGGGCGCTGCCGAGGATGTAGTGGGTCGTACGCACGTTTGTGACCCAGTCGCGAAGGGCCTCGTTGACGGCTTCCTTGAGAGTCTTCTGTCCGGCTTCGACACCGCGGACTTCGGCCCCGAGGAGCCGCATGCGAATGACGTTGAGACGCTGGCGCTCCATGTCGATGGCGCCCATGTAAACGACACACTCCATCCCGAATCGGGCCGCGACGGTGGCGGTGGCGACCCCATGCTGCCCGGCCCCGGTCTCGGCAATGATGCGTTTTTTACCGAGACGTTTTGCGAGAATGATCTGGCCGAGAGCATTATTGATCTTGTGCGCGCCGGTGTGGAGGAGGTCTTCGCGCTTCAGGTAGATGCGGGCACCACCGAGCATTTCCGTCCAGCGTTCCGCAAAGTAAAGGGGAGTTTCCCGTCCGCAAAATTCGGAGAGGAGGCGATCGAGCTCTTCCTGAAAGACCGGATCAGCCTTAGCTCGGTGGTATTCCTCGGTCAGCGTGTCGAGGGCCGCGACGAGGGTCTCGGGAACGAATCGACCGCCGAAGGTGCCGAAATGTCCGCTCGCGTCGGGAAGGGTCTGCGTCGTTGTGGCTGTGCTCATCAGTGGGAAAGGTTACGCTGGCTCCAATCAAATTGTTTTCAAGACTCGCATTTTCCGCGTGCCGTGTATATTCGCCGAGGTCAGAGGCTGCGGAGTGAAGGCGGGTAAACCCCGCCAGGGCCGGAAGGCAGCAACGGTAGCTTGTCCTTCATTGCCGCAGTTCTCTGGCTATTTCTCATCTCCGGCGCTTCAGGCGGCCGCCACCGCGCCAACCACGTCGAAAACCTCCCGGGCATCGCTCACGACACCGGTCACGGCAGCGGCAGCGACCATCACGGGCGACATCAGGATCGTGCGACCGACCGGGCTGCCCTGGCGGCCTTTGAAATTCCGGTTGCTGGAGCTGGCGCAGAGCTGGTCACCGATCAGTTTATCGGGATTCATCGCGAGACACATGGAACAGCCGGCGGCACGCCATTCGAAACCGGCCGCTTCGAAGATCTTATCAATGCCTTCCTGCTTGCAAAGGTGGTCGACGATTTCGGACCCGGGGACGGCGATGGCGGTGACGCCCTGCGCGACAGTGCGACCCTTGAGAAACTTCGCTGTCTCCCGGAAGTCCGAGAGGCGTCCATTCGTACAACTTCCGATAAAGCAAACATCAACAGGCGTGCCGGCGATGGGGGTGCCGCCTTCGAATTTCATGTACTCGAGCGCTTCGCGGATGCTCTCGCGACCTTCTTCATCCGTCGCGTCGGAGGGAGAAGGGATGTTCTCCGTGACAAAGATCCCGTGATCAGGCGAGATGCCCCAGGTGACCGAGGGCGCAATGTCTTCGGCCTTGATATTAACGACATCGTCGTAAACACATCCGCGATCCGAGGCGATCGACTTCCAACCTTCCACGGCGGCATCCCAGGCTTCGCCTTTCGGTGAGTAGGGACGGCCTTTCAGGTATTCAAAGGTCTTCTCATCGGGATTCACATACCCGCAACGAGCACCGCCCTCGATCGCCATGTTGCAGACGGTCATGCGCTCTTCCATCGAGAAGGCATCAAAGAGGCTGCCGCCATACTCGTAAGCATACCCGATCCCGCCCTTCGCCCCGAGGAGCTTGATGATGTGAAGAATGACATCCTTCGCGTAAACGCCCGGCTTGAGGGCGCCATCCACATTGATGCGGCGCACCTTGAGTTTGCTCAACGCCATCGTCTGGGTGGCGAGGACATCGCGGATCTGCGTGGTACCGATTCCGAAAGCGATCGCGCCGAAGGCTCCGTGCGTGGCGGTGTGCGAGTCTCCGCAGGCGATCGTGGTACCTGGCTGGGTAATCCCCTGCTCCGGCCCTACGACATGGACGATGCCCTGACTACCGCTGCCGATATCAAAGAATTTTACGCCGAACTCCGCGCAGTTATTCCGCAGTGCGAGGATCATCTCCTGCGCCAGCTTGTCCTCGAAAGGCTCCGCCTGATTCCGCGTCGGCACGATGTGATCAACCGTCGCGAAAGTGCGACTGGGATATTTCACCTTAAGCCCGAGATCGCGCAACATACCGAAGGCCTGCGGACTGGTGACCTCGTGAATGAGGTGCGTGCCGATGAGAAGTTGAGTTTGTCCGTTCGACAATTCTCTCACCGCATGTGCATTCCAGACTTTTTCAAACAGACTTTGACTCATTTTTCAGACAATTGGAGTTTTGGGCGGGAAGCTAGCACACGCTGCAAGGGTGGGTAACAGAAACTTTTCACGGAACACCAGCGAAAAACGACCTAGCAAAGGGGTAATTCATTGAAAACGAATACTTTAGGGCGTAACGAAATCAAGCCACTAAGGCTAACCAACCCAACTGAACCAACATGAAAATTACTAAATTGACCGGAAAACTGATGGCAGTCGCCCTCATCGGAGCTGCCTTTTCACTCGCGAGTTGCGAGAAGACCACGGAAGGTGTCTCCGAAGACGCCGCAAACGCCGTCGAAGCCGCTACAGAAAAAGCGGAAGAAGCCGCTGATGCCACGGAGAAAGCGGTCGACGCTGCCAAGGGCGCTGCCACGGAAGCAACCGAAACTGCCAAGGAAGCCATCAACGAGGCCGCCAAGAAAGTCGAAGAAGCCACCGCTCCTGCTGCCCAGTAATCATTCTGCACGGGCACTGATCTGCCCACGCTTTTTTAGAGCCCCACTTCGTAAGAGGCGGGGCTTTTTAAATGCTTTGCTTCTACCGGTCGAAGTCTCCACAAAGGGAATCGAGATCGACTCACGATTCCCTGCACTCAGGGCCTGCTGCTTCCGCCGGTGCGAAGGGTGGAGGTGGTATAAAAACCGCGTCAAAAACACTCCATATCGCGGTGCTCAAGAGCCTGTAGTCACCCATTCAACCCTGTCCGGTCGGCAAAAAAAAGACCGGCGGTTTCCCGCCGGTCTTTCGATGATTCGATTCGAGTCTCTACCACTTAGTAGCGGTAAAGCTCGGGCTTGTAGGGACCTTCGACGGGCACACCGATGTAACTCGCCTGCTCGTCGGTGAGCTTGGTGAGCTTGGCGCCAATCTTCTCAAGGTGAAGACGCGCGACTTCTTCGTCGAGCTTCTTGGGAAGAACGTAGACGCCGGGGGCGTAGATTTCCTTGTTCTTCCAGAGATCGATCTGGGCGAGGGTCTGGTTGGTGAAGCTGTTGCTCATCACGAAACTCGGGTGGCCGGTGGCACAGCCGAGGTTCACGAGACGGCCTTCGGCAAGCATGAAGAGCTGATTGCCGTTGGGGAGGTCGTAACGATCCACTTGGGGTTTGATCGTCGTCTTGCTAACGCCCTCGTGGTTGTTGAGCCTGGCGACCTGAATCTCATTGTCGAAGTGACCGATGTTACAGACGACAGCCTGGTCTTTCATCGCGAGCATGTGGTCGAGACGGATGATGTCCTTGTTCCCGGTCGTGGTCACGTAGATGTCACCCCAGCCGAGGGTGTCCTCGATCGGGAGCACACGGAAACCTTCCATCGCGGCCTGGAGGGCACAGATGGGATCGATCTCGGTAATGACGACCTGGGCGCCGAATCCGCGCATGGTCTGGGCGCAGCCTTTGCCGACATCACCGTAACCGCAGATGACGGCGACTTTGCCGGCGATCATGACGTCGGTGGCACGCTTGATGCCGTCGACGAGGGACTCGCGGCAACCGTAGAGGTTGTCGAACTTGGACTTGGTGACGGAGTCATTCACGTTGATCGCGGGGATGCGGAGCTTACCGGCCTCTGACATTTGGTAAAGACGGTGCACACCGGTGGTGGTCTCTTCGGAGACACCCTTCCAGTCTTTCATGTAGCTGGTGAACTTGATAGGGTCCTGTCCGTTGATGCGGCGGAGGAGATTTTTGATGATCGCTTCTTCCTCGCTCTCGGAGGGGCTGTCGATGAAAGAGGTATCCCCTTCTTCGAGTTCGGCGCCTTTGTGAATGAGGAGGGTCGCGTCGCCGCCGTCATCAACGATGAGCTGCGGTCCTTTGCCGTCGGGCCAGGTGAGGGCGGCCTCGGTGCAGTCCCAGTATTCTTCAAGAGTCTCGCCTTTCCAGGCGAAGACCGGGATCCCCGCTGCGGCGATTGCGGCGGCGGCGTGGTCCTGAGTCGAGAAGATGTTGCAGCTGCACCAGCGCACGTCGGCGCCGAGTTCCACGAGGGTCTCGATGAGGACAGCGGTCTGGATCGTCATGTGAAGGGATCCCATGATACGGACTCCCTTGAGTGGTTTCTCAGCGGCGTATTTGGCGCGGGTCGCCATGAGGCCCGGCATCTCGTGCTGGGCCACTTCGATTTCGAGGCGCCCGAAATGGGCGAGGCCGATATCGGCCACTTTATAGTCTTCTTTGATTGCGATTGCTGTGCTCATGTCTTTTGTCTTTGGTGATAGGTTAGACCTCACGCGCAGGCACTCTTGAGCGCTTCCGCCTTATCGGTTTTTTCCCAGGTCAGGGAATCGGTGTCGTCTTCACGCCCGAAATGACCGTAGTTCGTTGTCTTACGGTAGATGGGGCGAAGCAGATTCAGGTCGCGGATGAAATCCGCAGGCTTGAAGGAGAAAATCTCTTTGATCGCCTTGATGATCTTCGCGTCGTCGACCTGGTTCGTGCCGAAGGTGTCGACGTGAACGCTGACGGGCTGCGGGTAACCGATGGCGTAGGCGAGCTGGAGTTCGCAACGCTCGGCGAGACCGGCGGCAACGACGTTCTTCGCAACGTAACGCGCCATGTAGGCGGCGGAGCGATCGACCTTGCTCGGGTCTTTGCCGGAAAAGGCGCCCCCTCCATGACGGCCCATACCGCCGTAGGTGTCGACGATAATTTTGCGGCCGGTGAGGCCGCAGTCACCTTCGGGTCCGCCGATGATGAAAAGACCGGTCGGGTTGATGTGGTACTCGGTCTCGGGAGTGAGAAGTTCGCCGGGGATGACGGCTTCGATGAGTTCCTTTTTCAGGATCTCGCGAATCTCGGCGGTGGTGATGTCGGCACTGTGCTGGGTCGAGACGACGACAGCGGTGACGCGGGTAGGCTTGCCATCGACGTATTCCATCGAGACCTGCGTCTTGGAATCGGGACGCAGCCAGGTGTGCTTGCCGCTCTTGCGGAGATCGGTGATGGTCCGCCCGAGCTGGTGCGAGTAAGCGATCGGCGCCGGCATGAGCGAGGGAGTCTCGCGCACGGCATAACCGAACATGATGCCCTGGTCACCGGCGCCCTGCTCGGCTGTTTCCTTGCCTTCCGCGGCAGCGGCGTCGACGCCCTGAGCGATGTCGGGTGACTGCTGGCCGATTGCGTTCAGTAAGAAAAAGGTGTCCGCATTAAACTTGCAGTCGGCATTGGTGTAGCCGATCTCAACCATGGCGGCTTTGACGACCTCGCGGTAATCAAACTTCGCACCGGTCGTAATCTCGCCGCCGAGAACAACGATGTTATCTTTCACCATCGTTTCACAGGCGACCCGGGAGGCGGTGTCCTGCTCAAAACACGCATCGACGATCGAGTCGGAGATGGTGTCACATACTTTGTCAGGGTGCCCTTCGGTTACTGACTCGGAGGAAAAAATATAGGAGTTTGCCATGTCGTATTTACAAATCTTGATTCGTTGATAGAATAATCTACCCGATCATGTCGTCAATTTTAAAATCGCTGCGATTGATCGCCGACCCCACCCGTTTGAGGATCTTGAATCTCCTGCGTCGCGAGGACCTCTCGGTCGTCGAGCTTCAGGACATTCTGGGGATGGGACAATCGCGAATTTCCTCCCAACTTTCCCAGTTGAGGCTCGCGAAGCTGGTGACGGACCGTCGCTCGGGGAAAAACATCATTTACACCTTCGGGAACGACACCACCGCAATCGACGACAGGCTTCTCCAAGCTCTCGATCTGGCGATGTCGGACATCGAGGAGATCGCCGACGACTGCGCCTCGCTCGATCTCACCCTCGGGAAACGTAAGGACAAGGCCCGCGCCTACTTTGACGCGCTCGCGGGAAAGTTCGGCCGCACCTACTGCCCGGGGCGCTCGTGGAAAGCGCTCGCCGAGACGCTCCTGAAGCTGATGCCGCCCATGGTCATCGCGGATCTCGGCGCGGGCGAGGGCACTTTTTCCCAACTTCTCGCGCAGCGGGCCGAGAAGGTCATCGCGGTCGATAACTCGGAGAAGATGGTCGAGTTCGGCGCCTCGGTCGCCCGGGAGAACGGCTACCTGAATCTCGAGTATCGCCTCGGCGAGATCGAGTCTCCGCCCATAGCCGACGGGACCGTGGACCTCGCCTTCTTCAGCCAGTCGCTCCACCACGCCGAGCATCCCGATCTCGCCATTGCCGCGGCCCATCGCATCCTGAAGCCGGGCGGTCGCATCATCATCCTCGACCTTCTGAAACATCAGTTCGAAGACGCCCGCGATCTCTACGCCGATATCTGGCTGGGATTTTCGGAGCTGGATATCTCCCGATTCCTGAAAAACAGCGGGTTCCGGGAGATCGAGATGTCGGTGGTCGACCGCGAGCCCGACCCTCCGCATTTCCAGACGGTGATGGCGCTGGCGCAAAAATGAGCGTAGGTTCTCCCGAAGCAATGCTGGTTATTCGAACCGGCTAATTTCTTCCCTCCTTCACGCGTCCTCGCTGCATCGTGCTACTGTTTTCTCCATCCGTCTTTTTCAGGCGCCTTCCCGCGCTCCCCTTGCTCGTGACCGTCGCTGCGATGGCCGCCGCGGCACACGCCGACTGGAAGATCGAGGATCAGTCTCCCGCCCAGAGCGCGGATTCACCGCTCGTCATTGAAAAGAAGGTCATCACCGAGGCAGGAGAGACGGGCTTCTTCTCGACCCGCCGCATCGATCTGGTCTGGTTCAATGCCTCGGAGTTCACCCTCAAAGTGATCGACAACGGCCCCATGGCGACGCCTAACTACCCGGGGCTCGCGGCCGCGATGCAGGCGCACGGGTGCCTCGCCGGCTGCAACGGCGGCTTTTTCCTGAAAGACCACGCTCCCTCAGGTCTCATGATCGCCGACGGAACCCCGCTGGGGCGCTTCGGCGAGGGGGCCCTCCTCAGCGGTGTCCTGCTCTCGAGCGGCAATCACAGTCCCTATCTTCTGCGGCGCGCCGAGTATGACGGAGCGAAATACAAAGCCACCGACCTCATCCAAGCGGGTCCTTTCCTCGTCGATCAGGGAGCCACGGTGAGAGGCCTCTCACCGGAAAACTCGCGTCGGCGCACCTTCGTCATCCATGACGGCGGGAAATGGTTCGCCCTCGGCCTCTCCGACCCGTTCACCCTCGCGGAGCTGGGAATAATCCTCGCCCGGGATGACTTTTCCCCCTCCCACCCCATTTACCGGGCTCTCAACCTTGACGGCGGCACCTCCTCCGGTCTCTACTACGAACGCGGCGGCGCGGGAGAACCTCTCCGGATCGAGCCCTACAAGACGGTCCGCAACTTTGTGGGGATCATCCCGAGAGCACGTCCCCGATAAAAGGAAAAAGAGGCTGTCACGAAAATCCCTGCCCGGGATATACTGCTTCGTGAGCGAGACGATAAATGAAGACGACCTCGTCGTTCGTGTGCAAAAGGGAGATCTGAGCGCCTTCGAGCGACTCCTCGACCTCCATAGTTCGCACCTGCGGGCCTTTGTCGCCATGAAATTGCCCGTGCCCCACCTCATCGACGAGATCGCCCACGAGACCTTTGTCTTTTCCCACCGCCATATCATGGACTTCAAGGCAGGGACCGATTTCGGCAAATGGTTGCGGGCGATCGCTTTTAACCTCATCCGCAAAGAGACCCTGCGCCACCAGCGCCTTGCGAAGAATCACGGTAAGTTTCTCGAGCACCATCTCGTGCAGCAGTCGGTGCGAGGTGACTTCGCTCCCGAGCTCCCTCTCGTGAACTTTCTCGAAGAATGTCTCAACCGGCTCCCCGAGCAGCAACGCAAACTACTCGAACACAAATACACTCTCTCGGAATCCTCCCGGGAGATCGCCATCGCGTTCGGTCAGAGCGATGCCTGGGTCCGTACCACCCTCTGCCGTGTCCGCTCAGCGCTGCGCCAATGCATCGAACAGAAATTAAACGGATCCCCGGAACTACTTTGACCTTTTCCCTCCCTTGGACTCTCAACATCTAGAAGCTTATCTCGCCGGCGAACTTGACGACAATGGTCGGCTTCAGGCGGAGCATGCTCTCCGCCATGACAGCGATCTGCGGGCAAGCTTCGTGGCTCAGGCGCAGATGGAGGCCGCGCTAAGGGTTCTGATGAGCCCAGCCGGACAGGATCGCGACGAAGTTTTCAATCAGGGCGTCATCGCCCGACTGCGCTCGGAAGGGGCCGGGGACAACCGCGGCTTCGCCAAATCGGTTCTCACCGAGATCGTCGAAGAGCGCGAAGGCCTGCGACCTCTGCGCTGGCCACTTCTCATACAGACAGGTTTGATCTCCGCCGCCGCCTCGATCGGGCTTCTGCTGCTGCTGCAAACGGTCATCTTCGATGAGACCACCTCGGGCCTGACCCGCAGCCTGGAGCCCCTCAGCCCGGCCGGATTCGCCGCCCGGATTGAAAGGAGTGAGAATGTCCACTGGTCGGAGAGCACGGTTAATCGAGTCCGCGACGACGGCTGGCTCTCGACTGGTCTGCTCCAGCTCGAGTCGGGCACGCTTCTGATCGCATTCAACTCCGGTGCCACCACCCTCATCGAAGGCCCGGCCGAACTTAGTATCGAGTCAGGAAACCGCATGTTCTTGAAATCCGGGAGACTTACGGCGGAGGTGCCGCCGGCCGCCTCGGGCTTTACGGTCAACACCCCCAGACTGAATGCCGTCGATATCGGCACCCGCTTCGGAGTGACCGTTGAGGAAAACGGAGACTCTGAACTACACGTGATGGAAGGCGAAGTCGAAGTCAGCCGCACAAGCGGAAACTCGGTAGCCACCCTCGTCCGCGAAGGCCTCGCTCTTAGAGCGGACAACCGGACCCGCAATGAACTAAAGCCCATCCCCTACGCGGGTGATTTCTTCAAATTACAACTCGGTGAAGTCAGCGAGCCGCAGCCGGCGCTTCGTTACTCTTTCAATGAGACAGTCGGGGCTCTGGTTGAGGATTCAGGCAGCACGCCTCTTTTTGACGTGCCCATCATCGCCCCGGGAGAACTCGACCGATCCCCCCGTCGCGGCCCCGGGAAGAGCGGGGGCGGGCTCGTCTTCCAGCCGGGAGAGACGCTCGATGTACCCCTCTCCCGCGACTTCCGTCTCGAGTCACCCCACACGGTGACTTTCTGGATCAAACTCCCCCCCAAAATCGGGCAGAGCGATCAGGAACAAATCCTGGAATACGGTCGCGATGGGCTGAGTTGGAAAGTGAGTTGCAATCTGGAATCCGGCCGGGGCGTACGCGGAGCGCTCAAAGTCGCCTGCGCGGAGGGTCACATTATCGGGAGCACGGATCTCGCCGACGGGAACTGGCACCACGTCGCGTATCGTTTCATCGGTGGCAGCGAGAGCGACATCACTTCGCACCTGCAGCTCTTCGTCGACGGGAAGCCCGAGACACTGAGCGATTCCCGTTCCGGCACGACGCGGCCCAGTCGGGCCGGTAATCTCCGCCTCGGCGGGGGAAAGACAGAGGGATTCCAGGGCTGGATCGATGAACTGGCCCTCTACCGTGAAGCGGTCTCAACCCGGGCGATCCAGAACCTCATCGATTGATTCCTTTCTTTCATCGAATAATTATCAGTCTAAATTTTTCTTTTGTCACAAAGCTCTGTTCCCCCGCTATACCAATTTAGAATCTACCCTTCTTTTAAACCTCAATGAATACCCGAACTCTAAAAACTCTGTTATTTGCCCTCTCCGGCGGGCTCTTTCTGACGGTGGCACCGGTGCATGCGGAAATGCGCACCTGGACTTCTGCCGATGGTAAAACTCTGCAAGCGGACTTTTCAGGAACGGCGGGAGCCGGGGCCAATGCCGTGGTCAAGCTTAAGCTCGCCGATGGCTCCCTCATCGACTATCCGATAGCCAAACTGAGCGAGGCGGATCGACTTTTCGTCAAGGGTAACCTCCCTACCGATCCTGCCGCCTTGGCTGCCGAGATCGACAAACTCGTCCTCAACAAGCTGAAAGAGAGCTACTATGGTCTTCGCGAGGAACTCACCGCCCTCCCTCAGAAAGCCGACCTTACGGCTGCCGAGAAAGTGAAGCGCAAAGAGGAAATCGAGAGGGAGATGCTGATGTGCGTCCCCAACGAGATGACAAACGACAACCAGTTCCTGCGCCGCATCTACCTCGACGTCGCCGGGCGCATCCCCACCTTTGACGAGGCGGAAGCCTTCCTCAGTGACCGCGCCCCCAATAAGCGCGCGGTCCTTATCGACAAACTCCTCGATTCTGAAGGGTTCGTGATGCGCATGTATACCTATTATGCTGACATCCTTCGAATCCGCGAGGGGATCACAATGATGGGGAACGGCGATCTCAAGGCCGATCCCTACATCGAATACATCAAGGCGAGTATCCGGGAAGACAAACCTTATGATGCTCTCGTCCGCGAGCTCCTCACGGCAAAGGGTAAAATCTGGGAAGAGCCGGCCGTCGGATACCTTATCTCCGACCAGGGCATGCGTCTTTGCAACCTTTCCAACACCTTCACCATCTTCATGGGCACCGAGATCACCTGCGCCCAGTGCCACGACCACCCCTTCGAAGAAGTATACCAAATGGACTTCTACAAGATGGCGGCCTTCATGGGCACGACCGAGACGACGGCCCGCGGTGGAAATGCCATGATGATGATGGGCAGCGGCGACTACCGCGCCGAGATCGACCGCATGAATAAGGTGCTTCTCGACGCCGGCAAACTCCGTCCCAATCAAACGCAGGACCAGAACCTCGGTCAATGGTTCGGAACGCACCGCATCCAGGTCGTCGATACGGATTCCAACGTCGTAAAGCTTCCTCACGATTACAATTACGACGACGGTGAGCCTGAAATGAAAGTCGATCCCGGCACCTATTTTGGTGACAAAGCCGACCTTTCCAAATACGAGACCCCGCGCGAAGCCTTTGCCGACTGGGTCGTATCTCCCGGAAACCCCCGCTTCACGATCAATGCGGTAAACCGCTTCTGGAAGATGGCCTTTGGTCTCGCCCAGATCGAGCCCGTCTATAACATCCCCGGTCACCTCGACGGCCAGGCTCAGAACTACGAGCTTCTTACCTTCCTCGAAGAGATGATGAAAGACTTCGACTTCAGCGTGAAGGATTTCTTCCGCGTGGTTTATAACACCACCACCTACCAGCGCGAGGCCGAGACGTTCACCCCGAGCCTCACCCAGGTGGATAAAGGGACCTACCACTTCCCCGGTCCTGTACTTCGTCGCATGACGGCAGAGCAGATCTGGGACTCCCTCGTCGCCCTCACGACCGCTGATCCCGAGTCAGTTGTTCGGCGCGGTGCCGATGAATACAAGCAGGTCATGAACGTAGACCCCGCATCTCTGAAAACGGCAGACGAAATTCTCAAGTGGAAAGAAGACTTCTCTAATGCGAGCAAGCTGCAGAAATACAGCGGCGAAGTCGTCTCCCGCGAAGACAATGTCGGCGGGGCACAGATGTTCCGTGCTTCCGAACTCCGCCAGCCGATGCCGGCGGATCACTTTCTGCGGATGTTCGGTCAGTCGGATAAGCAACTCATCGAAAATCAGTTCCTCACCGGATCGGCACCGCAGGTAATGTCGCTGCTCAATGGCCAAATCACCAATGCCGTGCTCACCAGCCCCGATGCCTACCTCATTAAAGAGATCGCCTTTGGAAAAGGGTCAAAGCGTGACAATGTGGACAAGATTTTCCTCAGTGTCCTCTCCCGCTACCCGAGTTCTCAGGAAAAGACCGTAGCCCAGTCCGGGATGCGCGCCAAGACCGACCGCGACATGAACGAGGCCGAAAAGTTGAAGCTCGAAGCCCAAGCTATCGGCAACGTGATCTGGGCTCTCGTCAACACCCGTGAGTTCATGTTCATCCAGTAAACCATCCCCTTTTTCGAAACCCGTATCCCTCTAGAAAATCATGAAAGACCAACTGAATAAACTCGACCAGCTCAGCCGCCGTCAATTCGTGGCGCGCGCTGCCAAAACTGCTCTCGGCGTAAGCATCCTCCCGATCGGCGGGGCAAACCGCCTCCTTGCTGCCGGTGGCGGAAAGGCTGAGCATTGTATCTTCTTCTACATGTCGGGCGGCATGACTCACATGGAGACTTTCGATCCCAAGCCCGGCACCGAGACCGGCGGTAAAACGAAGGGGATCTCCACGGGTGTCGCCGGGGTAGAGCTCGCCGAGTTCATGCCCCAGCTGGCCCAGCGCTTCAGCGACATTGCTGTGGTGCGCTCGATGACACAGAAGACCGGCGATCACCGCGGCGGCGCTTACTGGATGAGGACCAGCTACGAGCCCCGTGCCACCATCATCCATCCCTCCATGGGTCCCTGGGCACAGACACTCCTCGGTAAAAAACACGACACTCTGCCCGACTCCGTCGTCATCGGCGGTGGTGGCGAACATCCCGGTGCCGGTTTCTTCGGTCCCGCTCTGGCTCCGCTCCCCATCGGCGATCCTGACAAGGGCGTGCAGAACTCCGCTCCCTACAACGGGGTCAGCGAAGACCTCTTCGAGAAGCGCCTCGATCTCATGAATACCTTCGACGATTCCTTCCGTCGCAAATTCCAGACAGACGAAGTGAAGGCCTACACCCAGTTCTACGAGGAGACCCTCAAACTGATGAAGAGTGAAGACCTTGCCACCTTCGACCTTTCCCTCGAAGAAAAGTATGAGGAGAAAGCGGCCCGCTACGGTAATACCCGGGTCGGCAAAGGTGCCATGCTCGCGAAACGCCTCGTCAGCTCCGGTGTTCGCTTTGTCGAAGTTGTTTCAGGCGGATGGGACATGCACAACGATCTCTGGAACGCCATCCCTACGACCGGCGGACAGCTTGACCAGGCACTCGGCTCGCTCATCGATGACCTCAAGGCGGAAGGCCTCTTTGAGAAGACCCTCATCGTTGTTGGCACCGAGTTCGGACGCACCCCTATCATCAACGCCAATGGTGGACGCGATCACCACCCCCGCGTCTTCTCGACGATGTTCGCCGGCGGCGGCATCCAAGGCGGCCAGGTCTACGGCGCGTCCGATGACAAAGGCATCGCCGTGAAAGAGAATCCCGTGGTAGCAAAAGACTTCAACGCAACCATCGCTCACGCGATGGGTCTTGACCTGAATAAGGTCATCTACGCGCCCTCCGGCCGCCCCTTCCTCGTGGCCGGTCACACTCGCGATCCGAAAACGGACGGGATTGTCACCGAAGGCCATCCGATCATGGAGCTCTTCTCCTGAAATCGAACGAGATAAGTTAACGCACAAAGGAAGACCCGGAGGAAACTCCGGGTCTTTTTTGTGTATAACTGAAATAATGAGAAGATTAAGCTTTCTTAATTAAATATCTTCGCGTAAATAAAATGCCGACCCGTCTACGGACGCTGCATTATCCCGTTCCACAATTCTGATGAGTTTGGTAGATAAAACCGAGCCTGCCCTCTCCGTCGTAACTGATACAAGCGTGGGAGTCCTCGTCATTGAATCGCGTTCCACGACTCCGTTGGGCCCGAAGATTGTCTACGCGAACGAGCGAATGGCGAAGCTATCCGGCTACGAGATGGGGTCGCTGATGAGCTCCCCTCTCGGACTCATCTATGACCGCTCCGATCTCTCTGCTCTGATCGAAAAGTTACCGGCCATCGCTGCACGTCCGAATCATTGTTTCATGGACAGGGCCTTGATGCGGAACGGCGGAACGCGGCGCCCTTGCCACTGGACGATACGGGCAACGACACGCGAGGGAGACGATCGCGGCTTTTTTACCCTCACCGTCAAACCAATCGTTACCCCAGACCGAAGCGCCATCTCCCAACGCTCCAAAGGAGCTGACTCTGCTGTCACTTGCCGCCCGAAAGCTGCTCCCGCTACGCGATCTCCCGCCGAAGCAACGCCCTCTTCTCTCACGCCCCTGGGGGCCGCCGCTTCGGATTACACTTCCTCGCGCAACGAGTCAATCTCTCTCACGGCGGCAGGCGTCGCGCACGATTTCAAGAATGCGCTGCAGACGATCAAGTCGAACCTTGAACTAGCCGCGGTCAGCAGCCAGGAGGCGAGCCGCGTCCAAACCTTTCTCAACGAAGCCCATCTCGCCCTCGGCGATGCGGAGATTCTCGCTCACCAGATGCTCGCGTTCACACGAGGAGAGGGGGAAACTAAACGCGTTTTCGGAATCGGTGACCTCCTTACCCGCGTTTCCCGGCTATGTTCAGCCGGCTCGGGCATACGATGTAAACTCTATGTCCCGGCTGATCTTCGGTGCGTCGAGGGAGCTCCGACCCAGATCTATCAGATCCTTCACAATCTCGTCATCAATGCAAGCCAGGCAATGCCCAGCGGTGGAACGATCAATCTCACCGCGGGCAACGCCGACCTTACCTCCTCCAACCCCTATTCAATGCCGGCGGGGCGCTACACGGTTGCCTCGGTAAAAGACCGAGGCTGCGGGATCCCGCCCGACGTTCTCCCCCATATCTTCGATCCTAATTTCACGACCAAGCCCGAGGGCAGCGGCTTTGGCCTCGCTTCGTGTCAGGCCATCATCGCCGACCACGGCGGCGCTATCCGCGTCGCCTCTAAAGTGGGAGCGGGAACCGAGTTTCTCGTCTTCCTACCCTCGACGGATGCAACCGCCGATCTTCCTACCATTTTTTCACACGGACGAACTCCCGAGGTATCGCCGGAGCTTCGTCCAACGAGCGGGAGCGGGCGCATCCTCGTCGTCGAAGATCAAATCGACGTGGCCCGCGCCGCGCGCGGTCTCTTGAAACACCTCGGCTATGAAAGCATTCATTCGGTGAACGGTGAAGAGGCCATCACTACTTACCGCGAACACCTCAATTCGGACGAACCGATTGACGTCGTCCTTCTCGATATGACCCTTCCCGGCGGACTTACCGGCATGGATGTAGCCGGGGAGATTCGCCGGCTCGACCCCACGGCCCGCCTCGTCGCGACGAGCGGCTATTTTGAGGAAGGCAGTCTCGCCAACGGTGAAACCGGAGACTTCGCCGCCATCCTGCCAAAACCCTACTCGATGGCCTCACTCTCAGAGGCGATGGAAGTAGCTATTACCCGGTGATCGAGGGAAAAAGGGAAAGATATCCTGCTCTCGTTCCCCGAAAACACCATGACACGAAATTTTCCCGGAGGCGGGTAACGGTCTCCTCCGTCGTGATTCCCCGCCGCTTTGCAAAAGCGTCGTATATCGAGACGAGATTCACCGGGTGATTGGTCAGCGCACCCGCATGATCGGGAAGTGGGCACCGAATAAATTGCGCGGGCGGCATCATCTCCGGTGCGTCGGTTTCGAGAAGGATCCTGTCCTGTGGCACGAGGTCAAAGACCTGCAACTTATCCTCTTTGCCCTCGCGAAAAAAGTATCCCGACAAGGAAAAATAGATTCCGATGTCGACGAAGTCCCTCACCATCTCCGCGGGGCCACTGTAGGAATGAAGGAGGCATCCGGCTGAAAGGTCCGCCCCGCGAAGACATTCCAGAAGCGTTCCCCAGGCCTGCAGACAGTGTACCGTTAGAGGGCGCCCAAGCGATGCCGCGAGCTCGAGCTGGATTGCGAAGACCTCTTTCTGGCGTTCCAGATCGTGTCCCTTGATCCAGCGATCGAGTCCCGCCTCTCCCAATCCAGCGAGAGGGAAATCGCGCAACCGCTCGCCGAGAATCTCCGCCCAATCTTCCGGAGCGTCGGGCACCCTCCAGGGATGAAGTCCAAAACTGGGGATCACTTCGGTGAATTCGCGGGCAAGCCGTGACACCTTGCCCCAATCATCAGGATGCGTCCCATTCACTACCAGGCACGATATCCCGTTCCGGCGCGTCGCACCCATGATCGCGGCAGGATCTCCAAGCCTCTCATCCTGCAAATGAAGATGACAGTCTATCATTTAACCCGGGTTTGTAACTAGTTCGAGAAGCACTTTCCGGATCTGGCTTACCCCGCGGAGACGGGTCGGGGTGAGATGACGGTCGATCGCGAGGCGCTCGATAAAGTCCGGCTCTGTCTCCCTGATCTCCCGTGCGGTCGCTCCCGAATAGACCCTGCAAAAAAGCACTCCTATACTTTTCAAGGCAGGCGCCTCGGAGTCGATCATTACCGTAAAATGCCCGTCGTCCGATTCGCGAACAGCCAACCAGACTCGCGACACACAACCGGGCACGAGCCTGTCATCGGTTCGAAATTCTTCCGGGTAGGGGGCGAGGGTCGAGTGCGCGGTATCGACAATGAGCTGAAAACGCTCGAACGAATTCTCGATCAACCCGTAATCCTCCACCAGAAGATCCTGACGTTCCCTTGCCGACATGCACGCGCAAGGCAGATTAATCCTCGAAGGTCAGGCGCATCGGGATCATGTGGGAATGATGGAAATGCATTTTTTCGAAAAAATGCTGACTCTCGGCACTGATCTTGTCGGTGAGCAGGGTGATGCGCTTGAAGTCCTTTCGCTTGGCGAAATTAACCACGTAATCGACCAGCTGTGAGCCATACCCTTGGCGACGGAAGTCGGGGTGAATAATAACGTCCTCGAGCAGAATGACGAACCCCCCCATCGCCGTGCTGATCGTAAAGAGCACGTTGACCATCCCGATAATCTCGTAGTCGGTCCGCACAACAAAGATGCGACCACGGCTCGGTTGCTCAAGAATGGACCGCAATCCCCTCTCCTGTTTTTTCCGATCAGGCTTAAAGTCTTCTTCAAGCTCGAACAAAGCCATCGTCAGATCAACCAGACGCGGCAGATCATCGATCGTGGCGGGCTCGATTCTGGCTCTCTGATTCAGAGGCGTTATCGGGGCGGTGTTTGAGAAATCCATTCAATTAGCCCCGCAGAGGGGGTTCGAAACCGAGGGTAGCAAATAACGTAACATTGTAAATCCTTACTTTTCCCGTCTCCCCTCGCACACTTTTGGCGGTCGAGAGGTACTAGAATAGGCCTGTCTTTTGACTGCTTAAATCCAAGGATCCCGAAGAGCAGGATTACTGCCTTTCCGCTATCCTAATATCCCGGAACAGCACTCGTACCGGAAAAGAGCTGCTTCCTCATCTGGACCGGGCCTGAACGGCGCGCCCCGACCTCATCGGGAGTAAAAGCGAGATGACCGAATCCCGCGGCGTCGCGGTGGTGCATCCCGTTTTCCTCTCCTGCTTGAAGACGAGGGCATGGCTATCACCTCAGAGCAGAACCGGGCTGGCGGGACCGGGCTCTACTGGAACGCGGCACGGGTCGCGCGCCTTCGCAAAGACAGCCTCTCTCCGAGAACACTCCCTTCACCTTCACTCCCGACCATCTAGCCCGCATTTCTTAGATAGCGGGAGCGGAGATGTTCTACGAGGGCATCCGCAGTGGCCGGACTCCCCGCGGCACGGGTCACAATCTCGTCAGGTAAATAGAGGCTGCCGGGGCGATGAATGTGAACTCTCATCCAATCGAGCAGCGCGGAATAGTCCGCTCGGTCCATTCGGGCAGCGAGCGCTGGATCCTGCCGCCGGGCAGCCGCGACGAGATGGGCGGCGTTAATATTACCAAGACTGTAGGTTGGAAAATAACCGAAGATACCAATGCTCCAGTGGATGTCCTGCAGGCACCCCATCGCGTCGGACTCAACTTTCAACCCGAAAAGAGACTCGAAGCGCCGGTTCCACTCGGCAGGGACGTCTTTAATCGCCAGGTTTCCAGCAAAAATCTCCCGCTCCATCTCAAAACGCAGGAGGATGTGAAGATCGTAGGTAACCTCGTCGGACTCAACCCGGATGTGGCTTAACTCGGCCTGGTTTACCGCCTCAAACATCTCTTCGACCGAGACAGCAGCCAGATGGGGGAAATACTCCGCCGCACGCGGCAGCCACTTTTCCCAAAAGGCGCGGCTGCGTCCGACGTGGTTCTCCCAAAGACGGGACTGCGACTCATGAACGCCGAGCGACACTGCCGCTCCGACTGGTTCCCCGCGTCTTCCACGTTCCAGCCCCTGCTCGTAGAGCCCGTGCCCGGCCTCGTGAAGGACACCAAAGAGAGAACTGAGGAAATCCCCCTCGTCATAACGGGTCGTCAGACGCGTGTCAAACGGCGCCATTCCCGAACAAAACGGATGGACGGCGGTATCAATACGACCAGCTTCGAAATCGAAACCGATCGATTCAGCCACCTCGCGATTGAAGGCCTCCTGCTTCTCTTTCGGGTAGTGCGCCGTAAACTTCGTTCGGTCCAGCGGCTCCTGTGCCGTCGCCTCCAACACGACGGGGAGGAGCGACTCTCTCAATGCGCCCAGCGTCGCGCTAAGGCGACGGGTGGTTGCGCCGCGCTCGAACTGGTCGAGGAGCGCGTCATAAAGATGTTCCTCGTAACCCCACCGCTCGGCGTGCTCACGGGAGAGAGAGACAAGCTTCTCGAGATGGGGAGCAAAAAGACCAAAGTCAGACTTGTCCCTCGCTCCCGCCCAAGCCGCTTTCGCCAGCGCGGTCGATTCGGCAAAGTCCTCAACGAGCTTCTTCGGAAGGCAGGTGGACCGAGTGTATTGACGTCTCCACTCGCGGAGATTTGCCGCCGAGTAAATGTCACCGACCGCGGACCCCGCATCCTCGGCTGCTGCGATCCAATCCCCTACCTCAGGGGAAGTGAACCGCTCGTGCAGGTAACCGCTGAACCACGCCATCTGCTCGGCACGATAGGCAACCCCTTTTGAAGGCATCAAGACCTCCTGGTCCCATCCGAGCAGGGCGGAGGCATCGGCGACAAGTTTCAGCTCCCTTTCAAGAGAGTGGAGTTTTTCGTAAGACATGGCTCGGGGAATAAAAGCACCCCACCGGAAGAATGACGGAGGAGATCCGGCAGGTCACTTTATCGCTTCGCGGGCGAGATTCGCCATCACCTGAATAGAACCAGCCGAGAGCGTTCCAAGCACACCTGAAGGCTTACCTTCGATAACGCGAACCACCGTCACCCCGACTGGCTTTCCATCGAGAGTAAAGATGGGGATACCTTGAGCTGTACCTGCGTCCGTCACGAAGAAAGTCCGGTCTCCTTTGAAAACACCGGTGATACGTCCCATCACGAGCGTGGGCATGTATCCGTATACCGCCGAAGAACGCGAAAGACCGACGACCTGATCCGCCGCCTCGGCCGTAGCAGCAAACTGAGAGAGATCCACACGGTCGAAAACTTTGTTCGCCGCCTTCGCCGCCACCTGATCCGGGAGGATAAACGCGACATCCGCTTCGATATCCTGACGCAGAATTTTACCTTTCAGGAGAGTGGAGTCCCCATAGCTGATCTCCACCTCCGAAAACTCAGTGAGAGCCGATTGAATCGTGACCGACTTCTCTTCAATCCGCGCCTGCTGTCCGGCAAGGCCGACGCTGGAATCAATAGCCGAATTCGAGACAACAAGAAGGCCGTCTTCACCTATCGTCACCCCGAGGGTGCGGCGCTGCTGATCCCGGTCCGGAAGTGGTTCTCCCGTGGTTTTTGCCTTTAACATTCCTTTGGCTGTCACGACGACCAGAGATGACTTATGCTGCTCTAGCAACTTGCGCGCCTGCTGTTCCACGGTCTCCTGCGCCGACGCGGTTAATGGGGCCGACAGCCCGACAAAAAGGGAAAGATTCAGGATCAGGAGGAGACGTTTCATTTACTGCTTGGTTTAACTTGGAGTTCCGGATGAGAGAGTGGGAAAGGTAGCCACTGTCAGGCGTGACTGAAAGAGAATTCTCCCTTGAAACAAAAATGTGACTTCCGGTGATCCTGAGAACGCCGAAAGCCACATCTGAAAGAATACGCAGAAGATCAGCGGGAGTAAAGCTCCACCACGAGGCGAACATTTACCATTGTGTCGATTTCATCAGCCTCGGGGAGACGGTTGAGAACACCGGTAAGCTTGTCTTTGTCGAAAGAGAGCCAGTCCATCACGGGGCGTGAGGAGGTCTGGTCTACCGCGCGAGTCGCCAACTGAACCGAACGGCTGTTCTCGCACACCGAAATCACGTCGCCGGGGCGGACGTTGAAAGAAGGGATATCAACACGGCGACCGTTCACACGGATGTGCCCGTGACCAACGAGCTGACGGGCACCCCGGCGGGTGCTTCCGAAACCGAGGCGATAGCAAACGTTATCAAGGCGGGTCTCGAGGAGTTGAACAAGAATGTCACCGGTGATGCCGCGACGACGCTGGGCCTCGGCAAAGTAACGGCGGAACTGCTTCTCCATGATGCCATACTGGAAACGAAGCTTCTGCTTCTCACCAAGGGCAACGGCGTAGTCACTCTTCTTGCGACGAGCGCCGCGCGCGCCGTGCTGCCCGGGAGGGTAAGGACGACGCTCGAGCGCCTTGGAGGGACCGAAAAGCGCCACACCGAAGCGGCGGCTGATTCTATCTGTAGGACCTGTGTCTCTAGCCATGTCTCAGTTTTAAAAAGGGTAAATAAATCGGCTCAATGGCTTAGACGCGACGAGCCTTCTTGGGACGGCATCCGTTGTGCGGCACCGGAGTGACATCGCTGATTTTGAGAACATCGATCCCCAAACCTTGGACCGCACGAACGGCAGACTCGCGCCCGGCGCCGGGACCCTTGACGCGGACCTCAGCCTGCTTGAGGCCGTGTGCCATTGCCTGACGGCAGGCATCCTGAGCGACCAACTGGGCCGCGTAAGCGGTGCTTTTGCGAGACCCGCGGAAACCCATCTTGCCCGAGCTCGACCAACCGATCACGTTGCCGTTCTGGTCAGCGACCGAAACGATCGTGTTGTTGAAAGTGGCGGCTACATGCACGATGCCGGAGTGGACGTTCTTACTGCCTTTGGCCTTGAGAATCTTCGGCTTTTCAGCGCCTTCGGCACCCTCCATCTCGAGGAAGATATCCTCGGCAGTGCGGGGCCTCTCCTTCTCCTTGCGCACTTCGGGCGCGGGAGCCTCGACCTTGACCGGCACCTCTGCCGCTGCCTCGGTCACTTCCTGGGTATTCTCTTCTTCAGCCATCGTGCTTTGCCTTGTAAAAATTACTTACGGATCACGCCCACCGTCTTACGACGACCTTTACGCGTTCTTGCGTTGGTGGAGGTCCGCTGACCACGCACCGGAAGATTCCGGCGATGGCGATAACCGCGATAACAGTTGATTGAGGTGAGACGCTTGAGGTGGCCCTGGAGGTCACGTCGGAGATCGCCCTCGATCATCACACCGCCGCCGGTAATAGCGTTGGCGATGCGGCTCATCTGCTCATCGGAAAGCTCACCGGTGCGGATGCCCGGGTCAACGCCCGCTTCATCAAGGATCTTGGCGGCCGTCGTCGGACCGACGCCAAAAATGTAAGGGAGAGACGCTTCAATGCGCTTCTCATTTGGGATCTCGACTCCGAGTAGACGTGCCATAATTAAAATACTGTTGGAAATGAATTAACCCTGGCGCTGCTTGTGACGAGGGTTGGTGCAAATGACACGAAGGACTCCCTGCCGCTTGATGATGCGACACTCACTACAAAGACGTTTCACAGATGGCCTGACTTTCATGGAACAAAAAAAGGGGGGTCGTTGGTCACGAACAGAGAGGCTGAACCGTATCAGGCCTCTTCGAAATGACTCCCCGCAGGATTTTGGGCGCGGGGATGGAATGTGTACTACAGATTTTCAGTCTCGCAACCAGTGTTTGTCTGAATGTTTGAATTTTTGAAAAGTTTTTTTTAATCCGCATGGCGGGCACTGATTCCGGTTTATACCGCGGCGTTAACGAAGCTTCGAGCCCGCGGGGTAAGGATTTCCGGTTCATCCTTGGTGATGAGGACCATATGTTCAAAGTGCGCCGAGAGCGCGCGGTCGGCCGTGATTACCGTCCAGGCATCATCGAGAATGAGAACATCCTCGGTTCCTGCATTTACCATAGGTTCGATCGCAAGAACCATTCCTGCCTGAAGACGCGGGTTTTTAAAATGACGCGCGCTCATCTCCGTCGCATCCCAGTAATTTGGGACCTGAGGCTCTTCGTGCAACTTTCTCCCAACACCATGACCGACAAACTGTTTCACCACCGTGTAGCCGAACTTGCTCACATGGGCCTCAACCGCACCGCAGACCGTAGAGAGCAACTCCCCGTCCCGCGCATGGCTGATCGCCTCGTAAAGAGACTCCTCTGTCGCCGAGAGCAACTTCGCCGCTTCCGCCGCGAGCGGGCCAACCGGCACACTCTTTGCATTATCGCCGATCCAACCCTTCTTCGTGAGGATTCCGACATCAATTTTAACGACATCACCGTCCCCCAGGATGCGGGATCCGCCAATGCCGTGGACGACCTCTTCATTGACCGAAATACAGATGTGACCGGGGAAACCTTTGTAACCGAGAAAAGCGCTGACACAGTCCCGCTCCGCCATTAACTCGCGAGCGGCGCGATCAATCTCGCCAGTCGTTGCTCCCGCTTTTACCATTGCGGCGGCGCAGCCCAGAATCTCGGCCGCTTTCGCCCCTGCTTCACGCAGCCCGTCCAGGTCGCTCCCGGAACGGAGCTGGATTCTTGACTTCCTCTTGGCCATGACGAAGGCGGTAACGATTACTGCTTCGCCACTTCGTAATAGACGATGCCGCCGATGACGAGAACTGCCACGATGACGAGAAGCCAGAGAATCTGGTTGCCGCTCGCGGGCGCGCCCTTGATTCCGGGGCGATCATAGCGCCCGCGGATCTTGCCCTTGCGAAGGAATCCGTCGTAGTGACGCTGGATAAGGTGTGTCTCGACCTGACGCATCACATCGAGAAGCACCCCGACCATAATGAGAAGACCAGTGCCTCCGAAAAACTGAGCAGCGAGAGGCGGAACGCCCATGAGGGCGGTGAGAATGGGCGGGAGGATCGCCACGATCGTAAGGAAGATCGCCCCTGCAAAAGTGAGGCGGCTCATCGTGCGATCAAGGAACTCTGCCGTTGGTTTGCCGGGACGGACACCGGGGATGTAGCCACCATTCTTTTTGAGATCGTCAGCGATCTGATTTGGCTGGAACATCGTCGCCACCCAGAAGTAGCTGAAGAAAAAGATCATCAGACCCGTCAGGGTATAAAAGACAATACCACTGCCTCCACCACCTAGAGTCATGGACAAGTTTTGCGCCCAGACCTCATTCGGAAAAGTCCAACCGATAATCTGCGAAGGAAACATTAGGATAGCCTGGGCAAAAATGATCGGCATGACCCCTGCGTAATTCACCTTCAAGGGCATATGCTGAGACTGACCCCCATACATCTTTCCTCCGCGAACTTGCTTGGCATAATTGATCGGGACGCGACGTTGCGCTTGAGTGATCGAGATGACCGCGGCCACCACAAAGAAAAGGAAAGCCAGCAGGGCAACTAATTGAAAGGGGCGCAGCAGGTTATCACCGGCGCTGGCCACGTAAGTATTATATACCTGGAAAAGAGCTCCCGGCAGCGCATAGATGATGTTCACCGTGATGATGATAGAGACACCATTTCCGATCCCGCGCTCGGTGATCTGGTCACCAAGCCACATCAGGAACATCGTCCCGGCCGTAATGATAATGACTGTCTTGATGATGAAAAGAAGCCCTGCATCCGGCACCAGCTCGCGGGTCGAACCGCTGGCAATGTCACGCAGAAAGGGATTTGCCTCGGGCGTCACTAGAGACTTGGCAAGCATCCAGCCCTGGAAAAGACAAAGGACGAGAGTGAGAACTCTCGTGTAGAGACTGATCTTCTGCCTCCCGCCTTCTTCCCGCGAAAGCTTCCCGAGCGAGGGAACGACCGCCGTGAGGAGCTGCATCATGATTGACGCACTGATGTACGGCATAATCCCCAGCGCGAAAAGGGCTGAGTTCTGCAAACCGCCACCACTGAACACGTTCATCAGCGCCAGCACGGCAGTAAGGCCACGGCTGTCACTCGACTGTTCTTCCACCTGACCATACCAGTCCTGAAGCACGTTTGCATCAACCCCCGGAAGGGTGATCACGGCACCGAGACGAACGATGACGACGACAAGCAGGGTGAAAAGAATCCTCGAACGAAGTTCCGGGATCTTGAAGGTGTTGGCAAAAGCGGAGATCATTGAAGAGGACGGGGGATGGACTCAGAAGGGAAAAGTGGATTCAACAAGGTTGAACCAGTCGTTTAAGAGGGTCTGCCGGTCAGGGCGACTAAACCTCTGCGACGGAACCGCCCGCTTTCTCGATCTTCTCTTTCGCGGCGGCCGAGACTTTCTCGACTGCCACTGTCAGCTTCTTCGTGAGTTCTCCGTTCGCGAGAACCTTGACACCGTCAAAAGTACCCTTGACGAGCCCGACATTGCGCAGGCTCTGCTCGTTGACCTCGTCGCCGTCGGCAAACTTGATCTCGAGATCGACAAGGTTGACGATCGCATACTGCGTCTTGAACTGGGCGTTGTTAAAGCCCTTCTTGGGAAGCCTACGGGCGAGGGGCATCTGGCCGCCTTCAAAGCCGGGACGGATCGAGGCACCGGAGCGGGCTTTTTGGCCCTTGTTTCCTTTGCCGCTGGTTTTACCAAGGCCGGAGCTCTCTCCGCGGCCGACGCGGCGACGGCGGTGTTTGGATCCGGGGGTGGGTTTAAGGTCGTGAAGTCTCATGAGTCGTATCTCCAATCAGGAAGTTAAAGGGCCCTTTTCTCAGCGAGGCGCTTACCGCGTAGGGCATAAATCTGTTCTTTGGTCCGGAGTTGCTCGAGGGCGTTGATCGTGGCCTTGACGACGTTTGCCTGATTGTTCGAGCCCATGGATTTGGCGAGGATGTCTTTGATCCCGGCTGCCTCAACGACGGCACGCACGCCACCGCCGGCAATGAGGCCGGTCCCCGGCGAAGCGGGGAGGAGCATGACACGACCACCACCGTGCTCACCGATCACTGGGTGAGGAATCGTGTTGTTCGTGATATTGACAGAAACCATAAATTTCTTCGAGGATTCACTGGCCTTCTTAATGCATTCGGCGACTTCCTGAGCCTTACCGAACCCGAAGCCAACCTTACCCTCACGATCACCGCTCACGACGAGGGCGGAAAAGCTGAAACGGCGTCCACCCTTCACGACCTTGGCACAACGATTAATGTGCACGACTTTTTCAAATGAGTTCTCAAAATCATCACGCGAGGACTGAGGCGCACTCGAGCGGAGAATTTCCTCCGCTTTTTTGAGCTTGTCGAAGCGGACTTCACCCGGCTCGGCAACCGCTTCTTCAGTCGCCAGTTCAAGATCTTCCGCGGCCGCAGCAGGGGCTTCCACTTCCACCCCGGCTTCGGTCGAAGCGATCACCCCGTCGGTGATCTCCTCTTCGGGCGTATTTTCGTTTACGGTTTCGTCGCTCATTAATATCAAAAATTAGAAATTGAGGCCGGCTTCCCTTGCGGCGTCCGCGAGGGCTTTGACCTTGCCGTGGTACTGGAAACCTCCACGGTCGAAAACCACGGTGTCGATGCTGACACCCTTGGCCTTCCTCGCAACCGCTTCGCCTACTTTGGCGGCAGCTTCTTTGTTCGAGCCGCTCGTCTCGAGACCCTTGTCGAGAGTGGAAGCGGCGGCAAGAGTGCGTCCGGCCACATCATCGATGAGCTGGGCGTAGACATTTTGATTCGAGAAGTGAATCGCGAGGCGCGGACGCTCGGCGGTACCGGAAATTTTCTTCCGAATGCGGCGCCGGACTTTGGCGCGGGCCTGTTTGCGAATGTAAAGACTCATTTGTTGGTTCTCCTCTGAAATTTAACGTTAGCGTTTCACGCTCTTACCCTGCTTGCGGCGGACCTTCTCACCCTTGTAGCGAACACCCTTGCCCTTGTATGGCTCCGGCGGGTAGTAAGAACGAACGTCGGCGGCAAACTGGCCGACAAGTTGCTTGTCGATCCCCTCGATTTTAATGTTCGTGTTACCCTCGACCGTGACAGTGAGCCCGGCCGGGATCGGATGCAACACGGGGTGCGAAAAACCGAGACTAAGATCGAGATCGCCCCCCTTCACCGCGGCACGGAAACCAACGCCAATAATCTCAAGCTGTCGGGTGAACCCGTTGACAACTCCTTCGATCATATTTGCGATGAGGCTGCGGGCGGTGCCGTGCATGGCTCGCACCGTGCGCTCCTCGGAGCTGCGGGTCACGACGATAGTGCCTTCCTCCTGCTCGATGGCAAGACCGCTCGGGAGCGTCCAATTGAGAGAACCCTTCGGGCCCTCAACGAGGACTTTGCTACCGTCCTCTACTTTGATCTCCACCTTCTCGGGAAGACTGATTTGCTTTCTACCTATCCGCGACATGACTGTTCGTTAATTAAGTTTCCGGAATGATTCGGCGTGGATTACCAGACGAGAGCGAGGAGTTCGCCACCGATATTTTGCTTGCGGGCGGAATGTCCGGCCATGATTCCCCTCGGGGTCGAGACGATCGCAATTCCCATCCCTCCAAGGACTTTGGGGATATCGTCGCATCCGACATACCGACGGAGTCCAGGCCTGCTCACTCGCTTGAGATTTTTCAGGGCAGGGGTGTTTCCCGAGTAACGGGGTTTTGCCTTGATCTCGGCGTGGACGCCCTCGCCGACCTTTTGATAGGACCAGAGGTAACCCTCCTCCTTAAGAATGCGGGCGATCTCCTCCTTCACTTTAGAATAGGGAGCGGAGAACTCTTCCTTCTGCGCCATCGTGGCGTTCTTGAAGCGGGTGAGGAAATCTGAAATGGGATCACTAACGACAGCCATAGTACCGGTAAGTTGAATTTGTAAGATGAAGAATGTCCGTTAGGCGGCCGAGCCGGGCTTGCGGAAAGGGATACCGAGAAGCGTGAGCAACTCGCGACCTTCGGCGTCGGTGTTAGCCGTGGTGACGATAGTCATGTCAAAGCCAATCGTGCGGGTCACCTTGTCGAGTTCGATCTCGGGGAAGATAGTGTGATCAGAGATTCCGCAAGTGTAGTTGCCGCGACCGTCAAAAGACTTGGGGGAAAGACCTCGAAAGTCACGGATCGTGGGTGCAGCCACATTGATAAAACGATCAAGGAATTCCCACATGCGCGCACCTCGAAGTGTCACACGCGCACCGATGGTGTCACCGATGCGGAGCTTGAAGTTGGAAATCGCATTCCGGGCCTTGGTCGGAACGGCGCGCTGACCGGTGATCTTGCCGAGATCCTCGATGACAGCCTCGGCAGCGGCCTTACGGTCCTCGGCCTTGCCGAATCCCACATTAAGGACCACCTTTTCGATCGTCGGAATACGGTGAACGTTGTCGTAGGCGAACTTCTCCTTGAGAGAGGAGGCGACCTTCTGCTTGTAGACTGTCTTGAGAGCTGGTTCCATGACCTTAATACCTGACTGCTTTTAGATTACTTGGTGACCAGCTTCACATTCGAGATGTGAATCGGTCCCTCTTTTTCGATGATGCCGCCTTCGGGGCGGTCTTGGGTCGGTTTGGCATGTTTTTTGATCATGCGGACACCTTCAACGATGACCTGGGACTTCTCAGTGAAAACCTGAAGGACGCGGCCCGCGTCGCCTTTGTGGTTACCGGTGATGACGACCACCTGGTCGTTCTTTTTGACGTGTGTCTTAACTCGCTTAGCCATGCTGATACCCTTTCGAAAACTGATACTGTAAATTACAAGACCTCCGGCGCGAGCGAGACGATCTTCATGAAGTTTTTCTCACGCAATTCGCGTGCGACGGGCCCGAAAATACGGGTGCCCTTGGGATTCTTGTCCTTGTCGATGATCACGATTGCGTTGTTGTCGAAGCGCAGGACCGACCCGTCGCTCCTCCGAATGGGGGCGGCGGTCCTCACCACCACGGCGCGAACAACATCACCCTTCTTCACGTTCGCGGTCGGGATCGACTCACGAATGTGGGCGGTGATGATATCACCTACGTGGGCCTGGCGGGAACGAGTCCCGAGCACGCCGATCATCTTTGCGACACGGGCACCGGTATTATCCGCCACCTGCACCTTGGATTCCATCTGAATCATGAGTTTATAAAAAGTAAAGTTTACCTGGAAAAGTTCTGACCGGAGGCCGGATTAATGGGAGAGGACTTCCTTGAGCTTCCAACATTTGCGCTTGCTCACAGGACGCGTCTCTTCGATGAGGACACGATCTCCGACCTTGGCTTCGCCGGTCTCATCGTGAGCAAGAAAGGTGGACGTGCGTTTCACGATCTTCTTAAAGCGGGGGTGCGGCACACGGCGACGAACTTCGACTACAATGGTCTTGTCCATCGCGTCTGATGTCACCACTCCGACTCGCGTCTTGCGCAAACCGACTTCACTTTGATTCTCTGACTCGCTCATTGGTAATACTTGCAATTGGTTCGGACAACACGAGATCCTCTAGCTCAGGCCCGGGAAGCGTCGCGCTTCTGGGTAAGGAGCGTTTCAATCTTCGCCACTTCGCGGCGTGCCTGACGAATTCTCGAAGGATTCTCAAGCTGGCCAGCTTCTTTCTGGACCCGGAGCATGAGAGATTCCTCTTTGAGTTCGCGACGGCGTGTCGCCAGCTCGTCGACACTCAGTTCGCGCAGTTCTTTGGTGGATTTTGACATCGTGATTCTCCTCTGTGATATAAATGATTACTGGTCCGAACGGCGCACGAAGCGGCAGCGGATCCCAAGCTTATTGGATGCGAGGCGGAGCGCCTCCTTGGCGGCAGTCTCCGATACACCGGAGATCTCAAACATCATCGTGCCGGGGCGAACAACTGCGACCCAATGCTCGACAGGTCCCTTACCCTTACCCATACGAGTTTCGGGCGGACGAGCCGTAACAGGCTTGTGGGGGAAGATACGAATCCAGACCTTACCCTTACGCTTGAGGTAACGGTTGATCGAGATACGGCAAGCTTCGATCTGGCGGTTTGTGATCCAACCGCGACCGAGGCACTGGAGGCCGAACTCACCGAAGCTGACTTTTGTTCCACGAGACGCATTGCCCGCGCGGCTTCCGCGATGGGTTTTACGAAACTTGACTCTTTTAGGTATCAAAGGCATGACTTGTCTCCTTTTTCTTTAAATGATTTATCGAGGCCCAGGGGGGATCCGAGGGGATCAGCCGTTGTGATCACGACGCTGGGGGCGACCACCGCCACCTCCGCCTCCGCCACCGCCCGGACGTCCGTTGTTGTCACGACGGGGACGCTTGGGAGCCTCGCCCGGGACTTCCTCTTTCTTATTGATCCAAACTTTGACCCCGATGATACCCCAGGTCGTCTCCGCCTCGGCAAAGCCGTAGTCGATCGGAACACGGAGAGTCTGAAGAGGCACCTTACCTTCGCGGTAGGCTTCAGCACGGGCGATATCAGCGCCACCGAGACGACCTGCGGCACGAATCCGGATGCCCTCGGCACCGAAGTCCATCGCTGTCTGAATGGCTCGCTTCATGGCGCGACGGAAAGAAACGCGGCGCTCAAGTTGAGTCGCGACCTGGGCGGCGACCCATGAAGAATCGAGCTCGGGCTGGCGGATTTCGAAAATATCGAGTTTGACCTGCGAACCCTTACACATCCGGCTGATGTCGGCGGTCATGACTTCGATCTCCTGGCCGCGCTTGCCGATAATGAGACCGGGGCGTGAAGTGTGGAGGGTGACGCGAACGCTGTTCCAGGCACGCTCGATAACGACGCGGGAAACGGCGCCCTTCTGGAGTCGGCTCTCAAGGTAACGACGCACCTTGAGGTCGGCATGGAGTTGCTCGGCATATTCGCCCTGTGGTGCATACCACTTGGACTGCCAGTCTTTGCTCACGGCAAGCCGGAAACCGATCGGATGTACTTTCTGTCCCATATAAAAATTTCAGGTTTGATCGTGAATTACTTACCGTATTTCTCCTCGTGCAGAGCCTTCGCCTGCTCGACCCACTCTTCCCTCTCGATGCGACCTTTGAACGAGAGAAGCTCGTCAAATTCCTGCACGTTCCTTTCGGTCCAGTTCGCGATCTGCTCGAAACGATAGACACCAATGGAATTGAGCTTCTCCGCGAGAACAGCGTCAACTCCGCTGATCGCTTCGAGATTGTCGACTTCGGCGGGGGCGGAGTCATAGACCATTCCGCGGGCTTCGTCAACCCTTGCTCCTTCTGAAGGGGATTTTTCCTTCTTTGCTTTGGGCTCCGCTTTGGCTGGAGCCTCCTCCTTGACTGGAGCCGTCTTGGCGACTTTAGCACCCTTAGGGGCTCTCGGAGCCTTCTCTTCGGGCCCACCCTCGTTTGAGAGAACCACGGTGAGGTGGCTGGTGCGCTTGCGAATTGAAGCCGCCGAACCACGGGCACGAGCCTTGAAACGCTTGAAGGTAGGACCCTCTCCAACGACCGCGCTCTTCACGAAAAGACCGTCGACCGAGAGTTCGAAATTGTTCTCCGCATCAGCGAGAGCTGTTTTCATCGTCTTGCTGAAAAGCTCCGCTCCTTTTCTGGGAGTGAAGTTCAGGATATCGAGAGCGTCTGAAACGGGGAGACCCTGAATCTCTCTAGCCACGTCGCGAGCCTTGCGCGCAGAGATCCTGGCAAATTTATATGTCGAAGTGACGTCCATGGTTCTAGTAATAATTATCTCTTATAAAGTTCTCTGCTCAGGGAGGAGGCGAATGCCATCACCGACTTCGACCTCTCCCCCGTCCGCCATCCTGTCCTGAAGGACGGCCCCTGAAATGGAATCTCTCACATCCACGATCATCGCGGAGTAAATCGGCCTGTCGCCCCGAAGAACGGTGACCGGAGTCCCTACCCTGATCCCGCTGCGGCGCCCGGCATCAAAGACAACCAGGCCGACACCGCTATCGATGCTGACAACCCGTGCCTTGGAAATATCGTCCGCGCCTACCGCTTCCCCGGATTTCGGTGTAATGACTGCTCCGGCTGCGGCGATGGCCGCCTCTGCCTCACCCCGGCGCTCATCAGAGAGCTGCGGGACCGACTTGAGGACTTTCATGAAAGACTCGCTCAAGCGGGCGATCACTGCCGACTGGCGCTCGACCTCCTGACGGGCGATGTCGAGATCACGAACTGCCTTGAGCAACCGCTGCTCGAGGCTGTTGTCATCCTGAGTAAACAGATCAACACCGAAAGCCTGGAGCTTGAGCTGGTTTTCCCGAGAGGAAATCATCTGCTCTTCGCTGACCCGCACCGCTTCGGAAAGACTCTCAACGAGGACTTTCCGCTGCGACTCGATCTCCGCGCTCCGCTGTTGCTCGGCGGCGAGCTGGTCCTGAGAGAGACGAAGGGCCGCTCTCAGTTCGCGAACCTCAACCGATTCGCCGGCTCCTCCCTCCTGCGCCCCTACCGTCGCCGCGGCCAACAGACCCGCCACTACAACCGCGAAGGCGGAGCAGAGACTGAGGGTGATGGAGCGGGAAAGGATCATGACGCTGGAGATAAGAGAATGGCGAAAGTTGGGATTAACCTTTGATCTTCGGATTGTGACCGCTGTGACCGCCGAATTTCCGGGTGAAGGAAAACTCGCCGAGCTTGTGGCCAACCATGTTCTCGGTCACGAAGACAGAGTTAAACTCTTTCCCGTTGTGAACCAGAAAGGTATGACCCACGAAGTCAGGCGTGATCATCGAACGACGCGACCATGTCTTGATCGGGCGCTTCGGCCCGGCTTCATTCATGACGTCAATCTTGATCAACAACTTGTGATCGATAAACGGTCCTTTTTTAAGTGAACGACCCATAATAACTTTTCTCTGAATTCAAACTGGATTAACGACGACGCTTTTTCGTCTTGCGGCGCTCAATGATGAACTGATCACTGCCCTTGTGCTTCTGACGGGTGCGCTGGCCCTTGGCATGGCCCCACGGGCTCTTAAGGTGCTGGCGACCACCGCCCGACTTCGACTTGCCCTCACCACCGCCATTGGGGTGATCGACGGGGTTCATACACATACCGCGGACGGTCGGGCGAATCCCGAGCCAGCGTGAGCGACCCGCTTTGGCGCTGACGACCTGCTCGTGCTGGCCGTTGCCGACGCTACCGATGGTGGCGTAGCAACTGGTGTGGATCTTGCGGATCTCACCGGAAGGCAGCTTGATGAGAGCGTAGTTGCCTTCGCGGTTGGAAAGGATGCAACCCTGGCCGGCACTGCGGGCGATCTGGCCGCCGCGTCCGGGAGTGAGCTCCACATTGTGGATGGTCGAACCGGTCGGGATGCTCCCGAGCGGAAGTGCACAACCCGGCTTGATCGGAGCCTTTTCCCCGGCGGAGACCTCGGCATTCACTTCAAGGCCCTTGGGGGCAATGATGTAGGAGCGCTGGCTGTCGGGATACTCAATGAGAGCGATGCGGGCGCTGCGATTGGGATCGTATTCGATCGAGATCACCTTCGCGATCTCATCGCGGCGGGAACGCTTGAAGTCGATGAGACGATACTTGCGCTTGTGGCCACCGCCCTTGTGACGGCAGGTGATGCGACCGGTGTTGTTTCGTCCGCCCGACTTTTTGAGGGGACGGCAGAGGCTTTTCTCCGGCTTGGAGGTTGTCACCTCTTCGAAGTCGGGGAGCAGCTTATACCGATTGGACGGCGTGATTGGTCTGTAAGATTTTAAACCCATGGCTTTTTAAGCGTTAACGGTTAGACAAATTCAATGGATTCGCCCTCCGCGAGACGAACGAAGGCTTTTTTCCAGGCTTTGGTGCGACCGAAGTCGGCACGACGCTCGCGCTTTTTCTTACCGCTGTAGTTGGCGGTACGAACGGCGACGACCTTCTTGCCGAAGAGTTTCTCGACGGCCTGGCGGATCTCCAGCTTGTTGGCGTGGCGGTTCACTTTGAAGACGTACTCATTGTTCGTCTCCGTGAGCAGCGTGGCCTTCTCGCTCAGCTGGATGGTATCGATGACTTGAAAAATATCTTTCATAGGGCTTGCCTTCTTTCGGTTCAGTTGGCGGTCCGGGCGGCCAGGGTTTCGAGAGCGGCTTCCACGACAACGATCTTGCTGTAGTGGAGAAGTTGCTCGGTGTTGACCTCGTGGGCGGAGATAAGGAGAGCGGACTGGCAGTTGCGGGCTGCACGCTTCGTTTCCTCGGTGAACTCGTTGCCCACAATAAGGACACGCTTCACGTCACCGGCGAGACCGTTCACGTCTTTCACAAAGCTCGCCGTCTTGCCGTCGGCGATGGCGAAGTCAGCCACGGTGAGGACATCCCCTTCCGCGATTCGCTCGGTAAGCACCTTTGAAAAAGCAAGGCGACGAGTGTTGCGATTCACCTTCTTCGAGTAGTCGCGATGACGGGGGCCGAAGGCGACACCGCCACCACGATGAATGGGCGATGCGTTACCACCCTGACGAGCGCGGCCCGTTCCCTTCTGCTTGAACGGCTTTTTGCCGGTCGCGGAAACTTCGCCACGGGTCTTGGTATGGGCGGTGCCACTGCGGCGGTTCGCATGCATCGCCACGATGACGTCGTGCACGGCCTGGAGACCGCGTCCGGCATCTTCCACGAGAGTGATGCTCGCGCTCTTTGCGCCTTCGAGATTGAGAGTCTTAGCTGCCATTGTAAATATTCCTTCTATCTATTCGGGGTCCGTGGATCAGCTTTCTGTGGTTTCCTCCGCAGCAGCGGGCTCGGCGGCCTTCGCGGCTCCGGCTTTGAGGTTGCGCACCGGGCCTTCTTTTTTCTTCGCAGGGCGAATCACAACGTAACCGCCATTGGCGCCCGGGACAGCGCCACTCACGAGGATGACATTATCATCGGGACGCTTCTGGACGATCTTGAGGTTTTGGATCGTCTTGTGGTCAGTTCCCTGACGACCGGGCATTGCCTTGCCTTTCCAGACACGACCGGGGTCGGTGCCGGCACCGATGCCACCCGTCCGGCGGTGCATCATGTGACCGTGAGCCTGGGGCTGACCGTGGAAGTTGTGACGGCGCATGACACCCTGGAAGCCTTTACCTTTGCTCGTGCCGATGACGTCGACCCACTGGCCCTCGTCGAAAAGGTCGAGGCCGGGGTGAGCCACTTCGGGAAGCTGATCGTCGTTCTCGAGACGGAACTCGAGGATCTTCTTCTTCGGAGCCGAACCGTTGGCCTTGAGGTGACCGAGTTTGGCGCGATTGAGACGGGACTCTTTCTGCTCCCCGAAACCAACCTGAACGGCAGTATAGCCATCCTTTTCCGAAGTCTTTTTCTGGAGGAAAACGTTGTCGCTGATGTCAATAACAGTCACCGCGACGGCCACACCCTCTTCATTGAAGATGCGAGTCATCCCTACTTTTTTTCCAATTAATCCGATGCTCATTGCAGTCGTCCTTACTTAAAGTTTAACGGGGTTTACACCACTTAGATCTTGATGGTGATGTCGACACCAGCGGGGAGATTCAGCTTCTTCAATTCATCGACGGTCCGAGAGGTGGGCTCGACGATATCGAGAAGACGCTTGTGCGTTCTGATTTCAAACTGCTCGGCCGACTTCTTGTTGACGTGGGGAGAGCGGTTCACACTGAACTTCTCGATGCGGGTCGGAAGCGGGATCGGGCCGGCGACACGGGCCCCGGTACGCTTGGCGGTTTCGACGATGTCCATGGTCGACTTGTCAAGAAGTCTGGAGTCGTATGCCCGCAGCCTGATTCGAATACTTTGTCCCTGCATTTCAGTTTACTCGTTTAAATTAAATGATTTAGCGTCACACATACTGCTCTGTCATCCGCTCCAGAATGGCGGTTGGCACCTCTTCAAACCGCAGCGGTTCCATGGAGAAACTCGCACGGCCCTTTGAAAGACTTCTCATGTCCGTGGCGTAGCCGAACATCTCGGCCATCGGCACCTCGGACTTGATGTGACTGAGGCCGTTTCTCGTGTCCACCTCGGAGATGCGACCACGACGACGATTCAGATCACCAATGATGTCACCGGAACAGTCATCCGGCACATCAACCGCCACCTGCATGACAGGCTCAAGGAGCATCGGGCCGGCCGCAGTGAACGCTTCGCGCATCGCAAGGATCGCGGCAATTTTGAAAGCGTGCTCGTTCGAATCCACGTCGTGGCTCGAACCACCGATGAGATCGACGTGAACATCCACAACGGGGTAACCGAGGATGACCCCGTTACTGAGTGACTCACGGATACCGCTCTCGCAGGGAGCGATAAACACGGAGGGAATCTCACCGCCGGTAATGCGGTTGTTGAGAGTAAAGCCTTTACCGCGCTCGTTCGGAGAGACGCGCAGGATGACGTGGGCATACTGGCCCTTGCCGCCGGTTTGCTTAACCAGCTTGTATTCGCCGCCGGCGGCTTTGGCAATCGCTTCACGATAGGCGATCTGCGGCTTGCCGGCATTAGTGCGCACGGCATACTCGGAGAGGAGACGGGACTGAATGATCTCGAGGTGGAGCTCACCCATGCCGGCGATGATGGTTTGGCCGGTCTCTTCGTTGGTGGAAACGACGAAGGTCGGATCCTCTTCGGCAAGGCGCTGGAGCGCTTCGGAGAGCTTGTCGGAATCGGCGGTCGTCTTGGGCTCGACTGCCATCGAGATCACAGGATCCGGGAACGCGGGCGGCTCGAGCATGATGTCGAAACCCTCGGCGTGAAGCGTGTCACCGGTGCGGGCGTTCTTCGGCCCGACAATGGCGGCGATGTCGCCGGCGTAACAGGTGTCGATATCCTTGTGATCGTTCGACTGGATCTGAATGAGACGACCGACCCGCTCGGCGCGACCGGTGCGGGAATTGAACACTTTATCCCCCTTCGAGACCTTGCCGGAATAGACGCGAATGAAGACCAGTTTCCCGACAAATTTGTCAGACCAGAGCTTGAACGCGAGGGCGCAGAACTTACCGTTATCGTTGGCCGGGGCCTCGAGAAGGATGGACTCGTCATCCACCTGCATGCCCTTAGCGGCAGGGATCTCGAGAGGGCTCGGGAGATAATCCACGACCGCATCGAGGAGATACTGGACACCCTTGTTCTTGAAAGCGGAGCCACCAACCACCGGCACGATGGCGTTGGCGAGAGTGGCGCGACGAAGACCGCTCTTAATGTCAGAGGGAAGGATCTCCGACTCGTCGAGAAACTTAAGCCCGACCTCTTCATCCACATCAGCGAGGGCCTCGAGAAGAGAAGCACGAGCCTCAAGGGCGAGTTCGAGTTGCTCGTCGGTGAGCTCGGTCACCTCGTAGGTCGAACCGAGCAAATCGTTATCGGAGTAAAGAACGGCTTTGAGATTGATGACGTCGATCTGCCCCTTGAGTTCGTCTTCCGAACCCATCGGGATGAGGACGGGGTGCGCGTTCGCTCCGAGCTTGGAGCGGACATCTTCGACGACGGCAGCGAAGTTGGCACCGACGCGATCCATCTTGTTCACAAAAACGATGCGGGGAACTCCGTATTTGTTCGCCTGGCGCCAGACCGTCTCGGACTGGGGCTGCACGCCGGCCACTCCACAGAAAACGACGATGGCACCATCAAGAACACGGAGCGAGCGCTCGACCTCGGCCGTGAAATCCACGTGACCGGGCGTGTCTATGATGTTAACGCGCTGCTTCTCGCCGAGGTAAGATTTATAAACACCCGCTTCTTCACTCTGCATCCACTCGCAGGTGACGGCAGCGGAAGTGATCGTGATGCCGCGGGCGCGCTCCTGCTCCATCCAGTCGGTCGTCGCCTGTCCGTCGTGGACTTCGCCGATCTTGTGGATCATGCCCGTGTAAAACAGAATCCGCTCGGTAAGGGTGGTCTTCCCCGCATCAATGTGCGCGGCAATCCCGATGTTGCGGGTCCGCTCAAGCGGAAATGCGCGATCAGGAGAGTTAGGACCAACACTCATCTTACCGGGTGCGGAAACAGTCTGTAGGGCAGCAGGCACTGAATTTTACCAGCGGAAGTGAGCAAAGGCGCGGTTAGCCTGCGCCATTTTGTGAGTTTCGTCGCGCTTGCGGACCACCACACCCTGATTGGTGCTGGCGTCGCGAATCTCATTCGCGAGAGCGATGTGCATCGGCGTGCCGCGGCGACTGCGAGCGGCATTCACGATCCAGCGCATCGCAAGGGCTTCCTGGCGATCCAGGGAAACTTCGAGCGGCACCTGGTAGGTGGCTCCACCGACGCGGCGGCTCTTCACCTCAACGCGGGGCTTGGCGTTTTCGACGGCGCGATTGAGAACCTCAACCGGATCCACTGACTCGGCGCCTTCATTGGCGCGGTCAATCGCCGCGTAGACGATGCGCTCGGCGAGAGCGCGCTTCCCCTGATGCATCACTTTGGACACGAGCTTCGAAACGACAGGACTGTCGTAACGAGCGTCACGCCGCTCAGGCTTGCTGTAGACTCTTTTTCTTCGGGACATAGGATTATTTCAGTCAAATGCTAAAACATTCGTATCGCCGGAGAGATAATCTGACCTCAGGTCAAATCATCACCCCTTCTTAGGTCGCTTCGTTCCATACTTGGAACGCGACTGCATACGTTTGTTCACACCGAGCGTGTCGAGCGCACCACGAACGATGTGGTAGCGAACACCCGGCAAATCTTTCACACGGCCGCCACGCACAAGCACGATCGAGTGCTCCTGCAGGTTGTGACCTTCACCACCGATATAGGCGATGACCTCCTGACCGTTGGTAAGCCTCACCTTGGCCACTTTACGAAGAGCTGAGTTCGGCTTCTTCGGCGTACGGGTATAGACCTGAAGACAGACACCGCGGCGCTGCGGGCAATCATCAAGCGCGGGAGACTTGGACTTCACAGGCTTATCCTGTCTTCCCTTGCGTACTAGTTGGTTAATCGTGGGCATAACGTTTCCGTCAGTTTAGAAATTCGCGGCATCCTTTTTTGCTCTGCTCCTCTCACCTCATCGGTTTCAGGCCAAACAAAGAACCCGCTCACAGGACGCCAATGCTGAGCGGGGGGCGGGAATATAGGCGGACTTGCCGTGGCCGCAAGAGGAATTTATCTCAAATTTTCGGAAAGCGCCTTCATCTCTCCTTCGATTTTAAAACCAGAAGCCCCGAACTCATCACTAAACGTGAAAGTTGTGGGAATTTTCTAAAATTATCCCCGGTAGCTCCGAACGTGGAACTTAGCGCTTTGCAGTAGCAGGAGGCGGATTTGAACCGCCGACCAAAGGCTTATGAGTCCTCTGCTCTACCCCTGAGCTATCCTGCCGTCCACAAAAGCGGTCCGTAAGGAACTTTTTCCCCGCCAATTGTCAAGCTCTCGCTTCATCAATCGTGCGATTCCTGAATATTATAAATTTGCCGCATCTAAACCCCATGCGATCACGAAAGGAGCGGTCACGAGACTGACAAACGAAGTGATCATCACCACCTGGATGGCGACCTGCGGCTGACCACCGAAAAGGCGCGCGAGGACGATAGGAAAAATCGCTGTCGGCATCGCCGCCTGGATGATAAGGAGCCGCTGCAAGTCCGGTGCGATGGGGAGAAACAGGGCCACCGCGAGGATCACGGCCGCGTGGATCCCGAGGCGCACGGTGACGCTGACGAGCCCGACACGGAAGGCATCGGTGAGGATCCCGGCGCGGAAAAAGTGGCTCATCGTCGCGCCTATCATGAAGATCGACATGGGGATTGCGCACCTGCCGAGCATGTCGAAACTGGTGGTGAAAATCACCGGTATGTGGCGATAGACACCGGTGTAATTGAGGATCAGGGCCAGCATGAGCGCGAGAAACGGCCCGTTGATGACCGATTTGACGCCCGCCTTTCCCGTGAGAATCGCCATTCCGACCGTCCACATCGCGAACTCCACCCCGACCCCGAAGACAAAAACGAGGCCGGACGGACCCGGATTTCCGGGAAAAAGCTCCACGAGGAGAGGCAGCGGCAAAAAGCCGTAGTTCTGAATCCCGGTGCTGATCGTGAAGGTCCGCAGTCCGCTCCCCACCCGCATTCCCCCGCCCAGTCCGGCAAGCCAGGCGAGGAGGAATCCGGCCAGAGTCAGGAAAAAGCCCAGTCCGATCGCCCACGCGGCCGAGGTGACCGTCGCCAGGGCCGGATTTCCCGGGATGAGCGACAAAATGAGGCAGGGAGTCAGGAGATTGAGCCCGATTTTCATCATGCCCGTCTCCGTTTCGGCATTGAGCCACCCGCGCCGGTGAAAGAGAAAACCCACCGCGATGACGATAAAGATCGGCAGGGTTGCCGAGAGAATGGTGAAGTAAGAAGGCATCGTGGAAGATTCGAACGAAGCGCAGGGTGACTGCGGAAGCAAGGCCTAGAGCGCCACCATCTTCGTCCAGACGCGAACGATCTTCGATTTCACGGATCCGAGATCTCCCGTGTAGTTGTTGATGAAAAGAGTGAAGGCGTAGCGCTTCCCGGACTTGGCATTGACGTAGCCGGAGTAGTTACGGATACGGTCGAGAGTCCCGCTCTTTGCCCGGACACGCCCCTCGGCAGCGGTGCCGCCTCCGATACTGCGCAGAGTGCCGGACTGGCCGGCCGTCGGGAGCGAGACGTAAAAGCTGTCAAAATGCTCCGCCTTGCTCGCGTGATAGAGCATCATCGTCATCTGCCGGGGCGTCACCGTGTTGGAACGCGAGAGTCCGCAGCCGTCGCCCATGAAAAAGCCGGTCATGTCGATGCCTTTCGCGGCCCAGTGGGCATAGGTCGCCTCGGACGCATCGACGGTGGTGCCCTTTTTCCCAGCGGCGATGCCGATGAGACGGTGGATCGCCTCGGCGCGGAGGTTGTCGGATTGGTGATTCGTCTTCGTGAGAATGGAGGCAAGGGAATCCGACGACTGTTCGTGAACCATCTGGCGCGCGCCGATTTCTTTTCCGGCAATGCCGAGAAGCCGGTCCGTGGTCGGCTCGCCTGCGACGGGGATCCCGTTTTTATTCAGGTAGTCGCTGAAAATGCGGGCGCAGAAAAAGGCGGGATCGGGCAGAGCGCCTTTGATCGTGAAAGAACCGCTTCCGGCCGGCACCGTCCCGCGCAGGTAAAGGAGCTTCCCGTAAGGATCTCCATAGATGAAACCACGGTCGCCCGAACCGGCGGACCCGACCCGCATTTCGTTGACGAACTCGATCCCGGGGAGCTTCGGCTCGGTCCCGGAGAGGGGTGCTCTCGCCCCGACCGAAGGCGTCCGGAAGGTGCCGTAAAAGAGATTCTGGTAGATCGTCAGCCCGCTTGCCCCGGCGCCGTAGTAGTTCCCCATGTCATTCCACTGCCAGGTGTCGGGCGTAAGCGCCGTCCCGAAAATCGAGGCATCGCCGATGACGGAACCCTCGACCTTTTTCACTCCGGCTTTGTCCAGCGCCGCCTTCCACGCGGCAAAGGGCTGCGTCGCCGAAGAGGCCCCGAGAGTCGGATCGCCTCCCCCGCGGATGACGACGTCTCCGCTCAGGGTGCCGTCCTCACCCAGTTCCCCCGTCGTCTGCAACGCAGTCACGAAGCGGTAGTCCGGCCCGAGCAATTCATTCGCCGTGGCCGTGGCGATGACCTTCATGGTGGAGGCAGGGACAAGTCCCGTGTCCATGCGGTAACCGGCCGCAGCGGACGGTTCGGCATCGAGCGGGATGAGACAAAAGCCGACGAGGGCCGTCTTCAGGCCGGTCTCCCCGGCGATTTTTTCCACTTCGGCGATGACTTCCTCGAGCGTGCCGCCGCGAACGGTAGCGGCGAAAGTCACGAGAAAAAGAAGTGCCACCCCCAGCTTCCACGCCGTCCCTGCCTTAACGAAAAAGCCTCGGGACAAAGTCGGCCAGATAATCACGCCAGACCGGCCAGCTGTGATCCCCCTCGGTGAGATGCCATTCATGGGTGACGGTTTTCTCCTTCAGCAGGGCCGTCAACTGCTCGTTTTCCCGAAGGAGAAAATCATCTTTGCCGCAGGCAATCCAGAGCAGCTCGAGTTTCGCGTTGGTCCCCGCCGCGTCGGCAAGCGCCCCCTCAATCGCCACCGCTTCGGGAATCGCCGCGCTGAAGGCTCCGATCACGGAGAAAGTCTCGAGCGAGTTCAACCCTATCGTGAGGGCGTGCAACCCGCCCATGGAGAGGCCGGCAATGGCGCGGTTTTCCCTTCCGGGACGGACCCGGTAGAGATCCTCCACCATCGGGAGAGCGGCTTCGAGGAGATCGCGTCGCAGCTCTTCCGTGTTCGCGGGGGAACGCCCGTCGCCGTAGGACTCGGGGATGGGATGCCCGTCGAGCATCATCACGATCATAGGTCCGGCCTCACCTGCGGCGATGAGATTGTCGAGGATCCAGTGGGCTTTGCCGTGCGCCACCCAGGTCGCGAATCCATCGCTGTGACCGTGCTGGAGGACGAGGAGCGGGTAATCACCCTCGCCCTTCTCATAGCCCGGCGGCGTGTAGACCTGCATCTCGCGGAAACGCCCGATCGGGGTGGACTCGTAGGCGTGGTAATGGACGGTGCCGTGGGGAACCTCTTTGAAATCAAAGAGCCCCTCGCCCGGGAGATGCAGAATGCTCGTGTTCGGAGAACGCTGTGGCTTCATCCGCGGATTGCCGGGATCGACCATTTTTACTCCGTCGATCGTGAAGCTGTATTCGTAGATCCCCGGCGCGACCGACTCCAGCGTGCCCGTCCAGAGACCCGAGGCTTCGCGGGTAAGATCGAGTTTTCCCGATGCCATCTGGCCGGTCACGGAGACCTCCTTCGCCGCCGGCGCTTTAATTTGAAAAGTGACCTTTCCGTTTTCCCCGATGACTGGTGATACGATAGGCTTGGGTCGCGGCGGGCGTTTCACCTCCGCTTCGGCCGCGCCGGCGACCGAGGTGAAGAGGAATACGATAGCCAATACGGATGCAGGTCGGGCACTCATGAGTCGGGAAAAATCCGATAAGACTTTACTCGGTCGTTGCCCCGCCTTTCGCGGCGCGCACGGAGAAGTCATCGTAGTGTACGTCGTTGATGTTCGTCGTCAGGCTCACGACGGACTTCGTCGGATGAGCGATACCCTCGGATTTCAGCTTTCCAACCTCGTAACCGTTCACTGAGACGAGAACCTCGTCGCCTTTGGTCTGAATGAGGAGGGTGTGCCACTCTTCGCGGTCGAGATCGAGAGGAAAGGTGGCCGTCTTTGTCTTGAGCATCTCCTGAGTCGCCTCGTCGAGCGTGCCGCCGCCCTTCCGCTTCTCGTAGATCGCATTTTCAAAGTTCCCCGTTTTCGCATCGGAGATGGACCCGCTCGTCGGGCTGATCGCGATGCTGCTGATATGGCCGGCATGGGAGCCTTTGTAGTCTTTGTCATCGAGCCAGACGTTGAAGCGCTCGGCCGATTCGCCCATGAAGTTGAACTTCACCGAGACTTCGAGATCCTGCTTCCCTTCGAAGCGGATCGCATCGACCCCGGCGTGATCATTGATGTCGATTGTCTTGCCGATGAGGACACCGTCCTTCACGACGCTCTCGCTCTTGTAGTGGGTCCACTGCTCGCCGAAGCCGTCTTTGGAAAAGTCATCTTCGAAGATGAGCTCGGTGTAGGAGCTCGCCACTTCACCCTCCTCCCCCTCACTACCGGCGGGTTTCCATGAGGCGAGGAATTCCTGATCCTCTTTCGAGAGGCTCGCCACCGGGACTTCAAAAACGCGGCGGTTCGCCATGATGCGGACCTTGCCGTCCTTCATCGATATCAGTTCGGCCTCGATCTTTTTCCCGTCCGCATTCGTCAGGGTGCGCATCTCGCGCGCTTCGGCGCATTGCAGAGTCAGCCCGAAGAGGGCCACGAAGAGGATCGGGGAGAGTTTCATGATTTTTTCTCACTATCCTCCTGGGCACGGGTCACGGTCAATCCAAATCACTCCGTCTGTCCGACTGTGGCTAGCAATTCCCTTTTTCATCCCCTCAACTCCCTTCCCACGAAGACCCGGGGTCGGAGGGGGTTCGATTGCAGCGTTAGCCGCGGGGTTGGGAGGCGCAGGTGACGGGTATTCGTATCACCGGTGCGAACCGATTTCATTCGCCGTAAAAGAGTAAGCGAGCAGTCTATGTCCCGATCACATCCTTCTGTAAATCGCGCAGCACCCGCAACTCGCCCCATTCCGCTCCCCGCATCCGCCTCGCGCCGGACTTTCGCTTTTCGCCAAAACGCCGTCGCCTTTCCCGCTCCCGCTCGAAGACTCTGTTGACGAACTCCGCCGTGCCCAGAACCGCTCCGTCGCAAAAATAACGCACCCGGTGACGCAGGACTTTCTGCACCGGCATCACCCCCTCGGCCTCCCGCACCGCCTCGACTTCCCCCTCTGCAAACCCGCGGCGTCCGCTCTCCCCGCGCTCCGGGTCAGGAGCCACTTCCTGCCCTTCTTCATACAAAAAGAGCCGATACCGCGCCGAAGTCCGCCGCCAATCGCTTTTGAAATCAGGATCCTGCAGGGCCCGTTCGCAGTCCTCGACCAGTACGCTCTTGTAGCGGCCTTCCCATAAGGTCCCGGTGCGCCCGAGGCGTTTGTTCATGAAAAAGGTCACCCGAAGTTTCAGCTCTTTGAGAAAGAGCGAGAGATCGCCGCGGCGGCGTTCGTAGCGATCGAGAATTTCCCGGTGCCAACGCTCGTCCCCTGCCTCCCGGGCGTGTTCCAGCTCCTGCCGCACCCCTTCGACGACGACATCGTCGTGGAGCAGTGGAAGCACCGCCAGCAGCCCCTCCT
>JANQVJ010000002.1:49748-51093 GCA_030730365.1 Verrucomicrobiales bacterium
CCTTCGACGACGACATCGTCGTGGAGCAGTGGAAGCACCGCCAGCAGCCCCTCCTCATCGAGCGGCGCGAGCGATTCTCGGTCCGGCACTTCCAGAAGGAGATGGAAGTGATTGGACATCAGACAACCGAGCCGCCGGAGTGGCGGCGGCGAGATGGACTGCCTGTCAGGGCAGCCCGAAGGGTCGGTGGGCGAGGCTTCGGCCCGCCGGTCAATAGGTGACTACCCGAACCCCCGTAAAAGCTTCCTGATTACGCAGGATCTTGCGGAAGACCTCCTTCTCCCTTGCCTTGAAGACCATTCGCCGGTCCACGACCCGTGACATGACACGGTAAAAGGAATGGCCTTCGCCGAGGAGTCGTGAGGTTCTCATTGAATGATGATGCGGTAGGAGGCTGATTTTGGCAGGCAGAATCATACTGATTGTCTGTCCCTTAAAATACTCTGCCGCTTCCTTCACCCGCCTTTTGCAGGCAGAGGCCCGTTTCCTTCATACCTTACCAGAAACTCCTCGAGGCTTTCCCTCGAAAACGGCATGCGAAGAAACTCTTCCGCCATGTAGGCATCGGGTGTCGTGTGCCATCCGTCTTTTGTCAGGTGAAAGTAGAAAGGGCCGGGGCCGCCCGTATAGAGGACCTTACGATCAGTCCCTATGACAAAAGTCCGCACGGGCCAGGCACCCCAACGCACCGCCATTTCGTCGTCGAGGGAGTCGACAAAGGCCCGCAGGCCGGTTGTTGTATTCTTCTGAAATCCCAGGGCCTGCTTTTTCCTTTCCTCAATCGACTTGGAATCCGGCAGGGAGGGATGATGATATTCTTTACCATCCCTCATTTGAACCGGCATAAATCCGCCCTCCGGATGCGCCTCGCGGATGTAGATCAGCGAAAAATCGACGCGACGTTGAAACCGCTCCACGATCTCTTTGATGTTCTCCAGATACATATCCAGATTGGAGCAGGAGGAACTGCCGAAGAGCAGGACCATGGGCTTGTCCTGGATGACCTGATAGAGCGTTTTCGATTCCCCGGTGACCGCGTCGATTAGTTGTCCGTCAGGAGCCCTTTCTCCCACTATGGGAGCGTTGACGTGGCGATGCAGCATGATCGCCTCCGCCATCTTCTGAGTCATCACCGGGACTCCCGAATAGCGATCGTAGCGAAATTCATTCACGGGCTCTTCGGCGCAGGCCGAAAGTGCGATGCCGATCGCAAATGCCGGAAATACAGCCATCCGGATGGCTGTAGAAAAACTCCCAAATCGATAAGAAAGAGAAAGGCCCGATTTCATTCAAAGTCCTGAACCCCGCCAAGCAGGTTTCGGTTCACCCGAATTCACTTTTTTTG
>JANQVJ010000003.1 GCA_030730365.1 Verrucomicrobiales bacterium
GTTTTATCGGAGGCTCTGGGGGAATGTTCGAGGTTCCGCGGTAGGGACGCACCGCCGGGGCGTCCGCCTTGAGTATCCAACGGCGGACGGTTCATCGAACCGTCCCTACCGCGCTTCGCACCAGGTTGGGCGTCACCCGATCCACTCCGAACGATACCATTAATTCCGTGCCATTCGCGACTTGCCATAAAAACCCGAAAAAAGAATTGTCGAAGGGGCATTTCTTTGTGATTTCCAGTATCACCTATCCCTGATCGTTTTCCGTGCCGGTCTCCGTCTCCCCTTCTGACACGGCCTCTTTCCCTTTCCCGGTTTGACAAGAGCCCGGTGCGTCCCTGTTCGCGCCGGGTTTTTTTGTGTTCACTTCCCGGCTTCTTTGGCACCCTCTTTGATCAATGAAGAATGCGACTTTTCTCTCCGTCCTGCTTCTCTCGCTCCTCTCGTCTTCCGGTCGGACGCAGGAGACCGGGGTGGCCGGTTCGGACCAGGCCGCCGAGGTAATCAAGACTTTTGCCGGGCGCGGTACTCTCGCCGACGGTTCGACTCCGACGTCGGCAGCGGTGGCAATGGAGGGCTTCCTCCTGCGCGAGGGATTCGAATTGGAACTCGTCGCCGCCGAACCGGCAGTCGAACAACCCCTCTCGCTCGCGTGGGATGCCCGCGGTCGACTCTGGGCCGTCCTCTATCGCCAGTATCAGTTCCCCGCCGGGCTCAAGATCGTCGAATATGATAATCACCTCCGCGCACGATTCGACAAGCTACCGCTCCCACCTCCGCACGGGGAAAAGGGGGACGACATCATCCGCGTCTTCGAGGATGCCGACGGGGACGGGAAATTCGAGTCGCACAAGGACGTTATCACCGGATTGAATATCGCCACCTCGGTCGCAATCGGGGCCGGGGGCATCTGGGTCGCGAATCCTCCCTACCTGCTCTTTTATCCTGATGCCGATGGCGACGATGTGCCTGACTCGGACCCGGTCGTGAAGCTAGCTGGTTTCGGGATCGAGGACACCCACTCGGTCATGAACAGTCTCGTCTGGGGGCCCGACGGCTGGCTCTACGGTGTTAATGGCAGCACCACGACCGGCAAAGTCGTCGATCCGGCGAGCGGAAAAGAAGTCACCTGGCAGGGCCAGATGGTCTGGCGATTCGACCCCGCGATGAGTCGCTTTGAGATCTATGCCGAGGGCGGAGGCAATACTTTCAGTCTCGAGATTGATGAAAAGGGGCAGGTCTTCTCCGGAACCAACGGGGGCAAGACGCGCGGCATGTTTTATCCGCAGGGCAGTTATGGCAGCAAGTCGTGGGGAAAACACGGCCCCCTCACCAATCCCTATGCCTTCGGCTATTTCGAGCACATGAAGCATGAGGGCGATGAGCGACGTTTCCCCCAGGCCTTCACCATCTATGAGGCGGAGCTCTTTGGAGAAGAACTGCAGGGTCGCATCGTCGCGCCGAATTCACTTCACAATCTCGTCTGGTCGAGTCGGCTCGAGCGCGACGGCTCCGCCTATCGCACTGTGGACGAGGCGAATCCGGTTGAGACGAGTGACCGATGGTTTCGCCCCGTCTACGCCGGGCTCGGTCCTGACGGCGCTGTCTACATGGCTGACTGGTACGACAGCCGGCTCAGTCACGTGCGTCCGGTCGATGACTGGCACAAAACGAGCGGACGGGTCTATCGCCTCCAGCCGGGCGGCAGCAAGCCCGTCTATGAAGAAGGCGATCTCTCGAGAAGCTCCTCCGGCGAGTTGATCAATCTTTTCTCGACCAACTTCAACCGCGTCGTGCGTCGGCGTGCCATGCTTGAACTCGGATGGCGCGGCGATACGTCGGTGAACAGCGAGCTCATCTCTCTCGTCGAGGAGGCGGAGCCCCAGTCGTCGCTCGAAGCGCTCTGGGCTCTGAATCTGCTAGGGGGACTCGACGATACGCTTGCCGCCAAATGGCTCACCCATCCTGATGCGGACGTGCGACGATGGGTCGTGCGGCTGGTCGGGGACCGTCGCGAGGCGGACAGCGCACTGGCCACCGCCCTTGCCGACCTAGCCCTCAGCGAAGCGGACGTGCAGGTCCGCGTGCAGCTCGCCGCCTCGGCGAAGCGGCTTCCCCCCGCTGAAGCGCTTCCGATGATCGAGGGCCTGGCGCGTCATCGCGAGGATCTCACTGATCCCCATCAGCCTCTCATGATCTGGTGGGGGCTTGAAGCCCATGCCGAAGACGGACGCGACCTCATCGCGGCATGGACATCCCGTCCCGCGACCTGGAAAGAGCCTCTCTTCCGTGACGTCCTCGCGAGCCGTCTCATGAAACGATACGCCATCGCCGGGGGAACAGAGAACTACGCGAGCTGCGCCGTCCTCCTCGAGCACGCCCCTGACGAAGCGACAAAATCGGCGATGCTCGAGGCTTTGCAGTCCGCTTTTGAAGGCCTGCCGATGCCGGTGCTACCCGAGTCACTCACGAAATCTCTGCAGCAGTATTCCGCCTCACTGGGCGACAGTGGGCTGGTCCTGCGACTCAAGAGCGGAGACGCCGGGGCTCTCGCCGAGGCGCAGCGGGCCGTTCTCGATCCGAAACTTGCCGGATCGATCCGCACGGAACTGGTCCGCCAACTCGGGGCGAGCGGGGATCGCTCTGTCGTCGGGACGATGCTCAAGATCATTGCCCTCGATCAGGAGTTCGCTTTGAAACGGGTCGCCCTGCAGACCATGGCCCGCTATGACGATGACGCTGTCGCAAACGGGATTATCTCGCGCTACGGCTCGACCCTCCCCGCCGAGCATGGGGTGCGCTCCACGGCCGAGCGTGTCCTCGCCGGCCGTCTCCACTGGGCCGACATGATGATGGACGAAGTCGACAAGGCGGTCATCAAATCCCGCGATCTCGGCTCTGACGTCGTTCAACTGATGCTCGAGCACCGCGATACCCGGCTCAATGCCCGCATTCAGAAGCACTGGCCCGGTATCGCCGCCGGATCCGGCGGGACTGATCTAGCGGCTGAGACCACTCGTCTCAAAGGAATCCTCGCTGCCGGTAAGGGCGATGCGATGGCCGGGAAAATCCATTTTTCGACCCGCTGCGCAAACTGCCATCAACTCTTCGGCGAAGGCATGACGATAGGTCCCGACCTGACCGGCTACGAGCGTCAGAACCTGGATTTCTGGATTCCCTCCATCGTGAATCCCAGTCTCGAATTGCGTGAGGGATACCTCAACTATGTCGCCTCGATGAAGGACGGTCGCAAGGTCATCGGCCTGATGCAGGAGCAGTCGCCCCGCACCGTGACTTTGCGCGACCTCGCCGGGCAGGTTTCCCTGCTCGACCGCGCCGAGATGGATACCCTCGAGGCCTCGCCCATTTCCCTGATGCCGCCAGCCCTTCTCACCGGGATGAGCGACGAGGACTTGCGCGACCTTTTCGCTTACATGATGAAGGTGGTTGAGTGAGCCTCAGCCCGCCTCGACTACGAGGGTCGCACCCGGCGCGTCATTGGCGCGATTGATCTCGTGAACGCCCGCCTGCACCGCGCTCTCCATGCCACGGGTCAGGCTCGAAACCGCGTCCCGCAGCTTGCCTCCCGCCGCCTCGAGCGCCGCCCGCACGTCGATAGGCTGATGAATCATCGCAATAGCGCGGCGCGGACCGGTGCGTGGCATCGCGCGGGAGTAGAAATCCTCGGCGACCCGCTCCACCGTCTCATCGTAGCGGTCGATCGTCGGATGTTCGGTGAGGTAGGGCGTGAGGTAGCCGTTCACCCGGATCGCGAGGATGGCACGGCGTGCCAGAGCGGTCATCTCGGTTGGGGATTTACCTTCGGGCGCGGTGCGGATCTGGTGAATCGCCGAGCGTATCTTGCGGATGCGATCTACGAGCCCCGGATCTTTCGGCGCCGGGAGAGCGAGTGCCTCCTCCAGCCCGGTGACCAGGCCTGTGGAAAAACGTTCGAGGATCTCGTAGACGCTGCTGCCGTGACTCGTCATCTCGGTTTCGTAGCCGTGTTTTTTCAAAAAGGATCGCAGAATGTGCTGCCCGAGACCCAGCATCGAGCCCATCGGATCGCCTGTTGAGCCTGCGGCGAAGTGGTAGCCGCTGTCCTCGCCGAGCTGAATCATGCGCCGCGTCACCGTCTCGCGCGGGGCGGTCAGATGGGTAAACTTCAGTGAGATCGGCACGATACGGATACGGGCATCGTCGAGCCCTTGCTGTGCTTTTAGCGCAATGAAGGCCGTGCCGTCGAGGAAGGGTGTGACCCTATCGTTGGTGAGATAGACATTGCCCTCGGGGAAGATGTTGAGAGCGTATTGGCCCTGGCTCAGGATGTCGATTGCCATGGCCATCGCCTTCCGGTCACCCGACTCACGGTCGATCGAGAAATGCCCGAGTTTCTGCATGCTCCAGGCGGCCAGGCGGCTCCGCAAAAAGACATCGTAGGCGGCCATAAAGGATGAGGGCTGCCCGAGCTGTCGATGCACCTCGGTGATGACCTGCGGATCACTGTGGCTCGGGTGATTGATGACATAGAGAAGACGGTCGCCCCGGGCCCTCGTCTCACGGATCGCCTCCGTCTCGCCCTCAATGCGTATCTCCCTGATGAGATGATTTTTTCCGGGGAGAACGATATGCCGGTTCAGGGCGCGCCCCGTGCGGATCAGAAAAGGCGAAGGCTCGGCCGGGAAAAAGCGATAGGCGGCGTCGGAAAACTCGAGCATGGGACGTCAGGAAGATTGCCTGCGGGAGTCGTCCGAGTCAACTCCACTGCGCTCGAATCGGCAAATCCGCACCCATTCTGGTCGGTTCTTTGAGAAAAGCATTCTCATCAGGGTGTTCCCGGAATTCGTCTGGAAAGTTGGCCAGTTCCAGCTCCAGCCCATTTCAAGGGCGACCTCGAAGGCGGCTTTTCTTACGATGGCGGCAGGTTCGAAAATGGCATCTGCGTCCCTTGTCGGGTTCCTTCCTGCAAAAGCGTGACTAAGGCACGCCCCACTGTAAATAGAAACCTCACCCGTGGTCTCGCGCGACGCCAACCTGGTATTCCTTTTCTTGAGAGCGGTTCGAATCTTAATTTGATTCAGGAATGGCACGCTCCGGTAGAGGAGAGCGGGTTCTCCTCTACCGTCCCAAGGGCAAGCTCTTCGACTACCGGGCATTCTGGAAGAGAAAGATAGGATGCCGGCGCTCTGCGATAAAAGTTGGCGTCTCCGAGCTAAACTTCCCGCAATTAGATGTCGACGAAGCTTGTCTTTGCCTTCGAAATTTCCGATAATGGAATCCGGATCCACAAACTCTCGGGCCATCTCCGCATGCTCCACGCGAATGACAACCGCGGCGACCGCGACGATCACCTGCCACCGGGTGAGGGCCATATCGACTGGCTCTCGCTGGTCTGCCAGCTCATCAAGTGGCGCTTTCAGGGGCCGCTCATCCTCGAGCTCGCGGGGCACGGCACGCCTGACGAGATCATGGAGCGGGCGCGGCGGGCGAGGGAGTTCCTCAATGACCTCTCGCGGCGCGCGGCGGGGGAATGTGGGGTCTGAGGCCCCTGCGGAAGACGCGAGCACCTTGACTTTCCGCCCGGGATACAGTAACCGCTGCCGCACCATGGCAAAAGGCAGAGAAGAGCACGACGCACGCACGGCACGCTTGCAATCCTTCGGGAAGGACCTCGCCCGGCGAGCCAAGTCCAAATGCGAACTCTGTGAGCGGGCAGGGGAGAAGCTCTCGATCTTCGAAGTCCCGCCTGAGCCCCGCGAGCCCGACATCGACCGGTGCCTGCTCCTCTGCGAACGCTGTCGCGAGCAGGCGGACGGGTTAAAGCGCTTTCAGCCCGGGGAGCATTGGCGTATCCTCGCGGAGATGGCTTGGAGCGGGATTCCCATGGTCCAGGTGATGGCGGTGCGGTTGTTGCGCAGGCAGGCGGGGGCCCAGGCATGGGCGCGCGAGGCTCTTGAGACGCTCGATCTCGACGAAGATCTCGAGAAGCTCGTAACGGAAGCCGCGTGATCGGTTATCCTGAAGCAATGAGATTCGCCCTTTTTTCCCTGCTTCTCCCGGCTACCGTTTCCATCGGTATCAGCGCGGAGATTCTCGATTACAAAAAGGAGGTCCTGGGAATCATGAAAAAAAATTGCTGGGACTGCCACAGCAGTGAGAACGAGGTGAAGGGCAACGTCGATCTCGATCCCGGGAACCTCGCTGACCAGATCGGCGCCTACAACATTATTCGACCGGGGAATCCGGCTGAGAGCGGTTTTGTCGAGAGGCTTAAGTTAGATGTGACCCATGCTGATTTCATGCCGCGCAAGGCTTCGCCGCTGGCAAAGCGGGAGATCGAAGCGATCGAGGCATGGATTTCGGCCGGTGCGATCATCGATGCGGAGAAGATGACCCCCGACGAGGAGAAGCGTGCGGCCGAGGCGAAACCGGCCGCGGCTGACATGAAATCGGGAGAAGGGACGGGTGATTACCTCCGGTGGACGAATGCCGCGGGCAAGGTGATCGAGGCCAGGGCAGTCTCTCTCGGTGCCGACTCGGTCAAGCTTTTGCTTAGATCGGGTAAGGCCTATGAGGTGAAATTCCAGGACCTCAGCCCCGAGAGTGTCGAGCAGGCGAAAAAGCTCGACGTTCCGTGATTACCCTGTCGGTCGTGAACTCGCTCCGGTGTCTCGTCCGCCAAGAAAAACGCCCCCCCCGGAAGGGATCCGGGAGAGGCGCTAATTGAAACGAAAACAAGTTTCAGAAAGTGATCACTGCGACCACATCGCAATGGAGAACTTTGTCGCTAAGAGAGACTTTCGTCCTAAGCGTATTCTCATATCATAACGGGTGATTGGTCGGCAAGCGCAAAATGTAAATAAAGCGAAAAGAATCACGTGTGCGCGATTGTCAGACTTAACGTTTCCGAAATATTGTTACAATATAATAATATTTGAGGCTTCCTGTAATTTTTGGAATTTTCGATTTGCCTCTGTAGACGGCGAGGGCCCCCCGGGCCGGGAGAATCGTTCTACGATCCTAAGTCCGAACGCCCTTCACTCAACCACCTGCAGCACCAATGTCGGAGCGGGGAGGCTGGCGTGTCGCGAACTTGCAATCGCATGCACGAGTCCGCCGCCGCGGACTTCGGGGGTGTTGCGCACGATCACAAGCGAAGCGCGGCGATTGATGTCGGCATTGAGAAAGGAGACGAGTTTTTCCCCGCGTATCCCGAACGAACCCGACTGGATCCCGCGGGGGAGGGTGAAGGTGCCCAGTTCGGTAACCTTTCCGGGGGCGAGTGCGGTCCCGCTGGCGGGATCGTTCGCCGGTGCAGTGGTCCAATCGAGTCCGTCGGCGGACCAGGCGTCGAGGCTGTCGTCGGTGATGCCGTAGACGGCAAACTCGGAGTCGCCAAGGTTTGAGGCGAGACCCCATCCAGTGGGGGTAAAGCGCAAGTCGAGGCGGGCCGAGGTGATCGCCCCGGGCTCGATGCGGTCGAGAGCAAAGCGCAGGTAGGTTTTGCGGTGAGGGCCCTTTTCATCAAGCGAGTTTTTGAGGAGCAGGAGCGTCTCGGAATCATGCCCGTTGCTGTCGCGTGAGAGGATGTAGGCATCCGCTGCGTCGGGTGCGGTGGTGGAGAGTGTGACGGTGTTTTTCTCTTTCGTGTCATCAGCCTCGTCGGGTTGGGCCCAGGTCGCTTCTTCTATCGCGGCGCTGACGGACCCGAGGCTGGTGCCTTCGACAAGGTTGCGTTCTCCGGTACGGAGTTCGAGGCTCTCGCCTCCGCTCTTGAGGGCGACTTCGACAAGTCCGTCGAAGACCTGAGTCTGGGTGGCACCGCTCACCGGATGGACGTTGACGGCAAAACGCGTCCCGTGATCGATGACCCGGGCACTTGGCGTGCGTATCGTAAATCCCTGAGCCGACTCATCGACTTCGGCGACGGCGGTGCCGCTCGTGAGGACGCAGTTCATCGCATCCACGAGGGTGAGACGGGCGGGGGCTTCGAGGATGACCTCGGCACCCGAGTCAAAGGCTAGGGTGGCGAGACCGCGCACGAGGAAGAGCTCGCCGGCTCCGAGTCGCGCGCCCTCGGCGGTGGGGAGCGGGCCGCTCTCCCATCGGGCGGACTCGGTCTTTTTCATCGTCGCGAAAGACTCCACGGAGTCTCTGGAATTCAAAAGGACGAGACTGAGGAGGGAGATCACGGCGGCGGCGGCGAAGCCCTGCCAGAGTGAGGGGAAGCGCGAGTAACGATACCCGGAAATGTCGGTGATGTCGCTCTCGCCGACCCCGCTCTGCCCGATCTGCTCCCAGTGGAGCGCGGCATGGTCGTGCATGAAGTCGACGTAGACACGGCGTGCTTCGGCATCGCCGGTGAGGATGTTCTCTAACTCGGCGACCTGGGCAGAGGTGAGGGAGCGCTCGATGTAGCCGTGCGCGAGTTCGAGGAGGTGATCGTGCTCTGCACCGGATTCGTTATCGTTCATGCCTGACTGAGTTCCTTTTCGACGCACTGGTGGAGATTTTTGCGGAGGCGGCTGAGGAGCCGGTAGACGGCCCCTTCGGTGCGTTCGGTGCGGCGCGAGATGCCCTCGATGGAGGCCTCGTCGCGGTAGCGCAGCTCGAGGATCTCGCGGTGTTCCCCCGAGAGTTTGGTGACACATTCCTGGAGCGCTTTTTCCCGCTTCTGCCAGCGTTGCTCTTTGATGGCGCTCTCGGATTCTTCGCTGAGTGTCTCGAGGAGCCGGTCGCTGAGGAATTCGGACCGGTCCCGTTTGGAACGACGGCGGAAGGCGAGGATCTGATAAAAGAGGATCTTCCGCGCCCAGGCCGCGAAGTTTGTCCCGAGTTCGAACTGGTGAAACTGCCTCCACATCACAATTTTACCCTCCTGAAGGACGTCCTGTGCATCCTGCGGACAGACGACGAGACCGGTCACGTAGATGGCGAGACGTCTCTCGTGCTCGGTGATTAGGCGCAAAAATGCCTCGGTGCGGTCACTTTCGGCGCTGGTTTCGGCATCACGGTTCATGGGGTCTCCCTGAATAAGGCCGAAAGAGGGGGGATTGGACAGGAGAAAATTCCCGGCTTTCGCGGTGGCGCCCGGTAGCCCCGACCGGTCTGGTCGGGGATTGGACATTCGGCTCTCTCGCACTCCCTTCTTCGCGAGAGAGCATGGGGTCCCGATCACCGAAACGACCGCGCGGCCCGCCCCTCTCCGTCATGGAGACGCCCTTTGGCGCTAATGCGCCATGCCGGATCTGTCCGATCTCCGGCATAATCGCACTTCTTCTATTGAAATGCCGCGCTTAACCACCATCACCGCCTGCGCTGTTCTCTCCGGTTTGGCCGCGCCCGTGCTCTTCGCTACGGAAGAACTGGCCTTTTTCGAGAACGCGGTGCGGCCTCTCCTCGTGAAGCATTGCTACGAGTGCCACTCGGAGGAGGCGGACAAACGCAAGGGGGGGCTCTGGCTCGATCGGCGCAGCGCGTGGCAGGAGGGCGGCGATGCAGGCCCGGCCATCGTTCCGGGTGATCCTGATAAAAGTCTCCTCGTTCACTCGATTCGCTACAGCGATCCCGATCTCCAGATGCCGCCGAAGTCGCGAATGAGCAGCGAGGAAATTGCCGTCCTCGAAAAGTGGGTCGCGATGGGTGCGCCTGATCCCCGCGACGCGGCCATGGGCAGCGGGGTGCAGGTGGCCATCGATTACGAAGCGGCCCGGCAGGAGTGGGCTTTTCGTCCCGTCATAAAACCGTCCGTGCCGGGGACTGCCGACACTGCCTGGCCACGCGGTCCGGTCGATCGGTTTCTCCTTTCCTCCCTCGAGGCGGAGTCCCTCGTTCCTGCGGATGACGCTGAGCCGTCTGCTCTTCTGCGGCGGCTCCATTATGACCTCAACGGACTGCCGCCCACAGTGGCGGAGCTCGAGGCTTTCCTCGCCGATCCTTCACCGACCGCGTTCGCCCGTGTCGTCGACGAACTGCTTGCGAGGTCCGCCTTCGGCGAAAAATGGGGTCGTCACTGGCTCGACGTGGCCCGCTATGCCGATTCGAACGGCGGGGACCGCAACTACACCTTTTACCAGGCCTGGCGGTATCGGAACTACGTCATCGACGCCTTCAACCGCGACAAGTCCTACTACGAATTCGTCCGCGAGCAGGTCGCCGGCGACCTCATGACCTCGCCCGATCACGAGACCCGGCGCGGGCAGCTCATCGGCTCGACCTTTCTCGCCCTCGGCCCCAAGATGCTGACCGAGCGGGACAAGGAAAAGCTGTGGCTCGACACCGTCGATGAGCAGGTCGATACCCTCGGGCGCGCTTTTCTCGGGCTCACGATGGGCTGTGCCCGCTGCCACGACCACAAGTTCGATCCTGTCTCGCAGCATGACTACTTTGCCGTGGCCGGCATCTTCCGCTCGACCGAGATCGTCACTGGCACCCGTAATGGCTGCGTCAATGTCGCGAGCTGGATAGAGCAACCCCTCCCCGGTGTCGATGGCGTCGATCCTGAGCTGAAAAAGCGCGTCGACCGGCTCGAGCTCGCGATGCGGCTCACCGTCGAAAAGAGCTTTATGGGAAAGGCCGGCGGCAAGATGGGCCCCGGCGATCTCCCCCTCGCCGGGGTCATCTACGACGAATCCGATGCCGAACTCGTCGGCGAGTGGAAGACCTCGAGCCTTTCTCTCAATCGCTTCGGCGAGTCTTATATTCACGACAATCAGCAGGGCAAAGGCGAACGACGCGCCGTCTTCCGCGGCAGCCTCCCCGAGAGCGGACTCTATGAAGTGCGTGTCGCCTACAGTGCCGAGCCGAACCGCGCCGAGCGGGTTCCCATCCGTATCGTGGGGCAGGCGGGCGAGGCTGTCGTCCATCTCGACCAGACCAAAACGCCGACCGTGGGCGGGCTCTTCGAACCGGTCGGCCAATTTACTTTTGAAAAGGGCGGCAATTGCAAGGTCACGATCGAGACGACAGACACGGCGGGACGTTATGTCATCGTCGATGCGGTCCAGTTCATCGCGGTGAGTGATATCGGGAGGGAAAAGACCCAGCTCGCCTCCGTCGGCGGGGAGGAGATCGATCCTCTCTTCCGCATGAGCGATGGTGAGCTGAGAAAAGAGCTCGACAAAATGATCGCCGATCTCAAAGCCGAAGACCTCGCGATGGCGCCGCGCGATGCGAAAACGCCTGCTGATATTCACCTGCGGGTGAGGGGAGAGACCGCCCAACTCGGGCCGCTCGTGCCGCGCGGCTATCCGCAAATCATCGCAGGCGGCCCCGCCATCCCGGAAGGGAGCAGTGGGCGCCTCGAGTTTGCCGACTGGCTCACCGCGTCGGGAAACGGGCTCCTCGACCGCGTTGTTGTGAATCGCATCTGGGGGCATCTTTTCGGGCGCGGCATCGTTGAGACGGTGGATAACTTCGGACGCCTCGGCTCGGGGCCGACCCATCCCGCGCTGCTCGACTACCTCGCCGCGAATTTCCGTGAGCAGGGCGGATCGTTCAAAACCCTCATCCGCGAACTCGTCCTTTCGCGAGCCTACCAGCTAGGTGCGAACGCCTCGCCCGCACTCGCCGAAGCGGATCCCGGAAACCGCCTTTTCGGCCACCGGAACCGTCGTCGTCTCACCGCTGAAGAGCTGCGCGATAGCGTCCTCTTCCTCTCCGGCCAGCTCGATCCCACTCCCGGCGGGGCGACCGCGACAGCGGTGGGGATCGACCTCGACAATCCGCTCTCCTTTGCGAAGGAGAAAAAACGCACGATCTACCTGCCGGTCGCGCGGAACAATCCATCGACCGAACTTTCCCTCTTCGACGGAGCCAACCCCGACTTCGTCTCGGGGCAGCGCAACGAAACGACCGTCCCGACCCAGGCACTCTACCTGCTCAACAGCGAGTTCCTTCAGGAGCAGGCCGCCGTCATCGGGAAGCTCGCCGCAGGGCAGGGCGGGCCGGCCGGCATCGAGGTTAGTTGGCTCTATCAAACCCTCTTGGGTCGCACCCCCAACCCTCTTGAACGCGAGCGTGCGCTGGGGCTGATCGCCGATCTCAGCGGCGGATCGGAAGATCCGAAACTGTTGGAGGAAGCCACGGGGCATCTGGCGCATTTGCTGATCGCTTCGACGGAATTTTTGTATCTGGAGTGAATTTCGGATTTCGGATTTCGGATTTTGGATTTTGGATTTTGGATTTTGGATTGCTGAAACACTGATGAAGTCGG
>JANQVJ010000004.1:0-13755 GCA_030730365.1 Verrucomicrobiales bacterium
TCGATGCCCTTGTCGTTCTCGGGCAGGCTCACCTCGCCGGGGAGGTGAAGCGGCCATTCACCCGCTTCGATCCGCTGACGAAGGACCGCAGCGGTTTCGGCGATGAGAGAGTGGCGTCGGGGAAGGGGGAGCATGGTGATCTCCTGAAAGTCGAAGATCCCTTTCATGAGGGGGCTTGGCAAGCCCCTTTCCTTGAAAGGGAGCTGAGCATCTGCCGATCCCTTGAGCTCAAAAAACACCCGTCCCCAGCATCACCAGCGTGCAGGCCTCTCCATACGGGATGCCCGCTTCGTCGAGAGCGGATTGCAACATCGCCGACTCGGTTCCGGGATTAAAGATGACGCGTCCCGGGCGCAGGGCGACGATGGCATCGGTGAGCGGTTCGGAGATCGCGGGACTGACGAAGAGAGTCAGGGTCTCGACCGGCCCCGCGACGGAGTCGAGGTCTATCACCACTGCCACGCCTTCGATTTCGATCAGAGCGGGATGCACGGGGATGACTTCGTGCCCGTGCTCGCGGAGCATGCGGAAGGCGCGATAGGCATATCGATCGGGTTTGCTGCTGGCTCCGAGGATGACAACTCGCTGCATAGCGGTGGGAATGTCAGGGTTTGGCGACCTTGCCGCCTTTGACGAATTCCTCTTCGGAGAGAAAGCCGTCTCCATTCGCGTCGAAAACGGGGAAGCGTTTCGGCGCTTCGTCGGGATCGGGCTGGTTGAGGAGAAACTCTTCGCGGGAAAGCTTGCCGTCGCCGTTTTTGTCGCGCTTCCGGAACATGGCGGAACGGTCCTGCGAGGCGGACTTTGGCTTTGTCGCGGGATCGCCGGCGGAGGCGGGCGGATCTGATTTGATCTGTGCTTTCGCCTCCGGATGCGTCGCGAGGATGGCCTGGAGTTCCTTCACGACCTCGGGTTTTTCAGCGGCGAGATTCTTTGATTCCCCTGGATCGGTCTCGTAGTCATAGAGCTCCCACTCGGCCGTGGCGGGGTCGGCTCCGACTTCTTTCCACTCGACGAGTCGATAGCGGTCGGTGCGGATGGCGCGTCCGAGGAGCTTGTTCCGCGGATACACGTGGATGGCATGGTCGCGATGGGGCGCGGAGGCGTCCTCAAGGAGAGGGGCGAAGCTTTTTCCGTCGAGTTCCGGTGCGGCGGGCAGTCCGGCGACTTCGACGAGGGTGGGGTAGAGGTCTACCGTCTCGACGAGGGCGGAGGAAACGGTGCCCGTTTTTCCCGGAAGAGCCACCATCAGGGGGATTCGGGCGGCCTGCTCAAAGTTGGTGTGTTTGCACCAGAAGCCGTGATCGCCGAGGTGCCAGCCGTGATCCCCCCAGAACACGACGATCGTGTTTTCCGCGAGACCGGTTTCGTCGAGAGCGGCGAGGACGAGTCCGAGCTGCGCGTCCATGTAGCTCGTCGCGGCATAATAGCCGTGGATGAGATGCCTCGTAAGGTCTGGGCCGAGCGGCTCCCTGCCGCCTGGAATGCCTTTGTATTGTCGCAATTCGCCTCCGCTCTGGCCGGCAAAGTCAGGCGCGCCTTCGGGGGCGGTGTCGAGATGCGGCTGCGGCAGGGTTGCGGGATCGTGCATCTCCCAGTATTTTTTCGGAGCGATGAAGGGCAGGTGCGGCTTCATGAAACCCACGCCCATGAAGAAAGGTTCGCCGGACTCCTTTGCCGCTCTCAGCCGGCGCACCGCCTCGAGCGCGATCTGGCCGTCGGCGTAGGTGTCATCGGGGACGTCAGCGGACTCGGTCGCGGCCCCGCGGGGATCTTTCCAGGGCTGGGCTGTGTTTTTCTTTTCGGGTTTGGGCGCGGCGTTCTCCGGCAGGGCATACTGCGTCGCCTTCGGTTTGAAATGGGGAACGGTCCACGAGGCGGCGTCCTCGCCGTTGCCGTGTCCCACGTGCATGATTTTGCCCATGGCCTCGGTTCGGTAACCGTGTTGCTGGAAATACTGGGCCACGGTGACCGCGTCGGGCCGCGACGTGCGGAAATTGGTGGGGAGGTCGTAGATCCCGAGGGTCTGCGGGCGCAGTCCCGTCATCAGGGCATTCCGCGACGGCGCGCAGACGGCCTGATTGCAGTAGGCGCGGTCGAGTCGCAGCGAGCGGGCCGCGAGGGCGTCGATGTGCGGAGTCTTCGCGTGGGTGTCGCCGTAGCAGCCGAGGACGGGTTTCAGGTCATCGACGCAGATGAGCAGCACATTGGGCTTTGGGGCGGCGGTCAGAGCGATCAGTGGCGGGGCTGCAATCAAGCCTGCTGTGAGGAGGAGAAGGTGGGGTTTCATGGGGGTCGTCGTTCGTGTAAGAAGTTTATTAGTGCCTGCCTCCCTGAGAAGTCCCCCTATTCGGGAAATCACGGCAAGCCCTCTTCCCGTTCTTTTGCTATCCGGGGAGACTGGCTACTCTCCGCGTTTAACCGTCCACCGTCCACCATTCCTGCGCCGTCTGTGTGAAGGCACCAAAGTCCGCGAAGCACCGCGTTCCCTGCAACGCCGTATCGGCACGACGCGATCGCCGGCGGGAAGCGATGCCTGAAATGCCTATTTGCGCATATACTCGAAAATACAGAGCTCAATTGAAACCTTTTCGAAACGTCACTTGACCGAACCGGTGATGAGGGAGGACGCTCCTTGTTACTTTTACCACCTCACAGACATGCAAGCCAATTTTGATAAAACCCACAAGCTCATTACAGAACTTGAAGCCAAACTCATCGATACTTCCACCCACACGGCCGCCGCGCGCAAAGCCCTTGATGCGTGGATCCAGAGCCGCGAAGCCGGTCTCGGCAAGAAAGGGTCTTCGGCTCTCAAGCAGGTGCGCAAGCGCGCCGACAGCTTCACCAAATCCCTAACCAAGCTCGAGCACAATCTCGCGACGTCACTCGACAAGCTGTCTGACTCCCTGAAAAAGAAAGCTTCCAGGAAGGCCTCCGGGAAGACGGCGAAAAAAGCCGATTCGAAGAAGTCGGGTTCACCTGTGAAAAAAGCCGATTCGAAGAAGTCGGGTTCACCTGCGAAGAAAGCCACTCTCGCGGGAGCTGCGTCGAAGAAAAAGGCACCCGCCAAAAAAGCCAAGTCGTAATTCGGCCCGCGCTTTTGCCGGGATGGGTGGTCGCTTGCGAGGAAAGTGCCTCGAGACCCGAAGCCCGCACCGTCTGGACAAGGAGGGTGGACATTCCTGTCCACTCCTCTTCGGTTCCCGGCGGCGCTTAGACCCACTACCAGGCCAGCGGGGACAGTTCCTCGCCACGTCTCACAAAGAAGCAGTATGAGAAATGCGGGCTAGGTAAAAACCGCTTCATCGAGGTGGCCGAACCGCGATTTGTCTAAGGACCTGGATGGGGGGGCGAGATACGGCCCTCACGCCGCTGAGTGCCAGCCGGACTCGCGTTCCGTTTCCCTCGGAAATCTCACCACTCAAAGATCTGAGGAGCGATTCGATATGTTCCAGGTCGATTTCCGGGAAAATAAATCGTGATCGTCCTGCTGTCGCAACCCCGCCCAAACCCCCGATTCCCTCACTTCTTCACGAGCGAGTCGAGGTAGCTGAGCAGGCTCGCCGTCTCGTGGACGGTGAAGTTGACCATGAGACCGGGAGGCATCATGCTCGTCGGCAGGGTCTCGCGCTTCGTGATCTCGGCTTTGCTGATGACATGCTCCTGCGAGGCGATGTCGCGCAGGGTGACTCGCTCGCCCTGTTCGTCGGTGATGAAGCCCATCTGCATCGAGCCGTCTTCCAGGGTGATGACGTTCGTGGCGAAACCCTGCGCGATCGTCTTGTTGGGCTCGAGAATGGAAAGGGCGAGGTCGGGGCGCTTGTAAGTCTCGGCGATGTTGCCGAGGTAGGGGCCTTTCTGCTTCTCGCTCTGACTCACCGTATGGCAGGCGCTACAGGTGGCCCGGGCGTAGACAGCTTCACCGAGGGCGACGTCGCCTCCCTGATGCGCGAGGACCGCGTCGAGGGCCTTGTCGGGGGCGAGGGTGGCGATCTTCGGTGTTTTGTCTTCGCCTTTGGCCTGGAGCTTGAGGTCTTTCACCGCCGCTGTGGCGGCCTTGGCCACGGCGGGATCGACATCATTCACCGCGACGAGGATACGATCATCGAGAGAACGGTTTTTCGTCTTCACCGCCGCGGCGATGAGGACGGCCTTTTGCGCTGGAAGGTTCCAGGCGACGTCGAGGGCCTTTTTCGACAGCTCCCGCGACTCGGGGGAACCGGTCGTGCGCGAGGCAAGGGCGAGAACGGCGGCGTTGGCCCAGAAGCCTTCGGGCGTGCCGGGTTTCTCCGCGGCGATTTTCTCCACAGCGAGGTGGTAGTTCTCGAGCTTGGCCGACAGGAGGAAGGCGTTGGTCGCTTCGTCGAGATTCTTCTCGGCATCGGTGAGGGCGGTGCGGGCGTACTTCTGGTCGCTCTTCGCTTTGACCGGATCGGGGTTTTCTCCGGCGGTTTTCACGGCCGCGCGCAAGCCGTCGAGTTTGGCGGTGATGCCGGCAAAAGCGGAGAGAGTCGCCTGGAAGGGCTCGTCACCGTCCAGTTTCACGAGGGCGAGGACGGCGCGGGAAAGCGTCGCGGGATCGGACTCGGCATTTTTCGCAGCGGCCAGGAGAATGGCAACTCCTTCGGCCGGGATCGTCTCGGCGGTAGCGAGTTGCTGGACCGCGTCGGGGACGATGGAGGGATTTTCCTTCGCCAGACTGAGGATGCGCAGGAGAGCATCATTCGACTGGATGCGGTTGCGGCTCATCTCTTTGACGAGGAAGGAGGCTTCCTCGGGCGAAGCGGCGTCGAGGGTCGTCTTGAGCGCGGCGAGGATCTTGTCGGTCTCGGCCCAGGCCACGGGCTGGTAGTAGGGACCGCGGGTGTCGGGGCGCGTTCCCCAGCTGTCACCCTTCCATTCGCCCTCACGCTGGGCGAGGCGGTAGAGGGTGGCGAGGAGGAGCTGGCGAATCTCGGGGCGCTTTTCCGCGGCGAGTTTCGCGAGGAGATCATCGACGACGCCCGGCACGTCGTGCATGCGCATGAGAGCGAAGGCGGCGCCTTTGGAGCCGAGGCTAACGAAGTCGAGAGCTTCATTTTTGCCCCCCAAACGCGCGAGGGCTTGAAAAGCGGTGTGGGCAACGCGCGGATCCGGGTCGTTGAGAAGGGTGGTCAGGCTGGTGGTGACTCCGGTGAGCCCCAGCCGTGCTGCCGAAATGGCGGCCTCCAGACGGCTCTTGGCATCTGCTTTATTTTCGATTCCCAGGATGAGAAGGTGAGAGATGGTATGTCGGACCTCAGGATCACTTGGCAAGACAAGGTCACCGATTGCGCGATGGATAAACGGAGCGATTTCATCTTCCTTGGCCAAGGAATGGAGATCCTGAGCTAGTTCTGCCGGGTTTTTCCTTCCAAGTCCCGGTTGCACTAGCGCATAAACCGCCGCCACCCGCGTTTTAAGCGCCTTCTCGGAATCCTTCGCCAGCGCCACCAGCGTCTCGGACAAAACAGGGTTCGCCTCACGACGTAAGAGGGCTCGTTGCGCCGTCAGCGTCCGGATGTGACTTGGCGAGTCCAGCGCCGCGACCAGTTCGGCATCGCTCATTTTTTCATAATCCGGCAGGGGCTCGGGCTTGTATCCCTTCGGCGTCACCCGAACGATGTAGCCGACGTCCGGCCCTTCCCATTTGAAGGTCGCGGGGCCTTTCCAGCTCGCCTGATAGACGGCGCTCATGCCATCGACGTCGGCGTCGGTGGGCCGGGTCATGCCGATGAAGGTGCGGGGTTCGGTCAGTTCCACAAAGCTCGCGCCCTGGCGTTGCACGGTGTGGTGAAAAGATCCGGCGCGTCCCCAGTCGCAGGTGATGGGGGCCTTGTTCCACTCGTCGGGGAAGCCGGGTTCGTGCAGGTAAACGGAGCCGCAGCCCGAACCGCCGCCGTAGTCAGCGAGGGGCTGGACGTGTTCGTCGCCGAAGTTTTTGTAAAGTCGCGGGTAGCCGTGGTCCTCGAGGCCGGAGAAGTGGTGAAACCGAACATCCCAGCCACCGCCGTCGTTGGTGTTGTCGCGGGCGAAGAGGTCGGCGAGAGGGCTCATCGGCGTGCCGAGGATGTTGCGGGTGCCGGTCGCGTAGATCTCGAGTCCGGAACCGTCGGGACGAAAGCGGAGCACTCCTCCGTTGCGGTGTTGCACGGTGCGTCCGTCGGTGCCGGTCGCCTTGAGAAAACCGAAGTCACCTCCGGCCACATAGATCCAGCCGTCGATCCCGAGCTCGAGTCCGTTCGTGGTGTGGTCGGCAGGACGATCGGCAAAACCGAAGGCGATGCCGTCGATGAGCTTCTTCGACTCTTCCGCGACGCCGTCTCCGTCCCGGTCAAAATAGACGCTGACATGCGGCGGGTGGAGCAGGTAAAGGCGATCATGATCCCAGATCAGCCCGCGGGGAGAATCGACGTCTTTGATGAACTCGGTGACCTCGTCGGCGCGTCCGTCGCTGTTCTTGTCGCGGAGGCGCAGAACCCGCCCGCGGCCTGGTTCGCGACCGAGAGAGCCGTTGCCATCGCTCGAGACGTAGAGGTCGCCGCCTGGCGAGGCCCCGACATAGACGGGATAGTTCGCCGCCTGCCAGTTCGAGAAAAGGGAAACGTCAAAACCCTCGGGAACTTTCACGTCCTTGAGAATCTCGGCCTCGGCTTCCGCGTTGAGCTTCAAAATTTTAGGCGGGATATTTCCACTTTTTGCGTAAGGATCGTTATCCCTTTTTGCGGTGGCGTCGACGACGGCCTGCTGTTTTGCATCGAGTTTCGGGTAAAGGGATTTGATCCCCGAGCCCGTCACGGTGAGTTCCTTGATGCTGGCCCAGCCGCCGGTGCTCGTGCCGGTGCAGGTCACTTTGAGAAAACGGACGTCCTTTGCCTCGAAGGTCGCCGTGACGTCGCCCGCCTTCTGATTGCCGCTTCCATCGCTCAGCATCGCCCAGGAATTGCCGTCGGCCGATCCCTCGATCGTATGGCGGTAGATGTTGTTGCCGCTCTCCCAGATGATGTTGGCTCCGGTCAGAGTCTGGGGTTTCTCGAAAGCGATCTGGAACGACTGGGGAAAGGACCCGTTCGCCGCGCACCAGCGGGTCCCTGGATCACCATCGACGGCGCGCCAGGCGAAGTTGTTCTTGCCGGTCTCTTCGCTGCTTGCGGTCGCGGTCACGAGGGTCGCTCCGGCGGGAGCGGTCCCGGGCTTGACCGCGGCCTTCGGCTCGGGCTTGGGCTGCTCGACGCCTTTGGTGAAAGTGATTTTGTTTTCTCCGGTGAAGGCCGTGCCGAGGTAGCCGGGTTCCTCCAGTTTTCCGCAGGACCAGAGGAGCCCGCGGGTGATGAGGTCGAGGTAGCGCGCGTCTTCGACCGTGGCGGTGTTGTGGCCGAGGGTGGTGCTGAAGCTGCGGGCGCCCTGCTTTTCATTCGTCCAGACGACGATGGCGACCTCTTCGCGCTCTTGGCCGTCGCGTTTCACGATTTGTTTGCCCATCGCGAGGGGCTCGGCGTCGAAGACATTGACGTTGTTGTAGAGCTCTTCCTTGATCGTGGTCCAGTTCTCGAGCGGCTTGGTGATGGGGTGCTCCTTCGTTAGGAAGTCGATCGCGATGGGCTCCTGCGGTCCGTGGGAGTTCGACTGGAGCCCGAGATGCTTGAACCACTGATCATTCCCGGCGCGGAAGCTGTGCATCGCGCAGTGTAGGTGCACCGCGGGGATCGTCTGGTGCGCATCGAGGATGTTTTTGAGGACGGTGAGGTCTTTGTTTCCCGCCGCGCACTCGTCGTGAATGATGACATCGTAGCCGGCGGCCCAGTTTGGGTCGTTGTAGAGGGAGAGGGGAGGATTGACCGACTTGTCATCTGTCCACCAGACGTCGACCTGGACATTCGCCCGCGCCTGGATCCCTTCGTAGATGGCCTTGTGCTGACCGGTGTAGTCATGGCAGCAGCCGCCCGCAACGAGGAGTGCTTTGAGCGGCTTCTTCCCGGTCTGGGCGCGGGAGGGCGCGATGAGGAAAAGGCCGGCAAGCACGAGGCTCGCGGCGGAGAAGAGCAGGGGGAGTTTTTTCATGGCGCAGCTGTCAGGAGAGCAGCGCCATGCTGGACTGGGAGCGGTGATTCGTCAATTGCGCATCGGCGCTTCACCCCTGATCCTTCGCCTTGGCCCAGGCGTCGCGCAGTCCGGCGGTTCTGTTGAAGACGAGGGCCTCGGCGGTGCTGTCCTTGTCCGCGCAGAAATACCCGAGCCGTTCAAACTGGACCGTCTCCCCGGGAGCAACCGCGGCGAGGTTGCGCTCGAGCTTGGCTCCGCTGAGGACCTTGAGCGAATCCGGATTGAGATGATCGAGGAAGGATCCCTCGCCGCGGTCCGGTGCCTCGGTCATGAAAAGTCGGTCGTAGAGCCGGATCTCGGCCTCGATCGCGTGGGCCGCGCTGACCCAGTGGATCGTGGCCTTGACCTTGCGGCCGTCGGCGGGATTTTCCCCTCCGCGGGTCGTAGGGTCGTAGGTGCAGCGCAGCTCGACGATCTCGCCGCCGGCGTCCTTGATGACTTCCTCGCAGCGGATGAAATAGCCCGAACGCAGGCGCACCTCGGTGCCGGGGGAAAGGCGGAAGAATTTCTTCGGCGGGTCTTCCATGAAGTCCTCGCGTTCGATGAAGAGTTCGCGGGAGAAAGGCACGAGCCGGGTGCCGGCCTCGGGTTTCTCGGGATGGTTGACCGCTTCCATCTCCTCGACCTGACCCTCGGGGTAGTTCGTGATGACGACGCGGATCGGATCGAGCACGGCCATGTAGCGGGCGGCCTCCTGATTGAGGACTTCGCGGACGGCGTTCTCGAGCAGGGCAAAATCGTTCGTGCTCTGGAACTTCGTGATTCCAATGGTCTTGCAGAAATTGCGAATCGCCGCCGGCGGATAACCGCGGCGACGGATCCCGCAGATAGTGGGCATGCGCGGGTCATCCCATCCGCTCACGAGTCCCTCGGTCACGAGCTGGAGCAGCTTGCGCTTGCTCATCACCGTGTAGTTGAGGTTCATCCGCGAGAACTCGATCTGGCGGGGACGCGAGGGCACGGGCAGGTTTTCGAGAAACCAGTCGTAAAGAGCCCGGTGATTTTCGAATTCGAGGGTGCAGAGCGAGTGGGTCACGTGCTCGAGCGCATCGCTCTGGCCGTGGGTGTAGTCATACATCGGGTAGATGCACCACTTGTCGCCGGTGCGGTGATGCTCGGCGTGGACGATGCGGTAGAGCACGGGGTCGCGCATGTTCAGGTTCGGATGCGCCATGTCGACTTTGGCACGCAGCACCATTCTACCGTCTTCGAACTCACCCGCCTTCATCCGCTGGAAAAGGTCGAGACTCTCTTCGGCCGGACGATCGCGGTAGGGACTGTCGGTCCCGGGCGTCTGGAGATCGCCGCGACTGGTCTTCATCTCCGCAGCGGTCTGCTCGTCGACGTAGGCTTTGCCTTCCTTGATCAGGTAGACGGCCCACTCGTAGAGTTTGTCGAAGTAGTCCGAGGCGAAGTAGAGGTGATTGCCCCAGTCAAAGCCGAGCCATTTGATGTCCTCCTTGATCGAATCGACATACTCGACGTCCTCTTTCGTGGGATTGGTGTCGTCGAAGCGCAGGTGGCAGCGCCCGCCATATTCCTCGGCGATCCCGAAGTTCAGGCAGATGGACTTGGCGTGACCGAGATGCAGGTAACCGTTCGGCTCGGGGGGGAAACGGGTCACGGTGCCGTCGTGTTTTCCCGTGGCGAGATCTTCGTCGATGATCTCGCGGATAAAGTCTTTGGAAGGGGTCGGCGTAACGCTCATGAAAAATTTCGCGAACGGGATACTAGCCGGTTTTCCGTCAGGTGCAACGTGATCACTGTTTCACAAGACGACACGAATCGCGGCGGGGGCGTAAGAAGGGAGCACTTCTGACTTGATTTCGGCGGTTTCGAAATGAGCTTTAACTCTAACGGGATTCAATCTCATTAAATGAATCCCATCCACCCCATGAAAAAACGCCTCATCCTCACCCTCCTCGCGGCCCTTGCCGGATTTATTCCCGCCGCTCCCCTCCATGCCGCCGAGGAGCTCACGCTCTACACCCAGCGCCATTACGAGTTCGATGAAGCCGTGCACCGGCTCTTCACCGAGAAGACCGGGATCACGGTCAAAGTCGTCAAAGCCGCCTCCGACGAGCTCATCGTTCGCTTGCAGGAGGAAGGCGCGAACACCCCCGCCGACCTCTACCTGACCGCCGACGGCGGCGGACTCGATCGCGCGAAGAAGGCCGGGCTTTTGCAGTCCTTCACTTCCGAGGCCATCAAAGAGAAGGTCCCCGCGACCCTGCGTGACCCCGACGATCAGTGGGTCGCCCTGACGAAGCGCGCCCGCGTCCTCATCTATTCGCCCGAGCGGGTGAAGGCCGGTGAGCTCTCCACCTACGAAGACCTCGCCGACCCGAAATGGCGCGGGCGTCTCGTGGCGCGTTCGTCATCGAATATTTACAACCAGTCGCTCATGACCACGGTAATCGAAGCCAACGGCGCCGAGGCGTCCGAAGCCTGGGCCGCCGCGGTTCGCCAAAACATGGTCCGTCCTCCCCAGGGAAGCGATCGCGACCAGATCCGCGCGGTCGCTACGGGTCTCGCCGATGTCGCCATTGCCAACACGTATTACCTCGGTCTCCTCGAGACTTCCGAAGATCAGAAAGACCGTGACGCGGCCGCCGCAGTGAAGGTCTTTTTCCCCAATCAGGAGGGCAGGGGAGCCCACGTCAACATCAGCGGAGCCGGGATCGTGAAGTCCTCGAAAAAGGCCGCCCTCGCGACGCAGTTCCTCGAATTCCTCCTTTCGGACGAGATCCAGAGCAGGTATGCCGAGGAGACCTTCGAATACCCTGTCTCGGAAACCGCGAAGTGGTCTCCGATTCAGGAAAAGTGGGGCAAATTCACCGCCGATGACGTGGCCTTTTCCGTCCTCGGGGATCGCAATGCCGAGGCCGTGCGTCTCTTTAATCAGGCCGGTTGGGAATAAGCCTGCATTTCACCCGGACCGGTTATGGCGTCCCACCCGCAAGCTCCCGCCCTGCCGATCGTTGCCCCCGCGGCTGCGCGGCGCGCTCCGCGCTGGCGCTGGCACGGGGATCGCTGGGGCGCGGGCGTGGCGTTGCTGACCGGCATCATCGCCCTGCCGCTCCTCGCGATCCTCTTTCACCTGGGCCAGGAGAGCGCCGAGTGGAGCCATCTCGCTGAGACGGTCCTCGCCCGTTACCTGACGAACACCCTTATCCTCGTCTTCGGGGTCAGTCTCCTCGTCCTCATCATGGGCGTCGTTCCCGCCTGGCTCGTCACGACCTGCGAGTTCCGCGGACGACGCGTCCTCTCCTGGGCGCTCATCCTGCCGCTCGCGATTCCGACCTACATCGCCGCTTTTGTTTTTTACCAGGGACCCGAGGCGGCCATTCCGATGCTGATTCAGGTGCGGATGCGATTCGGCGTCGAGGCCTTTCTCCTCGCCGAGCAGATCATTCGTTACGGACTCCTCATCGTCATGCTCGCGGCCGTCCTTTACCCGTATGTCTACCTCGCCTGCTGCTCCGCCTTCAGCCGTCAAAGCCGGGCGGTGATCGAGGCGGCGCGTTGTCTGGGGAATTCGCCGACGCGATCCTTCCTGCGGGCGGCCCTGCCGATGGCGCGACCGGGCATCGTGGCCGGAGTCGCCCTCGTCATCATGGAGGTGATCAACGACTACGGGGCGGTCCACTTTTTCGGCGTGCCGACCCTGACCGAGGGCGTTTTCCGGACCTGGTTCGGGATGGGGGACAAGGTCGCGGCGCTGCGTCTCGCGGGCATCATGATGCTCGTCGTCGCTGCCCTCCTCATGCTCGAGCAAGGGCTCCGCGGACGGGCCCGCTACGTCGAGGCCGATGCCGGGAGCATTCCCATGAAACGGCTTCCGCTCGGCGGCGGAAAGGCGGCCCTCGCCTTTCTCGTCTGCTTCGTGCCGGTGGCGCTCGGATTTCTCTTCCCGGTCGGACGCCTCGTCCACTGGGCCGGGCTTCATCTCCTCTCGGATTCCGGGGGCGGTTTCCCCGCCGGACTCGCTCTCGTCCGCGGTTTTTCGCTGGCCCTCGCCACGGCCGTTGTCGTCACCGCCCTCGCTGCTCTCTTCATGTATGCGGTGAGACTGCGCGAGTGCCGCCTGCGTCGGCTCCTCGGGCGCATCGCCGGAATGGGCTACGCCACGCCCGGAGCTGTCATCGCCGTGGGCGTGCTCGTCGTTTTCGGCACGCTTGACCGGCTCGAGCTCCCGCTGCTGCCTCTCGTCAGCGGCACCCTTTTCGTGATCGCCTTTGCCTACACCGTGCGGTTCTTCGCGATCCCGCTGCAACTTGCCCGCGCCGGACTCGAGCGCATCGGCAAGCCGCTCGAAGAAGCCTCGCGGCTCCTCGGACATCCACCCCTGCGGACCTTTCTGCGCGTCGATCTTCCGCTCCTGCGGGCACCGCTCATCGCGGCGGGGATGCTGCTCTTTGTCGATATTCTGAAGGAGCTGCCTCTTACCCTGATCCTGCGTCCGGCGAATTTCGAGACCCTTGCCACGACCGCCTACAGCCTCGCGAGCGAGGCGCGCTTGCAGGCCTGCGCGGTTCCGGCCTTGCTCATTGTCGCGGTGGGGGCGATCGGTCTCCTTGTCATGAACCGCTGGCTCCAGCCACCCACTCCCCATGAGTGACCGCACTCCTTTACTTTCCTTTCACGCGGTCACCCGTCATTACCGGGGGAATCATCTTGCCGCCGTCAATGGCATCAACCTCGATGTCTTCCGCGGCGAGATTGTCGCCCTCATCGGCGAGAGCGGCAGCGGCAAGACCAGTCTGCTGCGTCTTGCCGCCGGACTCGAGTCGCCCGACGGAGGGGAGATCCTCCTCGACGGACGCGTCGTCGCCGGAGAGACGATCGCCCGCGAAGTCCCACCCGAGTCGCGCCAGCTCGGTCTCGTCTTTCAGGACGGAGCCCTCTTTCCCCACCTCACTGTCGAGCGGAATGTCGATTACGGCCTCGTTGTGAAGGACAAAAAAGCCCGCACTGATCGCATCGCCGCCTGTCTCGAGCTCGTCGGCCTCGCGGGGAAAGAAAAGCGTTTTCCCCACGAGCTTTCCGGAGGCGAAAGGCAGCGTCTCGCTCTTGCACGGGCACTTGCGCCCGAGCCGAAGCTGCTTCTCCTCGACGAACCCTTTTCCCACCTCGATCCCGCCCTGCGCCGCAAGCTGCGCGAGGAGATCCGCGACATTCTCCAACGCCTCGGCCAGACCGCCCTGCTCGTGACCCACGATCCTGAAGACGCCCTCGCGATCGCTTCGCGCGTTGTCATCATCGATGGCGGAAACCTCATGCAGACGGGGACACCTGCCGAGGTCTATCGTTACCCCGCTAATCAATATTGCGCCGAGCGTTTCGGACCCGCCAATCGCGTCCTTGATCACGCGACGGGCAAGGAAACTTGGAAGCGGCCCGAAGATGCCCGCTGGATCCCCTGCGACGTCGCGAACGAGGGAGATCCTGTCGTGATCGAAGCGATCCGTGAAATGGGCGCGATTTACGAAGTCCGTGTCGCCCCCGGGACCCAGCCGGGCGAGATCTGGCTCTGCTTCCTCAAAGAGGGCGAAATCCTCAAGCCCGGAGATCACGGCCGCGTCGCCTGGCGCGGCACCCCCGAGCGAGTGGCGTGGAAGAGTTGAGCGG
>JANQVJ010000004.1:13855-49877 GCA_030730365.1 Verrucomicrobiales bacterium
GGCCGCGTCGCCTGGCGCGGCACCCCCGAGCGAGTGGCGTGGAAGAGTTGAGCGGCAGTCAACCTGTCATGGCGCGAAGCGCGGTAGGGACGGTTCGCCGAACCGCCCGTCGTTGAATCCTGGTCGCACAAGGCGGACGCCCCGGCGGAAGGTCGCCCCGCGGTGCGTCCCTACCAGGAAAATCAACCGACAGGGACGCCGCACCGGCGCAACCTTCTTCACTCCGGCTTTTTCCCGAACTCATCGAGGGCGCCCCAGATGTCGGGACCACCGGCTTCGAGGGGCTCTTCCTCATCTTCGTCTTCCGCGAAAGAGACGAAGTGGGCTTTCGGACAAAGATGACCGTCATCCTGATCGTCGCAGCGCGGATTCGGCGGCAGCCCGAGGAGAAAGTCCTCTCGGATGATCTCCTTCAGATCGATCGTGCGCTGGCCCGGTTCGAGGTCGACCTCAGAGGACCAGTCGGGGAAATCGGCATCAAAGTCGAAGAACTCGAGACAGGTCCCGCACTGGAGCTGAAAGGGGGCGCGGAGCGAGCCGTTCAGGACGACGACTTCTTCAAAGGCGTAAAGGTCGGCACGGTAATGAACCGGGCCCATCGGCTGAATCGAGTCGCCGGGCGGGAGATCGAAGATCGTGACGGGGAACTCTCCCTCGAGGTGGAGGCCCTCATCGGGGATATCGGAGATAAAAATTTCCATGAGACTGAGGAACTGAACGTGAAGGACCGTCGGCTTGCAACCGCTACTAGCGCATCTCACGAGGAAAAATATCCGCAGTGACGCCGCACTCAGGGGTTGAAAGGCGGGTCGGCATCTCCTATAGCCTTTCGCATGAGTCGCTACGCCATCGGTCTGGACTACGGCACCAATTCGTGCCGGTCCCTCCTCCTTGATCTCGACACCGGGGAAGAACTCGGGTCGGTCGTTTTCCCCTATCCTTCGGGCAAGCTAGGCATCCTTACCGATCCGTCAGACCCTCACGTGGCGCGGCAGCATCCGCAGGACTATCTCGATGGCATGGTCGCAATCATCACGGGAGCCCTCGCCCAGGCGAAGGAAAAACGGCCCGACTTTAACCCATCCGAGGTCATCGGCATCGGTGTCGATACGACCGGGAGCACGCCTATCCCTGTCAATGCCGACGGCACTCCGCTCGCGCTCACGCCGGAGTTCGCCGACAATCTTAATGCCCACGTCTGGCTCTGGAAAGACCACACCGCCTACGAGGAAGCCGCCGCGATCACCGCCCTCGCGGCCGAAAAGCGCCCCCAATACCTCGCCAAGTGCGGCGGCATTTACTCGAGCGAGTGGTGGTGGAGCAAGATCTGGAGATGCCGCAAGGTCGATGCGCTTGTTTTCGCCGCCGCCGCCTCGTGGGTGGAGCATTGCGACTGGCTTCCCGCCGTCCTGACGGGGAACGAGCGCCCCGACCGCATCAAGCGCAGCGTCTGCGCCGCTGGGCACAAGGCCATGTTCGCCGAGGCCTGGGGCGGACTGCCCGATGCGGAGTTCCTTGCTGAGCTCGATCCGGCTCTCGCCGAGCTGCGCGAGCGGCTTTACTCGACCGCGTATTCCTCGGATACCAAAGCGGGGGATCTCACGCCCGAGTGGGCCGACAAACTCGGACTCCCCGCCGGCATCCCCGTCGCGGTCGGAGCCTTCGACGCCCACATGGGCGCGGTGGGATCCGGGGTAAAGGCGGGCACGTTGGTAAAGATTCTCGGGACGAGCACCTGTGACATCACCGTGCTGCCCGACGATGCTCCTCTCGGCGACGTGCCAGGCGTCTGTGGCGTTGTCGATGGCTCGGTCCTGCCCGGGCACTATGGAATCGAAGCCGGTCAGTCGGCCGTGGGGGACATCTTCCTCTGGTTCGTGAATCACCTCGTGCCCGATTCCTACGGCGCGACCGTGAATGAAAAATTCGTCGAGATGGAGCGACGCCTTTCTGTCATGAAGCCGGGCGAGACCGGCCTTCTCGCCCTCGATTGGAACAACGGCAACCGCACCATCCTCGTCGACACGCGTCTCACCGGACTGATCCTGGGCCAGACTCTCCACACCGAGGCGCACGAGATCTATCGTGCCCTCATTGAGGCGACGGCGTTCGGAGCCTTGCGCATCATCGAGCGCATGGAAGAGCACGGCATCGCCATTCACGAAGTCGTCAACACCGGCGGCCTCGCGGTGAAGAATGCCACCCTCATGCAGATCTACGCCGACATCCTCGGACGCCCCCTCAAAGTCGCCGCAAGCGAACAGACCTGCGCCCTCGGCGCGGCCCTCTTCGGAGCCGTCAGCGGCGGGAGCGTGAGCCTCGAGGAGATCCAGCAAAACTGCTGCCGCATGCGGGATCAAATTTATCTACCGATAACTGATAATCAAGCGGTTTACGCAAAAATTTACGCTCTTTATAAAACGATCCACGACGCCTTTGGGGTGGCAACCTGGCAGGGGTCCCTGGCCGGAGTGATGAAAGAACTCATCGCGATTCGTCAGAGACAGCGGCAACACGGGGGCGGGTGATGGAAAGAGGGAGTGAGGGAGTGAGGGAGTGAGGGAGTGAGGGGGAGGCGGGTCTCCAGTGGTGCAGTCGGAGATGCAGTCAATACATCGGTAACACTTTTGGGTCAGTACATCGGTAACACTTTTTGAGTTGGGGTTACACTTCTGGGTTGATTCTGAGGCTACATGACGAGCCGGAGACCTCCGGTTCGTCACTAGCTTTTCCCCGCGGGGGAACTTTTTCTTGTTTTTACGGTTTTTGCTTTTGCCGCTATACCTTTGCCGGAAACGAGAGGTTGAAAGCTCTAAGTAAGCGGTTCCAGGTGGCCGAGCAATAGATTGGCGAAACGGACTTCGACCAAGTTGTTCTCGATCGGGGCCAGCCCCACGTTCCAACCGCCCAGGCTCTCGGACAGGAAGATTCTATCGCAATGATAGCAGATCGTGCTTCTGGTTGACTCGTCGCGATTCCATCGATCCATAGTCAAGGCTGTCGGGCAACCCCTGATATGGTCTCGGCGAGGGCTCATAGACTTCGGCCGCCGCTTACGCGGCTGGGTAAGGCCGGCACGCTCAAGAACGCGTTTGAAGCTGCTCTCACACGGAGTGTCACTCGGATGTTTTCTTCGGAAGAGTTCCCGGATCTTCACCGGGCCCCAATGTGGATGAGCTTGTTTGAGACGGACGATTTCACAAATGACTTCCTCGGACAAGGCCTCCGCATGTCCTTTCGGCTTCCGACTGAGCTCCTCAAGCCCTCCAGCGCCTCCTTTAAGAAATCGCTGCTGCCATTTGTAGCCGGTCTTTCGACTAATGCAGTACTCGCGGCAGAGCTCGCCGAAATGCTGGCAGGTGAGGGATTTCATCACAAATTCGATTCGTTGGTCCATTTTTTGGGTTTCTTTCCATGGCATCCGGAGCATTCGCAAAAGCGGAGGTCCTTCGCCAGTTTGTCACCCATGTTCTGAACTCTTTTTGTTACCGATGTATTGAACCTAGACCCGAATCGGAAAAAGGGGGAAGCCGAGGCGAGGGCGAGAGAGTCGGCGAGGCAGCCGGTCAGGTAAAGGGGGCCGCCGAGCCGCAGATACTTGTGCGAGATCAGCTGCCACCCGGAGCGGTTTTTCCACGGCAGGAGCCAGGCGGGATAGCGGAAGAGCATCTGGTAGTTCCCCGCGAGGGTGCGCACTTTGCGGCGCTTTTCGTGGAGAGGCTCGAACGTTTGCGGATCGTAGGCGATCGCACTGGGCTCGAAGAGCACGCGCCGACCCCGCACGAGTGCGCTCATGGGCACAACCACGTCATCGATGAGGGTGTCTTTGGGGATAGGGTGATAGTCGTCCCGGCGTATCGCATAGATCGCCCCGGTGCAGCCGATCACCGAGTCGAGTTTGGATTTCTCGTGGCGAATCCATTTTTCGAGCCGCCAGTAGAGATCGATTCCCGCAGCGGGACGGTCCACGGACGGCTCGATCATGAGGCATCCGCTGACGGCCGCCGCCTCCGGAGTGCTTCGGAGCCTTTCCACCAGTTTATCCGCCGCTTCGGGAGCGAAGCGCTGCTGGCCATCGCCGAAAATGAGGATCTCTCCGGTGGCCAGCTCTGCCGCGAGGTTGAGAGCGGCGGCTTTGCCCCTTTGCTCTATTTGCTCCAGAATCCGGATCGGGAATCCGGGATCGATCGCGCGGGCCTTGGATGCGGTGTCGTCACTGCAACCGTCGCAGACGAGAACCAGTTCACATTCTCCCGCATAGTTGCTTTCGGCGAGGTTCAGGATGCGGCGGGAGATTCTGGACTCTTCGTTGTGGACGACGAGAATAAAAGAAATCGAGGGAAGCCGCCCGGCGGGAGACGAGTCGGGCACCTTGCGTGACGGTCGCACGAAATTGAGAATCCGCAGGACGATGGGATACCCCGCGAAAGCATACAGCAAAAGGGCAAGTCCCAGCCAGAATACCAGTGCGGGGATCCAGAAAGCAGGTTCGTGGATTGGACGGTTGGAGTGCGGAACAGTGACGGGTCCGAAGTGTTAAGAAACGCGGACAAAAAGGGGTTCGATACACCGCAGCGGGAGCAGGGCAAATCAATTGAGAAAAAATTTTCGTTTCCGATAGGTAGACGTTTGGCAGACAGTCTAGCCGACTTGAATTCGATTCCGATTCCGTCTTTGCGGTTTGATTTCCCCCCGTTCCATCGGAAGCTCAGGCACCTTGGGGGGGACGACGTATTCCGAAAACCGCGAAGAAGTCACACTCTCACCTTCCGGAATTTGCCTCATGGACCTCACCTTCGTATTTCCTTGCCTGAACGAAGAAGCGACGATCGTTTCCTGCATCGAAGCGGTTAAGCAGTCTTTGGACGGGGGGGGGGCCGCCCTCCAGTATGGGATCGTCGTTGCCGATAACGGAAGCACGGATCGCTCTGCCGAACTGGCGAGGAATGCCGGCGCCCGTGTCGTTCCCGTAACGGAGCGGGGCTATGGCGCGGCTCTGCGGGGCGGCATCGCGGCGGCACAGGGAACCTATGTCATGTTCGCCGATGCGGACATGACCTATGTCTACGAGGACGCCCTCCCGCTCTATCAAAAGGCGGTCGAAGTGGATGCCGACATGGCGATTGCCTCGCGGATGCGAGGCACGATCGAGCCCGGGGCGATGCCTCCCTTGCACCGATGGCTCGGCACGCCCGTCCTTACGGTCCTGATTAACGTGCTCTTCCATGGACGGCTCTCCGACTGCAATTCCGGCTTTCGCTGCATCCGTAAAACGGCCTACGAGACCTGGGGGATCCGCGCCAGCGGCATGGAGTTCGCCTCGGAGCTTCTCATCAAGGCTTTGAAACACAGGGCGAAAACCGTCGAGATCAAATCAGGCCTGCGGCGCGGACCTGAAGGCCGGGTGGCTCATTTGCGCACTTGGCGGGACGGGATGCGTCATCTCCTCTTCATCCTCTCGGAGCGCCCCCGGCTCTTTGAGCTGGGCGGGCTCGCGGTGGTGGTTCTCAGCTCGCTCCTGCAGGGGCTCGCGATTCTTCTCGGACCCACCCAGTTCGGTGAATTTAACTTTTTCGACATGCATTCGAAGGCTCTCCTCCTCCTCGCAGGGATCACCGGGATGCAGTTTTATGTCTTCGGGTGTATTCTTTTTCTTCGCGAGAGGGGAAAACCGATGGCGCTGACCGCTTTGCTGATTGGCATCGAAGAGGCCCCTTTGTTTTTCCTGCTTCTGAGCATCCTCGTCCTCGAATTCCTGCTTGTCGGCGGGGTGGTTCTTAACTGGGTTATGAACAACTTTGCAAATCTGGATCTGGCGAATGTGATTTTTGGCGGGATTCACTTCCTCGGGTTGCCCCTCATGCTTGCCATCGCCCTGTTGGGCCTGCATGTCTTTAAGAAGAGCGGGGAATCCTGATTACTGATGATTCTGTGTTTTGGATGTTTTCAGGAGAGTGCCGGCATTTGGATTACCAACGAAGTGAACTGCCGCATCACCCCTGACCGATGAAGACCGCGCTCCTTTCGTGAGTTTGCTCATGGCCCTGCTCGCAGAGCGACGGAAAACTGGACGGGTCGCGGGTATTTGATGCGATCTTCATTCGTCACGGGAAAACGGGTTCCTTTCAAACAGGATCTTTCCGCTTCGCCTTGATTGCCGATCGGCGTCGCCTAATCATCGGGCTCTAAAGTTCCGGAATTTAGATGGGCCTTCATCCAGACTTTCATGCGCGCGGTGATGACGTCGCGACCTTTGGTGTTCGGATGATACGGATCGGAAAACAACTCGTGTTGCGATGTCGCATCACCGAGGTCAAGGAACGAGAAGCCGTGCAATCGGCATGTGTCCCTGATCTCCTTTCGAATGGCAGCGTAGGGACTCTTCGGGTTGGTGAGATCGTGGAATTCAACATACCGGTCCGTGCACGGCAGGAGCACGACCGAGACCGCCTTGATTTTCAACTCCCGCTGCAAAACGTCAACATGTTGAAACGCTCCAAAGTCAAACGTGTAATCCCGCGCCAAAGAGCGCAGCAGCGTTTCGACCTCGGGGGGCATCTCCCCGTGGTAGATCAAACTCACGTCGTTCCTTTCCGAAACCGACCCAACGACTTGGGCGAGACGTTTTTTAAAAATGCTCGACCATTGACTGGTGGTCGACCGCCCTGCGTGACTGAGAGCAGGAAAGTCCTCCAATTTCCGGACCACACCACTTCGGTAAGTGAGGTATCGTCTCGATTTCTCCGCCCGGTAACCACCCAAGTTCAGATCGTCTTTCCCGATGATCAGGACCACTTGCTCGGGAACCGACCCTGTTGCCCTCGAATAGTGCTTCAACATTGCGGCGGAAGCATCCAGAGTCGCCGAACCGTGCGAGAGCGAGACCATCGGAATCCGAGCCTCTCGGTCATCGGCGTCCTCGAGGCGGGGCAGTCCGTCGCCCCCGTCTCGGCGATGCTGGACGAAGGTTGTGAGGTCGTGGCGGTCGAGTCGTCCGAACTTCTCAAGTACTCGTGCAACGCCTTCCAGGAGGCGGTGAATGGATCCGATATTTCTATCGTGTGTGTGGGGACCCCTTCGACTCTCTCGGGATCGCTCGACCTTGCCTATGTCGAGACGGTCTCCCAACAGCTCGCCGGGGCGCTGAGACGCAAGGACGCCCCTCAGGCACGACATTCCTGTCGTGCTTTTGGGCAGGCGGTTGACTTAAGGTAGCCGACAGCGCAAGAGGTGGACAGGAATGTCCACCCTCCTTGAATACCGGCGGCGGGACTCGAACCCGCACTTCGTTGGAAACTCGATTTTGAATCGAGCGCGTCTACCATTCCGCCACACCGGCTTTGAGTCATGGGGAGCTAGAGTTTAGCGGCGGGCGGCGGGAAATCAAGACGGGATGTGGGAGGGCAAAGGCGCTCTCTACTCCAGCCACCTCTGCCCGTCCAGTCTCGCCGAGACGTAGCCGAAGGTGAGGTGGGTCTGCATCTCGAGGGGGATGCGATACTCGTCGTCGGTGAACCAAAGGGTGGTGCGCTTGATTTTCTCGTAGCTCTTAATCGTGAGGTCAGTATTTACTTTACCGACATCGGCGTCGAGGCGAATGGCCTCGTAGGTGGTGCCTTTGACTTTGTGTGACTCGCGTCCGACCACTTTAAAGGTAGCGAGGTAGGGACGGTTAAAAGGGGTCACAAGCATGGTGACAGAGTCGCCGTCCTTGAGCGGTTGGCTGCGCAGGTAAAAGGCGGAGGAGAGGACATCCTGCCCGAAGTCGAATTTAAAACGCGAGGTCGCGGAGAGGGTCTCGCTCTTCCGTTTTGAAGTCGTGGTGTAAATTTGCCGTTTGCTCTCGAAGATGATGTCGTAGCTGTTCTCTTCGTTCCGGTCCTTTTCGCTGAGTTGAAAGGTGAGCGGACGGAGGGACTTCTGGTCGACGATGGAGCGGGCGCGGAAGTCGTAGGGGAAGAGGAGTCTCGCAAAGCCGGTGCTGCTCCCGGAAGCGTCGCTGACAAATTTCCTTTTGCCGGCAGCGTCGCTTTTGATGGCGATGTCAACGCGTCCGGCATTGACGCGATTGTTCCAGTCTAGAGTATACTCCAGTGATACGGGTCGCAGGTTGGCGTGTTTTCCGGGAGGAAGTCGGGTGATGTCCTTCATCCAGTCGGGCGGCCCGACTGTCTCGTCGGAAAAAGCAGCTCCCGGCAAAAAAAGATAGAGAAAGAAGCAGGATAGTCTCGCTTTCATTGCTCGATAGGGTCGGAAGGTTGAGGGGCTCGCGGAATACCGCCGTAAGATACTTTGATATTCTGGAAATTCAAGATAATCATAAAACGATGAACAATGCAATCCCCATGAAAACTCTTTCCGCTTTTTCGACCACTCGGGCGGCGCTGTTGTTCAGCGCGGGCCTGTTCTTGAGTGCGTGCGAGGGGGACAAGAGCGCCGTTTCGGACGCGCCTGTTGCCGAGGCGCCGGTGGAGCAGTTCGCGGACTGGCCGCTCTTCCGTGGCGATGCCCAGATGCAGGGGGTGACGGTGGAAAAGATCATGCCTCCGCTGCAGATGGCGTGGTCCTTCGAGCCGAAGGTGGAGGAGGGAAAGCGGCGGCCGCCGATCGAGGCGGGTCCGGTCGTGGCCGGTGGGCGGGTCTTTGTCGGCAGTCAGGACGGCCACTTTTACTGTGTGGACCTGAGCAATGGCGCCCTTTTCTGGAGTTTCAAGGCGGAGGGACCGATCACGGCTCCGGCGGCGGTGCTGGGGGAGAAGGTCTTTTTCGGGGACACCTACGGCTTTGTCTACGCCCTCGAGGTGACGACAGGCAAGGAACTCTGGCGTTTCGAGACGGAGGGGAAGATCGAGGGCGGGGTGAACACCCTGACTCCCGAGTCGGGTCCGGCGCGGGTATTTGTGGGGAGTCACGATTACTTCCTCTATGCGTTGAATGCTGACACGGGCGAAGTGTTGTGGAAGCACGAGACCGGGAACTATGTCGTCTCGACGCCCTCTTTGATTCTCACCGACGGGGTCCCGGCCCTCTCCTTCGGCGGGTGTGACGGTCTCCTCCACGTCGTCGCGGCTGACGGCGAAGGGGAAAAGCGCGAGATCGAGATCGGGGCCTACATCGCCAATACCTCGGCCGTTCGTGACGGGATCTGCTACATTGCGCACAATGGAGGTGAAGTCGTCGCGATCGACATCGCCTCGGGCGAGACGGTCTGGAAAACGAAGACGGGGATCGAATACACGGCCTCGCCGGCGGTGGACGAAAAGCGGCTCTACGTGGCCGGTCCGGATAAACGTCTCGTCGCCTATGACCGGGTCGACGGGTCGGAACAATGGGCCTTTCTCGCGACTCGGGCGCTCGCCAGTTCCCCGCTCGTCAGTGCCGAGGTCATCTGGCAGGGCGGCATGGACGGGCGCCTCTACGCGGTGAATCGTGCGGACGGGACCGAGGCCTGGAATTTCGAACTCGGCACCCAGATCAAGGCCTCTCCGGCGGCATCACGGGGGACCCTCGTGGTTTGCGGTGATGACGGGGTGGTGTATGGTTTCAGGAAGTGACCGCGCCAGTCTTCGCGCCTCAGACCCCATTTTATTATGTCTTCTTCCAAATCCACTGAACCCGGCAGTGTCATCTCCAAGCTGACCGTCCCGCTCGACGCGGCTTCGGAGGAGCAGACCGAGGTGGGAAATTATTTCGTGGCGAACTACCCGCCCTTTTCCTTCTGGAAGCCGGAATACAAGAGCGAGGTTCACGAGGTCCTCAACTCGCCGCGGCCGGTGGACACGAATCTGGGGGTCTATTTCCACATCCCGTTTTGCCGGAAACGTTGCCACTTTTGCTACTTCCGCGTTTACACGGACAAGAATGCCTCGGAAATCAATGCCTATCTCGATGCGGGGATCAAGGAGTTCGAGCGCTATTCGCGCACGTCCTACCTCGCGGGACGGAAGCCGCAATTTGTTTATTTCGGGGGCGGCACGCCGAGTTATCTCTCGATCGAACAGCTCACGAATCTCACGGACCGGATGAAGGATCTTTTCCCCTGGGACGAGACCGAGGAGGTCGCCTTCGAGGCCGAGCCGGGCACGCTCACGGAGAAGAAGCTGGAGGCGCTTCGCAACATCGGGGTGACGCGGCTCAGCCTCGGGATCGAGAGCTTCGACGATCATATTCTCGAGGTGAATGGCCGCGCCCACCGGTCCAAAGAGGCCTACCGCGCGCTCGAGTTCGCCAAGACGCTCGGGTTTGACCAGGTCAATATCGATCTCATCGCCGGGATGATGGATGAGACGCCGGAGAACTGGGAGCGCAGCGTCCGCACCGCGATCGAGCAGTCTCCCGACTGCGTCACGATCTATCAGATGGAGATCCCTTACAATACGACCATTTTCAAGGAGATGAAGGAGTCCGGTCGTATCTCCGCACCGGTCGCGGACTGGAAGACAAAGCGGAACTGGGTCGATTGGGCTTTCAACGAGTTCGAGGCGGCCGGCTACACCGTGAGCAGTGCCTACACCGTGGTGAAAAATCCCGAGACGACCAAGTTCGTCTACCGGGACAGCCTTTGGGAGGGGGCGGACCTGCTCTCGGCCGGGGTCGCGAGCTTCGGCCACTTCGGCGGCGTGCATTATCAGAATCAGGCCGACGTGGGGCCCTACATGACCGAGCTGGAAAAGGGGGACTTGCCGATCTTCCGTTCTTACCGCACCAATCACGAGGAGCGTTTCATCCGCGAGTTTATCCTGCAACTGAAGCTCGGGCGCACGAGCCTGAACTACTTCCGCACTAAATACGGGGTCGATCCTCTGGTGCGTTTTGCGGCACAGTTCGCCGACCTGCAGAGTCGCGGGTATTTCAGCCTCGATGGCGACGATGTTGTCGTGAGCCGGGGAGGACTGCTCCAGATTGACCGCCTTCTTCATGACTTTTTCCTCGAGCAACACCGAGATGCACGCTACACCTGATCGCGAATCGACAAGAGAGCGGGAGGCGGGACGCGATCTCGCCGAGGCCCTCAACTGGTTGCTGCCAATCCACTTTTTTTATGAAAAGTCGGGTTTGCCGCTGCCGGATTTCCTTTTCATGCCGGGAGAGGAGATTCCCTACCCCTACCGGTCTCTCCTCGTCCATTCGAATGACATGACGCCGACGCTGGCGGCCTTCCATCATTCGAAGCTCTACCTCGAGGTGCACGAGCACGAATCGAGCGAGGCCTTCGTCATGCGTCTCGTCACGCTGCACGCGGCGGCTTCGGATGTGCCGGTCGAGTATGGTGCTATCGCGATTCAGTTGAGCGGCCTCCCCGAGGAGATGCAGGCGCAGGTCATCGCGGGCAGTAAGCCGCTCGGTGCGTTGCTCGGTGAGTTCGGGGTGGAGCACTACGGCAGTCCCTCGGCGTATTTTGCGGTTCCGGCTGACGATAGAATCGCGAAGGCGCTCAATCAGCGTCCCGGTGAGATCCTCTATGGCCGTTGCAATCATTTGCTCGACCGCGAGGGCATCGTCTTTGCCGACATCGTCGAAATTTTGCCGCGGAGCAATGAATCCGAGAAATGGGTGCAGCACGTATCAAACCGTTGAGAAGCTTTTTCTTTCCATGAAATCCACAGACTTTGACGTGATCGTGATTGGTGCGGGTCCTGCCGGCTCGACGACAGCCGCCCTGCTCGCCGAAAAAGGCCACCGGGTCCTCGTGCTGGAGAAGGAGAAGTTTCCCCGCTACCACGTGGGTGAGTCGATGATGCCCTTCTGCTGGCACACCCTTGACCGTCTCGGGCTGGTCGCGAAGATGGAGGAGATTGGTTTCCAGCAAAAGCACAGCGTTCAGTTTGTCACGACAGACGGGATCATTTCGAAGCCTTTCTATTTTTTCGAACACGACGAGCACCCCTCGGCGGTGACCTGGCAGGTCGAGCGCATGGAGTTCGACCAGATGATCGTGGAGAAGGCACGCGAGAGCGGGGCCGAGGTGCGCGAGCAGCATCGTGTTCTTGACCTTATCCGCGACGCGGAAGGCAAGGTTGTCGGGGTAACGGCGGAGGATCATGAAGGGGCTCGTCACGATCTCCGGGCCCGCGTCGTCGTCGATGCCTCGGGGCGCGACTGCCTCGTTTCGTCGAAGAGCCGCTGGCGCAAGCGTGATCCCGAGCTCAACAAGATCGCGATCTGGACCTATTTCGAAGGGGCCATGCGCGACCCCGGACTCGATGCCGGTTCGACGACCGTTGCTTATGTCCCTGAGAAGGGCTGGTTCTGGTATATCCCGATGCGGAACAACCGCATCAGTGTCGGCATCGTCGCCGAGCGCGACTACCTCTACCGCGATACCCGCGACCCGGCGGAGATCATGGCCCGCGAGATCGGGGAAAATGAGTGGATCAAAGAGCATCTCTCCGTCGGACAGCAGGTCGGCGAATACTGGGTGACGGGAGAATACAGCTACCGGTCGAATTACTGTGCCTCGGACGGGGTCCTCCTCGTGGGAGACGCTTTCGCCTTCCTCGATCCGGTTTTTTCCTCGGGGGTTTTCCTCGCCTTGAAGTCGGGCGAGATCGCGGCCGACGCCATTCACGGGGCGCTTACGGTCGGGGATACCTCGGCGGAGCAGTTCCGGCAATACGGCGAAGACCTCTGCCTCGCGATCGAGCGGATGCGAAAGATCGTTTATGCCTTTTACCACCCCGAGTTCAGTTTCGGGAAGCTGGTGAAGAGGAATCCCGAGCTCAGACCCACCCTGACCGACCTTCTCGTCGGCAATATTTTCATCGATCAGTTCGACGAACTCTTCGACGCGGTGCGCGAGATTTGTGAGTTGCCTGCCGAACTGCCCTACGGGCATCAGGTAGCGCCGGCCGGGGCGCTTGCAGCGATGGCGTGAGGAGCGGTCCGCCCGGCGGATTCTCTCCTTGCAGTTATCGCGGCGGCTCGTTCATTGTCGCTTCACTGCCCGATGACCAACGATATAGGAAAACCACTGCCGGGAATACTCGCCGCAGTGGTTTTTTTGTGGCCGGGAGGGTTGGGCGGTCAGGTGAAAAAACCCGCAGCGGAGCCGCCTCCGATCAAGGCGCTCCTCATCACAGGCGGCGCCTCGCACGACTACACGAGTCGGAAAGCTATCCTCACCGAGGGGATTCGCGAGCGGATCAATCGACCGATCGAGTGGGTCGTTCGTCATGAGGGAGGCGGCGAGAGTGACCTGGAGATTCCCGTTTTTCAGAAGAGCGGCTGGGCTGAGGGCTACGACATCGTCGTCCATGACTACTGCTTCCCGCGGGTAACCGACCGCGCCTGCGTCGATCGTGTCCTCGCGCCTCACCGCGCGGGCCTGCCGGCGGTTCTTGTGCACGGGACGATGCATTCCTTCCGCACCGGCGATGATGCCTGGTTCGAGTTCTGCGGGGCGACCTCGCGGGGGCACGGGCGACCGCGGGACTTTTCTGTCGAGGCCGCTCCGGGAGAAAATGTGATCGTCGCGGGCATGGCCCCGTGGACGATCCCGCGGGGCGAGCTTTATCTGATCGAGCGACTTCACTCCGGCTCGACGCCACTGACATTTTCCCGGTTCACGGACGGGGAAGGGGAAGCGCAGGCGCAGGCGACGACCTGGTCTCACCTCTACGGTCCGGCGCGGGCGCGGGTTTTTGCCAGCACTCTGGGGAACGAAACCCCGACCCTCCTGACGCCGGCGTTTCTCGACCTCATCGCGAGGGGATTCCTCTGGGCGCTCGATGGTCTAGAGGAGGAAAGTTTCACGGTGATCCCGCGAGGCAAATCCCTCTCCACCCTGACGCTTGAGACGCCCGCCGTTCCGCTGCCCCGTCCCGGGCCGAGCCTCGTCACGCGGGGGCGTGCCTCTGCCCTGAGTGTCGCCGCTTCTCCAGTGTCCGGGGCGGAAAGAGCGGTCGACGGCGATCCGATGACCTACTGGGAAGCCGGGAGTCCGGGGCCATCTTCCTGGCAAGTGGAGATGCGCGGGGAACGCCCGGTCGGCGCACTCCTCGTGATATGGAAAGAGGGGGCGCCTCGCCGCTATGAGGTGGAGAGTTCCCCTGACGGTCTCACCTGGCGGACTCTGCACCGGGGCGTAGAAGAGGGTATGGAGCCCCTCTCGCTGGGGTTTGATCCCCGTCCGATGCGCTTCCTGAGGGTCTCCGTTTCGGCGACGGAACCCGGCTTTGTCCCCGGAATCCGCGAGTTCGCGGCCTATGCGCAAATGGATGATCTTCCTTCCGCCTTTCCCGATTTCGTGAGCATTAACGGGCTACCGCGAGTGACGCTGAACACGGCAGGCTCCGGCGAATGGGAAAGGTCGATCCGCCTCGCGCCCGGCTGGAGTCTCGGCGGGCGTGGGGCTTTGCCCGCAGGGGAAGCGGTTATCCAGATTATCCCGACAGCATCGGGAGAAGTTTTTGTCCTCGGGCAAACGATGCCGGAGGGGGAGCGAACGGTCTATCTGGGGGCCCCGGACGAGGAGGGCGGGATCTTCTTTCGAAAATTCCTCGGAGGGTTACCGCGATCAGCGCTCATTACTTACGACGGCGAATGGGTCTACACTCTGCTCGGAGATTCGCTAAAAGCCTACCGCGATACCGACGGGGATGGTCTTGCCGATGACCACGCGCCCCCGAAGAAGATATTTTCCCTAAACAAGGGTACGGCTCCGGAGGCGGTGCGCTACACCCGTTTTCGCACCGGTCCTGACGGATGGCTCTATGCCGTCGCCGTGACCTCAGGCGACGTTGCGGGGTTCAACTCCCGTCAGGATCGGGTCAGATTCCCGCGACATGGGTTGATTCGCTTTCGCGCAAGCGGGCACGATCTTCGTGTTCATGCGGCAAGTGATTCTGACTTCGACGACTTTCAGTTCGATGAGGCGGGGCAGATCTCAGTGCAGCAAAGTCCTCCCGAAAGCACGGGAAATCCTGAGATACGATTCCTGCCTCCGCTCCCCGGTGAAGCCTGGGATGACCTGCCGCAGCTGGCATGGCCGCCCTCGATCGCGGACGATCGCAGGTGGAGTCAACTGGACGCGGTTCGCGCCCGGGACCGAGTTTATGTGAGGGGAAGCGGGGAAATTTTCCCTCTGATTGCCGAGATCGCCGACCTTGGTCATTTCGCTGCTGTCGGGGAGCGCGTCTGGTTTAGCCGGGAGGGAAAGACTGGATCGGGTCTGGGGTTTTTCTTCCGCACGGGAGATCCCCCCGTCGCTCCGGTGAAGTGGGACACCATTCCAACGAAGGGGCTTTTTGCCTACCTGTCCTCCCCAAGCGGGGTAGTGAGAACGGAGTGCGTTTTTGAGATCCTGCGGCGGAAGCGCCACCCGGTTCGCGAGCTCCAAGGTATCGTCCGGACAGACGGAGCGGCACCTGCCCATGCAGGAGCTATGGCTGCGCTATCGGCGATCGGAGGCGATAGATCCATGGAGGCACTCACCGGCGCGGCCGGGATCGCTGACCCTGCGAGGCAGGCGCTCGCTTTTCGACATATCGGTGATCATCCGGATTTGAGAAATCACCTTGTCTTCAGCGAGGTCAGTCGGAATACTACCCCGGCAGTGACCGCAGCGATCGTGTCAGCGATGGCGCGGACGGGGACGACGACAAGCGGGCTCGACGCTGTGGTCTTGAGTTTCGTCAGCCATCCCGATGTAACCCTCGCGGCTACCGCTCGTGCTTTTTTGCAAACCCGCGGCGCGGCAGCAGTCTGTTTCGACGTTCTTGATGATGCCAAGGCGGAGTCATCCTGGCCGGCAGCCTTTTCCGTGCTTTCCGGGATCCGCCGGGTCAGCGTCGTCGAGGGGATCGTGCTGCGTATCGAGCAAACCCGCTCGGCCCGTCTCCGTGCCCTCGGGATAGAGACGCTGTTGGATCTCTATTATGAGGACGAGACCCATCGCCTCGCCTGGGAGGGAACTCCCCTTGTCGATCTCTTCCTGCGCGCCGCCTTGCACGACCATCGTGTCGATCGGGCGGCCTTGCTCCGGGGCATGACCTTGATCGGGATGCCTTACCCATCGCCAGCCACGCTTGTTGAACTCGCTTCGCGGGACATTTCGCTCGAGGCTTTCGCGGTTAATGCCTTGTCTTCGGATAGCTCGTTTTGGAAAAGTGAGTCTTCTCCCGGGACTGCCGCCTGGCTCGAGACACTGGTGAAAAGTCCGGAGCGGGATCGTGAGCTGCGAACCCGTGCTCTCGGGTTGCTCGTCGCGCGAGGGGGGGGATCGGACTACCGCAGGCTCTTCGGCGAAGTCTCGTACTTCATGGGGGGATCTGCGAGTGGGGGCGCGTCCGCGGACCTGATCCGCCGTTGGCTCTCCCGCAATGACCACCTCTCCCAGATCTCCTCGCTGAAGGAGGAGAGCGTCGGAAGCGAGGGAAACCGGGTGACGCTAGCCTGGTCGACGATTTTGTCTCTGATGGGAAAAGAGGGCACCCCGCCGGCGGATCGCGAAATGCTGCGCTCCCATCTTGAGGGTATCATCAAGGCCGGAAACGCCGGGGACGGGCTCGGACCACTCGTCGCGGCATTGCCTCAGGCCGCGGAGGAGGAGGCGGCGCTGATCATGGCCGCGCTCGACCGGCCGGCCGGCGAGCCTCTGCGCGCCGTGGCCCGTGAGCGCCTCCTCGATCGCTCGATTCAATCTTCCCCAGACGCGGCGGGACCGTCGGTCGGCGGGATCGACACGGACACCTTGGCGGGATTGCTCTCCTCCGTTGACGGGGAGGCCGCACCCGGTCGAGCGCTCTTCCGGCAGCTGGCCTGTGATGCGTGTCATAATATTCACGGCGAAGGTCCTGCGATCGGCCCCGATCTCGACACATCGCCGGGACTGGGATCCCTGAACGAACTCATCGATTCCGTCCTCGTCCGGGGCGGGGGATTCGCCTCCCCCGAAAATGCCGCCGTCTATGAACTCACCAGCGGACGTCGCCTCGCGGGCTTTGAAGCGGTAGCGCGGGCAGGGAAATTAGACCTGCGGGACCGCCTCGGGAACGCTTTTTCCCTCGATCGGGGAGACCTTCGCGCCACCCTTCCGCTGACCGGCCGCGCCATGATCTGCGACACCGCCGGCTTGCTCACGGTAGCCGAATTTGCCTCTCTCGTGCAGTATTTGAAATCGCTCGGAAACTAGCCCGCATTTCTCTCATCCGTTCGTCAAGCCCCCGCCGGCGTTGCCCAGTGCTCGCGGTAATCTCTCCGCAGCAGGGTGGCCGCCTCGTCGTCGCCGATGATAGTTTCGTGCTCCGGATCGAAGTGCAAAGTTCGACCTGTCCGCGTGGCGATGTTGCCGAGGTGGCAGAGGGACGAGGAAAGGTGATTGATCGCGATGTCCGCATAGAGTTCCCCTGTCTCCTCGCCCCGCACCCGCGCGAGGAAGTTTTCATGATGGGCCGCGAGGTCTACGCCGCCGGGGGTGATGGATTCGATGAGCTGATTTTTCGGCCCGTAAATTTGCCAACCGCCGGCCTTGCTCCCGACAATCATCCCTTCGGTCCCATACCAGGCACAGCCGTTTTCGTGGCCTTCCTGACGGTAGGGGCTCCAGATCCGCTGCTCGTAGATGAGCTGCCTCGTCCGACCGCCGGGTAGATCGTAGGCAAAGGCACAATACTGGGTATCGGGCCATTCCTGATCATCCCCGAAGAAAAGCTTTCCGCCCATCCCGTTGATGCGGTTCGGGTGGGTCTCCACCCCGAGGCCCCAGCGGGCGATGTCGATGTCGTGGACTCCGTCATTGCCGAAATCACCGCCGCCAAAATGGTGGAACCAGCGCCAGTGAGCCGGATGATAGGTTTTCCGGAAAGGCACCGCTGGCACCGGCCCCAGCCAGAGCTCGTAGTCGAGGGCGGACGGCGGAGCCGTAACCGGCTCTTTTCCCTGATCGGCCCGCTTCTGACTGTTCCACGCCTTTGCCACCAGCACTTCACCAATGATGCCCGAGCGAATCTTTTCCACGACGGCCCGGATATGGGGCGTGCTGCGGCTCTGCGTTCCTACTTGGAGATGGATCCGATGCCGCGCCGCCGCCTCGATCATGAGCCGGCCCTCGCGGAGATTGTGCGAGCACGGCTTTTCGACATAGACGTGCTTGCCCGCCGCTGCCGCGAGAATCGCGCCTGGCGCGTGCCAGTGATCGGGCGTTGCCATGAAGCAGGCCTGCACCGCCTCGTCGTCGAGGGCGCGGCGCAGGTCCTGCCCCGTCTGCGGGGTCTCTCCGGTCAATTCCTGAATCGTCTTCGCGGCAGCGGCAGCGCGGGCGGCATCGGCATCGATGACCCAGAGGAATTCGACATCCTTTCGCTGACAGAGAGTCTTGACATGCTGCATTCCCATTCCTCCCGGACCAATCATCGCGAGGCGGATCTTCTTTCCGTCGTTCGCTGCCCGCGCGGTGGCGGAAAAGGCAAGGGCCGCCGCTGATCCGGTGGCGGATTTTAAAAAGCGACGACGCGGCGGGAGAGGGAGATTCATGGCAGGGTAGGGCAGGGCAGGGGAACCCCCATTCTGCCGCAGTCGCCGACCGCCAGTCAATGACCGCCTCAGCCGCAGGTGCGTGATTCGCACGCGTCGGAGAATCGCGGCCCGCTCCCGCTCTCCGCTTCCGCGCCCGAAATGCCCTCACATCGCGGTTGATCCCGCCACTTCCGACGCTAAACTCCCTCCTCTACGGGCCTGTAGCTCAGCGGTTAGAGCAGGGGACTCATAATCCCTTGGTCGTGGGTTCGAACCCCACCGGGCCCACCTGAAAATAAGGGAGTTGCGGGATTTTCATGCCGACCAAAATGGAGGCCTAGGGCAATTATAGGTCAATCGAAAACCGGGGTCTCCACCAAAGTTTGGGGCTTGTTCAATTTTTAGCCGCCTTCCGCAAAGACTTTCCCGCCCCTGTTTCTTCTGCCTTCCCAAGATGGGCTGAATTTTTCGATGTAGGGAAATACGTTCAATGAAATTACAATCATAATGATTGCTATTTCTCTCAATATTAGCTATTTTTGGCTGCAATAGAACTCATTATGGGGCGAAAAGCGACAACTCTGCTACCGAAGTACTCTCGAATGCTCACCGATGTGGGAGAGAATCTCCGTCTCGCGCGTCTTCGTCGGCGCCTGAGCGCCCAGCAGGTCGCGGACCGATCTGGCATTAGTCGCTCCACTCTCCAAAACGTGGAGAAAGGCTCGCCCAGTGTTTCGATGGGAAACCTGCTTCAGGTGTTGGTCGTTCTGGGGCTGGAAAAGGATTTCTCAAAACTGGGCGCTGCTGATCCTCTGGGGCGGAAGCTGGAAGACGCTCGCCTTACCGACGTTCGCCAGCGGGCTCCGAAGCGCAAGATGGAGAAGTCATGAGCAGGGAGATCGAGGTGTGGGCAGACTGGCGGGAACTCGGTGGGGCTGCCTGCATGGGGATTCTTCGGGCATCTGAAGCCCGGGGCAAGGAAGTGTTCGCTTTTGAGTATGACCGAAATTGGTTAAAGGGAGAATCTTTCCGTGATCTGGACCCGGATCTGCAGCTTTACGAAGGGCCGCAGTATCTAGATGCAGAAGAGCGTCCCAACTTCGGATTGTTTCTCGACTCTTCCCCCGACCGGTGGGGGCGACTGCTGATGAAGCGGAGAGAGGCGGTCAGGGCTCGGTCAGAGAAGCGAGCCGAAAAACGGCTGCAGGAGATCGATTTCCTGCTGGGAGTCCACGATGAGCAGAGGGTGGGGGGCTTGCGCTTTCGCGACCCGGCAGCCGGGAATGAATGGCAATGCGACGATCCAACCATGGTCACTCCGCCCTGGACGTCTCTCCGCGAATTGGAAAACGCGAGTTGGCAACTGCAGAGGGATGACGTCGAGCAGGATCCCGAATACCGGCAGTGGTTGAGCCTACTGATGGCTCCGGGTTCCTCGCTGGGAGGTGCCCGCCCCAAGGCTGGAGTCAGGGATGAGCGTGGCGAACTCTGGATCGCAAAGTTTCCCGGGCGCAACGATGAGCGGGACATGGGTGCCTGGGAGATGGTGGCCCACGAACTGGCGATGCAGGCGGGGCTAGAGATGGCCGAGGCACGGATGGAGCACTTCGGGGGACGGCAATACACCTACCTGGTTCGTCGCTTCGATCGCACTCCCGGCACGCAGGGCAAGGAGCGGATTCATTTCGCATCGGCGATGACATTGCTCGGGTATAACGACGGGGCCGATCATACCGAAAGAGTCAGCTATCTCGAACTGGTGGAATTGCTCATCCGGCAGGGAGCGGAACCGGACCGTGACTTACACGAATTGTGGCGTCGCATCGTGTTTTCGATCGCGATTCGGAATACCGACGACCACTTGCGAAACCATGGCTTCTTGCTCACCCCGGACGGATGGAGGCTATCACCAGCCTTTGATCTCAACCCGGATCCGGACGGCTTGGGGTTGAATCTGAACATTTCCGAGACCGACAACTCGCTCAGTTTCGATCTGGCTCTCGAGGTGGCTCATCATTTCCGTCTTGAGCCGGACCAGTCGAACCAGATCCTGAAGGCAATCAAAGATGCCGTGGCGGGATGGCGCGTTGAAGCAAGTAAGCGAAACATTTCCCGATCCGAACAGGATGCAATGGAATTGGCGTTTCAGCAGTGAATTTCGAGGATCTCGCGTCCGACCTGGAAAATTATAGGATGTTTGTAATCTCTTTAAAATCAAACTGTCGAGAGGTCCAGCTTCTCCGAATTCATGAGTGTAAAATCCTTGCCGCAAAAGGGGGATGTGATTCCTCCGTTGCGGCGGAAATTGTGCAAACCAGGCAAAAAAATTTCACACTCGTGAGGCAAAGCGGCTGAGAACTTGGGAGGAAATCTGCAAAACTTACCTTACTTACCTCAATCGCACCAATCGCCCTACCAATCCAGAACCCCTGAACTGGTGGCGAACGAGTCCGTCTCGATCCCGATCTCCTGCAGCGTCCGGACGTAAAGATTGCCAAGGGGGGTGTTGTCGCCGGTGTCGTAGGTTCGGTAGCTTCCGTGATCGAGCCCGCCCCCTGCCAGCAGGATCGGATTGTTCCGGGGATCGTGCGCGGCGGCGTTGCCGAGATTGCTTCCGAACAGGGTCATGGTCTGATCGAGAAGTGAGGTTCCGGCTTCTCCCTGGGCTTTCATTCGAGTGAGCAGATCCGCAAAGCAGCCGAGGATGGCCCGCTCGATTTTCATGAGCTGGTCGATCTTTTCCGGGTCCCGACCGTGGTGCGAAAGATTGTGGTGCTCGGCTTCAACTCCATTGACCAGGGGAACGCCGTGATTGTTCTGGATCACAATGCTGATCACCCTGGTGGAGTCGGTCTGAATGGCCAGGGGAACGAGTCCGAACAGCAATTCGATGCGTCCGACGAGGTCGGCCTTGTCGGGAATGTCCCGCGGCGCCTCAGCGTCGACCGCCGGTCTTGGACGATCGAACCAGGCCTCGGCTTCGGTGATGTCGCGTTCAGCCTGACGGACGGCTTCAAAGTAAGCATCGAGGCGGTTGCTGTCGGTGGGCGACGAGGTTTTGAGAAGCCGATTCCGCTGGTCGCCAAGCGAGTCGAGAATGCTGCGGCCGTCGCTCAGCTTTCGCTTCTCTCTCTCAACCTCGTCTGCCTTTCCCTGGAGGAAGAGCTTGGCAAACACTTCCGAGGGGCGATCCATCGCCGGTATCATGACCCCGCTGCCGGTGTAGGACTGGCTCATCGGCCCATCGCTGCTGAGAGAAAGGGAGGGGAATCGGGTCACGGAGCCGAGTTTTTCCGCGGCGAATTGATCGACCGAGATCGAGTTCTCGAATCCGTCCCGCCCCGGATTGCGGGCAGCGGTGAGCCAGGTCATTTCGCAGGCGTGTTCGCCGCCCTGGTCGGGATGGGAAAGCCCGGAGAAAACGGTGAAATCGTTTCGGTTTCGCGCGAGAAGAGCCAGGTAGTCGGAAGGCTCGTAGTCCGGTCCCGGTGCCTTCGGGTAGAAGGCGGGCGGATAGAAACCGAGCGTGTTGCAGATGAACAGTGCCCGCTTCGGGGGTGTTTCGGCCACTTTTCCGAAGGCTTCGAGCATCGGCAGGGCGAGGGAAATACCGGACGCCTTGAGAAAGGTTCTTCGATCGAGGATGGGGGAGGGCATGGAGGATCGTGGATTGGTTACTTGTTCCGAAAGAGTTCGCTCAGGACCACCGCGTGTATCATCCCGCGCAGCCCGTAGTCATCGGTCCGAGCCTTCTGAAGCATTCGATCCAGTTCTTCTCGATCGGCAAACTGGATCTCGGCTCCGGTGGCGTAGGCGACGAGTTGCCGGAGGAAGTTCCGCGCGACCTGTTCCTCCTGCTTCAGGAGGAACTGTTTGAATTCGCGAATACCCCCGAAGGAATCGCCGTCCCGAGTCGTCCCGGAAGGGTCAACCGGTTGGCCGAGTCGATACTCATTGATTCGGCGACCGAAGAGGTCCCCGTCGGGCCGGTCGCCCTCTCCGGTGGACCGGTAGCGGGTCCGGAACCCGCCGATCGGGTCGAAACTCTCCAGCGCGAATCCCGGGGGATCGATCTCCCGGTGACAGCGGTTGCAACTTTCGCTGCTGCGGTGTGCCGCCAGCAGTTCCCGGATCGTGGTGGCGCCACGGGTGTCCGGTTCGACGGCCCCCACCCCGGGCGGAGGTGGACTCGGAGGTGTTCCCAGCAGGTTGCCGAGGACAAAGTTCCCCCGCGGCACCGGCGAGGTGTTGGTGCCGTTGGCCGTCACCTTGAGGATGCTGGCCTGGGTCAGGATACCCCCGCGCACACTGTTGCCGGGCAGGGATACCTTGCGGATTTCCAGTCCCTCGATACCGGGAATCCCGTAGTGTTCGGCCAGCCTTCGGTTTAGAAAGGTGAAGTTCGAATCGAGCAGGTGGCGCACGCTCCGATTGTTCCAGATCAGTTCGGTGAAGAAGGCATGGGTTTCTTCGATCATCGCCTGGCGAAGGACGTCGTCATACTCTGGGTAGAGCTTTTCGTCGGGGCTCGTCGCATCGATGTCCTCGAGTTCGAGCCATTGATCGAGGAAATCCTCCACGAAGCGCTGCGACTTTTCGTCGTCGAGCATTCGATCAATTTCGGAGGAGAGGATGTCGGGATTGTCCAACTTTCCCTCGGCGGCGAGATGAAAAAGCTGGTCGTCCGGCAGGCTCTTCCAGAGGAAATACGAGAGCCTGGTGGCCAGGGCATGGTTGTCGAGCATGCCGGGCTCCGCCTGAAGATAGAGAAACTCCGGCGAGGCGAACATCGCCCGCAGCACGACGCGAAGGGCATCCTCAAATCCGCGTCCTTCCGCAAGCGCGGGCCGAGCAAGGTCAGTCCAGGTTTCCGCCTCATCGTCGCCGAGGGGGCGGCGGAAGGTGCGTGGGCCGATCCGGCTGACGACGTCGACGATTCGGGAAAGCGGCTTCCCTTGGAGAACGATTTCATGATGGCCGCCTGGGCCGACCCGATACTCCACGTCGCCCAGCAGATCGCGGGTCCGTTCCGGAGGCCACTGTTTCTCGAGCGGTCCTTCAATCGTCATGCGGCGGATGGCCAGTCCTTCGCCGGGGTAGTCTTTCGCACCGAAAGAGAAGACGTTTTTCCCGTCCGGCAATTCATCCAGATCGGCGGGAGCGAGAAAGAAATAGTCTTCCGGGGTGAAAAAATGCTCCAGTTCGACTTGGCATGGTTGGTCCGGATCGAGCTGCCAGCTTCCGATCAACTCGGTGTTCCCGGCCTGGTCGTTGCCCCGGTAGAGGCAGAAGGTCACCGGCGTTTTTGCCTGGTAGGTGAAGGCTTCCGCTTCGATTCGATAGTTGCCCGCAACGGGAAAGCGGATTCCCATGTTGTCGGTTCGAGTCGTGTGGGGACGTTCGTCAAAGGTGACGAAGGCGTCGGGTGTTCGCAGGACGGTGTTGCCGCCCTGCAGCAGTTCGCGTTCGAACCACATCCGCGTGTAGGAATGATTTCGATAGTCGATTTCCCGGGGTTCGCTCCGGGGTTTCGGGCCCAGTTCGATCGCCTCTTCCAGCGCCGCATCCGCTGCCGCGAGGTAGCTGCGGATGTGGACGGCCGAGATTCCCTGGTCGGTGGCGATGGTGTCGAAGGTGGAAGAAGCCGATTCCGGGGGCAGCTTCGAGGCGAGATCTCCGCCAATCCCGAGGAGGTCGTGCAGGGTGTATTCGTATTCGGTCCGCGTCAGCCTCCTCACCGGGACGCGACCGTTTTCCCTCTGTTGAGCCAGGCTGGTTTTCCTGAGATGCCGAGACAAGGCATCAAGAGCCGCCTGTTTCGCGTTGGGTTCTGGGCGGGGTCTCTTTTCCGGCGGCATTTCTCCGGAATCGATCTGATTGAACACCTTTTCCCACATTCGGAAGGCTTCCGGATCGGCCAGATCGAAGCTCAGTTCGTCGAAGTTCAACGCGGTCTTGGTATCGGAGTCATGACAGTCGAAGCACGAGGCCTCGACGAGTGCCTCGACGGTTTGCCGGGGCAAGGTTGCTTCGTCCTTGGCAGAGCCGGAGCAAACCAGCAGCAGGGAGGAAGCAACTGCGAGGGCGGGTTTCATGTTGGTTGTTGAGTCACTGTTTACTCTTTGGAAGCTCCGACTCCCTTGCCTGGCTGTAGCGGCTGGGGTTTGATCCGCCGGGTCATGTTCTCGACCACGGACTTACGAAACCCTGCCTCTGAAATCGAGTGGGCCCATTTCAATGCCGCCTCCGGATCTTTCGAAACCAGCCCATGGGCCAAACCATTGATCGCGAAGTCCTTGTCCCGCGCATCGGTCAGCGACTCCAAGCGCTCCGCGACAGCTTCGAGTTTCACTCCCCCGACTCCTCCTCCCAGTCGACCGAAGGCAGCTGAGAGAGCGGCCCCACGGGTCTTGGGATTGTCCTGCTTCAGGGCCAGGTCAACCGCCTCGAAAGGAGCCGGATCGAACTTCCCGGATTGGATCAACTTGACGGTTTCCTCTCCCGGCCTCATCTGTTCGGCCTGCTGACGGGTTTCGGCGCCTTTTGCCTTCTCCGCTCGCATCCTCTTCAGCTTCTCTTCTTCCTCTGGAAACGCGGCCAGATAGAGTTCAATGGATTCCTTTTCGGTGAACTTCCCGGCTTCGACCATGGACTTCAATTTCGCGTCCATCGCCTTTTTCGGATCGGCAGGAGTCCCGGTATCGGTTGCCGCGGGCTGACGTGGTGAATTCACCGCGGACGACACTTTTTCAGGTGAGGGCCACTCGGGAGCATCCGCCATGACATTCCGGTAGATCGCAGCGGCTTGTTCTTTCAATCGGGCAACGAGTTTGGGCTGCTGGTTCGCAATGTTGTTTTGCTGACCGGGATCATTGGAGAGGTCATACAGTTGAACGCGGTCGATCCCGCTCTTTTTGAGCTCGGGAATCCAGGACTCCTGGAAGTAGTACAACTTTCGGTGTTGCTCCTTCAGTTGATTGGCTTCGGGATTGGCGAAGTTCCCGTTGAACATGCGGGAGCCAAGATCCATTCCGCCCAGCTCTTTCTCAAGATCATCGCCGAGGACTTCTTTGACTTGCTCCATGAGGCGATCGGCGGTTTTAACGTCGATTGGTGATTTCGCAGTGGAGGAGGCGAAAAGTGTATGGTTACCGACTCTCATGACCATGTTTGCCTCGCTCATCCAAAAGAGGGGCTGATGTCGCTCGAAGGTTCCCGTCCCAGTGAGCAAGGGGGCGAGGTCGGAGCCGTCGAGATAGACGCCTTCGGGTTTGTCGATGCCGATCAATCCGCAAAGGGTGGGGAGGAGGTCGACCGCTCCGGCCGGTTCGTCCTCGACGCGACCACCGGGGATCCCGCCTTTCCAGTAGAAGATGCCCGGGACGCGATGTCCGCCTTCGAAGAGCGCCCCCTTCTTTCCGCGCAGTTCACCGTTTCGCTCCTGCAGGTAGCTGCCGTTGTCCGAGGAGTAAATGATGATGGTGTTGTCCAGCTCGCCGAGTGTTTCCAGCCTGGCAACGAGTCGCCCGATGGCCCGATCCGTGTTGTCGATGGTGCCACTGTAGATTGCTGCCTGATCGTCGAGCGCACCATACTGGGAAACGATCTCATCGGGCGCCGCGATCGGGTCGTGGGGTTCGTTGAACCAGAGATTGAGAAAGAAGGGTTCGTCGCCGTCGCGCTTTTGATCGAGCCAGGTGAGGGCCTCATCGACGACGATCTGGCAGGAATAGCCTTTCATTGTACCAACCCGCTGTCCATTGCGCAGAAAGCCGGTCGGGTCTTTGTGGCTGGGGCCCGGGCCGTTGACGAGGCCGAACCAGTAGTCGAAGCCATGGTCGGCGGGGGTGGGATTCTCGCGATTGTGGACGGGCATGCCGAGGTGCCACTTGCCGAAGTGGGCGGTGGCGTAACCGTTTTCCTTGAGGATTTCGGCGATGGTCGTTTCGCTCTCTAAAAGGTGCATACGGTGAAAGCGCTCGTCGAGGACGGAGTAGACTCCGGCGCGGGGGTTCTGGCGACCGGTCAGGAAGGTGGCACGCGACGGTGAGCAACTCGGAGCTCCCGAGTGGAAGTCGGTGAAGCGCACGCCACCGGCGGCCAACTTGTCGAGGACGGGAGTCCTGACCGGACCGCCGTAGCAGCCAATGTCGCGGTAGCCGAGATCATCGACGAGCAGGGTGATGACGTTCGGCTGGTTGTCTTTGGCTAGACCGGTGCCAACCAGCAGCAGGGAGAAGGAGAATGTCAGGATGAGTTTCATACCAGTGATCTGTTACCGTTGGTTTCTTTCGCCCGGGCTTCTTGAATTGTGGGATGGACAGGGCAGTTCAGGTGCTAGCTGTTGAGGTGGTGTCGCAATGAAGATTTGAGATTGGTGCGCGCCCGAAAGAGAAGTTTCTTTACGGCCGGCTCGGTGGTGGAGAGGCGTCTCCCAATTTCGAGGTAGGGCATTTCCTCATTTCGACGCAGCAGCAGTGCCGTCCGTTGTCGGTCGGGCAGTGCCTCGATGGCTGTCTCGACGGCTGCTTCGAATTCGGAATGCTGCGCGTAGGAAGCCGGGCATACCGCGTGGCTATCGGTCACGACGTGGTAGTTGTACAGTTCGCGAGCTTCAACCGAGACGGTGGGTTTTCGCTGACGTCGTCGTGTTTCGTTGTAAACGAGATTGCGGGTGATCGTGAAGAGCCAGGTGTTGAACTGCGCTGTCGGCTGGTAGCGGGGAGCCGCCTTCCAGACTCTGAGGAACACTCGCTGGGCGATGTCCTCTGCTTCGAATGCGGACCCTAACATTTTGGTGACGGTTCCAATCACGGCGAATTGGTGGGTCTCAACGAGAACTTGAAAGGCCCCGACATCGCCCTGGCTGACCTTGGTCATCAGTTCGATGTCCCGCTGGTTCGCCTGGCGTTTTTCTTCTTCATCTTTGGACTCGGGGGGATGGGCAATGGAATTCATGGAAGGGGAAGGGCGCCTGTCGCGATCAGGGCTATTCCTTGGGTTGGAAGGAGAGAGTGGTCACCGGAGTGGAGGAATCGTTCACCTGAATGGTGGTTTCCCGAGTGCCAAGGAGTTCATGCCAGGCGGCGAGCGTGTATTCGCCGAGAGGAAGACCCGGGATGGTGAATTTTCCTTCGCTATCCGTCACCGCAAAGAAGGGATGCTCCATCACCCAGAAGTGGGCCGTCATCCACGGGTGAAAATCGCACTTGATGGTGATGGGGCCTTCCGCCGTCTCGAAGGTTTTCTCGCGTTCGGGAGAACCGGCAGGCTGGGCGATATTGAAGGGGCGGTTCTTTTGGGAAAGGGAACGGATGTTGTGAATGAAAGGATCGCCGTTCTTCATCAGCACCTCCTGGCCGACTCTGAGGCCTTGGACGCGGGGACGGAAGATGGATCCCTCCTGATCGATGACGGCGGCTTCGCCTGGCGTCGGATAATCGCCCTCGGGCGGATTCTTGAGATAGACGAAGACGTTGGCGAGACCGCCGGATTCGCCGATGAGGATGGCTTCATCGAGCGGTGCCGCTCCGTCATGGAGCTTCCGGCTTGCTTCATCGAGGGGAAGTTGTCTGGGCTTGGGACGAGGCCCCTCGAAACGGACCGTGCCAGTGAGAGCCGACGAAGGTCCCTCTTTCCCGGGCTTCTCTTTTGGCGTCGCTGTCACGTCGACAACCTCGGCGCTGAGAATGAGATCGCGGAAGGAGTCGTCGCCGACTTCCTTCAAAGTCCGCTGGAAGGCGATCAGGTTTGGGAGATCCGCTTCGGTGATCTGAAGGGCGGCATAGTCGGGGTTTCCACTTTCCGCCTTCGCCATCTTTCCGCGAAGAATCGATTCGAGATCGGCTGTCGCCCACTCGCGATTTCGCAGGGTGCCGCCGGATGAGATCGCAAAGTCCGCCGGTGCATGGCATGCGGCGCAGTTGCTGATCTTCGGATCGCCCTCGACCCCGAGGAAGGTCTTGAAGCCATCATAAGCGGCGCGGTCCATCCCCGGCGATAGCTTGAGCAGGACACGACCCTCCTGGTTGTCGAGCCGGCCGTGGATGCGCCCGGCGAAATCAAAGGCGGATTCGCCTTCGAGCGGTTTGTCGGGAATACGGTTCACATAGACAAACGCGTCGAAGAGCGAGCGGCGTGGATTGTCGAGCCGATGAATGCCGGTCTTTTGCTCCATGTTCTCAGACTCCTTCTTCGGTCCGCCGGCAGAAGCCGGCGCTACGGGTTTCGGCTTCGCTGTAGTGTCGGCTTTCGCCGACGGATACGAGTCTCCCCAGGCGACGAAATCGAGGATCTTGATATACACGTTGCCGGGCTTCTCCATCGGTATATCCAACTTGCGCCGCTGGTTGAAGAGCTGACCGACTCGATCGCGTTGATCTTCGGGTATGGTTTGCATGATGCGTTCGACGTAGGCCTGATGCTTGGGGCCGCCGCCCGGATAGTCCTTCGGCAACTCGCGGGCCTCGATTTTTACGAACAATTCGCCGAGCTTCTCCGCCTGCTTCGCGAGCTCCGCTTCGGTGAGGATGCCCTGTTCATCGAGGCTGAGTTCGATCGGGATCAGCTTCACGCCGCCCATTTCCTTTTCCTCCTTGTCGAGAATCTCCAATTTGATGATTTCGCCGCAGGCATTTTCGATGTGCCGAACCGGCGCGTTGCTGGTGCTGGTCCAGACATTGCCTTCGGCGTCGAACTCGATCTCGCGCGTGTAGCTGACCTGCGTGGGCAGGCGAAACTCGACCAGATACTCGGTTTCCGGGTTGAAACGATACAGCGTGTCGTTGCCCGTCCCGCAGATCCAGACCATGCCGTCCGGCGCGACATTGAGCGCGTAGGGGATCTGGTTTTGGTAGTTGGGAAGCGGATAAACCGTCCACTCCTCGGTGTTGGGATCGAACTTGCCGAACACGCCGGAACCGAAGCCCGGAACCCAGACCATGCCATCCGGTGCGACGTGCAGGCGGCGAGGTCCGCGGAAAGGCGGGTTCCATTCGGTGATGTCGCCGTCGGGCGCCTTTGGATCGATCCGGCCGATGCGGTTGCCGTTGAGTTTCGAATACCAGATCTTCCCGTCGACCGGTGAGTAGTCGAGACCGTAGGGAGTGACGCCGTTCGACTCGCCTTTGCCGCCGGCCTTGACCTGTCCGGCGTCGAGGAGGTGGAATTCCTTTCGCTCCAGCGTCTTCGGGTGGAGGCGGAAGACGGAGTTTCGGCCCGCGTCGGTGTACCAGATGAAACTTTCGGGGTCCTTGGGATCGACGCGCAAGGTGTGCGGCCACGATCCGCGTTCGGCCGGAGGTTCGGCGCTGGAAACAATGGTGTATTCCTTGGTCTTGAGATCGAATTTCGCCATCTCGCCGGAGACGCAGAGAGTGAGCCACATCTGTCCCTCGTTGTCGGGCTCGATCGAATGCGGGCCTTGCGAGCCACGTGGAAGTTTGTAATAGATCCGCTCGGTCGTCTCAGGGTCCAGCGTCGCCGTGTACTGCTTGCCAATGTGGACGACGTAAGCCAGGCCGTCGTCGGGACCGATGTCCAGATCATGGAATGAGGCCTCATACTGCTCGCCCATTTCCCATGCCGTGATTTTCGCATTGGCGGCCATCCCGCTAGGCGCTGGAGAGGGTTGGTAAGGCGGCCATTTTTTCACCGCTTCATCGCTATAAGCGTCGAGAATGCGCTGGACGATTGTTTCCTGCGTGTGCGGGTAGAGCCCGCCGAATCCATCCATCCGCCGAATCATCGTTTCCCAGTCGACCGGTTTTTCCGGCGTGCGGAAGCCCCGTGTTCCGATCTGATGGCAGTAGGCGCACATCATCTTGAAGTTGAGGCGGTCCCTGACATTGTCAAAATGCAGCATCGACAAAGCATCGTCCCCCGGACGCTGATATTCGAGGTCCATGCCCGTCGCCGGCTCCATCGAAAACGCCAGATCGTTCGCGCCAGTCTTCACGTCTTCGATCCAACGATCGAGCTGTCCGAGCAAGCGCGCGCGGATCCGGAAATTCCCCTCGGCCAGTTCGTCGATCCGGAAAGAGCCGTCCGGCTGGGAAAAAACCGAGGTGCTCATCCGACGCTCGGTGTCGAAGGCCGACACCATCACGCCGCCCATCGGCTTGCCGCCCTGGTCGCTGACCAGGCCGGAAACCGACCCGCGTCCGCCCGCCGGTCTCCCGGGTTCGCTCCAGATTTCGGCCTTCTCGAGTTTCTTGATGTGGGGATTGGCCTTCTTCGCCGCGACGTCTTTCGCCGACGACTGGTGCGCTGGCGGTTGGGTTCCGCCGGCTGTGGCGGGTGCTACGGAGCGCACGTAGTCGAGGATTCGGATGAAAGATTCCCCCTTATTCTCCATGTCGGGAAAAAGCCGCCGGTGTTCTTTCCAGAGCCGGCCGACTTCAGCGGCTTTCTCCGGCGGAGCGTTTTCGAACCACTTGTCGACAAAGGGCTGGTGCCCTTCGCCTCCGGGATAGTCCTTCGGGATTTCCCGCTTGGCGACTTGCTCGAGCAGTTTCCGGGTTTCCTCCTCGCCCTGCAGATCGGCGAGCCATCGCTTCACGTTTTCCTTCTCCCCGGGAAAGGCGCTGAGGTAGAGCTCGATGGATTCTTCACCGGTGATTTTTCCGGACTCGACCATTTTGCGCAGTTGGTCGCTGAGGGCTTTCTTCGGGTCGGCCGGAGGTGATTCTTTTTCAGGGGCGGGTGCCGTGGTCATCGGCGTTCCGCTCACCTTGCCGCCTTCCTCCAGACAGTAGAGAAAGCGCATCCCGCGGAGAAAGAGCTGCTTCCCGGAGAGGGCGGGAGAAGCGTGGAAGTTGTCATCGAGTTGGTTGGTGGCGAGGACTTTGAAATCCTTTCCGTGCTCAATCACCACGGTCGTTCCTTTGCGACCGGTGAAGTAGATTCGTCCGTCGGCCCCCACCGGTGAAGCGTAGATGTCGCCAAGGTCGGAAATCCTCGTCCGTTCGAACACTTCACCGCCGTCGGTTGCCTTCAGCGAGGAGAGAATGCCCTGGTTGGATTGGGTGAAATAGAGCTGGTCGTCGTAGAGAAGGGGCGACGGGACGTAGGGCGTGCCGCTGTCGGCCTTCCAGCGGATCTGGTCCGTCACATCGCCTTTGCCCGTGATCGGAATCGCGAGCAAGGCATGGCCCTCATAGCCGCTCATGCAGTAAACTGTGTCACCCTGGACAATGGGACAGGGCGTGCAGTTTCCCGTCAGCCCGGTCGCCCACCAGAGGATTTCACCGGTCTCGAGATCGTAGCTGCGGATCTGTTTCGAGGCGCAGGTGATCACCTGGGTGACCCCATCATGTACAGCGATGGCGGGGGTGGCCCAGGCGTTGCCCTCGTCGCGGTCCATCTTCCAGAGTGTCTTGCCGTTCGTTGCATCGAGACACTCGATGGTCGACTGTCCTGCATGATCGCGAACGAGGACGAGTTTCCCATCATGCACCACGGGAGAGCTTCCCTCCCCGAGGCTGGCGCCGATTTTGGCAGGGCCGAGATCTCGCTCCCAGAGCTTCTTCCCCTCGAGAGAGTAGGCAAATAGGCCAGCCGAGCCAAACCAGCAGTAGAGTCGTTCTCCATCACAGAAGGGCGAAGCCGAGGCAAAACTGGCGTCCTTGTGATGGCCCTCGTGGGGAACCAGAGTTCTCGCGACCTCCCGCCAGAGTGGCTTCCCAGTCCTGCGGTCGAAGCAAAGCACGACCATTTCAAAGCTGGTGTTGGGATACTTGATTCCAAAAACCCGTTCCGGCTGATCCTCCGGCTTCGGCAAGTTCGGATCAATCGTGCCGGTATCGATGGAGGTGGTAACGAACACCTTGTCTCCCCAGACGATGGGGCTGCCAGTGCCATTGCCTTGGATCTCGGCCTTCCAGCGGAGGTTTCGTTCCTCGCTCCACTCGACCGGCGGCTTCGCCGTGGGCGAGATGCCGTTGTTCTCGGGACCGCGCCACTGGTGCCAGCTTTCCGCAGGAGCTTGGGCGTGGCCAGCCGGGGCTATCAGGATCGAAAGAGTAAAGAGGAGAAGTGTGGGGCGGATCTTCATGGTGTCGTCATATCTCCGCGCCGGGGCGGTAAATTCGGAAGAAAAACTGAAAAACATGACTCTTCGGTGAGACGATCGGGTCACCTTTTGCCGGTCCGGGAAGACTGCCCTTCGATCCGACGGGTCACGTTCCCCACCACGACCTTGCGAAAATCTTCCTGGGAGATGGAATTGGCCCATTTCAGGGCGGCCTGAGGGTCTGACCCAACAAGGCCGTGGGCCAATCCGTTGATCGCGAAATCCCGATCCCGCCCCGTCGGCAGGGTATTCAGTCGGGCCACGGCGGCTGTCCTGTCGACCCCGCCGACTCCTCCTCCCAGTCTGCCGAACGCGGCTGACATCACCGTCCCCCTGGCACTCGGATCGGTTTGCGAAAGCGCCACATTCACCGCCCCGAAGGGGGATTTGTCAAAGGCTCCTCCCTCGATCATTTTCGCAATGGCTTGCCCTCTTTGAACGGGATCCTCGATCTGGTTCACCCAATCAGGCAGAATGTCCTCTGCACCAAGCGCGGCGAGTTGCTGAGCCTGGGACCCACCTCCGAAACGCAGCCGCTGACTCGCGTTTTTGATCAAATCCTCGTCATGATAGGCTCGGAACGTCTCGCCGCCTCCCCTTGCAATGATCGCGACCGCCGCTTCCAGATCGTCCATCCTTCGGACTTCGACCAAGCTCCACCCCAGATCGTTCGGAGAGTCCGAAATCAACATCGAGCGCCCGTCTTCGGTGTCGATGAAGGTGGCCATGGGACTCCCATCCAGGACGGCGACTCCGGTCAGGACGATCGTGCCGGGCAGGTCTAGCGAGCGGATGAAAGGCGAGCGCTCAAGAAGTCCCTGGAAGTCCTCGCGGGTAAGAGCTTGCGGAAGTGCGGTCTCGGCTTTGCCGGCCTCACCGGCCCACGCCTCTGTCACGCAGGGAAGGAGGGAAGACGCCGCAGCAAGCGCCAAAGTACAAGCGAAATGGAAAGACTTCATTCGCTCAATTCGATGCCTTCGATCACCAGTCCTGCGTCCACCTTCGCCGTTTGAATCCAAAGCCAATCAATTTCGTGACCGGTCGGCGAATCGGGGAAATGGCTTCTCATCGGTTTGAAATCCTCGAGAGCGAGCGTGAACTCGAACCGACCGTTCCCATTCGGACGGACATGAACGCCATGGGGAATGGTATACTTTCCCACGGTACCTCCTCGGGCACGGTTGGTCCCGAAGCCCACATCGACCCGCAGTTCCCGATTGATCCGTCCCCGAACCAAGAACCGTGTTCCTGCTGCCAGTTGAACCGGAGGCAGTCTCCCCGCCGAAGGATCAAAGACCGCCGAGAAGAGCAGGATGGGCTCTCTCGGGTCGCCGGATTCCCCCCTCCAGAGATGCGGCATCGCGCGCAGACCATCGGGAACGTCTTCGCTGCCAGGCTCCCATTGACCCTGAAGCCGATCCCGGGGCAGTTCACTTTTCCAACTTTCGACGAAAGCCCGGCGAGGGCTTGCGGTGAATTCCGTGCCCTGCTCGAGCGCCGCGACAACCACCTCCTCGGCGGCCACGTCTTCGACCTTGCCGTCGGCCAAGCGGGTGACACGGACCAATCCCTCATTGACCACGAAGCGGGCGGAAAACTCATCTGCCGTCACATTGAACCTGGTACCGAGAACGTCGGCTTGCGCGGATGGCGTGATGATCTGCATCGGCGAACCGATCGGTTGCTTTGCGGCATCTATCGATAGATCGCCATCCCGAAGTCGGAGGACTTTCCGTCCTTCGATCAGGGAAATCGCGACGGAAGTCTGGCCCGACAGCGAAACGTTAGTGCCATCCGGGAACACCACTTCCGCCCAGGAATCGGGCGCCAGCGTTTCCAGGGTGCCGCTCGGCAGGGCGTCGCCGACCTTGATTCGAGAGATTGCTTCACCGCCGACGATCCACTTCACCGGACCATTCAGGTCGACCACGCGAACCACCGGCATCGGCGAGGGCGTATCATCGCGAAATAAGAACAACGATGCGAGCGTGATTGCTGCCGCCGCAGCCAAGCCGGCGGCGATCCAGTGGCGCCGCCGGAGACGCCGGACGAGGGCCTCACCCTGTTCGCCGCCGTCCACTTGGACGAGGTCCGCGTGTAGGTCGAGGTAGTGCAGGTAGCGCCGCTGCTCTTCCGGATTGCCATCGAGCCGCCGTTCCAGCTTAAGCATCTCATCCGGCGTGATCGTTTCATCGACCAGTCGAGCCAGCAGGGGATCGAGATCTCGGTGTTTCGAATCTGAATCACGCATCGCTCCAGCCCTCCTTTTGCAGAAACTGCGCCACGCAATCGAGCAGCTGGCTCCGGATCTTCTCCAAAGCGTAGTAGAGCTTGTGCATGCTAACACCAGTCTTCTCGGCTTCCTCCTTGACGGCGCCGTGACGACCGTAGCGGAGGTAGACCCACTTTCGCTGCTGTTCGCTCAGTTTGCTGAGACAGTTGTCGAGCGCCTTGCGCCGAACCTCCATGAGGGGTGCTTCCTCGTCGTGGCGGTGGTGCAGCTGTTCCAGTAAAGAGTCGGAAAACACGAGTTTCTCCCGTGCCTGGCGCTGCCGCCACTTCAGAACTTCGAGATAAGCGAAGCGGATCGCCCATGGGACGAAGGGTCGCTCCGGGTCATACTGGTCCCACTTCTTCCAGAGGAGCACCGAGACATCCTGCAAGACTTCCGCGGCGTCCACCTGCCGGGGTATCATCATGAAAAGATACCGCTCCACCTCCGCCTGGTGGCAGGTCCAGAGTCTGACGAAATCGGAGGCGGGATCCATGGGTGGTGTTAAGCGCTACTGTTAGCGGTTTCGGGAAAAATCCGGGGTCTTCAATAGTCTCCTCACACCATCGGGAAATTCGGAAATAAATCTACCATTCTGCGATGGTCGTTGACACGAAAGGAGGACATCGAAGCCCGAAATGTCGACAGATTCCCCATCTTCAGTTCGCAAAACAGTGAGCCGTTCAAGGATCTACCACCTTTTCAAGGGAGTCCCGATTCTCTGCGTTCAGAAATATTTGACCGGAATACCCCCCAATGAGAAGCGTCAGAAGAGTTCCTATTCTGTACATGGTGGCGAAGCGTGAGTGACTCGAAACTGCATTTGAGAATTGGATGGCCAGCGAACAGCGCAAGCGTCATTTTTGCGGAAGGGGCAGGTGCTCTATTCTGACCAAGGGATTCGGAGAATCTCGTAACTTAAATACCGTCAGGGAGTTGTGTGAATTTTAGTTCAAGCCGCTCCTCATAATCCCTTGGTCGTGGGTTCGAACCCCACCGGGCCCACCTTACAATCAACGAGTTACGAATAATCTGAAAGGGTGCTGGAATTCAGGGGGCCAAAAGGGGGGCAATTAGAATTTCAAGGGACAGGTTATCTGTTGGGGTAACCTGTCCCCTGGAATTACAAGGAGGGTGGACATTCCTGTCCACCTCTTGCGCTGACGGCTACCTTAAGTTAACCGCCTGCCAAAAAGCACGACAGGAATGTCGTGCCTCCTTGGGGC
>JANQVJ010000005.1:0-114042 GCA_030730365.1 Verrucomicrobiales bacterium
CACAACAGTGTAATTAGTCCAATCTGCTATCACCCGGGTTCAACGCCGATCGCTTTTGGGACTCTCTCCAGAAAACCCAATTTTCCCCGTCAGGTCAAGGAATTCCCTCCAACAAGGCGAGGAAATGGCTCCGATTTCCCGTCGATTGAGTTCTTGATTTTTAGAACCGGTTGAAATTCCGATAGGATTTCTTATCCCATCGGGCTTTCAATCTCGCCTGAAGATTCACAAAAACGAAGCTCTGAATTTGTGTTTGCAATTTCGTCTTTTTTCTGGGAAAAGCGTTTTCATGAACAGTGAACAGAAGAACATCTTTCCCTGGAGCAGTGACCTCGAGTTTTCTCGCGATGTATCCCGCTCCGACAAGTCGGGCTTTGCCATGATCCTCGGCTGGTATGAGAAGTGGCGGATCTCCCAGCAACTTCCGGCTTCCCGTGAGACCGCCGCGACCTTCTGGAAACTCAAGGTCAAGGCGAAGGAGCGTCAGGATTGGCAACTGGAGCAATGGGCTGAAGCTTTCCGCTGGCACCTGAACTGGCTGCGATTCGCCAAAGCTGAGGGCCGGGAGACCCGCACCCTCGAAGAACGGGTCCGCGACGCGGTGAATCGGGCGGGAGGTAGACGAGGTCTCGCGCGTCGCACCCGGGAGACCTACGCGGGATGGGTCGGTCGATTTGCCCGGTGGGCTGGCGAAGCACGGGCGGTGATGGACGAGGGCAAGGCGAGTCAATGGCTCTCCTGGCTGGTGACGGAGGAGAAGGTCGCCTACTCCACCCAGAAACAGGCGCTGAATGCGCTGGTCTTTTTCTTCCGCGAGGTCTGTGGTCGCGAAGAGGTCCATCTGAACGTGCGGCTGCGGCAGACCCCGAAGCGGATCCCCGTCGTCCTGAGTGTCGGCGAGGTCGCGGCCGTCCTCGCGAATCTGCCGGAGAAATGCCGTCTCGCCGCCGAGTTGCAATACGGGGCGGGTCTGCGGCGCAGCGAACTACTCAATCTGCGGGTGAAGGATATCGACCTCGATCGCCGGCAGGTGACGGTGAGGGCGGGCAAGGGCAATCGCGACCGGGTCACCGTCCTGCCGCAGCAGGTCGCGGTGCAACTGATCGACTGGAAGGAGCGTCTCCACGAACAGTTTCATGCCGACCGTGCCGCGGGTGTCCCGGGCGTGGCCCTGCCGGGTGCTCTCGCCCGCAAGTTGCCAAAGGCGGGGGAGCAATGGGAATGGGCGTGGCTTTTCCCGAGCGACCATTTCTCGGTCGATCCCGAGACGGGGATACGGCGGCGACACCATCTCCACGGGCAGACCTACACGAATGCGCTGCGCGAGGCGGTCCGTGCGGCCGGGATCGAGAAACGGGTGAAGTCGCATGATCTTCGCCATTCCTTCGCGACCCATCTGCTAGAGGCGGGCACGGATATACGAACCCTGCAGGAGCTGCTGGGACACGCCGAGTTGGAGACGACGATGATCTACACGCACGTCGCGACCAATCTCAGCGCCTGCGGGGTGGCGAGTCCACTCGATCGGATCCATGCCGGGACGGGAATGATCTCAATGGGAAATCTGACACCCACATCGGCTCGGCCGTGGCCCCTTCGGGTGGTCCGGTGATTGGCTGCCGCGGAGGGGCAGGTCCGATTGCTGCACGATGAAGAGGAGCCTGCGACATTTCCTGACGGACGTTTAGGATCGCGTGCCTGAAATGGCCTTTTTCAAACTCTCTGCCCTCTTGAAATCCGCTGAGCTCACGCTCGGACGGGTTCGAGTCCCGTCATCGGCATTTCAACGGTCGCGGGTTCGCGGGCGTTTCGAACCCCCCTACGACCCCAGGCCCCCGGCTGGAAGGCGAGGTGGTGCGCTTGCGGGTGAAGGATATCGACCTCGACCGCGGCAGGGTGACGGTGCGCCTGGGCAAGGGGGGACAAGGATTGCCTCGGTCGCCGCCGCACGGCTCCCTCGCCCTCCGGGCTGCCTGCGGCAGGCTGTCTCGCCGCTTAGCCGCCGCGGCTCGGCTGCATGACCGTGCTCCCGAAACGCCTGCGCGACGAACTGGCGGAGCAGATCGAACGGGCGCGGGCGCTCTGGGAACAGGACCAGAGCGCCGGAGTGGCGGGCGTCTACATCCCCGGTGCCCTGGCGCGGAAGTTCCGCAGAGCCGCGGAGTCGTTTGATTGGTTTTGATTCGGCGGCCCCGCCCGGCCGCCTCACCCTGCGGGCTTCGCTTCGCTCCGTCCAAAACGCCTCCGGCCCTCGGCGTTTTTGGCTCTTCCCGGCGAAGCAGCTATCGGTCGATCCGGAAAGCGGCCTCCGGCGCCGTCATCACCTCCACGGGAAGGTCTACAACGAAGCGATCAAACGCGCGGCGGTGGAGGCGCGGATCGAGAGGCGGGTGACGAGCCACGCGCTGCGTCATTCCTTTGCAACGCACCTGCTCGAAGCGGGGACCGATCTGCGAACTATCCAGGAGATCCTCGGCCACGAAGACATTTGCGACTTCAGTGCTCCCGCACTTCGCCCCCTTCGGGCAGCCTGTCGGCTGGCTGTCTCGGAGCGCCTGCCGCGCTCCTCGGCTCCACGACCGAGATCTACCTGCACGTGGCGACGGGGGCGAACGGGCTCGGGGTGGTGAGTCCGCTGGATCAGTTCCCGGCCGCCCCGCCCTGCGCGGTCCATTCGCTCACGCTTATGGCCACAGCGGCGGCGTGAGGCGTCGGAGGATTCTCCATTAGCCGCGAGCGGCGTAGCGTGTCGGCCTTTCCTCGGAGGTCGAATCCGCACACGAACGGGGTGAACTTTGCTCGGAGCGGACGGCGATGGTCGTGTACCGTTTCACAATCGCCGCAATCCCCGGATCCATTTCGTGTCGGCAATCGAAGCGGAGCGTAGATCGATGCCGGCGGCAGTGGATTGATGCGTTTCTACTCGAATGGCCGAGCCCCCTCCGACCCCGGGCCTTCGGCGGGAAGGGAGTCGAGGGGATGAAAAAGGAAATCCCTGCAATCATAGGCCGCTTCGAGCAGCCCTTGCATCAATCTCTGCTGGTGCAAGCTCCCCATCGATTTGACCGTTTTTTTGGCTATTCCCTGTCTGTGCCACAGGTGGACGATCTTCAATACCGCAATTGGACGGATTGACGTGCCGCAATTGGACGGTATCCTATATAGCAAATGGCCGAGGAAAAACGACTGGTTGCCCGCCTCCTGCAAGGCGCGCTGGAGGCAGCCCTCACCGATACCCCGGTCGTCTGCCTTCTAGGTGCCCGCCAGTCTGGGAAATCGACCCTGGCGAAAATCCTGGCTCCTGACCGGGATTACATCACCCTCGATGATCAGAACTATCTGCAGGCAGCGACTTCAGACCCGGCGGGCTTCGTCGCGCAATTGCCCGCCAAGGTCACCCTCGATGAAGTGCAGCGGGTCCCCGAACTGCTCCTCGCCATCAAGCGTGTGGTGGATTCGGACCGGCGAGCCGGACGATTTCTCCTCACGGGATCGGCGAATCTCCTCCAACTTCCCCGCCTCGCTGATTCGCTCGCGGGTCGGATGGAATGTCTTTTCCTCCAACCGTTCACGGAAGCCGAGAAAGCGGGCACCACCGGCCATTTCCTGAAGCGCTTGTTGCGCGGCGAACTTCAAGAGCCTTTAAGCGGCGGGAAAGCTCTCAAACGCTCAACGATACCCGATCGGCTATTGATGGGGGGATATCCCGAGCCGAACCAGCGCCTACCCATCCGGGCTCGCCAGTGGCATCGGCAATACATTCGGTCGATTGTCGAGCGGGACATTCGCGACGTGGCTCGAATCAAGGATAGCAATGATGTGGCGAGACTTCTTGAACTGCTCGCCCTCCGCACCGCCGAACTCCTTAATGTCACTTCTCTCGCCGGAGATCTCCATGAAGATCGGCAGACGATCGACCGTCACCTGGCCATCCTCGAAAAGCTGTTCCTCATCCGCACGCTTCCGGCGTGGCACCGGAACTCCGCCAACCGTCTCGTCAAAGCCCCCAAGGTCCACCTTTGCGACACCGGACTGGCTGCCACCCTGGCCGACCTTCATGCCGATGATTGGAATACGAAGCGCGAACGTTTCGGCCATCTTCTCGAATCCTTCGTGTTGCAGCAGTTCATCGCCCAGGCAGGATGGACCGATCCCGATTTGCGCTTCTGGCACTACCGGGACAAGGATCAAGTCGAGGTGGACTGTGTGATCACCCGTGGCAGCGAGGTTTGGGGAATTGAGATAAAAGCAGCGGCGACGGTTAATCCGTCCGACGGCCGCGGTCTTCATCGTCTGGCGGAGCAGGCGAAAGGCGACTTTCAAGGAGGAATCGTTCTCTACGACGGAGATGCGGTCCTCCCGCTCGGGAAATCAGGATTCCTGGCCGTCCCGTTGTCGCGGCTCTGGGAGTGGTGAAGGTGATCGAACCGCGCACTTATTTCTGGCCGTTTCCCTCTCTCACACTCGAAACCCGATCTCCTGGCCACCTGCCTAGCGTCCCGAATGCTTCTCCTTCGCCGCCTTGGCCCGCTTGATTTCCCGAAGCAGCATCTCCTCCGTCACGAACCACTTTGCCGGATCAGGATCGCGGCTCCCGGCGTGGATGGCGTTCAGGCAAATGTTGAGGATGTCCCCGCCGCTGAGGCCCCGACTTTGATCCGCGAGATTCGTAACGCAGTGGAGAAAGCCGGAGGCAAAGCGCAGATTGGCCTTCACCCGATCGGGGTTGGGTAGATGGAGGGCGAGAAGCTCCCGGCGCATGAAAGAGTCAGGAAGGCGGAACTCGATGTGCCGCTGCACCCGCCGCAGCAGAGCGTCGTCGTAATTGCCGAACAGGTTCGTGGTCATCACCACCACGCCCTCGAAGCGGTCGAGTTCCTGCATCAGGCAATTCCGGTTCTGGTTGATCGAGGTCGCGCAGGATTCGTCGAGGCTGACCCGCTTGGAAAGCAGGCTGTCGGCCTCGTCGAGGGAGAGGACCGCACCATGATGGGTCGCCCGCTCGAAGGCACGCTTGATGTGTTTCGCGGTATCGCCGAGATACTTCGAGATCACCGACGAATAGTCCACCTGATAAAGCGGCTGGCCGAGGCGGTGCGCCACTCCGAGGGCGGCACGGGTCTTCCCGGTGCCGGGTTGACCGCAGAAGTTGAGGATGCAGCGCCCCTGCTGCGGCTGGAGTCGGCTGATGCTCCAGACTTCTTCCAACTGGTCGCGGATCTGGATGGCGCGGAGTCCATCGAGGATCTGCTGGTTGATTCGCGCCCCTGCGCTCACCCTCCGGGTCCCGCTTCGGATCATCCGCAACCACCTCGATCTCGAACTCGCGCTCCATCACCGCAGCAAGGTCCGCTTCGCTCCACGGGTTCAGGTTCTGGGTTGTGGTTCATGGTCGGCAATCCAGCCACGATTCGAGGTCGGCGAGCGCGGCCCTGACACAGCTACCACTGCCGACCGCGACCTGGAGGGCGGTCTGCTTCGGAACGGGTCAGTGCGCGATGAGGAATTCGGCCAGTTCCTCGGTCTCCGGCGGTAGGATCTTCACGGTCTGGAAGCGGGTCTGGAAGCGCTCGGTGAGCAGGTCCAATTTGCGGTTGCTGGTGCCCAAGAGCGCACGGCCCGAGCGGCTGGTGAGCGAAGGGCTCTCTTGAATCGCGTGCATCGCGTGCGGTCAAGCAACGCCAGCGAATCGGGGTAAAGGCAGGATCCGCCGGTCGGGCCTATGCCGGACAAGTCCCGAACGAAATGAATTCCGACCCGATTGCCGGATCACCGCCGCTTGACGAAACGGCCGGATTGCGGTCGAGTTGACAGAATGAGTAACCCCTTTTCCACCGCCTTCGCCGCTGCGTCCTGCGCTCTAATGCTCTCCGCCTGCTCCGACTCCGGACGCCCGGATTTTGTCAGCATCGGAACGGCTCCTCCGGGAGGCGCTTTCTTCGTTGTTGGCGGGGCTCTTGGAGAGGTGCTCAATGCCCATGCCGAAGGGAACAACTGGCAGGTCAACTCCGAGTCCACGATGGGTTCGCAGGAAAATATCTCGCGCCTCGCGCAGGGGGAGCTGGACCTCGCCATGTCCAATGCCGCGATCACCTATTTCGCGGTGCGGGGAGAAGGCGAGTGGCCGGCAGCGCAACCAGTCGAGGCGGTCATGACTCTGGCCCCGAACGTGGCCCTGTTTATCACCACCGCCGGATCGGGCGTGACCACGATCGCCGAACTCAAGGGCAAGCGGGTTGTGATCGGTCCTCCCGGAGCAGGATTTGAGAGCTTCGTGGCTCCGATTCTGGAAGCCCACGGAGTCAAAATGACGGACATCACACCACTGAACGCGACCCAGGCGGGGGCGGTCGACATGCTCTCGGACGGTTCTGCGGCGGCGGCCTTCCTCGGCGGTGCGATTCCGACCGCCTCGATCAGCCAGGCGGCGGCGTCTCAGGACATCTTCTTTATTCCCTTCGATCCGGAAGTCCGGGCGGGGCTCGTCCGCGATTACTCCTTCTTCCACGACGCGACCATCCCCGGCGGAACCTATCGCGGGCAGGATGCTGATTTCCTCGGCCTCAACGTAGGCTCGATGCATCTCATCACCTCCGCCACCCAGGATGAGGATCTGGTCTACCGGATCACGAAGACCCTTTACGAAAACCGGGAAGACGCGGCCGAGAAACACCCCGCCGGGAAAGCGATCAATCCCGCCAATGTGGTCCGTCACACGGGCACGGATTTTCATGCGGGAGCGATTCGCTATTATAAAGAGATCGGCATCTGGACGGCGGATAAGCCGGAGTAATCCACTCCGAATCCCAAAGCAGACTACAGCACTGTCACGATGCAATCCGAGCCCATCCCCGAATCCGCTTCGCTGGAGGTGAAGTCCGACACCCCTGGGACAGCGGCTCCTCGCTGGCGAGGTATTGCTTTGCTATCGGTCGGCACCATCCTCTGTCTCTTCACGCTGGCCGAGGTCAATTACCCGCAGTTATCCCCCCAGTCCCAGTTGGCGATCTTTGCGATGCTCGGGATGGTTCTCTGTTTTTTGCACCACCCTTTGCACTCCTCTTTAAAAGGACACCGCGTCGCACGGGCGAGTGATCTTGTCCTCGCCTTGCTCTCGGTGCTCGCTTGCAGCTATTTCGTGGTCCAGACCGAGCCCGCCTTTGCGAGCTTCTGGGCCGATGGGCAGTCGCTCGGCAACCGGGCCGGTCGGGAAAACTCGCTCGATTTTGCGGTCGGGGGCGTCCTCGCGATTCTCGTGCTCGAGGCGACGCGCCGCTCGATCGGTCTCGCTCTGCCCCTCCTTTCTCTTCTCTTCATCGGCTACTGCCTCTATGGCCAGGTCCTGCCCTCGTGGCTGCTCCCGCACCGCGGGTATGCACTGGATCGCACCATTTCCCAAACCGTGTTGCAGGGGCAGGGGATCTTCGGCGTGGCGCTGCGTGTCATGTTCACCTACGTGTTCCTTTTCGTCATCTTCGGGGCTTTCCTCAAGGCGACGGGAGCGACGGGCTTCATCATCGATTTTGCCAAAAAAGTCTTCCGCAACAGTCTCGGCGGGCCGGCCAAGGTGTCAGTCCTCAGCAGCGGTCTCATGGGCTCTCTCTCCGGGAGTGCCGTGGCCAATACCGTCACGACGGGAACTTTCACCATCCCCATGATGCGGGCTTCGGGCTATTCGGCGGCGCGGGCTGCGGGGATCGAGGCGGCAGCCAGTTCGGGCGGGGCTCTCGTGCCGCCGGTAATGGGCGCGGCCGCCTACATGATGCTGGAGATCGTCACCCCGGCGGTCACTTATCTCCAGATCGTCCAGGCGGCCATTCTGCCGGCGGTGCTCTTCTACATGTCTCTTTTCCTCATCGTGCACTTCCACTCAAAACAGCTCGCGGCACGGGAGGGGAAACTGGCCACGGTGGCGGATTTCGAATCGGATGGTAAAAAAACGGAAAAAGCGGCGGAGTTCAACATCTATGCCGGCCTAGTCTTCGTTGGTGCTTTTGCGAGTCTGCTCGGCTTTCTTTTCTTTGGTTACAGCCCCTTCCGCGCCGTGACTCTCTCGCTCGTCGTGATCCTGATCTTGAGCTGCTTCCACCCTTCGACCCGGCTAAACGTCCGTTCCCTGCTGGAGGCGCTGCGGGATTCGGCGCGCGATGTCATCCCGCTCATCTGCGCGGCCGCCTGCGTCGGCATCGTCATTGGTGTCGTCACCCTCACCGGAGCGGGGACGCGCTTCCCGTCGCTGATTATCCCGATTGCTGAAGGCAGTCTCCTCCTCGCGCTGCTCGTGATCATGCTCTCCTCCATCGTCCTCGGGATGGGGCTGCCCTCGGTGGTGTGCTACCTCCTCCTCGCGACTCTCATCGGGGACGTCCTCGGCGATCTCGGGGTGGTGCCGCTCGCCGGGCACATGTTCATCTTCTATTTCGGCATGCTCTCCATGGTCACCCCTCCGGTCGCGCTTGCGGCTTTCGCGGCGAGTTCCATCGCGGGGGCTCCGATGATGGCCACGGCCATGCACGCCTTCCGCTCTTCTCTGGTTGGGTTTTTCCTGCCTTTCATGTTTGTCTTCCGACCCGAGTTGCTCATGCTCGCCCCGGACGGAGGACCTGCCGCCATCGGGGATATCACCCTCGCTTTTATCATTGCGGCGATCGGAACGGCGGCCTTTGCGATCGGTTTGACGGGCTACTATTTCGATGCCATCACCAAGCGGGGACGCATCCTTTATTTTGTCGCGGCTGGTCTTCTCCTTTTCCCAGGGAATACCACGCTCTGGGAAGGCTTGGCCTTCCCCATCCACGACCTCGGCGGCGCAATCCTCTTTGTGGTGCTCTCGGTGATTAACTTCCGAGCGGGGAAAAGATCAGCGTTGGGATCTGCGTGATCTCTTTGCGTGTAAAGCGAGCTCCTCACTTCCCGTCCACTTCCTTCGCCAGCGCGAGGTATTTCACTGTCTCGCGTTTGATCACGGGCAGGAGGAAATAGACGCCGATGAGGTTAGGGACGAGCATGGCAAAAACCATCGCATCAGAGAGCATGAGAATGTTATCGAGCGAGGCCGAGGCTCCCACGATGATGAGGAGGCAGAAGACGACCTTGTAGACGATCACGGGGAGGTGGATGCGGTCTTCACCGAGGAAACTGAAAAGATACATCACGCCCTGCTGTCCATAGTAGGACCACGAGATCATCGTTGAAAAGGCAAAGAGGAAGACGGCGAGGCTGAGTAGGACGGGGAACCACGAAAGGACGGAGGCAAAGGCGAGCGAGGTCACCGGCACACCGGTTTTGCTCGTCACGGCGCTTTTGGCAACCCATCCGGTGATTTTTTCGGTTTCCTGGAAGGCTCCGTTGACGAGTCCGATGACCTCGACGTGATCGCCGTCCGTCTTTCGGGTATGGAGATACTGCCCGGGTTCGAGCTTTTGGACGAGCTCGGTCGAGGCCGGCGCTTTGATCAGGTCTGCCCCCGCAGGATTGACCTCGGCGCTGATTTGCCAGGTCCCGGTGATGACAAGAACGAGAGCGCTCATCGTGCAGACGACGACGGTATCCACGAATGGCTCGAGGAGCGCGACAAAACCCTCACTGGCCGGTTCGTTTGTCTTCACGGCGGAGTGGGCGATGGGGGCGGAGCCGAGCCCGGCTTCGTTCGAGAAAGCGGCCCGGCGCACCCCCTGAATGAGAACACCGATGATGCCTCCTGTCACCGCGTCGTTGCTGAAAGCCGAGCTAATGATCGTGCCAAAGGCTCCGGGCAGGGCCGTGATGTTCCCGAAAATAATGATGAGACAGGCAATCACATACATCCCGCACATGAAGGGGACGAGAAAGGACGTGACCCGGGCGATCGAGACGATTCCCCCGAGAATGACGAGGCCGGTGAGAATAGCCATGGCAAGACCGAAGTAGACCGCACCGTTTCCACTTGCGCCGTTCAGGACGGGGAAAGTATTGCTCATCTGGCTGAAGGCCTGATTGGCCTGGAACATATTCCCAGCTCCAAAAGCGCCTCCGATAACAAAAACCGCGAAGATAAGCGCGAGGACTTTTCCGAGGCCGCCCAGACCGATTTCCCGGAGGCCGTCGCTGAGGTAATACATGCCGCCTCCTTTGACGGTGCCGTTCTTCATGAACTTGCGGTATTTCACCCCGAGGGTGCATTCGGCGAACTTTGTCGTCATGCCGCAGAGGCCCATCACAATCATCCAGAAGGTCGCGCCGGGGCCGCCGATACCGACGGCAACGGCGACTCCGCCGATGTTGCCCAGTCCCACTGTAGCCGAGAGGGCCGCGCTGAGCGCCTGGAAGTGGGTGATCTCTCCGGGCGCGTCTTTCGGTGTGTATTTGCCGCGGGCGGTGCGCAGGGCGATGCCGAAACCGCGCAGATTGATGAAGCGAAAGTAGATTGTCAGGAAAATCGCGGTGAAGGCGAGGAGAACGAGCACGATCGGCAGGACGACGCCGTCGGTGACTTCAAGGCCGAAGAAAACAATCTTATCCGCCATCACTGCAATAGGGGCGATGGTCTCGTCGATGCGTTCGGCCATCGATTTGCCGACCTCTTCACTGCGGGCGACGGATGCTGAGAAGAGCAGGGCAAAGAGGGCGAGAAAGCGGATGAGACGGGTCATGATTCGCGAATGCTAAGGGGACGCGGCGCGTGATTGCAACCATTATTTGAACGCCGTCCCTCCTTCTCAGCAGGGTTTCGGCCGTTTTCGCCGCAAATTGAAAAATTCACCTCAATTTGCCGAATTTAATACGCCACCTCTTGCAAAGAACCGTCGTAATGCTTAAGAAACCGTAAATGAACGCGCTTGGCAAAACACTCTGCCGATTTTGGGCTTCTTCCATTGGGAAGAAACTAGTCGTAGCTATCACAGGTATCATGCTTGTGGGATTCCTCCTGGGACACATGACGGGGAATCTGCTCATTTATCAGGGCCGCAAGGATCTCAATGACTACGCCTATTTTCTCCACCACTTCCTTCACGGATGGGGGATCTGGCTGGCGCGTTTCGGCATCATCGTTGCTTTCGTCCTGCACATCGTCGCAACGATTTCTCTGACGCGGCAAAATCGGGTGGCGCGTTCCTCCCAGTATGCCTGCAACACCACCGTACAGGCATCGACGAGTTCGCGCATCATGATCTGGAGCGGTCTCACCGTGATTGCTTTTGTGATCTTTCACATTTTCCACTTCACGGTCCGTGTTGACCCTGCTCTCGCGAGCATGAAAGACCCCGCAGACCCCTCGCGTCACGATGTCTACGGGATGCTGATCGCCGGGTTTAAAAATCCGCTCATTGTCCTTTTCTACCTTGTCTCCATCACCCTGCTCTGTTCACATCTCAGCCACGGGATCGCCTCGATCTTTCAAACGCTCGGGCTACGGACGGAAAAAACCCGAGTTCCCTTCGAGCGGCTCGGGCTCGCCATTTCCGTGCTGTTGTGGATCGGATTTCTGTCCATTCCTTTACTCATCCTGACCGGAGTCCTCACAGACTCCGAACTTGCCTCGATGGCCTCTCCCGAAGCCCCTGCCGGGCTGAATCCCTGAACCCTCCCTTTTTTCCGAACTCTCACCGAATCTGATCATGGCATCCGAAGGTTCCAGCACCACCGCCTCGAACGGCGCTCTTAATTCCGCTATTCCTCCCGGCCCTCTCCCGGAGAAGTGGACGAGCTACAAAGCCAAGGCGAAACTGATCAACCCGGCAAACAAGCGGAAATTCTCCGTCCTCGTTGTGGGATCGGGCCTTGCCGGTGGAGCCGCCGCCGCGACCCTGTCCGAGCTGGGCTATCAGGTGAAGTGCTTCTGCTATCAGGACAGTCCGCGCCGCGCCCACTCCATCGCCGCGCAGGGCGGGATCAACGGAGCAAAGAACTACCAGAACGACGGTGACTCGGTCTGGCGTCTTTTCTACGACACGATCAAAGGTGGTGACTTCCGTTCCCGCGAGGCCAATGTTCATCGCCTCGCCGAGATCAGTGTCCAGATCATCGACCAGTGTGTCGCTCAGGGAGTTCCCTTTGCCCGCGAATATGGCGGCGCCCTGGCGAATCGTTCCTTTGGCGGGGCTCAGGTCAGCCGGACCTTTTATGCCCGTGGCCAGACCGGGCAGCAGCTCCTCCTCGGGTGTTATCAGGCATTGGAAAAAGAAATCTCCAAAGGTGGGGTGAAAATGTACACCCGCACCGAGATGCTTGATCTGGTGGTCGTCGATGGTCACGCCAAGGGCATCGTCGTGCGCGACCTCGCTACCGGTGAGATCACGAGCCATGCGGCCGACGCCGTTATTCTTGCCACCGGCGGTTACGGAAACGTCTTTTTCCTTTCGACCAACGCGATGGGTTGCAACGTCACCGCCGCACTCCGCGCCAACAAGCGCGGTGCCTACATGGCGAACCCCTGTTTTACCCAGATCCACCCCACCTGTATCCCGGTGAGCGGTGACTACCAGAGCAAGCTGACCCTCATGTCTGAGTCGCTTCGCAACGACGGCCGCATCTGGGTGCCCAAGTCCAAAGAGGACGCCGCTAAGATCCGTTCCGGAGAATGGACTGCCAAAGATATACCCGAAGAGGCGCGTGATTACTTTCTTGAGCGCAAGTATCCCTCCTTCGGCAACCTCGCCCCCCGCGACATCTCCTCACGCTCAGCAAAGGAAGTCTGTGACGAGGGCCGCGGTGTTGCCAAGACCGGGCTCGGCGTCTACCTCGACTTCAGCGATTCCATCAATCGTCTCGGTCTCGAGACAATCAAAGAGCGCTATGGCAACCTCTTCCAGATGTATGAGAAAATATCCGGAGAAGACCCCTACGAGTTGGGGATGAAAATCTATCCGGCCGTCCACTACACGATGGGCGGGCTCTGGGTCGATTACAATCTGATGTCGAACATCCCCGGACTCCACGTCCTCGGTGAGGCGAATTTCTCCGATCACGGAGCCAACCGCCTCGGCGCGAGCGCGCTGATGCAGGGGCTGGCCGATGGCTACTTCGTCATCCCCGCGACTCTGCCGAACTATCTGGCCGGACAGAAGCCCGGCTCTGTTACCACCAGTGCACCTGAGTTCAAGCAGGTCGAGGCCGAGGTGAAGGCGCGCATTCAACAGCTTATGTCGGTGAAAGGAACGAAGTCCGTCGACAGCTTCCACCGCGAACTCGGTATGCTCGTGTGGGACGAGTGCGGCATGTCGCGGACCAGAGAGGGATTGCTCGAGGCACTCGAAAAGATTCCTAAGATCCGGGAGGCTTTTTGGAAGGACGTCATCGTTCCCGGCAGTGCCGACGGAACCAACATGGAATTGGAAAAAGCCTGGCGTGTTGCTGACTTCATCGACTTCGCCGAGATCATGTGCCACGATGCCCTCGACCGTGAAGAGAGCTGCGGCGGTCACTTCCGCGAGGAGTTCCAGTTCACTGCCGAAGACGAGGACGTGAAGAACGGCTACACCAATGCCGGCGAGGCGATGCGTCGCGACGACGAGTTCTGCTACGTCGCCGCATGGGAATTCAAGGGTCCCGGTGTGCCCCCCGTCCTTCATAAGGAGCCTCTCGAATATGAGGCCGTCGAACTCAGCGTCCGCAGCTACAAATAAGTGCCCGGCGTAACCCTATCTGTAATCAAATTTTCGCAAAACTGTCATGAACCTGACTCTCAAAGTGTGGCGCCAGAGCAGTCCGAACGCCACCGGACGCATCGAAACCTACGAGGCCAGGGACATCCCTTCCGAGGCGTCCTTCCTCGAGATGCTCGATATCGTCAACACCGGCATCATCGAAGCGGGCAATGACCCCATTCATTTTGACCACGACTGCCGCGAAGGCATCTGCGGGTCCTGCTCTCTCGCGATCAACGGTGTGCCGCACAGCAAAGAGAGTGGCATCACGACCTGCCAGGTCCACATGCGCAAGTTCCGCGAGGGTGACACGATCTGGATCGAACCTTTCCGCGCCCGCGCCTTTCCCGTGATCAAAGATCTCATGGTGGATCGCTCCGCCTTTGACCGCATCATCGCAGCCGGGGGCTACATCGACGTGCGGACCGGTTCCGCGCCCGAGGCGAATGCCATTGCCATCGGCAAAGAAGACGCCGACGATGCCTTTGACGCTGCTACCTGCATCGGTTGTGGTGCCTGTGTCGCCGCCTGCAAGAACGCGAGCGCCATGCTCTTTGTCGGCGCCAAGGCTTCGCACCTCAATACTCTTCCCCAAGGCCATGCCGAAAAAGACCGTCGCGTCCTCGCCATGGTCCGCCAGATGGACACCGAAGGCTTCGGCAATTGCACCAACCAGTATGAGTGCGAGGCCGTCTGCCCCAAGGAGATCAGCGCCGACGTCATCGCCAAGCTCAACCGCGACTACGCTGCTGCTTCTGTTCGCGAAGTAGTTGAGTGATCCTGCAACGTGCGCCCTGGGGGACGGAGGCGGACAGGGAGGTCTGCCTCACCTTTCCACTAGCCCGCATTTCTCGCACCCGTTCTACGGCGACTGGCTGCGGCCAGCCCGGCTTCGATCGCCTCAATCTTCGCTCCACGCCGGATGATCGCGATGATCCGGTTTCGCTGTTCGGCGGTAAGGTTCTCATGCATGAAAATGCGGGGCCTCTGTTTTGAGCAATCGTCACGAATTTACGGCTTTCGGCGGCAAATCCCGGAATTTGTTCAGCGTTTTCTTCCCCTGATCACGGATTGTCATTTCCATTGCATTGATTCTACTTTTCGTGACGCTTCTCTGTAGTAGAGTGAGAAGCGGCGGCAGGGGACTATATCCTGTTGAGCCGGAGACCTAACCCTTTTGAGTCGGAAACCCGAAGATGTCCTCCCCAGTCGAAACCATTCAAACGATCAAGGTTCCCAAGCCGGTTCCCATCACGACGACCCGTTTCCGTCCGCCGAAGAAGAACATCCCCCAGACGAAGCCGGAGCGTGACCAGTTCCTCCGGACGATACGCAACTACGTGGCGTTATCGAATCCCGTCCCGCCGATGCCGCTTGAGGAGCTCGACGTGCACGCGCGTCGCATTCTCGCGGAGCTGGGCTACGAAGGGGACGAGACCTACCTGCACTACACCGCTGTCTGTCTCAACAACGAGATGTGGCGCGAGACCCTCGCCGAGATTCCGTATGAGCGCCGCCTCCTCCTCATGCCGAAGTGCCTGCGCGTCGAGGACAAATGCCCGGCGCCTTTTGACGAGTTCGGCCTGCTCTGCAAGCAGTGCGGTCTCTGCTCGATCCAGGACTTCCAGAACGAGGCCGAGCGTCTCGGCTACGCCGTCCTCGTGGCCGAAGGGTCGGCCATCGTGATGTCACTCATCCAGACCGGACAGATCGAGGCCATTGTGGGGATCTCGTGCCTCGCGGTGCTGGAGCGCACCTTTCCCTACGTCGAGGCCGCGGCGATTCCGTCCATCGCCGTTCCGCTCCTGCAGGATGACTGCATCAACACCACCGTCGATATCGACTGGGTCTGGGAATATCTTCATCTCACGAGCGATGACAACACGCGCCGTCTCGATCTCACCGCTCTCCACGAAGAGGTGAAGGGCTGGTTCACCCCCGAAAGTATCGCCGCCGTGATGGGCCCGATCGAGGGAAAACAGGAGGAGATCGCCCGCGAATGGCTCGCCCGTGACGGGAAACGCTGGCGTCCTTTCCTCACCGTCGCCGCGTTCGAAGCGCTGCGCGAAGACCGCGGCAATCCTCTCCCTGACGACATCAAAAAGATCGCCTTTGCGACCGAGCTTTTCCACAAGGCCTCGCTCATCCACGATGACATCGAAGACGAGGACCACGGCCGCTACGACCAGCCGACCCTGAATGCCGAGCACGGCGTCGCGGTGGCGCTGAATGCGGGTGACTTGCTCATTGGTGAAGGCTACCGTCTCATCGGCGAATGTGAGGCTCCCGACGCGCGGAAGACAGAAATGCTCCTCATTTCGGCTCGCGGCCAGCGTGAGTTGTGTCGTGGTCAGGGCGCCGAGCTCGTCTGGGCACGGAATCCCGAGCCGCTCGATTCGAAGCAGGTTCTTGAGATTTTCCGGCAGAAGACGGCTCCGGCTTTTGAAGTGGCGCTGAAGCTCGGTGCTTCCTACGCGGGGCAGCTCGATGAATTCGCCGGGGTGCTCGAAAGCTATTCCGAGAATCTCGGGATCGCCTACCAGATCCAGGACGACATGGACGATCTCGGAGCCGATGCGGGGGACAACGAATTGGAGAAGATGCGCCCGAGCGTGCTCCTCGCTGTCGCGCGGGAGCGGGCCAAGGGTGACGACCGTGCGGTGCTTGATTCTCTCTGGAGCCACGAAGACCTCGCCGGGGTCGAGATTCACAAGATCCGCAGCCTTGCCCACGAACTCGAGGCTGACGACAAGTGCATGCTCCTCTTCGAGACCTACAAGGAAGCGGCCGTCCGCAGTCTTGCCGATCTTGAAAACGCGAACCTGAAAGGGCTCCTTCGACGAGTCATGGGCAAGATTTTCAACGATCTCGAGATCAAAGGCTGGTGCCGCGAGTTCGAGGTGAAGAACGGGGTGCGGGAGGAAGAGGCGGAAGCAGTGACTGCCGGCTGATTCGGGCCGCCGCGGCGGCATCGATCGAAGGTGTCAACTCCCTTGCGACGCGCTTTTCGGCGCGATTGGAGGGAGCGGGGCTTGTAAGAGTTTCGTCCTCCTCGACCCAATCAAACCGACTCAAACCCCCGAAAAAATCAGCCACCAGGCGATGCCGGAGGCGAGGCAGAAGAGGACGAAGAAATGGATTCCGTTCTTGTTCCGCTCGGCGTGGTAGCGGCGGCGTTCGGCGTGGGAGAGTTGCCGTTTCTTGGACGGACGCAGGGGGGGGCGATCTGGTGGAGGGAGAATGTTCTGTCCGCGCATTTGTTCGCGCCGGGCTTCGGCCGCGCTCTTTTTCTCGAGAAACGACTCGAGCGCGCCGATGCGGGCATGGAGCAGGTGGGCCTGTTCGCCTAGATCGTCGGACTTTTTTTTCTTCGCTCGGACAGGAGGCGTCCCCGGATGGAGGATAGGCAAAGTCTCTTTTGGGGGCTTCGAACTGCCGCGATGGCGACGGTTTTTCGGTCGGGAGGAGAAAAGGCTCATGTAGGAATCGGGGAAGGGAAGTAAGGCGAGACCTCGCACTCCCCGCGCTTCATGCGGGGTGCGTTGGTCGATGGACCTGAGACATCTTAGAAAAAGAGGAAGCCGATGAGGGCGATCACCCCAAAGCCAACGAAGGGTAGAGAGAAGGCGAATCCGCTCTTGAGCCAGTAGGTAAAATCTCCCTGCGCGACAGCGGGTATCGATGAGATGGAACGCATCGCCGTTTTTCCTTTGAAGAGTCCCGGTTTTTTGCCGAAGCCGTTGATCATGGGGAGAGCATTGTCGATCTCGTCTTCGGCGGCTTCGATGTAGCTGAGCGCACGGGCGAGCTCGGCCTTGCGATCGGCCCGGCTCCACATCTCGGGACGAAGCCCGTTGATGTTGGCGAGGTGACCCTCGAGGCGCTCATGCGCGGTCGTGCAGTCTTCAGCAACGCGTCGTGCCTCGGTCGCCTCACGGTCGAGGACGGAGAGGTAACGATTGAGCTCTTCGCAGACTTCGATGCGCCCGCTCTTGAACTGCTGCTCTTTTTTCGTGAGTTCTTCGAGTTCAGCGGTCTGGCGTTTGATCTGCTCTTCCTGTTGACGGAGGGCGCGGAGCTGATCCTGTGCCTGCTGATACTCGTCGTCGAGATCTTCGCTGTAGGGCGTCACCGCCTGGAACTGCTTGGGATCGAACTGAATGTTCAGATCGTCTTTGTCGTCTTCGTCGAAGAAAAAGGGATGAATTTCAGCTGTTGCAGACATGGTTCAGGAAGTTGAATTTTAATTAACCTCCATTAATATTATAAATTGCTTAGAATTTCCAGTCTTTTTAGCTTTTTCCGTGAAAAAAAGAGGGGGGCCACCGTCGTCACAAAGGTGAGGGAGAGCAGGGCGAGGAAGCCGAGTTGGCTTGATGTTGAGCGGTACCAGTCGGGATCGACGGCGTTGTTTTTAAAGATATCCCACCGCAGATAGGCGAGGAGGAGGATAAAAGTCAGGATGTAGATGAAGCTCCCGACGAGACAGAGGGTGCCGCCAAAGCCACTCACGATCCTGGCGGCGTTGGACTCCTGCAGATTGGGGAAGATGACCCCGAGCCCTACCGCGAGACCGTTGAGCCCGAGGGCGAGGAAGGCTACGGCGGTAGCGAAGAAGACGGAATCGGCTAATCCGAGGCGGAGATTATAGCCGCCGATAAAAAGAATTGCGATGACGAGGATGCCGCTGCTGAGAGTACTCGTGACGAATTTTTGGAGGACGATGGAGGGAAGCTTGAGCGGGGACATCGCGAGGATCCAGAGGCGGCGGCCCTCGAGGCTGAACTGGGGAAAAACAAAGCGGGTCGTCAGGGTCGAGAGGGCAAGGGCGCAGACAGCGAGGTTGAGAAAGGCGACAAGGTAGAGGTCGCGCGGCTGGTTCATCTCGCCGTTCATTTGCCGGAGACCGCTCGAGTAGATCGCGAGGAGCCCGAAGACGAGCGAAAACTGGACCCACTGAGCGGGTTCCCGGAAAAAGGTGAGGAAGTCTTTTCGCGAGATCGCGGCGAGGGGGCGTCCGACGAGGCGCCCGAGGAGAGACGGGTTCGGGTACTGCGCAGTGACCGAGGCGGCGGAGGGCTCGTTTCGCCGGTCGCGTCTCAGAGCGGAGACGGCGGAGTGTTGGAGGGAGCGGTTCCATGAATGGTAGAACCAGCGTCCCCCCGCATGGTAGAGCAGCAGCATCGCCATGAGGGCGTGACTGAGGAGGAGGGTGGGGTAGATGGCGGAGCCGAAGACGCGGTGGGGTCGGGTCCAGTCGACGATGGCGGCCGCCACCCAGGTGCCGGGGAGGGCGCGATTCACGGCGATGCCGGTGTGGTGAAGGACGCGTTGGAAGGTGAGGGCAGCGCTGAGTCCGGTGTCCTCAACGATCTCGCGGTCTTCGAGCCCGGTGCGGACGGCCGAGGCGATGAGGAAAACGGTGAGGAGGCTAACCCCGATGACGATCTGGCGCCGGTTCATCCAGCGCACCGCCGTCACGAGGAGGAGCGCGCCGATCGCTGAGGCAAGGGTGAGAAAGAGGATGAGAATGAGCGAGGTCTTGATGAAAAAGTCAGGAGAGACCTCCCGTATGCGGGCAAAGGCGAGGAGGAGAGGCGCGAGGATGAAGGCGAGTCCCCAGCTCGAGAAGGCGGCTGATTCGAAGCATTTCCAAAGGAAAATGGTGCGGTGCGAGAGCGGCAGGGTGAGGAGCCAGCGGGTGTCGCGGTTTCGATAGAGCGAGATGTAGGCGGTGACGGCGACCGAGAAGATCAGCATCATCATGAAGCAGAAAAACATCACGTAGATAAGCCTGTCGCTGAGGAGTGTGCCCGCTGCAGGCAGGGCGGCGACATAGCGAAGCCCTTCGCTGAAGAGCCAGTAGGCGGCGACCATGTAGCCGATCAGAAAGGAAGCGATCGTCGCACTCATGAGCCGCGAACGCCGCACCGCGACGGCCGTTTTCACCCGCAGCATCCGCAGATGGACGCGGAAGAGGATGAGCCATTGCGAATAGGTGGACATTCGGGGGGATGACTCGGCGGAATTCATTTGTGAGAGAAGATTAGCCGAATCCCCCGGGAATGTCTCGCATTCTGAGCGGGTAGGGCAGGAATTGCCGGCGTTATTCTCCTCCTGTGGGCGCGAGCCGCTGAAAAAATTATCCGAAGGCAGGTCGAATCCTTGCCAGGCGATTTGATCTGCTTTAAACTTATGCCATGAGCGCACGGGATGTCATCATTTCCGAGATCAAAACCGCCCCGGAACCGGTCGTGCAGGAGGTCTATGATTTCATCCTTTCCCTGAAGAGCAGGGACTCTGTCGGCGATCAGGAGTCGCGCAGCCGTTCAGACCCGCCTGATTTTCTCGCCCGGCAGAAGATTTTGTTCGGAGAAAAAGCCATTAACGACTCCGGAGAATTACTGAATGAACTCAGGTCGGAACGGTTCTGATGCGATATTTTGACACCGGTGTTCTGTTGAAGCTGTATTTGCCGGAGCCCGGGGCGGACGAAGCGGTGGCGTTTGTAAAGGCAAGTGGCAACGTGCCTCCCCTGACGTTGCTGCACGAATTGGAGATGCGCTCTGCCCTGCGGCAGAAATTCGGCCGGGGTGAAATCACTGGAATCGAATGCAAGGGGGGGCTTTCGCAATTAGCAGAGGATCTCAACGCCGGTGTCCATGAAAAAGTGGCCGTGGTTTGGCCGGAGGTGTTTGCGACGGCAGAGTCGCTCTCGAGCATGCATGGAGTTGAGACGCTATGCCGATCTTTGGATACGCTGCATGTGGCCCTGGCCATCGAGTTGGGAGCAAAGGAGTTTTGCACTTTCGATCAGAGGCAATCACATATGGCAAGCGCGGCCGGGATCAGAGTTATTCAGTAGCGCCCCGGCGTCGGCCCCTCGCCTATGCTGTGGGAACAATCCTCCTTCGACCACCCGACCCCGGATTTTTCGGGTTGGAATTTTGCAAGCCTCTCCTAGGTTGCCCCCATGGCAAGCATAGGAACTCCCTTTACCCCCGAAGCGACTCGCGTGATGCTCTGCGGTTCGGGCGAACTCGGCAAAGAGGTCGTCATCGAGCTGCAGCGATACGGCGTCGAGGTGATCGCGGTCGACAGCTACGAGAACGCTCCGGCGATGCAGGTGGCGGACCGTTGCCATGTCATTTCAATGCTCGACGGGGCGGCTCTGCGCGCGGTCATTGAAAAGGAAAAACCTCATCTCGTGGTCCCCGAAGTCGAGGCGATCGCGACGGACACTCTTGCCGAGATCGAGGCGGAAGGCGTTGTGACGATCATCCCCACGGCGCGCGCGACTCAGCTCACGATGAATCGTGAGGGAATCCGGCGCCTCGCCGCCGAGGAACTGGGCCTCGCCACTTCGCCCTATCGTTTCGCTGCGACGGAGGAGGAATACCGCGCCGCCGTCGCTGAGATCGGTCTGCCGCTCGTGGTGAAGCCTATCATGAGCTCGTCAGGCAAGGGGCAGAGTACGGTTCGCACCCCCGACCAGATCGATGCGGCCTGGCAGTATGCTCAGGAAGGCGGTCGGGCGGGAAAGGGCAAGGTCATCGTCGAGGGTTTTGTTGATTTTGACTACGAGATCACCCAGCTCACGATCCGCCATGTCGGAGGCACCTCTTTTTGCGAACCGATCGGTCACATTCAGGTTGATGGAGACTACCGGGAAAGCTGGCAGCCGCAACCGATGAGCGAGGCGGCGAAGGAAAAGGCGCGGGAATACTCGCGCGCCGTGACCGATGCCCTCGGAGGACGCGGGATCTTCGGGGTGGAGCTCTTCGTGAAGGGCGACGACATCATTTTTTCCGAGGTATCGCCCCGTCCGCACGACACGGGGATGGTCACGATGATTTCACAGGATCTCTCCCAGTTCGCTCTGCACGCCCGCGCCATCCTCGGGCTGCCGATTCCGAACATCCGCCAGCATGGTCCCTCGGCCTCAGCGGTCCTCCTTGTGGAGGGACAGTCGACCTCGATCCATTACGGCGACCTTGACCGGGCCCTCGAGGCACCCGATACTCAGATCCGTCTTTTCGGGAAGCCCCGGGTCTTCGGTAAGCGTCGCATGGGGGTCGCCATCGCCAGGGGGGAAAGCATTGCGGAAGCGCGGGAAAAAGCCCGTGCCGCCAGTGCAGCGATCAGCGTATCACTCTGAGAGGTTCAGGGTTTCAGGAATTCATCGGTTCAGGTGTTGAGGTTTTATTTATTCAATTAACGTAAATTTGGTATGTCATCTATTGTCAAAGAAGCGCATCCGTGGCTTGAAAGTTTGGTGGTTTACGATCCCGGGAAACCGATTGAGGAGACGGCCCGCGAGCTGGGGCTCGATCCGTCCGAGATCATCAAGCTCGCCTCGAATGAGAATCCGCTCGGCCCTTCGCCGAAGGCGGTCGAGGCGATGAAGGTCGCTGCCGAAGGGGTCCACATCTACCCGGACGGTGGCGGCTACAAATTGCGCACGGCGATCGCGGAGAAATTCGGGATGGACCGGGACAACGTCGTCATTAGCAATGGCTCGAATGAAATCATCGAACTCGTCGGGCACGGGTTCCTGAGTCCCGGGGACAATGTCATCGCGGCGCAGCATGCCTTCGTCGTTTACAAGTTGATGGCGACTCTTTTCGGAGCCGAGACGATCGAGGTGCCCGATCCGGGATTCACCCACGATCTCGAGGCGATGGCGGCGGCGATCACTCCGAGGACGAGGATGATCTTCATTGCCAATCCCAACAATCCCACCGGCACACTCGTGGGACAGGAGGAGATCGATCGGTTCATGGAGAAGGTCCCCGACCACGTCATGGTGATCTTTGACGAGGCCTATTACGAGTTCGTCGAGGATGCTCCCGACACGATCAAATACATCCGTGAAGGGCGCAACGTCGTCATCATGCGGACCTTTTCCAAGATCCAGGGTCTCGCCGGGCTGCGCATCGGATTCGGGCTGACGACGCCGGAGATCGCCCGGGTCCTCCAGAAATGTCGCCAGCCTTTTAACACGAACTCCATCGCCCAAGCCGGTGCCATCGCTGGTCTCGCGGATGATGAGCACCAGCAGGCCACCCGCGATCTCAACGACGAGGGCCGAGCCTATCTTCAGCAGGCCTTCGCCGATCTCGGTCTCGAGTTTGTGCCGAGCTATGCGAATTTCATCCTCGTGAAAGTCGGTGACGGGGATGCTGTGTTCAGCGGAATGCTCAAGCAGGGCGTCATCATCCGGGCGATGCGCAGCTACAAGCTACCCGAGTGGGTGCGGATCTCCGTTGGCACAATGCCGCAGAACGAACGCTGCATTGCCACGTTGCGGGAGGTGCTGGCGCAACTATGACAAAACACGAATGGCACGAGCGGACCGCGGATGGCGAGCAGATTTACTATCGGGCCAACCATCATGCGGGGAAATGGGTCTTTTACTCGACGCTGAAGTCCGATCCGGACTGGAACCAGCACGAGATGCTCCCGTTAACGGTAATGGAGTCTCTTCGTGAGGTGCTCTGGAACAAGCACCAGCGCCGTCGACTGCCGCTTAAGCACCTCGAACAGATCGACAAAATCATCGGGGTCTTGCGTGAGAAAGAGGCGGGGGAAGTGTGAGGGATCTTTGGGATAGCTAATTGGAGTACAAGGGGTGGCGTCATTGCGTTTACTAAAGAGATGCAACTTTTAAGGGCGTTCAGGGTATTTCTACGTGAGTCCCCCATTCCCGATGAAGTTGCCTTCCATCCTAACGCTTTTCGCCTTTACTATTTCAATGGCTTTGAGCCCTCTCGTCGCCGAATCGGGAGCTAAGCCTGAAGCGCGGGGAAATAAAGGTAACGCTGAGTTCGATGTCGCCAAGGCTTCAGCAGAGATTGATCGCCTTGTCGGATCGATGCTGGAAAAGCAGGGGGTCAAACCAAACGACGACATCGACGACGCGACCTTCGTCCGGCGGGTTTACCTGGATATCGTCGGCCGCGTTCCCACGATCGAAGAGGCGGAGAACTTTCACGGGTCCACCTATCAGCGTAAGCGGGAACAACTCATTACCGACCTCCTCGAAAGTGACGGTCAGATGAGCCACGCCTACAACTTCTGGGCGGACGTCTTGCGGATCAACAACGGGCTCGGGGTCGGCGCGACGCAGGCGGAGGCGGCCTATCAGCTCTGGGTAAAAGAAGCCCTCGACAGCAATATGCCCTACGACAAGTTTGTTCGTGAACTCATCTCGGCTCGGGGGATGATCTGGGAGAATGGCGCAGTCGGTTACTACATCCGGGACCGTGGGATGCCGCTCGACAATATGTCCAACACGGTAAGGGTCTTCCTTGGGACACGTCTCGAATGCGCCCAGTGCCACAATCATCCCTTCGATAAGTGGACGCAGAGGGACTACTACGAAATGGCAGCCTTTTCCTACGGGATGGATGCCCGCGGCTATGATTCCCCGAATCGACAGGCTTTCAGTAAAGTACTCAAACAGGATCGGGATGCCCTTCACCTCAAGATGGTGGGCAATGCGAAATTCCCCCAAATTCGCAGCCAGGATGACCTGAAACGCTACACCGAAGGCGAGAAATACAAAACCTACCTCGAGCGTTACAAGGTCACCGACGAGCAGTTTCGCGGTCTCGCGAAGAAATCCATTGCCGCCTACGAGGCCTACGATCACCAGAGTCGCGGTGCCAACAACGCCCTTAACGAGATCTATAATCCGTTGCGCTACGTCAAGACTGCTGAAGTCGAAAAGACCCTCAAGCTGCCTCACGACTACCAGTACGATGATGCCAAGCCGCACGACAAGATTACCGCTCGGACCATGTTCGGTAAAGAGATCGATCTGGAGAACATTGATGACAGCACGATCGAGGCCTACGCCGACTGGATGGTTTCAAAGGAGAATCCCACTTTCACCCGAGTCATTGCCAATCGTCTCTGGAAGCGCGTCTTCGGCCACGGGGTTTTTGAGCCTATCGACGAACTCACGGAGCAAACCCGCATCTCCAACCCGGAACTCCTGACCTATCTCGAGGCGATGATGAAGTCCCTCGACTACGATATGCGGAAGTTTCAGGAAGTCCTCTACAACACGAAGACCTACCAGCGCGCCGCCAACAGTGGTGAGATGACGATGGGCGAGGACTACTTCTTTGCCGGACCGCTCCTTCGCCGCATGAGCGCCGAGCAGATCTGGGACTCCATCGTGGCCCTCGCCCTGCCCGAGGCCGACGGTTATCGCCCGAAAGTGGCCGGTCAACTTGCCACCGTTGAAAAGGTTCGCCTCATTTACAACGCCGTGGAAAAGCGCAGCGAGGAGGAGTTCGTTGCCATGGTCAAAGAGATAGGCGAAGCCTACGAAAGGATCCGTCCCCGCGAGGAAAAGGTCCGCAAGCAAAGTGCCGAAGCTCTCGAGGCAGGTGACAAGGAGCGCCTTGCCAAGCTGCGCAACGAATTGAACGGACTTCGAAACGAAGCGCGTAAAGTTGTCGAAGAGATCGGCTATCGGAACGTGGGTCGCAAGGTGGACGGTGGTGATCTCCTCGCCGCCATGGGCTTGACCGAGATGGAAATGGGAATGCAGGACGGCGAAGCGGTCTCCTTGAATGAGACCCCCGGCGAGCGCGCCATCCTCACCAAGTTGCCGAAACCTGAATTCACCGACCCTCCGGCTGAGATGACGGACAAGAAAGAGCGCAAGAACTGGGTCGACCTTCAGCGTCAGGACTACCGCGGCTACACCGGTCTCGTGAGCCAGATGGCACGAGCATCGGAGCTCGAATCGCCGGCCCGGCGCGGCCATTTCCTCCGCGAGTTCGGGCAGTCCGATCGCGAAGTCATTGAGAACTCCGCCAACAGCGCTTCAGTGCCGCAGGCGCTAAACCTCATGAATGGCAGCATGGTCGAGGCGCTCACGAACCGCTTCGCCGTTTTCGGACGTCGTATCCATGCGGCGGGCGATCCGGACGAAAAAATCCGCATGATTTTTCAGGCCATGCTCACCCGCGAGCCGAACGGGCGGGAGATGAATCTTGCCCGCGCCGAGGTTGAAGTCCGGGGCGATGACGCCTATCCCGCGATAGTGTGGGCCCTTCTCAACACCCAGCAATTTATCTTTGTCCAGTAATTCGAACCGGCCGTCCGTTTCACCAGTATTCACGAATCACCGCATGAAAACCGCATTCAAATCCGACGAATGGAGCCGCCGCCGCTTCATGGAGGGAACCGCCCAAACCTTTCTCGGGGTAGGCGCTCTCGGCCTCACCTCAAGAGCGCGCGCTGTTACCGGAGTCAATCCCGGTCTAGCCGAGCGCGTCGGTGCGGCCAAACACGTCATCTACCTCTACATGAATGGCGGGATGACCCATCTCGACACCTTTGACACCAAGCCCGGGCACGAAAATCAGGGTGGGACGAAAACGATCGACACCAATGTCGATGACATTAAGATTTCTTCTCTGCTGCCCTCGCTAGCGGCCCAGGCTGACAAGCTTGCGATCATCCGCTCGCTGACCTCTACCGCCGGAGCACACGATCAGGGGAATTACCTGATGCACACCTCCTACGATCAGGGGGCCACCATCAGGCACCCTGGAATTGGTGCCTGGTCGCTGAAGTTCAAAGGGCGCCTCAATCCTAATCTTCCCGGGTCTGTCTTCATCGGTGGAGACAGCCGCATCAATGGCGGAGGCGGATTTTTTGAGCCTCAGTATGACCCTCTCACGATCAGTGATCCGCAGGCAGGATTGAAGAACTCAAAGCTGCGCGGGATGAAAAAAGAGGATTTTGATCAGCGCCTTGTTCTCGCGAGCGAGTTCGATGCCGATTTCCATGCACGCTACAACGTGAAGCAGGTGCGCGCCTACACCCAGATGTATGATGATGCAGTCCGCATCATGCAGAGTCGTGACCTTGCTGCTTTTGATTTGAGCTCCGAGGACAAGATCACGAGGGAACGTTACGGAGACAACGCCTTCGGTCAGGGATGTCTCCTCGCCCGCAGGCTCATCGAGCACGATGTGCGCGCGGTCGAGGTCTCTTACGGAGGGTGGGACATGCACAACAATGTTTTTGTCGCAGCACCCGAGCGATGCGGTGTCCTCGATCAGGCCATGGGGGCTCTCCTTTCCGACCTCGAGCGGCGCGGAAAGCTCGAAGACACTCTTGTTGTCCTCACCACTGAGTTTGGACGCACTCCGCGCATCAATCAGAACGAGGGGCGCGATCATTACCCCAAAGCATTCAGCTCGGTTCTCGCTGGCGGCGGGATCAAAGGCGGCATCACCTACGGCAAGACCGATGAAGGCGCCGAAAATGTGATCGAGAACCCGGTGAAGATTCCCGATTTCAATGCGACGATCGCCTATGCACTTGGATTGCCGCTCGATCAGGTGCTCTACAGCCCCAGCAAACGACCTTTCACCGTCGCTCACAAGGGCAAGCCGGTCCTTGATGTGTTTGCTTGAAGCCGCCTCTCGCTTCAGAAGCAGTATTCACCCGGAACAGGGCTCTCTAACGAGGGCCCTGTTTTGTTTCGTGGCCCTGCCTGGCTCAGGCAAAAGACAGCGTGCGAAGGGTCAACCCGATTAGTGGAGTGGCGGAACACGCGCAGCGGGTAGCTAGAGCGAAGCGAAAGCAATGATGGAGTGGTTAGCGAAAGCAATGGCGGGGGAGGGAATGTTATATTTTTATTAATTTTATAATAAAACTTAAATTAGCCCTTTTTTTTATTTTTAATTATCCGCACCCGCCTTTCTCGATCCTTTTCGCGCGTTCTTTTCCAGTCGTCGCTGCGGTTCTTCGCTTTCTGTCCGGGATGGTAAGTTCTTCTTAGGGCGGGTCTATCTGGCCTTTGATGCGGATCAGTTCCTGGGGCGACGGACCGTGAGCGCGATCCCTTGAGATGCGGGCAGGCTAACCGCCGCGGGTGGTGTGCTATCTTTCGGGACGATGGTTGGACTAAAAAAATTCGTAACCGGTCGTCTCGTCGAATTCGTTATTAGTGATCACAAGGCCGCCGTAGGTCGTCTCGTCAACTCTCCCTTGCCGCGGCCGGGGATGCCCGACGCCGCATCAATTTTAAGGGCGCTCGTCCCGTCTGGCGCGGGTGGCCGGTCGTGATTCACGGGAGAAGCCTTCGTTTTTAGAAAGTAGGGCTCGGGTGATTCATCCTGCTTGCCAAGGCGGCAGGTGCGGTGCCAACGTCTCCGCATGCGTTACTCTGCTTTCTCCTGCATTTGTGCCTTCGTCTTTCTCTTCGTGAGCAATACTGTTAAGGCGCAGGAAAACACTCCTTACTTCGAGATGGTCTACCGCACGGAGGCTCCCGAACTGCTCATGCGGATCTACCGCCCTGTTGCCTGGAAGGCAGAGGACAGCCGCCCGGCGATCGTTTTCTTTTTCGGTGGTGGTTGGAAATCAGGGACTCCCGATCAGTTTGACCCGCATTGCCGGAGGTTGAGCGAGCTGGGTTTCGTGGCGATGGCAGCCGAATATCGGATACAGTCGAAGCATCAATCGACGCCGCTCGGATCCTTCGAGGATGCCAAGGCGGCCATTCGTTGGGTGAGGGAAAATGCCGCGACTTTCGGGATTAATCCCGAGCGGATCGCCGCCGGCGGGGGATCTGCCGGTGGTCATCTCGCCACGGCCGTGGCGGTCTGTGACTCGAGTGTGCTCTCCGACACGCGCGATACCCCTGATGCTATTGTTGCCTTCAATCCGGCTCTGAATCTTCTCGTTCCCAAGGTTGAGGAAGTCTGGGGAACGGAGATATACGAGCAACTGGAGGCAATCTCGCCAATGCAGAATCTCGCCGCAGGACATCCGCCGATGATCATTTTCCACGGTGAGGCAGACTCCACAGTGTCCTATGCCTCGGCAGTGTCCTATGCGGCGGAGGCGAAGTCTCTCGGTGTCGATCCTGCCCCGATCCTCATCGGTTATCCGGGGAAAGAGCACGGATTTTTCAACTTTGGCAGGAACGGCGGGGCTGACTATGAGGATACCGTTTCCCGCATGATCGGCTTTTTCCGCACTCTCGGCTGGTTGACACAATGAGGGGGGAGAAGTGGGTCGGGGAGCCCGACAGCCTCCCGGTGACGTAAATTTCAGTTCCGTTCCTTTACGGAAGGAGTAAAATTCCGCGGTTCCGATTCCTCTCAATACCAGACATGAACGAAATGGCACAGACCGGTAGCGGCAATCTTTTTTACATCATCATTACCGTGGGCACGATGCTCGTGAGCAAGTGGGTGGGCTCCATGTTGCAGCGGCGGTTCACCGAGTATTCGATGCGGTCGATCCCGATGTCGGGAGCCGAGGTTGCGGAAAAAATGCTGCGGGACAACGGGATCAGCGACGTCCAGGTGATCTCGACTCCCGGTCAGCTCACCGATCACTACAACCCGCTCAAGAAGACGGTCAATCTCAGCGAAGTCGTCTTCCACGAGCGCAATGTCGCCGCCGCGGCGGTCGCCGCCCACGAGTGCGGTCACGCGGTCCAGCACGCGCGTGCTTACGGGGCTTTGAAAATGCGCTCGGCTCTTGTCCCGATCGTAAATCTTTCCAGCAAGTTCATGAACTGGGTTCTCCTCGCGGGGCTTTTCATGGCCGCCTCGGGCAACACGACAGTCCTTTTCATTGGAGTGATCCTCTTCGCCACGACGACTCTTTTTTCCGTCATCACTCTCCCGGTCGAGTTCGATGCGAGCCGACGCGCCCTCGCCTGGCTCGACCAATCGCACTCGCTCGCGGGGCTCGATCACGACAAGGCGAAAAACGCGCTCTTCTGGGCGGCGATGACTTACACGGTTGCCGCGATCGCCTCGATCGGCCAACTCCTCTATTACGTCATGCGGCTCCTGGCGGCGCGGCGCTGATAAGAGGAAATCGGAGCGGCGTCAGCCTTGCTCGTCTTTCGATTCGCGACCGAGCGGGAGATCTGAAGCTTTAGTTGCGGGAGGCAAGGAGACCGAGATGGTGAAGGCAGTCTTGACGCCGGGTTGGCTTTCCACCTCTATCTTCCCGTGATGCGCTTCGACCGCTCGCTTTACGATGGAGAGACCGAGCCCGGTCCCTTTCACCTGGGATTGAGCATGGTGCTTCTGCACCCGGTAGAAGCGTTTGAAGATGAGAGGTAGATCCGCAGCCGGGATGCCGATGCCGTCGTCCGCGATGGTGACGAAATAGCGTCCACTCTCGATACGGAAAGTAACGTTGATTTTTAAACCCGGCTCGGGATTTTCCTTTAGGGCATTCTCGATGAGATTGAAGAAAATCTGATCCCAGTAAAAGCGGTCGCCGATGAGCATCCAACTTTCGTTTGGGTCCGCCTTCACGATGACCCGGGCGTGCTTTTGCTCGATAATGGGCATGAGTTGGCTGATCATGTCGTCGAGTGAGTCGCGCAGATCAAAACGTTCGCACTTGAGCAGATCGGCTGCGCTTTCGAGCTTGGAAATGGTCAGCATGTCCTCGACGATTCGGGCAATGCGCTCGCCGTGCTTACGCATCGTGCGGATGGCGCGGCGGTAAAGCGCCTGGCTGAGATCGACCTCGGTGTCGTCCATCGTCTCGAGGTAGCCGTTGATAATAGAGAGCGGGGTCCGCAGTTCGTGCGAGGCGTTCGCGACAAAGTCGCGACGGATCTGCTCGGTCTCGAGCTGTCGCGAGATGTCCTTCATGAGCAGCCAGGAGCCGGTGTTCTCCGCGCTGCCACCGAAAGTGAGCGGCTCAGCCTCGACCAGGAGCGCGATTTCGCGAAATCCTTTTTTCGTGTCGCTGTGGACCCTTAATGAGAGGTTGTCCGAGGCTTTCGCCCCGATCTCTTCGGCGAGACTCAGGGTATCGTAAACACGGTGGTCACGGCAGACGTCGAGAAAGGCTCTGGCGCGGTAGGGTTGATCACTGGGGAAGAGGAGTTGCGCGGCCCGGTTGACGAAGCGGATCTCCCGGTTGCGGTCGAGAATGAAAATCGCGTCTTTGATTTCATTGAGGAGTGCTTCCTGGAATTCCCGCTGTCGCCGCTCCGAGTCACGGACGAGGGCCGCCTCGCTAACGGTGTTGCCGACTGCCTTGCAGAGCAGGGCTAGTTCCCCCTGCGCGGTCGAAGGCGTCAGGGTGAGATTAAGTTCATCTGCCCCGGCAGTAAGCGCAATGGCCAATTCGCGGACGCCCTTGCGGAGACGCAGGAACCTCAACGCGAAGTAAAACGCGAGAGCCGAGAGGATGAGAATCGGGAAAGGGGCGTCCAAGGTTAGGTCTCCACGGTGAGAACGTGAGAGGGGATCACGCTTCCAGAAAACGATAGCCCACCCCGCGGACAGTTTCGATGGAATTTCCATGCTGTCCGAGTTTTTCCCGGAGCCTTTTGATATGGGTATCAAGCGTGCGAGTCTGGATGAGGTCGCTGTAGCCCCATACTTTTTTGAGGAGATCGCCACGCTCCTGCGTGATGCCGGGAGATTCGATCATGCTCAGGAGGAGCTTGAACTCGGTCGAGGTCAGGTCGATCGCGCTGCCTTCGAGGTCCAGCCTCAGGGCATTCTTATCGAGACTGAAAGGACCCGAGACGATCACGCTGCTGCCCCGGTTCGGGTTCGCCCGTCGCAGGAGATTGCGCACGCGCAACATCAGTTCTTTCGGGCTGAAGGGCTTCGCCATGTAGTCGTCGGCACCAAGCTCGAGCCCGGTGATTTTTTCCTCGAGTCTCCCGCGGGCCGTGAGCATGATCACCGGAATGAATTTGGTGCGGGCGTCATCGCGCAAATTACGAAAGACGGTGAGACCATCCATCTCCGGCAGCATCAGATCGAGGAGGATGACGTCGGGTCTTCTCTCTCTGGCAATCCGCAGTGCCGTGAGGCCATCCATCGCCTCGAGCAGTTTGTAGTCCTCCTCCCGCATGAGGGTGACTGATATCAGTTCTCTGATATCTTTTTCATCATCAACGATAAGGATGGTGGGCATGGATTAGTTCGACAGGGGTGGGGAAACAGTTTAAACCTCCTAATAGTCAGGCCGCTTTGCCTGATGAAAAGTGAACTGCTGTGACAAAGTCGTAACAGTGGAGAGACTTTACATCAGCACTGGAGAACGAGACAAATCCGTGTGATTGTTGCGCCATTAAACAAGGAATCCCCCCGGATGGCAATAAAGTCTGACAATACGACGGTGCACGCGAAGCCCAAATCGCTCCATGTGATTGTGAATCCGGCCCCTTCCCGCCGCATCCCGCTCCTCGCGATCCTCAATCAGGCATTCCGCGATGCCGGGATCCATTGGGATATCTCAATCACTCACGGAACCGGTGACGGATCGATGCTCGCCCGCAAGGCTGTCGAGGCCGGCGCAGGTGTGGTGGCGGTCTATGGAGGTGACGGAACTGTCATGGAAGTGGCGGCGGGACTCGTCGGGACCGACACTCCTATGCTCATTCTCGGTGGAGGCACCGGGAACCTCGTCGCCTCGGAATTGCGGCTCCCGACAAACCTGGAAAAAGCCTGTGAACTCGTCTGCCGCGACCGGTTTTCGACCCGTCGTATCGACGTTGGCATGATGGGGGATCATCCGTTTCTCCTGCGCGTTGGCTGTGGGATCGAGGTGGGGGTGGTGCAGGAGGCGACGCGAGAGCTAAAGGACCAGGTCGGAAAATTTGCCTACGTCTGGGCCGGGATTAAAACCCTGCAGGAAATCCCCGAGGCTGACTACGAAATTATTCTCGACGGGAAAGAGACGATCCGGGCGACCGGTTTCGCCTGCATTGTGGCCAATGCCGGAACCGTGGGGATGGGGCGGCTCACGCTTGCGCCCGAAATCGATGTAAATGACGGTCGACTCGATGTCTTCTTGTTAAAGAGAGCCAATCTCGATGTCATTGTCCAGATGGCGAGGAAAATGACAGGGCTCGACCGTTTCCTCCGGGACGAAGAGCCCGCGCTAGATGCTTCGGAAGCGGTGACCCACTGGACGGTCGAGTCCGTCGAGATTCGGACGAATCCCGTGCTCGATATTCAGGTCGATGGCGACGTCGTCGCGAAGACACCCCAGTTGATTCGGGTGCTGCCGTCCGCCCTGAGCGTGGTCGTTCCAGAGTAATTCTTTCGCCTCGGTGCCAGATCAGAGCTTGTGTTTTCATTCCGCGGGGAAAAAATGTGACCTTTCTTGAGTTCAATAAGTTGAAATTAGAATGAATTCACGCAAGATCTGATACTTACCAAATGTTAACTATTTCCGAGAAACGTCTCGTTATTGCCTGCGGCGGGACGGGTGGGCATCTTTTCCCCGGCATCGCCGTGGCCGAGGCGTGGACCCGGCAGGGCGGGGAGGTTCTCCTTTTGATTTCGGAGAAGCAGATCGATACTCTCGCGACCGAGGGCTATGACCATCTCCGTTTCGAAAAGATGCCTTCGATCGCGATGCCAGGGCTCTTTTCAGTGGAAATGCCGGGTTTTCTCCTCGCCTTCTTTCGTTCGCTGAGGGCTTGTCGACGGTTGTTGAAGGACTTTCGGGCCGATGCCGTTCTCGGGATGGGTGGTTTCACCTCAGCGGCCCCTCTGGCGGCCGGTAAAATGGCGGGCCTGCCGACGTTCATTCACGAATCAAACGCCATTCCCGGTAAGGCCAACCGGCTCAACGCCGTCTTTTCCCGTGCGGTTCTTGTCGGGTTCGCCGAGTGCGCGCCTCACTTTGGAAAAGGGAAGCCGGTCGAATTCGTCGGGACCCCGTTGCGCCCCTCACTGACGAATCGTCCTTCACGAGAGGAGTCTCTGGCCCGGTTCGGGCTCGATCCCTCAAAAAAGACGGTCATGGTGATGGGGGGAAGCCAGGGCGCGCGCCGGGTCAATGAACTGGTCGCCGCCAGCCTGCCGGCCTTTGCCGGGGCTGGAATTCAGGTCTTACACATCAGTGGTCCCGGAGATTACGAACTCGTCAAGCCGGCCTATGACGCCTCTCCCTCGGCCGGGGTCCTGCGTGATTTTTGCAGCGAGATTCAGTATGCTTATGCCGCGGCCGATCTCGCTGTCTGTCGCTCAGGTGCGTCGACGCTGACAGAACTGGGTTATTTTGAAATACCCTCGGTCTTAATCCCGTATCCCTTTGCGGCGGATGATCATCAGATGAGCAACGCCAAGATCTTTTCCGTTCCCGGAGCCGCCGAATTGTGGCCCCAGGGTGAGTTGGATGAAGAAAGTTTTTCGGATAAAATACTAAGCTTAATCAATGATTATGAAAGACTTGCAGATATGAAGGTGGCGTCTGAGGGGATGGCCGTGCCGGATGCGTCGGGGCGCGTTTGCGAAGTTGTCGCTGCCGCATTGGTCTGACCCGGAGGATACCCTGTAATATAGAATTTCTGATTACCACCGATACATGAGTGACCTTTGCAAGGAATGGGGGAGGCGATTTGCAGGCCGTGAGGATCGTCTCCGCGTCCATCTCATCGGAGTGGCGGGCTCCGGCATGAGCGGACTTGGCTCGCTTCTTCTGGGTCTCGGGCATCGTGTCTCCGGGTCCGACCGGGTGACTTCGCGAGAGACCGGGCGTCTCGAAAAGGCCGGGCTTGCTTTTTCCAGTCCGCACTCTGCCGAAGCAGTCGCCGATGCTGATGTGGTCGTCTATTCCAGTGCGATCAAGCCCGGGAATGCCGCCTTCGACGAGGCGATCCGACGCGGAATCCCGCTCCTGCGCCGCGCCGAAGCACTCTCGGCCATCATGCAGGGCAAAAAGGGCATCGTCGTCGCGGGCACTCATGGCAAGACGACGACTTCCTCTCTCGCGGCTCATGTCCTCAAGGTTGGGGCGAAATCCCCCTCGCATTATGTCGGAGCCGAGATCCCCATCCTCGGGACCAACGCTAACTGGGACGAGAAAGGGGAATATTTCGTCGCCGAAGGCGATGAGAGCGACGGGACACTGGTGAATTTCCACTCCGAACACGCCATTTTGCTGAATGTCGAAGCCGAGCACCTCGATTTTTACGAGGGAATTGACGCCATTTGCGCCGTATTCAGGCAGTTTTGTGATCAAACGGCCGGGAAGATCTTCTACTGCGGTGAGGACACTAATGCTCGTCTCCTCTGCGAAGGAAGACCGAATGCAGTCAGTTATGGCTGGAGCGATGAGTGTGATTTTTCCGCGACCAATCTGTCCCCGCGGGGGGCGGGGACAGAATTCACGGTGATCTGCCGCGGGCAGGAGGTCGGGCGTGTCCGACTCGGCATCCCGGGGCGGCATAATGTTCTCAACTCACTCGCTGTGATTGCTTTAGCAACCGAGGTGGGAGTCTCCTTTGACCGTATTGACGAGGCCTTGACCTCATTTCGGGGGGCTAAACGACGCTTTGAAATGAAGCGCCATAGCGACCGGGTCACGATCGTCGACGACTACGGGCATCATCCCACCGAGATCGCCGCGACGATACAGACGGCACGGTCACAGCATGCGGGGAGGCTCATTTGTCTTTTCCAGCCCCATCGATATTCGAGGACACAACTCCTCCGTGATGAGTTCGGCTCTTGTTTCGAAGGCGTCGACGAGCTTTGGGTGACCGATGTTTATGCGGCGAGCGAAGCTCCTATCCCGGGCATTTCGGGACAAACTATTGTTGATGCGGTCCTCGAACACGGAGAGGTGGAGAAAGTCACCTTCCACCCTCTTCTGGCTACTCTGCATCTCGCCGTGGGCGGCAAACTTGAGCCCGGCGACTGGGTTATTACGCTGGGAGCGGGAAATATTCACGAGGTCGGATCTCGTCTCGCGAGAGATCTGGCGGCACTTGATATTCTGACCGGAGCTCTCGGTGAATCCGGCGGCATCACGCGCCTCTACGAGCCAATGCGTCGGCACACAACGATGAAGGTGGGTGGCCCCGCCCAGTTCTGGATCGAGCCGACTACTGTTGACGGCCTTGCCCGGGTCGTGAAACATTGCACCGACAGCGGCACGCCGCTGCGGGTGATCGGACGAGGTTCGAACCTCCTCGTTCGCGATGGAGGAATTCCAGGGGTTGTCGCAAATCCTGTGAAAGGGGAATTTGGAGTGATTCATGTGGAGGGGACTACCATCACGGCCGGCGCCGGGGTCAAATTCAAGGCGCTCGCCGCCGCCGCACAATCCGCCGGACTTGGGGATTTCGAATGGATGGAGGGCATCCCCGGGAACGTGGGGGGCAGTTTGCGCATGAACGCCGGGGCGATGGGCTGGGAGACTTTTGATCAGGTCGTCAGTGTCACGATGATCGATGCCGAGGGACAGGTCTCCACCAGGCCGGTCGGGGAGATTCGCCACCACTACCGCAATGTCCCCGAACTTGCTCACAACATTGCGGTCGCAGCTGTTTTCAAAGGCACTCCCGCGTCGGATGAGGTCATTGCCGGGCGCATGGCCGCCTCCAGGGAGAAGCGACGCGCCTCACAACCTGTAGCTGCCAGTGCCGGCTGTATTTTCAAGAATCCCGGTCCGATCGGGGCAGGAAAACTCCTCGACGAGATGGGCTTGAAAAACTCCGGAGTGGGCGCGGCGAAAGTTAGCGAGGTCCACGGAAATTTCATCGTCAACGACGGCACCGCCACCGCATCTGACGTCCTCGAACTAATTGCGAGGATCAAAGAAGCGGCTCTTCGTGATCGTGAGGTCGAGCTGGAAACTGAAGTCCAGATCATCGGCCAGGACGAGCCTGTCTGATCTATATCGTGTGGGATTAGCCCCCATTTACTCTCTCATTTAACCCTGTTTGCCCCGTTTTTCATGATAAAGCCCATCGAAGAGATGCATATCGCCGTCCTTGCCGGCGGCCCCGGATCCGAGCGCGAGGTCTCACTGGCATCGGCGCGAGGGGTCGTCAAGGCCCTCGAGGGGAAGGTTGGCAGGGTGAGTTTTGTCGACGTCTACGGGATTGATTTCGAGCTACCCGAAGGGACTGACCTCGGATTTAACGTGATCCATGGCACGTTCGGTGAAGATGGGGTGCTCCAGGCGGAAATGGAGCGCCGCGGGGTGGGTTATACGGGGGCGAGACGCGTCAGTTCCGAGGTAGCTTTCGACAAAGTCCTCAGCAAAAAGCGTTTTATTGAGGCGGGGGTGATCACTCCGGCCTCCGCTGTTGTCATGGTCGATGGGAGCGGCGAGCCGCCGGCATCGGTTGGTCTACCCTGCGTGGTGAAACCTCCGCGTGAGGGTTCGAGCGTCGGGGTTCATCTCGTTCACACTCTCGACGAGTGGGAGGCGGCGATCGCCGATGCTTCCAGGTATTCGCCCGACATCCTGGTCGAAGAGCTCATTACGGGGAAGGAACTTACTGTCGGAGTGCTCGGTGACGTTGTTTTTCCGGTGATTCATATTCAGCCTCGTTCCGGATTCTACGATATTTCCAACAAATATCCCTGGATGACCGGGGCCGGTGGGACGGATTACTTTTGTCCGGCTGATCTTCCCGAGGAAGTGACCCGGGCGGTGCAGGAGCAGGCGCTCAAAGCCCATCGTGCGGTGGGCGCCGAGGTCTATTCTCGGGTTGATGTGCTCTTGCGAGGTTCGGACGCGAAACCCTTCGTCCTCGAAGTGAACACCATCCCCGGTATGACCGAAAGCAGCTTGCTTCCGAAAGCGGCAGCGGCGGCGGGAATAGATTACGCAACTCTTTGTTTGAAAATTATTAAACTTTCGCTTAATTTCAATTAATGCGAAAGAGAGTAGGGCGAACCAATCATCGGAAGTTCAAATTCAAGGAAGTTTTCTCCTCTGGGCGGGTTTCAGATGATGATGGGGGGTGGATTTACCTCGGAGAGGGGGTCGAGCCCGCAAAAGGCCCCGCGCGTAATCGGGCGAAGCGGGGGACGCTTGTGATTCGTTCTCTTGCGATCCTGTGTCTCTGCGTCACGCTTCCTCTCGGCGCCAAGTGGAGCTACGACAACGTATTCTATGAAAACGAGGAATTCGTCCTGCGTCGACTCAACATCCAGACTGACGGTGTGCTCAGTGAGTCAAGACTTTCCGAGATAGCCAACGTAGCTGCTGGCATGAACCTGATGGAGTTGGACCTCGATGCGGTTCGAAGCCAGATCGAAAAGCTTCCTCAAGTTGAGAAAGCATCGGTGACCCGGGAGTTGCCCGACCGGATTAATCTCATCGTTCGCGAGCGCATACCGGTGGCCTGGCTCTCCTCGCCTCCACTGGGAATACGTCCGTGGGATATGGAGAGAGGGTATCTCCTTGATTCCGAGGGGGTTTTGTTTCGGTGCCTCGACCTCAATGACGGGATGAAGTCGTTACCTGTGGTCGAGTCTTTCAAGATCACCGAGCCGGTTGAGGGCGGACGCATCGACTCCGAGGGGGTTCGTTCAGGCTTGAAGTTGATCATCAAAAGTGACCAGAGGTTTCTCGAGCAGGGTCTCAGTATTTCCGAGGTGCGGGTGCGCGACGAGTGGGCGGTCGAGGCCGTTTACCAAAACCGCCTTCTGGTGACGTTCGGTATTTTTGACTATTCGCGCGGTATTGAAGATCTAGCACTGATTCTCAAAAAAGCGGAGGGCTCCGGACAGCAGCTTGCGACAGTGAATGTGGCGGCGATAAAGAATATCCCAGTGACTTTCGCCGGACCGGTCGAAGTCATTGACGCAGGTGGTGCCTCGGTGGGCCCCGCCGGCGAAGCATCGACAACAAACGACGCCGCGTTTTCTTCCGGGAAAGAGCAGGAAAAACACTTGCGCTCTATTTTGAACGGAGGATAAGGTTCCTAGGAGATCCTGAATTTAATGGCTGCCTCGAATATTTACGTTGGCTTGGAGATCGGTACTTCAAAGGTTTGCATCGTTGTCGGTGAAGTCCGCAGCGACGGGGCCATCAAAATACTAGGGGTGGGACAGCATCCGTCCGCCGGGGTGAGAAAAGGGGAGATAGTCGATCCCGAGACCGTGCAAACTTGCCTCCACGATGCTCTCATGCGTGCCGAGGAGCGGAGTGACGTTGAGGTGAACACCGTTTTTTTGGCAGTTACAGGTTCCCACATCCAGAGTCTCAACAACCGCGGCACGATCCGTGTGGCGGACGAACAGATGGAGATCACAACGGAAGATCTCGACGAGGTCAAACAGATCGCGCGCGATGTTCCTCTCCCGAAGGAAAACGGGTATATCCATTCCATCATCCAGCATTACTACGTCGATGGTCAGGACAAGATCCCGAACCCGGTTGGAATGCTCGGCCAAAAGCTTGAGGCCGATTATCACATTATTCACGGGATAAAAACGCGCATCCAGAATGCCATCAAATGCGTCCGTGAGGTCCCTCTTGAAGTGGAGGATATTGTTTTTTCGCCTGTTGCTGCTGCGCAAGTGGTCCTTAATCGTGAAGCGAAAAACGAGGGATCGCTCCTCCTTGATATTGGCGGCGGCACGACGGATTACATCTGTTTTGTCGATGGGGCGGTCGTCGCCTCGGGATGCGTCGCGATCGGGGGGGATCACATCACTAACGATATTGCTCTGGTTCTGAAGATTCCTCTGGCCCGGGCTGAAAAGCTTAAGGTTGCACACGGGAGCGCTTCGCTCAAAGGAGTCATCGACGTCGAGATCCCGGTTGAAGGGGACTCGGGTAAGAAAGTGAGCCAGGGACTGCTCAATCAAATCATGAACGCACGGGTCACTGAACTGCTCACCGTCGTTTATGAACCGCTCGCAAAACAGGGCTATCTCGACAAGCTCGGGAAGGGGATTTTTCTCACCGGTGGTTCCAGTTTGATGAAGGGAATTGCGGATGTGACTGAAGAAATTTTTAATATACCGGTGCAAAAGGCAGGATCAGCGTCTATGTCCGGACCCTCCGCCCTCTTTGAAAACCCCCAGTATGCCACCCCGGTGGGACTCATTCGGTATGCCCAACTACTTGATGAGCAGAGGCCTAAGAAAGGCGCGTTAAGTAAATTGGGGGAAAAGTTGGAGAAAATCTTTGGATCGGGTCGTTAATCTTCGATACCTTTCTAATTGTTTGACAATAACGGTGCTTTAAGCAAGATAGGTGTCTAATGATCGAGTATAACCAGTTAGAACAAAGCGAACTCGCGAATCTTTCCGAGTTCGGGGTAAAAGTCATCGGTGTCGGCGGAGCCGGTGCCAACGTGCTTGATCGTATGGCTTTAGAAGGGAGCGATGATGCGGAGCTTCTCACCTTGAATACGGATGTTAGGGCGCTGTCCACTTCCGTCTCTAGTGAAAAGATTCAACTCGGGGCGACTCTCCTCAAGGGGATGGGCACCGGTGGTGATCCGTCCCTCGGTAAACAGGCGGCAATCGAAGCGGTCGACGAAATTCGTAAAGCGGTTCGCGGCTGCCAGATGGTTTTTGTCTGTGTCGGCCTTGGCGGTGGCACCGGTTCGGGTGCTGCACCCGAGGTGTGCCGCATCGCTCGTGAGGAGGGGGTCTTCCTTGTCGTGTTTGCAACGATACCCTTCTCGTTTGAGGGCGATCGTCGCATGGATCAGGCGAGGACAGCCCTTGAACAAATCGCCCGTTACGCGAACGCCGTAATTACCTTCGATAATGACCGCATGGGCGAGCTTATCGTGCCCAAGGACGGGGTGGCGCAGGCCTTTGCCGCCGCCGACAAAATCATTAGCCAGAGCATCCGTGCGACGATGAATGTGGTCTTCCGACCCGGCATCATCCGCATTGGGATGGATGATTTGCTTTCCGCGATTGCCTCCGACGATTCACGTTGCCTCTTCGGTTACGGTGTCGCCAAGGGGGATAATCGCTCCCACGAAGCTCTGGAGCAGGCTCTCAAGTGCCCGCTCCTCGATCGAGGGAAGTTACTTAACGAGGCGACTGCAGTGCTCGTTCAGGTTGCCGGTGGTGATACGATGACTCTTTTCGAGGTCCAGTTGGTGATGGAAGAGGTCGCGAAGCACGTCGGGAAACAAACGCAGATCCTTTTCGGAACAGGAACGGACAAGCGCCTCGGCAACAGTCTTACCGTAACGATTATCAGCTCCATTGCCGGTCCGAGTGCCGCCGCGATTCGCTCTGCTCAGGTCGAGGAAGTCGATGCTCCGCCGACCATTAGCCTTGGCATGCCTGCCATCGCTGAGCCGATTTATACGCAGCCCAGCAGCCCCGCATCGCAATTTGTGGAGGACGAAGCGGCTGAGGAGGCTGAGGAAACTGAGCAAACTGAAGAGGCTATGCCCGTTTCAGGAATTTTCGAAGAAGAGTCGGAGGACGATGTCTTCTCCTACGACGGGGAGGAGGAAAACGGAGACGATGCATCGGTTTTTGAACCGCTCGATGATTCAAATGACGATGATGCTGAGCTTCCGGCATACGCCCCGGCACCGGTTCCGTCTCTGCTTAGAAGTAATGTTCCGTCTCCTGATGATTCTGAAGCCGGTGTTTCAGAGGAGGATGACTTTCGCAACCCCATCGCCCGGGCGTTGAACTTGGATTCCGCTCAGGATGATGCCTCGGCTAATCCAGGGCAGGACACTCCTGATCTTGACCGTGTCGAGGCCGTCACCGAGTCTTCGCAGAAGATCACACTCTCCCGGTTGCTGGGCGGTGGCAACACGGGGCGTTTCCGCACCCGCGACCCGCTTGCTCCGTCGACCGACGGACCGGTTATCCCCGCGAGTGGTTCCCGTGAGGAAGTCGAGCCTACCGAAATGTCCGAAGAGGCTCGTCAGCAGCAGGAGTTGCTCCAACTCGAGCCCGCTCCTGGAAAGGGCCGTTTCGCCAAGACTGATCCAACGATCGTAGACGGCGAAGATCTCGATGTTCCTACCTTTCTCCGGAAAAAGAAGTAAGGACCTGTTTTTAGAAAAGCCCCGAAGAGCCCCGGTTTTTCGGGGCTTTTTTGCGTTCACCATTCGGGAATCCAGTTCAGGCGGACTCTGAACTGGAACGGACTCTGGACTGGAAAGGACCGGCGGCGACCGCGTCCTTCTTTAGACTGCTTCTCTAATGGAGAATTGGGCTAAGGGCATCTTTAGCTTGATCCGGTGGCTTGTCAGTCAGCTCCGGTTCCGTCCGGACTGTTGAGGAAGTCGCTCGCGAGCGCGATGAGATCTTCGCCAATACTGAGGTAGCGGTCGCGGTATTCACTCACCGCATTCCCGTGGCTGTCGAGGAAACGTTCAATCCCGCTGCCGGCCCGGCTCTCGCTCCGAGCCCACTGGAGAAACTCAGCGACACAGCGATGCTTCGAACCAGCCCCGATCGCGTTCAGCGTGTCGCGGAATCGGGTTGCATTGTCCCAATCAAGTTCAGAGATGAGAAACTCCACCCCCACTTCGCGAATGCCGGAGTCAATCTCCTGCAATTCTTCGATCTTCAAATCGCGCGGATTGAAAGGGGCGCAGGAGACCAGTTCCTCGATGAGATCCTCCCGTGAGCGAATCTGCTTCAGTTTTTTCCCAGGAATGAAGCGCTCGCTGTCGGCGCCGTTGTCGAGGAGGAAGTTGATGATGGGGCGATTGCGGTTAACAATCGCAAGAAAGAGCGGGGCACCTGAGCGAAAGTTGACGTCGGCTCCATCTTCGAGAGCCTCTCTCGCATCGTCGAGGGATCCAACGGTAGAAGCGAGTTCGAGGGTGCGGCTCGCGATGGGATCAGTCATGCAAAAATCGGGTGAAATATTGATTCTTTTAAATATGGGTAACTCAAGAATTTTAACATCTTAAAATCTTAATGGCAAATGCGGAAAATACAGAGAGTTCAAAAGGGTGGAACCCTCAGCCCTCAGCCATTTGCTACTGAGGCGGCCTCCCGATACCGGAGGAGCCCCTGAACGATCTCCTCAGCCAGAATCTGGCGGAACCATTCCGCTCCGCAGCGTTGGTTCTCCCAGCGATTCGAAATAAACCCGCACTCGATAAGAATGCCCGTTGCCTTTGTTAGTTCGAGTACTTTGAGTCTTTCGGGGCGAAATCCTCGATTTCGAGTGACGAGTCGGCGACCGAGTTCGCTCTGAACATAGCTGGCCAGTTCGCGACCCGTCTCACTGCCGGGCCAGTAGAGCGTCTCGGTTCCGCTGATGCTGCGATCGCTGTGAGCGTTAAAATGCAGACTCACCAGGATCGTCTCGGGAGAGGCGTTCACGATGCGGGCTCTCTCCTCGAATTCTACAAAATCGTCGGTTCGACGGGTCAGGTCGACACTGATTCCCTTGCCGACGAGGATTTTTTCAACCCGTTGCGCGAGATCGAGTGTGAGATGTTTCTCGACCAGTCCGAAACCCGAGGAGCCGGGGTCTCTGCCGCCGTGTCCTGGATCGAGGACGACACGGGTGAATTTCTCACCGGCTTCGAGGGAGCTAGCCCAAACTAAACCCGAGACAAGGATGGCAGAAATAATGGAAAATCCGAGGCGCATCGAAGTTCAGAGTAGACACGGTTTATGCATCTGTCGAGAAACTGTTAACCATTCTTAAATAAATTTACTTACACTTTGATGCCTTTCATTCCGAACCACCGGATGATAACGGTCAGCGCACAGCCGAAGATGATGACCCAGAGGGCGATTTGCGGAATGGAGGTGGTGAAGTGGTCGCTCGGCACTTCGATGATCATGAGGATGGAGGTGAGGGAGAGGAGCACAAGTCGGTGGATCCGAGTCATCGGGCCGGAAGAAGCGGATTTACGCCCGGCTCCACGGGAGAAGGCGATCGAGCGAATGTAGGCGGAAAAGATCGCGAGGAGTGCGGCGGCGAGCCCCAGCCAGGGACTGGACTGAATTGCGAATCCTAAGCCGATGAGAGTCACCGCATCCGAGACTCGTTCGGGTAACTCGTTGAAAAAAATTTCTTCGAGCGATTGCCGTGTCGAGCTTGGCTGGAGCATGCGATCGAGCCGGATGCAGAGCATGCGCAGCACGCAGAAGGTGAGACCAAGGCTCCAGAAAAGGACGGGGTGGATCGATTCGCCCGTCGCCATGAACGAAACCCCTGCGAGAATGCCGAGCAGCATTCCGATAATCGCGACCGCTTCGCTGCTGATCCCCATTCCCATGAGGAGTAGGGTGAAGCGTCGGGTTAACTGGAGGCGGCGGCGGGATTTGGTCCTGGAGAGTTCGGTCATTGGGAACGAAGAAGAAAAAGAAAGTGGCGCGGCGAGGATGAAACATTCGCGTCTTGCCGGGGTTGAGTTTACTTGTTATTGCAGATTTTGATTCAGGAATTTCCGGATAAATCCCCTATATGATCCATTTTGACCCGACGCCTCCATCCCAAGATGAAGTGGCGGGCAGGCTTGAGAGTAATGAGCGCGACGTGGAGCTGATGGGAAAAGTTGGCGCGGGGGATATTCGTGCCTTTGAGGAACTGGTCGAGCGGCACCAGCGCGCGGTCATCGGTACGGTCGCCAAAATGCTTGGAAATGCCTCTGATGCTGAAGATATTGCTCAGCAGGTCTTTGTGCGAATCTGGAAGTCGGCCGTCCGATATGAGGCGCAGGCGAAATTCACCACCTGGCTCTTCACTATTACCCGTAATCTCGTTTTCAACGAGGTGCGCCGACGCCAGCGTAAACCGACCGTATCGGTCGATGAACGGGAAGAGACGACTCATCGCACCGTCGAGGATCTCCAGGCGGTCTCGCCTGACGACGAGATGTTGCAGACCGAACTCGAGGAGGCAATCGACCGCGCCATTCAGGGGCTCCCCGATAAGCAGCGCATGGCCGTTGTTCTCCGCCGCTATGAGGAGATGCCCTACGAAGAGATCGCCGCGGTTCTGGAGATGTCCATCCCCGCGGTAAAGAGTCTCCTCTTCCGGGCACGGGCTCACTTGAAAGAGGCACTCCAGCGTTATCTTGACGCTTGAGGCAATTTCACGATCCAATCTACTCACCGATGCGGACGAGGTGTCCCTCGGTGCGGACGATGAATCCGTCCGAAACGACAGCGAAGGAGGACAATCCTGCCTCGCTAAGGGAGTTCTCGGCCACTCTGGTGAAGGTTCGGCCCGGTTTTACCACTGTCGTGATACCGCTGCCATTATGGAAAAAAAGGTGGCCGGCGGCATAAACAGGCGAGGCCGAGTAGCCCCCCTGACCTTCGAGGCGCTCGCGGTAGAGCTCCTCGCCGGTCGCCGCGACGAAGCAGCTGAGGACGCCTTTGTCATCGTTCAGGTAGATGAGATCATCGACGATGATGGGGGAGCTCTCCTTCGGCACCGCCTTGTCGTCTTTCCAGACGAGGTGGGTATCAGTGACATCACCCTCACCGTCTGCCTTTATCGCGAAAAGAACGGCACGATTGAAGCCCGAGCAGACGTAGATCTTCCCGTCGTGGAAGAGCGGGCGCGGGACAACGGAATAGCCATCGGCATATCTGAATCGCCAGATCTCCTGCCCATTGGCGGGATCGTAGGAGACGACGGCTCCGGAACCGGGGATGATGGCCTGATCGGCTCCTTTTACCTGCACCATGAGCGGGGTGGAAAAAGAAAATTGACGGCTGACTTCGACATTGCGCGGGGTTTTCCAGAGAATGGCTCCGCTCTCCTTGTTGAGTGCCGCGACAAAGGGATCTTTCTCCCCGTCCGAGGCGAAGATTAGCCTGTCCCCGTGCAGGGCGGGCGACCCGCCGTTCCCGTGGACGGGCGAGTAGGGAAGACCGGTCTGGGTCCAGATGACCTTGCCGTCTGCCGCGTCAAGGGCGGCGGTGCCATCGTGGCCGAAGTGCACATAGAGTCGACCGTCAGCGATCAGCGGAGTTGGAGAGGCGTGACTGTTTTTCTGGTGAATAGGCCCCGCCGGTTTTTCAAAAACAATCTGTTTCCAGATCTCTTTTCCATCGGCTAGCTGGTAGGCGTGGGCCTCGAGTTTTAGCAATTCGCCCTCGACCACCGCCGTTGTGAGGTAGGCGCGATCGCCCTCGACTACCGGGGATGACCAGGCTTTCCCGTCAACCTTGACCTTCCATCGGATGTTCTTCGTGGCGGACCAGAACAGGGGAACCTGCGCGCCTGGAGCGTGCCCGTTTGCCATAGGGCCGCGGAACTCAGGCCAGGAATCGGCCCGGATGGAGAACGTGAAGCAGCCGAGACCGGCGAGGACGAGGAAAGAAAGGCATCGGTTCATGTATGGGAGTGATAAAGCAGCACCGCCGGAACTGCAAGTGGCGACGGGCATCGGACGCGACGGGATGATGCGATGGCGCGGGGCAAAATGGACGATGTTCACGGGAACGAATTCGAGCAATAACCGCATCCGGAAAACAACACTTCCAAAATGCCTGATGGGTGAGGATGCCCGAGCACTTTTTGTCGCTCTCTCCTCCGCGACAGCCGGTTCGTTTTCTTCTTCTGTAAAATCGGCGATCAGGCTCGGGAAGGATCGCTGAGGTTCATGGAGAGGTGGAATGCTGACGCGCTGCATGGCGCGAATGGGTGGATTGGCCAGGAGCAAAAGTCCCGTATGCTATTAAAGCTCGCTCCTTCCGCTTTCCGCATGACTTTACTTTTCCGTAAGCTCTTCTTTCCGTGCCTCCTTGCTTCTCTGTTTTTTTCTGTCAGGGCTGAGGAAACCTCGAAACCGCTCAATTTCGTCAACGACATCGCCCCTATCCTCACGAAGGCTGATTGCAACACGGGCGGCTGCCACGCAAAGGCGATTACGGGACAGCGCGGTTTTCGCCTCTCGCTCCTTGGCTTCGAGCCCGAGGATGACTATGAGCACATCGTGAAAGAGGGTAGGGGGCGTCGCGTTTTTCCTCAGGCACCGGATCAGAGTCTGCTACTTTTAAAAGCGGCGAACATCGTTCCCCACGGTGGTGGGAAGAAGCTGGATCCGCAGTCCGAGGGCTATCAGACTCTCGTTCGCTGGATTGGCGAGGGCATGCCCTACAGCTCGGAAAATGATGCGACCCTCACCGCCATCGAGGTGGAGCCGAAAAAACTGGCGATGAAGGTCAACACGACCCAGGCCCTCAAGGTCGTGGCCCGCTACTCCGACGGCAGCACGCGCGATGTCACGGCGATGTCGCTTTTCGAAGCGAATGATCGCAGCATGGCCGAGGCCGATGCGACCGGACTGGTGAAGACGCTCGGTCTCCCCGGCAATGTCGCGGTGATGGTGCGTTACTCGGGAAAGGTCTCGACTTTCAGCATATCCATCCCGCTGGGGGCACCGGTGGATGCCCTACCCCCGTCGAAGAACTTTATCGATGATCTCGTCTTCGCTAATCTGAAGGAAATCGGCGTGCCGCCTTCGCCGGTGATCGACGACGCGACTTTTCTGCGCCGCGTCACGCTCGATATTGCGGGACGCCTCCCGACGATAGCGGAGACCGAGGCTTTTCTCGCCAGCACCGATCCGAAGAAGCGCGACCTCGCTATCAACCAACTCCTGACGACGCCCGACTATGCGGACTACTTCGCGAACAAGTGGACCGCACTGCTGAAGAACAAGCGCGAGGACGCCGCCGACATCACCGCGAACTTCGCCTTCCACGCATGGATGCGGGACAGTCTGCTCGCGAATCTGCCCTACGACGCCCTCGTGCGCCAGATCCTCGGGGCGACTGGTACGATCGTCTCGAATCCCCCGGTGGCCTGGTATAAGCGGGTCAAAGAGCCGAACTTGCAGCAGGAGGATGTGGCCCAACTCTTCCTCGGCGTGCGAATGCAGTGCGCGCAGTGCCATCATCATCCCTTCGAGCGCTGGAGCCAGCGGGACTACCACGCCCTCACCGCTTTTTTCACCCAGGTCGGCCGCAAGCCGACGGCGATCGCGGGCGAGGATCTCATCTTTCACAAACGCGGCACCGCTCTGGTCGAAAACAAGAAGACGATGGAAAAGGTCATGCCGGCCGCGCTCGGGCAGACGCCTCCGAAGATCCTGCCCGACGAGGACCCGCGTCTCCTCCTCGCCGATTGGATGGGTGAATCATCGAATCCATTTTTCGCGAAAGCGCTCGTGAACCGCTATTGGAAGCACTTCTTCAAACGCGGTCTCGTCGAGCCCGAGGATGACATTCGCGACACGAATCCCGCGACGAATCCCGAACTGCTCGATGCCCTGGCAAAACACTTCATCGAGAGCGACTTTGATCTCAAGGCCGTCATCCGTGTCATCACGCAGAGCCAGACCTATCAGCTCAGCGCCATGCCGAACGAGCACAACGCGGTCGATCGGCAGAACTTCTCCCACTTTTATCCGAAGCGTCTCCAGGCCGAGGTGCTCCTCGACTCCATCGACATGCTCACGGGGGCAAAGACCGACTTTGCTGACCTCCCGGCCGGGACTCGTGCGATCTCGCTTCCGGACAACAGCTACAACCGCGCGGCACCGTTCCTGAAAGTGTTCGGCCGTCCCGAGGGTGCGAGCGTCTGCGAGTGCGAGCGGGTCCAGTCGAGCAGTCTCGCCCAGAGCCTGCATTTGATGAATTCCGCGGAGGTAAAGGGCAAGCTCGCCTTTGCCGGAGGGCGCGCCGATCGACTCAGCAAGTCTGAGGCTCCTGTCGCCGAGACGATTCGCGAAATCTACCTTGCGGCCTTCAATCGCGAGCCCTCCGGCGAGGAGTTGAGCATCGCCGAGGACCACATCGTCAAAGAGCGTCTCGATGCTGCGGGCAAGCCGATAGCTCCTGCCGTCGCGAAGAAGCTGGCCTACGAGGATCTGCTCTGGGCGATTCTGAGCACGAAAGAATTTTTGTATAACCACTAAGCCATGATCTCCCGAGCCTTTTCCCTTTCTTCACCTCTGGTCGCGTTGGTGCTGGCGTGTGCGGCGACCGCAAGCGCTCAGCTCGTCGTGCTGCCAGCTCCGCGTCTCCTCACGACCATGCCTATGGGCGGTCAGGTCGGCTCGACGATCGAGGTCACGATCACGGGGGAGAATGTCGAGAACGTGACCGAGTTGCTCTTTTCGACCCCGAAGATCCAGGCCAAGCCATTCACGGGCGCAGACGGCAAACCGGTCGAGAACAAATTCCTCGTCACCATCGCACCCGATGCTCCCGTCGGCGTGCATGACGCGCGGGTCATGTCGCGGCTGGGGATGTCCTCGGCCCGGGCTTTTTCGGTGAACACGCTGGCCGAGCTGACTCGCACGGCGGCGAACAACTCCATCGAGACCGCTCTGAAGCTGCCCGCAAACACGATCTGTAACGCGGTCATGACAAAGCGGGCCGTCGATTTTTACTCCTTCGAGGGGAAAAAAGGCCAGCGTGTCGCGGTTGATTGCGCTGCGGCGGGGATCGATTCGAGACTGACACCCGTCGTGATCATCGCCGATGCGAAAGGGCAGGATCTCCTCGTCAATCGCACCGGCGGCCTCATCGACTTCACGCCCCCGGCGGACGGGACTTATCTGGTGAAGGTCAATGACCTCACCTATCAGGGCGGCGAACGTCATTTTTACCGACTCGCTCTGCAGGAGGTGGCGGGAGACGGACCCGCGCCGCAGCAGCCGGCGACGACCACGGTCAGCGCCGTCTCATGGCCGCCGCAGGGACTCGCGCCGAATCCCAAAGGCCCCGAGACCGAACCGAACAACTCCGCCGCCGAGGCGCAGAAGGTGACCCTGCCGCTCGATGTGGCCGGTAGCTTTTACCCGGCCGCCGATGTCGATACCTACGAGTTTACGGCAAAGAAGGGCGAAGTCTGGTGGGTTGAGGTGGCTTCGGAGAGGCTGGGCCTAAATACCGATCCCTTTGTCCTCGTGCAAAAGGTCACCAAAACCGGCGAAGAGGAAACTCTCACCGATGTCACCGAACTCTACGATATCGCCAGCCCGATGAAAGTTTCGACAAACGGGTATTCCTATGACGGTCCGCCCTACGACGCGGGCTCGCCCGATGTCCTCGGGAAGGTCGAGATCAAGGAGGACGGTCTCTACCGGCTTCAGGTGCGCGACCTCTTCGGCGGCACCCGCAATGAACCCGGCAATAGTTACCGGCTCCTCGTGCGCCAGGCGCAGCCCGACTTTGCCCTTGCGACCTGGGCCGTCCACATGACCCTGCGCAACGGGGACCGCGCCGCTTTTTCCAAGCCTATCTCTCTGCGCGCCGGCGCCGCGATGGTCTTCGAGGTGGCCGTGGTTCGTCGCGACGGATTCGACGGCGAGATCGAGCTGAGCATGGACGGTCTCCCCGCTGGGGTGACCGCGAGCGGCTTGAAGATTCCCGCCGGGAAAAATGTCGGACACCTCATCATCAGCGCCGAAGCTGCGGCAAAACGCGGAGCCTCACTCGCGAGCGTAGTTGGTCGTGCGACGATCAATGGTGCGGTCGTGACGCGGTCCTGCCGCCTCGCTTCGATGGAGTGGCCGGTCAAAGACGCGAAGGGCGAGATCCCGAGCCCGCGTCTTTTTGCCGACATTCCCGTCTCCGTCAGTGATGCCGAACCTTCGCCGCTGACGATCACCGCCGCCGAGGACAAAGTCTGGGAGGCCGGAGTGGGCGAGACGCTCAAAATCCCGCTCAAAGCCGAATGGCGGGGCGAGTTTTCCGGCACTTCGATGAAGCTCAAGGCCTATGGAACCGGCTTCGAAGGAGTCAAGGAGTTTGATCTGCCGGTCAAAGCCACCTCGACCGAGGCAATCATCGACCTCGCTGCCCTGAAAACGCCCCCCGGCGAATACACGATCGCTTTTTACGGTAGCGCCGTGGCAAAATATTCTTACAATCCCGACGCCGTGAAGGCCGCCGAAGAACTGAAGAAAAAGGCCGAGGCCGAAGCCGCTGCTGTCGCACTGGAAGCGAAAAAGCTCGCTGGCGATGCCGCCAATGCGCCGACCGAGAAGAAAGCCGAGATGGCCAATGCCGCGAAGATCGCCGCCGAAAAACAGAAGGCCGCCGAAGCGGTCATGGCCAAAGCGGTTGAAAAAATGAAGGTCGTCACTGATGCCGCCGCCCCCAAGGACATCGTCGACATCTACGTCTCCACGCCGATCCGCGTCTCCGTGAAGGCCGCCGAACCTGCTCCGACCGCAGCAGTCACCACAGCAAAGGAATGATGCTTCACCGGTCAAACATCTCTTCAAGGTCTGTGAAAGTAGCCGTGTTGGCTCTGTCTGGCGTCGTCCTGTCGGCTCAGGCTGCGGAAAACCCCGATTTCTATCAGGACGTCTTTCCCTTCCTCAAGGCGAACTGCATCGCCTGCCACAACAAAACGACGACCAAGGCCGGGCTGAACATGGAGACGCCCGAGTTGATGGAAAAAGGGGGCGACTCGGGACCGGGTATCGTTCCCGGGAAAAGTGCCGGAAGTCTCATTGTCGAGGCGTCTGTTCACTCGCTGGACATGGAGATGCCGCCGCCGAACAACAAATCCGGTGCGGTGAAGCTGACCGATGCCGAGATCGCCGTCCTCAAGACCTGGATCGATCAGGGCGCCAAGGCCTCGGTTCAACAGGAGCGGCAGGTCACTTGGAAGCCTCTCGCCCCCGGTGTCGATCCTATCTACAGCATCGCCTTGTCAACGGATGGACGTTTCGCCGCCTGCGGGCGCTCGAATCGCATCCATCTCTACGACCTCGCGACGCGCCAGTTTATCGGCGAGATCGCGGATCCGGCGGAAAAGGCAGGTGGGGCGCATCGTGCGATGGTGCAGTCGCTCGCCTTCAGCCCCGATGGCACCCGGCTCGCGAGCGGCAGCTATCGCGAGGTGAAAGTGTGGAAGCTCAGTCCGGGCAAAGCCGGTGAGGCCGCGGCGGCACCCGCTTCCGCGACTCCCGCCGATGACGTTCTCCTTAAAAAGATCGCTGAGGCCGCGAAGGTGGCGGTGGTGAGTCATTCACTCTCACCCGACGGCAAACGGATCGTGACCGGTTGCGCTGATGGTTCAGTGCGGGTCTGGGACGTGGCAACGGTGAAGTCCGTCGCCGAGTTGCGCGGCAGTCTCGCCCTCAGCCGACAGATTGCCGCCTTTGAATGGACCATCGCCCGGGAGACTCTCGAGCAGGCCTTCCAAAAAGCCGAAGTCGCCCGGATCGAAGCGCAGAACAAGGCCCTCGACGAACTTCTCAAAAAGGCCAACGACGCCATCGTGGAGATGAAGAAGCTCCTCCCCGAAAAGGAGAAGGCGGTGAAGCCGACTCAGGATGAAAAGGCGGTCGCCCAAAAGGCGGTCGATGAAGTGCTCGCCCTCATTGCCAAAGCTCCTGAAGGCAAAGCCGACGCCGCTCTCGAGAAAAAGCTCAAGGACGCCCAGGAAAAACTGGCTCCCGTTGCGATGAAAGAGACCTCGGCCCTCGCCGCCGTCTCCGCGACGGAGAACAACATCAAGGATGCCGAAGCCGACGTGAAACGCATCACCGATTCAAAGGCGAAAAACACCGAACTCCTCGCCGCCGCCAATGCCGCGACCGAAGCCGCCAAAAAATTGCAGGACAAAGCCACCGCCGACCTCGCCGCCGCAAAAGAGAGCGTCGCCAAGCCCAAAGGCAAACCGGTCGCCGTGGCTCTCGCGCCCGATGGTCAGAGCGCCGCCACGGTCTTTGACGATGGCCGCCTCACCGTCTGGGCCGTTGCCACGGGCACACCGGTCGAGGAAGTGGCCGGCACTGTCGCACCAACAGCAGTGCTGACCGCCCGGACCGACGGCCTTTTCTCAGCGACATTGCCCGACGGCAAGGTCATCACTTCCGCCCCGGCTCAGGTCTGGTCACTCGAACGGACCCTTGGCGGTGAGAAGGATTCGTCTCTCTTCATCGACCGGGTGAACGCAGTGCGATTCAGTCCCGATGGCAAGCTACTCGCCACCGGCGGGGGTGAACCCTCTCGTAGCGGCGACCTGACCCTTTTTGATCTTGCGACCGGCAAGGCCACCGCGAACTGGAAAGACCGGCACGACGATATTGTCATGTGCCTCGACTTTTCACCCGACGGTAAGCTGCTCGCCTCGGGCGCGGCGGATAAGATCGCCCGCGTCATCGAGATTGCTTCGGGCAAGCAGGTGAATCTTTTCGAAGGGCATACCCATTATGTCATGGGTGTCGCCTTCCGTGCAGATGGACGGGTCCTCGCGACGGGTGGGGCGGATGGGCTCGTGACCTCGTGGGACATGCTTCTCGGCGAGCGTAAAAAGAAAATCGAAGGCTGGACCAAAGAAGTCACCTCGCTGCAGTTCATCGGCGCGACGAATCAGATCGTGACCTCGTCGGGTGACAACCGCGTCCGCATCGTGCGCGACGACGGCTCCGAGGTCCGCACCATCGCCGGTCTCCCCGACTTCATGCAGGCCGCCGCCAGTAATCCAAGCGGCACGACCCTCGTCGGCGGCGGCGAAGACAGCACCCTCCGCGTCTGGAACGGCGCCGATGGCAAAGAGATCGCCGCCTTTGCCGCAAAGTAATTCATTTCGACCACACGAAACCTCACCCATCACTCATCCATTTGTGCGGACCCCGCAAATAGCCACAAATCCCAATACCGGAAGTCCTGACAAAACTCCGATTCTCCAGCACTCCATCATTGCTTTCGCTTCGCTCCAGCTACCCGCTGCGCTTGTTCCACCACTCCACTCGCCACTCACCATGTCCACGCATCCTTCACCCTTCCGTTGCTCCGGTCCGCTCGACCGCCGCAGTTTCATGCAGATCGGTCTCACCGGCATGGCGACCTTGTCGTGGCCGGCCCTGCTGAAGATCCGCGCCGAGAATGCGCTGAAGCCGAACAGTGAGAAAAAGGCCATCATTATGGTGTGGCTTCCCGGTGGCCAGTCGCACGTCGATACCTACGATCCCAAGCCCGAGATCGGCAGCGAATACCGCGGTCCGTTCAAGACAATCTCCACGAATGTGCCGGGCATGCAACTGACCGAACTGCTCCCGATGAACGCGAAGATCGCCGACAAGTTCACGATCCTGCGGTCCATGAATCAAAAGGCTGGGGGACACCCTGCCGGCTCGATGCAGATGCTCTCGGGCGACTCGGACGAACGCGACAAACCCAAGCCGCGCCTCCCTGATTGGATGTCAGTGGCTCATTACCTGCGCGGTCAGGGGGAAAAGCGCCAAAATCCGCTGCCGAACTACATTGGGGTGAATCCGCCACTGGAATACAACGGCCCCGCCTACCTCGGGGACGCCTACGCGCCTTTCGCGGTTAGTGACGACCCGAACCGTCCCAATTTCCAGGTGCCGAACATCGGCCTCTCAGATCCGGCGGAGATGAAACGTCTAAGCGATCGTTTAGCCCTGCGCCGCAGTCTTGACAAGCTGGAGCGTGCTTTTGATAAAGAGGGCGAGCTCGGTGCCCTCGATGAATTTGAATCGCAGGCCATGACCCTGCTCACGAACCCGCAGACCCGGGATGCCTTCGACCTTGGCAAAGAAGACGCGGCGACCCGCGATCGTTACGGGCGCAACCGATGGGGACAGCAACTCCTCCTCGCCCGCCGCCTCGTCGAGTCAGGGGTGGAAATCGTCACCAGCAGTCTCAGCGGACCTCTTTGCGGCCGGGTCGGCAACTGGGATGACCATGCCGTGAACCAGCATCAGTTCGAAGCCCTGCGTTTCCGCATGCCGAACTATGACCGCGCCGTTTCCGCTCTGATCGAGGACATTTACGCCCGCGGACTCGACAAACGTGTCCTCGTCGTCGTCACCGGCGAGTTCGGCCGAACACCGAAGATCAGTTTTGAGCGGAGCACTGGTGCAGGCGACGCGAGTGCGGCCGCGGGCGTTTTGCAGCCAGGCCGTGACCACTGGCCCCGTGCCTTTTCCAATATCTGGGCCGGCGGCGGCCTCCAGACCGGAGGCATCATCGGAGCGAGCGACAAACGCGGTGAGGATGTCATCGAGCGTCCCTGCGGTCCCGGCGATTTTCTCGCAACGATTTATCATCATCTGGGGATTGATTCGTCGAAAATCACTATTGATGACTTTAATGGAAGACCAACCCCTATCGTCGATCACGGAAAGCCGATTCCTGAGCTGATTGTGTAAAAAGTGACTGCCGCTTAGGGGAAGATTCCGGACCTTTCGCGTTGACAAGGCGACATCCGGGAGAGATGAAAGGTTCGCTTTTCAGAGCCCTCCGGGCGGGGTGTTTTTGTTCAGATTTTATGAAGCTGTCTCGGTTTTTTGTTTCCCTCTTTTGCCTTTTCTCCGCGCTCGCCTTATCCGTCGGCAGCGCTCGCGCCGAAGAGGTTTACCTTATCCGTGGTGGATTCGACATTTTCTCGTTAGGCATGAACGACATGGCGAAGGCCCTGCAGGCAAAAGGCGTCAAGGCCAGCGTTAACGGTATCCTCGCCTGGAAAGGCATTGCCGATGACATCATTAAGCGATCCAAGGTCAAAAAGGGGGTTTCCTATCCGATCATTTTCCTCGGACACTCTCTCGGGGCCGATGCGGCTCCCGAGTTTGCCAATTACCTTGGTGAGAATGGAGTCATCGTTGATCTGGTGATCGGTTTCGATGCGACGGGTCGTCGTGTTTTTAATAAGGGTGCGAAAAAAGTGATCAACTACCACTCTTCGGCGATGGGCCCCTACGTGGAAGGCCCCGGGTTCCGGGGAACAATCACTGCGGTTGATGTATCGAAGTTCGGAGCAACCCATTTTACCGTCGAAAAGATTAAAGGGGTGCAAGATCTTGCGTTGGCGGCAGTGATGTCGCAACTGCGCCGCCGCTAGTCGTGTAAACTGACTGGAAACGAATCCATTCCCATGGAAAAATCTCCCGATAGTTCCGCCGGTAAGGGCGCAAAGGGGTCGGGAGTGGCGCCACAATTTGCGGGGCGCTTCAATCAGTTCCAGCGCACCATGCTGCAATGGAGTGGTCTTCATCCCTATCATGCGGTGCATGTTCTGAAAGTGGAGCAACCTCTCTCCGGCGGTCGTTACGAAGAGCGTCTGAATCTCGTGATCGAGCAGTGCGGGCTCGCCGCGCTGTCCCTGGATGAAGCGGGTGGAAGCTATCGCTATGACGGAGGCTATCCGGGATTACGCATTCGCGAGGTTGCGGATCAAGGCGACCCGATGGCGGCTCTTGACCGGGAAATCATGTGGCAGCTCAATGAGCCGATCGTGAGGGAAGGAGCGTTCACCCCATTTCGCTTTTTCCTGATGAACACCGGGGGGGCTTCCTACCTGGGCATCACCTATTTCCATGCCGTCGCCGATGCCGAGGCGATCAGCCGCCTCCTTTTTGCGGTCGCCCGCGCCAGTTTTGCGCCGGAATTGCCGCCTCTGGCGGACGAGTCGCTATGTCCCGGCCGCATCTCGCCGATGCTGGCGGGAAATCCCTTGCATTTTCTGCATCGCGCCCGGGCAGCCCTGAACAGTTTCCGGGCCATGCGGAAATCCATCCGGCCGCCCTTGTGCGAGGAGAATGAGTTCAGCACCGCCTACTTCGGAGTCCATTTCGACGAGGAGCAGACCAGAACAGTTATCGCGCGGGCGAAGGGTTGGGGGCTGACCGTGAATGATCTCTGTATCGCGGCTCTGCTCAAGGCGATTTCGACGAGGGCGAGAGAAGTTCACTGGCATAAGAGTAACCGTCCGCTCCTTGCGGTCGGTTGTGTGGTGAATGTGCGGCGCGATCTCCCGGAAAAGCGACGTCGGGACTTCGGTCTCTTTCTTGGCTCTTTTGCGGTGACGCAGGATGTCTCGGGCGAGGTCCCCATGCACGAACTCGCCCGAACTGTGAGGGAGCGAACTCTGGCGGTAAAACGACACAAGCTTTATCTCGCCGCGCCGCTTGAATTCATGGTTTCCCGCTTCATGTTTGGCCGTATGCCTCTTGAAAAGCAGCGCAATTTTTACCGAAAGACTTACCCCCTCTGGGGCGGGATCACGAATATGAACATGGGCACGCTCCAGGCGGATGAAAATGACCCCCCGATGGTCGATTATTACCGGGCTGTCTCCGTCGGACCGGCGATGCCCATGGTGATCGGGGTGACCGGTGTCGAGGGAGTTCTGAATCTCGGGATCAGTTACCGTCCGACGGTGCTTTCGGAGGGCGATGTTCGTGGAATCGTTGCCCGTTTCACGGCTCTGTTGACGGGATCGGAGGAAGCGGCATGAGGTCACCAATTTTTCTCATTACCATCGCGATCGTCTTTTTCATTGTTTCCCTCGGATCTGGCGCGGTCGCGGCCGAGTCTTCTCTCTCCGCGGTCGGACCGGAGTCGATTTCCCCGGGCGAGCTGATGTTGCGCCGGCTCCTCGTTAGCGCCTCGGGCCTGATCTACTGGGGCGGGGTGATCGTGCAGGCCCGGAGGGTGCGAAAAAAAATCGGCCGAATCCCGAATTTGAAGCCCAAGGGGAGGAAGGAGCGGGTGCTCTGGGTGGGCTGGATGATCGTCGTCTTCGGCTGGATCGTGCAGCCCGTTTTCGTGAACGAGACGGCGTTTGTCCCGGCTCTGGCGCATCGGGCGGCTCTGATCAGCGGGGTGGCGCTCATCGTGCTCGGTTACCTCGCGACGCTCTGGTGTTATGCCGCAATGGGCGCGGCGTGGCGTATCGGGATCGATACAGGTGGCACCTCGTCGCTCGTCCAGGCGGGACCGTATCGCCTGATTCGGCATCCCATTTACTCTTTCCAGATGGTGATGCTCGTGGGCGCTGCTCTATTACTGCCGACGCTAGCATCGCTCATGATCCTCGCGCTGCACTTTATCTGCGCCTCGATTAAGTCGGGTGATGAAGAGGTCCATCTCACGAAAGTCTTTGGCGGGGAATACCGCGAATACATGACCCGAAGCGGGCGGTTTTTCCCGCGGATCTGATCGGTCTCGTCAGGGTCGCTCTGCTCCGCTCGCCACAAAAAGCTCATTTACAATAGGGCGGGTTCCGGTGACGAGTTCTCCCACGATCCCGGAATCGAGCGAGGGCGCGGCGAGACCGTTCAGTTTGCTGACGAGGTCGCCAAGGAGTGGCCGAACTTTATCCATCCCGGCCACGTTTTCCGGAACGCTGGACGGGGCTACCGCCCACCCGGCATTGAGGAAGGTGTTGCGTTTTTCAAGAACCTCGAGCAATCGGCCCTCCGCGACGAGGGCCTCGGCTTCGCGAAGGCGCTTGTCAAACTCGACGAGTTCCGGCCAGGTCACGACGGAGGCGGACTTTCCCTCTTTTTTCCCGCAACCCGAGCAGATCAGAATCGCGATGGTCGTGACGAGAATAAGGGAAAAAAGCCGGTGAAGGAGTGACGCGCCTGTTTTCATGGAGGTGGACGATAGGAGTGATTGAATTAAACGCAACGAATTTGCGTTAGTTGTTTTGATCAAATGGGAGTTCTTCTGCACAGGTCCCTTTTCGCCCTTGCTTAGGCCGGTGTTTCAGTGAAAGGCTGAGAACCGTGATCTCGCTGACAGAGTTCGGGAGCGCCGCCGACTCCCTGGTCCACTTCACTTCCGACTTTTTCGGGAAAAGTGGAGCCTTGTCGCGTCTGAAAGACTTCGAGTTCCGCCCCGAACAGCAGCAGATGGCCGTGGCCGTCGCCAGCGCGCTGGAGGAGGAAAGACCCCTCGTGGTCGAGGCGGGGACCGGGGTCGGGAAGTCGCTCGCCTACCTTGCTCCGGCGGTCCGCAAGGCAATGGGAGAGGGCCGCAAGGCGATCATCTCGACGCACACGATCAACCTGCAGGAGCAACTCATCGAAAAGGACATCCCCTTGCTGCAGTCGGTCATCGGGGAGCCTTTTCGAGCGCTTCTCCTGAAGGGGCGACGCAACTACCTTTGTCCGCAGCGACTCCATATCGCCATGTCGGGAGGAGGGGAACTCTTCACCACGTCCGAGCTCGAGGAGCTGAAGGGGATCTGGGAGTGGGCCGAACGGACGAAGGACGGGACTCTGAGTGATCTTGATTTTGCTCCCTCGCCGCGGATCTGGTCGCATGTTTGCAGCGAGACTCACGCCTGCACCCCGAAACGGTGCGCCCCTTCGGGCAAATGCTTTTATCAGGAGGTCCGCAAGCAGATTGCTGATGCGAACATCCTTGTCGTGAATCACACTCTCTTTTTCACCCTGCTCAACAGCCAGAGTGAATTCAATGAGTCGGGCGAGGGGTTTCTCTTCGCGAAAGACTTCCTTATCTTCGACGAAGCGCACACTCTTGAGCAGGTTGCGGCGCGGCAGTTGGGGATTTCGCTGTCGCAAACGGGGATGAAGTTTGATCTTCACCGCTTGTTCAATCCCAAGAACAAAAAGGGCCTTTTTCAACTTACAGGAGACATAGAAGGGCGGCGCATCACGATGAAGTTGCTCGACGAAATCGACGATTTTTTTCAGTCTGTCGAGGGCCGCTGCCGATGGGGCGAGTATGGTCGCGAATATCGCATCCGTGAACCGGAGTTCGTCGAGGATACCCTCGGCGGAGGCCTCATCGAGGTGAGCCGACGCGCCCGTGCTATCGCTGACCTGGCGGAGGAATCGACGAAGAGCGAGTTGACCGAGCTCGCGCGCCGCCTCGCCGATTGCCGGGCCGCTCTCGGGACTTTTCTCGATCAGCGCGACGACGGGCTCGTTTACTGGGTCGAGAAAAACGAGCGTGAGTCGTTGACCCTGAATGCGGCGCCGATCAATGTAGCCGAGTTACTCCGCCCCGTCTTCTTCGAACGGGATAGGCCGTGTGTTTTCACGAGCGCCACCCTCGGGATCGGGGAACGCGACCTCAGCTACTTCCGCGGTCGGGTCGGGGCGGGGGATGTCGAAGCGATCCGCATCGGAAGCCCCTTCGACTACGCGAAACAGATGAAAATTCATCTCGTCCGTAAGATGCCCGAGCCGTCGGAGAGCGGCTACGACGCGGCTCTCGCGAAGTGGATCCGCCATTTCGTGCGAAAGTCGGGCGGTCGGGCCTTTGTCCTGTTTACCAGTTACAAGCTGCTCCAGCGCATGGTCGTGGAGCTCTCGGACTTTTTCCAAACGGAGGGAATCCGGCTCCTCGCCCAGGGATCGGGCGTGTCCCGGAATCAGCTCATCGAAGATTTTAAGACGGACGAAACGAGCGTGCTCTTTGGGACCGATAGCTTCTGGACCGGAGTCGATGTGCCCGGCCGTGCCCTTACCAATGTGATCATCACCCGGCTCCCTTTTGCGGTGCCCGATCATCCGCTTACCCAGGCGAGGCTCGAGTTCATCGAAGAGCGCGGCGGTAATGCCTTCATGGATTACAGCGTGCCCGAGGCGATTCTCAAGTTGCGCCAGGGCGTCGGACGACTCATTCGCAATGGTGATGATAAAGGGATGGTTGTGATTCTCGACAATCGGGTCTTGAGCAAACGCTACGGGAAGATTTTTCTCGATGCGATGCCCGATGCTCCGGTAGAGATAGAGGAGTAAGACGAGACCATGTCCTATTTCGACCTTCAAATAAACGGCTACGTGGGGACGGATTTCTGTTCCCGCGACATGACGATCGAGCAGATGCACCACGCCTGTGAGGCGCTGCGAGCCGACGGGGTCGAAGGGATCCTCGCGACGATGATCACCGACTCGGTCGAGGCACTTTCGGCGAGGTTGGAGAAGATGGTGCGTTTTCGCGAAGAGGATGCTCTCATCCGCGAGGTGGTGAAGGGTTTTCACGTCGAGGGGCCATTCATCAGTCCTGAGGTCGGTTATGTCGGGGCGCATCCGGCGAAATGGGTGCGTCCGGCCAATGTGGAGGATAGCAAACGGCTCCTCGAGGCGGGGGGCGGGCTCGTGCGTCTGATCACCCTCGCACCGGAGTTCGATGAAGGCGCGGCGACCACGAGGTTCCTCGTCGGGCAGGGCGTCACGGTCTCGGCGGGGCATTGCGACCCCGATCTCGGGACGCTCGAAAGGTCCATAGATGCCGGCCTTTCCATGATCACCCACGTGGGAAACGGGTGTCCCGTGACTCTGCCGCGGCACGACAATTTTATCCAGCGTGTCCTCTCTCTCTCTGGCCGGCTCTGGCTCTGCTTCATCCCCGACGGGGCGCACGTGCCTTTTTTCGCCCTGAAAAACTACCTCAAAGTTGCGGGGCTGGAACGAACCATTTTTACCACCGATGCGATCATGGCTGCCGGACTCGGCCCGGGAACCTACGAACTCTCCGGAGAGCCGGTCGAGATCGATGAATCCGGAGTCGCCCGCCGACCCGGATCGCCCAATCTCGCCGGATCAACGATACGCGGTTACGAGGTCGCGGCGAATCTGCGTGAACACCTCGGTCTGAGCGAGGCGGAGGTGCAGCAGGTCTACCACGACAACCCGATGCGGGCTCTCGGCCTCAAGCGCTGAGAAAAAATCGGTCTCGCCAAGGGTGTCAGTTGTGCTACCTGTAAATCTCTATGGCGCAAGTATCAGATCGAGTAACAGCCGACCGTCCCTGTCCTCTCACGGGGACGCGGGAGGCGGAGGTGATTGCGACTCGTTCCCGCGATGGCGGGGAACTTCGCAACGTGATCTCGCTGGCCAGTGGAATCATCTACGTCGATCCGCTCCCGGTTGAGGATCTCGCCAGGTTCTATCGTGAGGACTACCGTGTTTCCTATAAACAAACGATCACGCCAAAACCGAAGCACATCCTCCGGGCCGCGCGGGTTTGCGCGGATCGCCTGAAACATTCGGGCCATGTCGTGAAGTCGGGGATGCGCTGTCTCGACATTGGGGCCGGAGGCGGGGAGTGGGTCTATTACATGAAAACCCTCGGCTGCGAGTCCTTTGGGATCGAGCCGAATCAGGGTTACGGGACCTTCGCGAAGGACAGCTACGACGTCGACGTTTTCCTCGGGATGTATCAGGACAGCGACCTGCCACTGGCCTCGTTTGATATCATCTCCCTCTTTCAGGTATTAGAGCACCTCGCCGATCCGGTCGAGGATTTGCGACGCATGAGCGCCTACCTCAAACCGGGCGGACGTTTTCTGATCGAGGTGCCCGACATCCTTTTTCCCGGGATGCGAATGGATCACAAGTGGCACGACGGCCATCTCTACGGCTTCGATGCGCTCACCTTTGAGGCGGTCGCGGCCAAGGCGGGGCTGCAAAAGGTCGCTCTCGAAGTCCTGCCGGGCAACCTCTTCGGGGTGTTTGAAAAGACCGGCGAGGACTCGCTCGCCCCCCCCGATTTGAGCGGTCATTTCGAAGAGGCAAAGACCGCGCTCCTCGCAGGTCAGGCCGGGTATTGGTCGCTGCCCGAGACTTATCTAAAAGTGCCCCGTCGTCTCGTGAATCGCCTCGCCGAGAAGTGGTCCAGCAGCCTCAAGAGCGGACCGAAGGCGATCCTCGATTCGGTTTTCAAGCCTGACGTTTCCTAAGAGTCTGTCGGATCAGAAATGTGGCTCTTTTGAGTGGTTTTCCTCATGAAGTTGGCTACCTTGCGGCAAGGGCTAAATGGCAGGGATCCGACAAAGTATGAATTGCAGACTCGCCGGGATTCTCGTTCCGGTATTTTCCATCCGGAGTGAGAACGATCTTGGGATCGGCGATGTCAGCTCGCTCCACGAATTCGTCAATTTCGCCGCAGAGACCGGTTTCGGATTCGTCCAGCTCCTTCCGGTGAACGAGACGGGGCCCGACAATAGTCCTTACAATGCGATCAGCTCAGTCGCGATCGAGCCGATGACGCTGGATTGCTCGACACACGGGCTCAAAGACCTCACGAAAGAGGCTTTTGAAGAGGTCCTCGCCTCTTACGACATGGATTCGCTCCGCAGTGGGGCGGTCAAGTATGCGGAGGTTCGCCGACTCAAGCACGACCTCCTGCGGCGCTCCTATTGCCGATTTTGTGAGACGGTCCTCAACAAGGTCGATACCCGTGCGGAGGCATTTGATGCCTTTCGCCGGGACGAAGCGGAGTGGCTGAACGATTATTGCCTTTTCCGCCTTCTCATGGACAGGGCAGGCGGCAGTCAGGTGTGGCAATTATGGCCAACCAACTGCCAGAACCGCGACAGCGCGCTCTCTGTCATCATGGAAGAGGCGAAAAGCCATCCTGATGAGATCGATCGTGAGCTGCGCTACTACGCTTATGTGCAGTGGGTCGCCTTCACCCAGTGGGGCGAGGTCTCGGACTATGCGAAAGCGAAGGGCGTCTCGTTAATGGGGGACATTCCCTTTGGTGTCAGCCTTTACAGCGTCGATGTCTGGGCGAATCTGGAGATCTTCGACCTCGATTGGTACGGCGGGGCGCCGCCCGAGCACCTTTTCAAAGACGATGAGTTCGTCCAGAAATGGGGGCAGAACTGGGGCATCCCGCTCTACCGGTGGGACGTCCTCGAGGAGCGTGATTTTGACTGGTGGCGGCAGCGAATTGCCAAAACAACTCAAATTTTCGACATGTTTCGTGTTGACCATGCCCTCGGTTTTTACCGCATTTACTCTTTCCCGTGGAATCCGGTGCGGAACACTGAATTCCTCCTTCTCAGTCACGACGAAGCGGCAGGCCATTGCGGTGGACACCTGCCGGGCTTCCGTCCCCGCGCCGACTCCTCGGAAGAATTCAAGGCGGCAAATCGATCCGAAGGCGAGAAATACCTGCGCATGATCCTCGAAGCGGCGGGGGACTCCGAAGTCATCGCTGAAGATCTCGGGACCGTGCCCGATTACGTGCGCCCTTCGCTCGCCCTACTCGGGATCGCAGGCATGAAAGTGCCGCAGTGGGAGTTCACCGATGGCCATGTCACCTCAGGGCTTCACTATCCCGAGCTGTCTTTTGCCACCTACGCCTCGCACGACCACGCCCCCATGCGGGCGCAGTGGGAGCAGCAGCGCCAGCAGATGCATGAGCACGGGGAGGAAAGCCACGAGCATTGGGAGTCGAAAAATTTCCTTCTGACCCTCTGCGCTTTCGCCGGTATTGAACCGCACGGAGGCAAGGTCCCTGAATACTCTCCCGAGCTCTGGGAAAAGCTCATGCGGCAGCTTTGCTTCTCACACTCGGACCGCGTCGCGATCCTCATTAATGATCTCCTCTACGACACGGACCGCATCAATATCCCCGGGGTGATGGGCGGGATCAACTGGAGCTACCGTCTCGAGATGACGGCGAAAGAGCTCACCACGGGCAAGCAGTTCCGGGAACTCCGCGAGATGCTCAAAAAGATCTTGAACGAGACGGGCCGTTCGCGAAGGGTGCAGCCCTGTTCCACCTGAGACGAATCGTCCTGATCCTGAGTCGTCAACGGCAATAGTATTTCCAAAAACATACCTTAAATTCCACTATTATGAGCAAACCTATTCGCGTTGCGGTGACCGGTGCCGCAGGCCAGATCGGCTATTCCCTTCTTTTTCGCATCGCCAGCGGCGCGATGTTCGGCCCTGGGCAGAAAGTGGCGCTCAATTTGATCGAGATCGAGCCCGGCATGAAAGCGCTCGAAGGCGTCGTGATGGAACTCGACGACTGCGCTTTCCCGCTCCTGACGGATATCGTGGCAACTTCTGATCTCAACACCGGCTTTACCGATGTGAACTGGGCCCTCCTCGTCGGCAGTGTCCCGCGCAAGCAGGGGATGGAGCGTAAAGATCTTCTTAGCATCAACGGGAAAATCTTCACCGGACAAGGCAGGGCGATCGCGGCCAACGGAGCCTCCGACGTGCGCACCCTCGTCGTCGGCAATCCCTGCAACACCAACTGTCTCATCGCGATGAACAGCGGGCCCGATATTCCACAGGACCGCTGGTTCGCGATGACCCGTCTCGATGAGAACCGGGCCAAGTCCCAACTCGCTGCCAAGGCTGGAGTCCACGTTAGTGAGGTGACTCGCACGACGATCTGGGGGAATCACTCCGCGACGCAGTATCCCGATTTTTACAACGCTCTCATCGGCGGCAAGCCGGCCACCGAAGTGATCGGAGACGAGGCCTGGCTCCAGGGCAAGTTCATCGAGACGGTTCAGAAGCGCGGGGCCGCCATCATTGAAGCCCGCGGCTCGTCCTCCGCTGCCTCGGCCGCCAACGCCGTCGTCGACACCGTGCGCAGCCTCACGACTCCGACACCGGAAGGGGATTGGAACAGCGTCTGCGTCTGTTCGGATGGTTCGTATGGCATTGATAAAGGCCTCGTCGCTTCGTTCCCCATCCGCGTCACGGGCGGGAAATGGGAAATAGTTCAGGACGTGCCGGTTAACGAATTTTCCGCAGGAAAAATCGAAGCGACGGTACAAGAATTGCGGGAAGAACGTGAGGCGGTTTCGGACCTGCTTCCCTCGGCGTAATGATTTGTTTTCAAACCAGATAAATAACCCTCGTAGGTGAGTGATGATACCCTGTTGACTGAATCGGTCATCACGGTTAAGTCATCCACCCGTTCTCTTGAAGACTTTCTTGATTTCTGAAATAATTTTAAAAAAAGAAACGTAAGTCACTCCGTATTAGGCCCTTGTGATTCCAACTTTAAGCCTGTGAATCCGGTTTCGCCCGGATTGCGGGCTTACTCGTTTTGATCTCTCCCGACTCTCTTGTTACTATGTCCGAGCAAAAACCAGCGTCACACGAGCCTCTGGCTATCGTAGGCATCGGCTGCCGTCTCCCCGGTGGCGTGAACGGCCCCGAATCCTTCTGGCAAATGATGGTCGAGGGTCGTTCCGGAATCGTTCCGGTGCCGGCGGATCGCTGGAATCGGGAGCGCTGGCATCACGAGAATGTGGAAATCCCCAGCAAGATGATCACGAAGTGGGGTGGCTTCATCCACGACTTCGATAAGTTTGACGCCCAGTTTTTCGGAATCTCACCTCGCGAAGCCCTTCGCATGGACCCCCAGCAGCGTTGGATGCTGGAGGCAGCCTGGGAGTCGCTTGAGGACGCCGGAATGTCCCCCGCAGGCCTTCGCGGCAGTAAGACCGCCGTCTATGTTGGGATCGCCTCTAACGACTACGCCAATGTCGCGCAGAGCGATCCGCGAAACGTCGATGTGCACACCAACTCGGGAAGCACACTATCGATCGCGTCGAACCGTATTTCCTACCTTTTTGACCTGAAAGGTCCCTCTGTTTCGGTCGATACGGCCTGTTCGTCAGCCCTCGTCGCGATCAATCTCGCGTGTGAGAGTGTCTGGTCGGGCGAAGCGACGATGGCGCTCGCCGGCGGGGTTAATGCCCTCCTCACGCCCGACGCCTCGATCGGATTCTCCAAGGCGACGATGCTCTCGCCCTCGGGCCAGTGTTTTGCCTTTGATGACCGTGCCAACGGTTATGTGCGTGGGGAAGGGGCGGGGATGTTTGTCATCAAGACTCTCGCTGATGCACTTCGCGACGGGGATAGGGTCTATTGCACCATCCGCTCGGCAGTGATCAATCAGGACGGTCATACGTCTTCAATGACGGTGCCGGGGGTCGAGACTCAGGCGAAGATGCTCGAGGACGCCTATGAAAAGGCGGGGATTCAGCCCAAGCAAGTCCGCTACATGGAAGCGCATGGGACGGGAACTCCGGTGGGCGACCCGATCGAGACGCGGGCGCTCGGCCAGGTTCTATCGCGCGGCCGCGACGAGGGTGATTACTGTCTGATTGGCTCGGTGAAGACGAACGTCGGTCACCTCGAGTCCGGTTCTGGCGTCGCCGGTCTGGCCAAGGCGGCGCTGGTCCTTTACCACGACATGGTGCCGGCGAGCCTTAATTTCAAACGGCCCAATCCGAATATTCCCTTCGAGGAGTTCAAGCTCCGGGTTGCCTCGGAGATGCAGCCCCTGCCGCATCTCGGGGATTTCCTCCCCGTCGTCGGGGTGAACAGCTTCGGTTTTGGCGGGACCAATTCGCACATCGTGCTCGAGGCTGCGCCGGCCCCGCTTGCTCCGGTGAAGGAAGGGCTTCCGCTGAGGATCGGGGGAAGAGCCGCGGAAGAGCCGGTCAAAGTCGCCCGTCCTGTCCTCCTTCCGCTCTCCGGGCGAGGAGATGACGCCCTGCGGGACACCGTCATCAAATGGCGACGCTTTCTCCACGCTACCAGTCAGGACCTCGCCGAAATCGCCTCGGCGGCAGGGACAAAGCGCGAGCATCACGACAATCGCCTCGCCTTCGTCGCCACAGGCACGGATGAACTGATCCACGGCATGACTGAGTGGCTTGCCACCGGCGACGGCGGCAACACGGTTGCGGGTAAGCCTGCTCCTGAAGCGCACCCTCTCGTTTTCGTTTTCACCGGTCAGGGCGCCCAGTGGTGGGCGATGGGGCAGGAACTAATCACTCGCGAGCCCGTCTTCCGCGCCGTCCTTGAAGAGATCGATACCTATTTGAAGCCGCTCGCGGGCTGGTCGCTCATCGAAGAAATGACCCGTGACGAAGCGGCTTCGCAGATCAATCGCACGAACATCGCCCAGCCGGCCATCTTCGGTCTCCAGGTCGCCCTCGCCGCTTTGTGGAAATCGTGGGGCATCCTCCCGGCGAAGGTGGTCGGGCACTCTGTGGGTGAAGTCGCCGCGGCCTATGTGGCCGGTGCCTACACGATGGAAGATGCCGTTACGATCATTTACCATCGCTCGCGTCTGCAGGATCTCACCGGCGGTAAGGGCCGCATGGTTGCGGTCGGTCTCTCCCAGGCCGAGGCCCGCAAGGCAGTCGCGGGGATTGAAGAAAAAGTTCAAGTCGCGGTCATCAACAGTCCCGGCATGGTTACCCTCGCGGGTGACACCGAACCGCTCGAGGCCCTCGTCGCCACGCTTGAAGAGGCCGGAAAGTTCGTCCGCTGGCTTCGGATTGACTATGCGTTCCACACGCACCAGATGGAGCCGATCAAGGACGAACTCCTCGAGACGCTGTCCGGGATCAAACCCCGTGCGACGACGATGCCCTACATCTCGACAGTCACCGGCGGGATCTGTGACGGGACAAAGCTCACCGGTGAATACTGGTGGCAGAATGTGCGTGAGTCCGTCCTTTTCGCGCCCGCGATCGCCAACCTGATCCGTTCCGGCGAGGATTCTTTCCTCGAAGTGGGGCCGCATCCGGCGCTGCAAAATCCCATCATGGAGTGTCTCTCCGATCAGGGGCGGAAGGGTTTCTATTTCTCCAGTCTCAAGCGTAAGACCGATGAGTCGGTCGAGATGCTGACGACACTTGCCCGCCTCCATGTCCACGGTTATAAGATTGACTGGAAGGCAGTGAATCAGGCGAGTGGTTCCGATGTGCGGCTCCCGACCTACGCGTGGCAGAAGGAGCGTTTCTGGCTGGAGTCCGCCGAGGGGCATTACCTTCGCTGCGCGCCGTTTGAGCATCCGCTCCTCGGGCTCGCCCAGGCGGCGCCGCGTCCGACCTGGCAGTTCGAGCTGGATCCGCGTTACTTCACCTGGCTGGACGACCACCGTTTCTGGGACAGTGTCGTCTTCCCCGCCTCGGGCTACGGCGAAATCGGCCTGGCCATTGCCCGCAAACTCTTCCCCGGCGAGAACTATGTCGTCGAAGATCTCGAGATGAAGAAGGCCCTCTTCGTTTCCGAAGAGAAAGTCCCCGTGGTGGAGGTCGTTTTCGACCCGTCGACCCGTGTCTTTCAGATCTTCAGCTCCATCGGGGAACGGAAGGATTGGGATCTCAATTCACAGGGGGTCCTCCGCAAGCAGCCCCTTCCGACCGAGCGCACCGTCGATCTCGAGGCGATCAAGGCGACTCTGCCTCGCCACTTTTCCCACGAGGAGTATTACGAGGACTACGAAGAGGCCGGCTACCAGTTCCGCCCGCTCTTCCAGCATCTCCAGAATGTCTGGCGCAAGGACGGTGAAGCTCTCGCCGAGATCGTTGCCCCCGAGGCGCTCTGGGAGACCATCCCGGATCACCATTTCCACCCCGCCGTGCTCGATGCCTGCTTTCATACCGTCAAGGGCGGACAGGTCATCCCCGACGGGGCTCTCGCGACGGACTACTTTTACCTGCCGGCGGCGATTCGCAGCATCCGTCTTTACGTCGACAAGCCGCCGCTGCGCCTCTGGGGACATGCGAAGGTGAACTCGGACAATGATCGCGAGTACATCATCGCCGACATCAAGGTCTATGACGACGGGGGGAATCTCGTTGGGGAAATCTTCGGATTCCGCGCAGACCGCGTCGAGCAGAGTCGCACTGACGATCTTGAGAAGTGCCTTTATCAGGCCGACTGGGCCCCGCTGAGACTCAAAGGAACGAGAATTGCGGGCGGAGCCAATCTGCCCGATCCGGACGAGATCGTTACCGCCGCTACCGAGGGCCTGCAGACCCTTTACGACGCAAGAGGTCTCGCGAATCACTACGGCAAATTCCTCCCCGCAATGGAGGAGCTGTCCCGTCAGTTTATCGTCAATGCCTACCTTGACCTCGGCTGGGCGCCGAAACTCGGTGAGACGATTACGGTCGAGCAGCAGATGCGCGACCTCATGATCGCGGATCAGCATCGTAAGCTGGTTTACGGCCAGCTCACCGCCCTCAGCGAAGGCGGATTCCTCAAGCCGGTCGGCGACGACTCGTGGGAGGTCATAGACCTGCCGGTGCGCGAAGAAGCGCTCAAGTGGGTCGACAGACTGGCTCAGCAAATGCCCGAGTTCGCCTCCGAAGCGGAGTTGCAAAAGCTCGCCGGACCGAACCTTGCCGGTGTCCTCTGCGGAGAACTCGATCCGCTCGAGGTGCTCTTCCCGCAGGGGTCCTCCCGCGTGATGGAGCGTTTTTATCGTGAGGGTGCTGACTTCCCCGTCATCAACGAACAGATCCGCCTCGCGCTCGCGTCGGCGGTCAAGGATCTCCCCGCACGTCGTGCCATCCGGGTCCTCGAAGTCGGTGCCGGGACAGGCTCGCTTACCGGGCACATCCTTTCCGTCTTCCCGCCCGAGCGGACCGAGTATTACTTCACCGACAACGGTCCCAGCTTCCTCCAGGCGGCGCAGGATCGGTTTGAAGAGGATTTCCCCTTTGTCGAATACAAGATGTTCGACTGCGAGAAGTCGCCCGAGGCCCAGGGCTTCGAGCCAGGGACTTTTGACATCGTTCTCGCCTCGAACGTCATCCACGCCACGAGCGATCTGCGAGCGACGCTGAACAATCTTCGCGAATGCCTCGCCCCTGACGGTATCCTCATGTTCCTCGAAGTGACCTGGCGGCGTGCTACACTGGACAACGTCTTTGGTATACTCCCCGGTTGGTGGCGTTTTGCCGATACTGATCTCCGCAAGCGCAGCGCGCTGCTGAGCCGGACGCAGTGGGAATCGCTCCTTACGGAACTCGCGTTCCGTGATGTGACCAGTTTCATTAGTTCTCCGAGGAAAGAGGAAGACCAACAGGCCTGTCTCGTCGCCCGTGCTCCCGTCATGGTAAAGGTGGCTGCGGAAGTGGTTGTCGCTCCGGTAGAAACCGCAGCGTCTGTTACTGACGCCATTCTTGTCACCGCCGATGCTTCGGGCATGGCGGGAAGTCTCGCGTCCGCCTCCGCTGAATTTGTCGTAGTCGACGGCACCATCGCGGCCATTGGGAAAGCGCTCGACGAACTCGCGGAATCGGGGCGTCCCGTCAAAGCGATCGTTCACACCCTTTCCCTCGATCATCCCGCTGCCGATTCCCTCGATCTCGAGAGTCTCAACAAGGCTCAGGATACCGGGGTGCGTTTTGCCCATGAACTGGTCAAGGCTCTGACTGTCCGCGAGTGGTCGAAGAAGCCCCGCGTCCTTTTCCTCACCCGCGGCACCATGCCGGTGAAGTCCGGCGAATCTCTCCCCGGGCTTGCCTCGGCTCCGCTCACCGGTCTTCTCCGTGTCGCAAACAACGAGCAGCCCGATTATTACTGGACACAAATCGACCTCGATCCGCAGGCTGGTGAATTCGAAGTGGAGGACCTCGTCGCCGAGATCAGTCAGGTCGGGCGCGAGCATGAGATCGCGTTCCGCGGCAATGGCCGTTATGTCCGCCGCGTCCACCGCGTGAAGTCCGACGATCTGCCGCCCCGCACCCGCAACGCGGTGCAGCCCGATGGCAGCGTCCTTCCCTACCGTCTCCAGATCGACAAGCCGGGGATTCTTACGAACCTTTCCCTCAACGAGACGGTCCGGCGCGAACCTGACGCCGAAGAGGTCGAGATCCTCGTGAAGGCGGGCGGGATCAACTTCCGCGATGTCATGAAGGCCCTCGGGATCTACCCCGGTCAGCCGGTCGACCTGAAGTGGTTCGGCGATGACTTCAGCGGCGTTGTTGTAAAAGTCGGTTCCGCGGTCAAAGACCTCAAGCCCGGGGACAAGGTCGTCGGGATGGCTCCCTATTGTTTCCGCAGCTACGTGACGGTGCACCGCCACATGGTCTTCCGCATGCCCGGGACAATGACCTTCGTCGAGGCGGCAACGCTGCCGACCGTGTTCCTGACCTCGCATTATGCGATCAATGAACTCGCCCGGATGGAGAAGGGGGAAAGCATCCTCATCCACGCCGGCACCGGCGGGGTGGGGCAGGCCGCGATTCAGATCGCAAAATACCTTGGGCTCACCATTTTCTCGACCGCAGGCAGCCCCGAGAAGCGCCAGCTTCTCATTGACATGGGCGTGGATCATGTCCTCGACTCGCGGACGCTCAAGTTCGCCGACGAGATCATGGAGATCACGGGTGGAGAAGGGGTCGACGCGGTCCTCAACTCACTCGCAGGAGATTTCATTCCCAAAAACTTCAGTGTCCTCAAGACCTTCGGCCGCTACATGGAGATCGGCAAAGTCGATGTCTACGGCAACTCGAAGATCGGTCTCGAGCCGCTGCGCAACAACGTCAGCTTCTTCGTCATCGATCTCGCCCAGCATCTCCAGAGCAAGCCCGCCTACATTGCGCGGATGTTCTCCGACCTTGAAAAGATGTTCTACGACGGCAGCTACGTGCCCCTCCCGAACAAGGCCTTCCCGGTCACCGAGGTAGTCGAGGCGTTCCGCTACATGGCCGCAGGCAAACATGTCGGCAAAAACGTGCTCGATTTCGACCTGCCCGAAATCCAGATCGGACAACCGAACGGGGAGGGACATCGCTTCCGCTCGGACGGAACTTACCTTATCACCGGCGGGGCGGGGGGCTTCGGTCTCGAACTCGCCGGCTGGATGGCGAAAAACGGTGCCCGTCATTTCGCCCTGATGAGCCGGTCCGGGCCGAACGAGGAGTCTCTCGTGAAGATCGGGGAGCTCAAAGCTTCGGGCGTCGAAGTGATCGATGCGCGCGGCGATGTCACCTCGCGCAAGGATCTCGATGTCATCATTGCCGGAATTCAAAAGGGGAAAGCACCGCTCATTGGGGTGATCCACGGGGCCATGGTCCTCGACGACGAATTTATCGTCGAACTCGACGAAGAGCGCTTCAATCGCGTGCTCCTTCCAAAGATGCTCGGAGCATGGAATCTCCATGCCGCGACGCTCGACATTCCGCTCGAGCATTTCATCTCCTTCTCCTCTTTCTCCGCCGTGATCGGTGCGGTGAAGCAGTCTAACTACAACGCGGGGAATGTCTTCCTCGACCAGCTCTCGCACCACCGTCGTTCGCTCGGGCTGCCGGCTCTGACCTTTAATTGGGGCGCTCTCGAAGGCGCCGGATTCGTCGCCCGCAACGAGAAGACCCAGCAGTATCTCGAAATGGTCGGCCTAGGCGCCACGACGATGGAGGAGACATTGTATCTCTTCAGTCTCGGCGTGCCTTCCGACGCCGTGCAGCTCGGCACGGCACGATGCGACTGGGCCGCGCTCGCCCGGTTCAGCCCCTCGGTCTCGGGATCGAATATGTTTGTCGACGTCGTGCCTCGCTCGAATTCGGGAGGAGGTGACTCGATGGCCGCCCGCATCCTCGAAGCCCCGGCGGAGAAACGCCTCGGCCTTGTCGAGGAGCTCATCGCGGCGCAGGTCGGCGCCGTGCTCGGGACCGATGCCTCGCGTCTCGACAAGGACACTCCGCTCACGAACCTGGGACTCGACTCGCTCATGGCCATCGAGCTGGTCAATCGCATTGAGGAAAAACTCGGGATGACCATGCCGATGGGATCCGTCCTCAACGGCCCGAACATTCGCGATCTGTCTATTCCCGTGCTTGAGAAGCTGATCGAAGCCGGGGGCAACCGCGTGGGGACCTCCAGCGGCATCGATGTGTCTTCCCTCGTTCCTTTTGAAGCGACCGGCACGATGCCCGAAGTCTTCCCGCTCAGCGAAGGGCAGAAGGCGCTCTGGTTCCTCAATCGCCTCGCGCCCGACTCGTCGGCTTACAACCTGGTCTTCTCCGGCAAGTTCCGTCCGCTCCTCGACATCGATGCGATGAAGAAGGCCTTCGCGCTGCTCTTCGAGCGTCACCCGCTCATCGACGTGACCTTCACGACGAAGAACGGCGAGCCGGTGCAGGTCGTTCACAAGGGGCGCTCGATCGACTTCCGCGAGCACGATTGCACGAGCCTAAACGACGACCAGCTAAAGGCTCTCATCAGCGAGCACGCTGATCGTCCTTTCAATCTCGAGCGTGGCCCTGTCGTGCGACTGGAGCTTTTCCGCACCGCGGACCATGCCCACGTGGCGCTCCTGAGCATGCACCACATCGTCTCGGATGCCTGGTCCATCGCGATCATGATCCAGGATCTCATCGAGTATTATTTCTCGACGAAGATGGGACGCACCCCGCAGGTCGAGCCTATCGCGGCGACCTACGCCGATTTCGTGAACTGGGAGAAATCCCATCTTGGAAGCGATTCGGGCGAGCGCATGTTCGGCTTCTGGAAAGAGCATCTCGCCGGCGCTCCTTCGGCTCTCGATCTGCCAACAGACAGACCGCGTCCGGCGGTGCAGACTTTCAACGGGGCGACCTACGGATTCCAGCTCGGTGCCGAGCTTACCGAAGCCGTCGATGCCCTTTCCAAGAAAAACAACGTGACTCTCTTCACGTCGTTGCTCTCGGCCTACAACATCCTCATGCACCGCTATTGCCAGCAGGAGGACATCGTCATCGGGGTGCCTCTCGCGGGCCGGACTCAGCCCGAGCTCCGCAGCAGTGTCGGTTATTATATTAACCCCGTGCCGCTCCGCAGTATCATTGACGAGGATCCGACCGTAGCCGATTACCTCGCGGCGAACAGCCAGCGGATCAGCAGCGCGCTTGAGAATCAGCAGTATCCGTTCGCCCGTATGGTGGATCGTCTCAGTGTCGTCCGCGACGCGGGCCGCTCGCCGCTCTTCCAGGTGAGTTTCTCGATGGAGAAGGTCCCCGGGATCGACGACGAAGGGATTGCCGTCTTCCTGATCGGTCAGGGCGGGCACACTTTCCACGTCGGCGATCTCTCGATGGAGACGATCGATCTGACGACACGTCAGGCACAGTTTGAGATCACTCTGACGCTCGAAGAGGCGGGCGGTCAGCTCTTCGGATGCTGGCAATACAATCGCGATCTCTTCGACGAGGCGACGATCGCGGGACTCAGCGGGCTCTACGAGCAAGTTCTCCGGGAGATCTCGGATAACCCCCTTGCAAAAATTTCGGAGATCAACCTCCTCACCGATGGCGGAGAGCAGCAGGTTATGATCGACCTGAATACCACGACTGCCGTCTACGAGCAGGATGCCCTCCTCCACGACCTCATCGCCGCCGTGGCGATCGAGAAAGATGAAGAGACCGCCGTGATCTTCGGCGACACGCATGTCTCTTACGGAGAGCTCAATCGCCTTGCCAATGGCGTCGCCCGCCGACTGATCAAGGCTAAAGTGGGACCAGGGGAGACCGTCGGTGTCCTTGTGGACCGTTCGCCCGGGATGATCGCGGCTCTGCTCGGGACGCTAAAGGCCGGCGCGACCTACGTCCCGCTCGACCCCGAGTTTCCCGCGACGCGCCTGCAGATGATGCTCGACGATGCCGCGCCTCGCGCCCTCATCTCCTCCTCGCGTCTTGCTTCGAGTCTGCCCGAAGGAAAGTGGACAAACCTCACCCTCGAGAGCATCGAAGCAACTTCGAAGTCGCCGGAGTTAAAAGGGCTTGGGTCCGACTCGCTCGCCTACATCATTTATACCTCGGGATCGACCGGAAAACCGAAGGGTGTCGAAATCCCGCACCGTGCCGCCGTCAACTTCCTGCGTTCGATGCAGACCGAGCCTGGCATGACGGCTGCGGACAAACTCCTCGCCGTGACGACTCTCTCGTTCGACATTTCTCTCCTCGAAATGTTCCTGCCGCTCCTCTCGGGAGCGACCGTGGTGATTGCCTCGGTCGAGGATGTCAAAGACGGACGACGTCTCGCCAACCTTCTCGACGAGGAGGACATCACCGTGATGCAGGCGACTCCTGCGACCTGGCAGATGCTCCTCGACAGCGGTTGGGAAGGCCGCAGCGGACTCCGTATTTTCTGTGGTGGTGAGGCGCTCAGCCGCACCCTCGCGAATGCCCTTGCCAATTCCGCAGCCCAAGTCTGGAACCTCTATGGACCGACCGAGACGACTGTATGGTCGGCGGTCGAGCGCGTCGTCGAAGGGGACTCGGCCATCACGATCGGACATCCCATCGCCAACACGCAGGTCTACCTGCTCGATGCGAACCTTCACCCCGTGCCGATGGGCTTCACCGGGGAACTCTGGATCGGTGGTGACGGCCTCGCCCGCGGCTATCGCAACCAGCCCGAACTCACCGCGGGCGCCTTCCGCGAAGTCGAGCTTCCGCTCGTTGGGAAAAAGCGCATTTACCGCACCGGTGACCTCGCCCGCTGGAATCGCGAGGGACGCCTCGAGTGTCTCGGTCGTGTCGACTTCCAGGTCAAACTCCGCGGGGTCCGCATGGAACTCGGCGATATCGAGACCCAGATGGAGACCCTCGCGGGGGTCAAACAGGCGGTCGTGATCAAGAGGGACGATCTTCCCACCGGGGAAGGTCTCGTCGGCTACTACCTGACCGGCGGCGCCACCATCGAAAGCGCCGACCTGCGCCAGCATCTTGCAGGCGTCCTCCCGGCGAGCTACATCCCGGCATTCTTCAAGAAACTCGAGGAGTTCCCGCTCACCCCGAATCTTAAGATCGATCGCAAGCGGCTCCCAATGCCGTCTCTCGGATCGGCAGCCGATGGCGATAAGGTGGCACCTCGGGATGCCGTTGAGCAGAAGATCTGGGATGTCTTCAGTCGCAATTTCGACTCGACCGACTTCGGGGTGACGGACAATTTCTTTGAGATGGGCGGCGACTCGCTTCTCGCTCTGCGCATCATCGTGGAGGTCTCGGACCGCTTTGGGCAGAATCTTCCCGTGGATGCTTTCCTCACTCATCCGAGTATCGAGCAGCTCGCCCGCTATCTTGGCAGTGAGACCGTCGCGGAGAAAGTGGAGGCCGGTTCCGATGATGACGCCGCCCTTGCGGCGATGGGTCTGGACTCGCTCGATCACATCACCCTCGAAGATGCCACCACGGTCATGCCGGCGCTTGATGCGGTCGCGTTGACCTACATCCCCGACGTCCTTGCGAATATCTCGGGCCTCAGTCGTGACGAGATTTCCGAGCGTCTCTTCGCCGGGAAACCCCGCCTCACCAATGTCTATGAACTGGAGCAGGGGCGTATCGGGGTCATCATGCTGCCCTGCTATGAGGTCGACTTCTACAAGAATGTCGAGTCGGTGAAAGCTCCCCTCATCGCCGCGATGAAGATGGCTTCCGAGGCCGGAGCCCGCACGGTCTCCCTCACCGGAGTCATTCCCTCCACGACCAATCACGGCCGCACCATCGCGAAGTGGCTCGAGGGCGAGAAAAGCCTGCCCGCGATCACCACCGGGGATGCGACCCGTTCCGCTACGATTGTGAAATCGGTCCAAGGCATCCTCAAGGAGGCCGATCGCCGGATTACAGACGAGACCCTCTCTGTCGTCGGGCTCGGCTCGATCGGATTCGGCACGGTGCGCCTCATGCTCGATGTCATGGAGCATCCGAAGCGGCTCATTCTTTGTGATCCCTACCAGACCGATGACCAGATGAGCCGCTGCCGCGACCAGATTCGCGACGCGGGTTACCAGGGCCAGATCGACATCGTGAAAAACGGAGGCGCTCTGCCGCCCGAGGTCTACGAGGCCAGCGTGGTGGTGGCCTCCTCGAATCTCCCCGGGGTGCTCAATATCAAGTCACTGCGCCCCGGCACGCTCGTCGTGGACTACAGCTTCCCGCCGGTATTCCGTGTCGACGAGGCGATCAAACGTTTCGCCGCGACGGGTGACATCCTTTTCACCACTGGCGGCGAACTCCGCATGCCCGGCGTCGTCGGCGAGACCATCTACCTCCCTGAAGAGGTTGAGGACCTCGACGAGGGTGTTCAGGGTGCCTTCATGAAATTCCTCGGCAGCCGGGACAGACACGAGATCACCGGGTGTGTCCTCGTCAGTCTCCTCACGGGGATGAAGGATGGCGTTAAACCGACCGTCGGACTGCTTCAGAACGAAGATGCCGTTGCCCACTTCGAATTCCTCGAGGAGTTTGGGGTGATCCCGGCCCGGCTTCAGATGACAGGGTATTTCCTCCCGGACGAAGGAGTAAAAGCCTTCCGCGAGAGCCGCACGAATCTCTCTGCGACCGCCTGAATCGGCGGTGAATTCTGGAAATTAAAGAGCCATGATTTTCAGGGTTCTTTTACTTTTACTAAGGAACTTATTTAGGTCACCGTTTATCCTTGGTCAGGGTAGAAACATGAGACATTTTTCCGCGCATCTAATTTCGGGGCTTTTTGTCCTCTTGTTCGCTGCGAACGTTGGTGCCTATCCGCTCACGCTCGAGCAGCGACAGCGACTGAAACAATACATGCCGCGGAGCTTTGCCAAGCTCGAGGGACGGGAGCCGGTCCATGTCGTCGCGCTCGGGGACGACATCATGGGCGGCTACACTCCGCTTCCTTCGGCGTGGGAGAGCAACAACCCGCTCTACTCCTACACCGGCGTCTTTCTCGCTCAACTCGCCCGCGAGTTTTTCTATCCGGGAAGTGTGCGTCTCCTCAATCCGGCTCCCAACGGCACGGCGAAACTAACCGATTATCTCGGCGACGAGATCTCGTTGGAAAATCTCACGACGAAAGACGGGACCGTCTTTGACGGACTTCGCCGCATCGGCACCGAGGCTTTTCTCCACGAGCCCGACCTCGTTCTTATCCAGTATGGTGTCTACGATGCCTTCGGCTATCTCTCGATCGACGCCTACAAGCGGGCGATGCAGGAGATGGTCGATGCGGCAAAGGGGGCTCGCGCCGACATCATTCTCTTCGGACCCAGCCTCGTGAACTATGGAGGAGGGGCGATGGAGTGGGGCGTTGATCGTCCCTACGCCACCGCCGCGCGCGAGATCGCGGTGGCGAACGGGATCCTCTTCATCGACCTCGGGTTGCACCTTTCGAGCTATGGTGGCGGGGTCGATCCCGATACCCATCCCGCTGCGGCGATGGAGATCGTGGGGGACAAGCTCAGCCGTGTTTTCAACTTCGGTCCCGATCTTACCGCGCGTGAGAGAGTGCATCCGGCACAGGAGGTGCATCAGCTCCTTGGCCAGGCTGCCTTCGATGATCTCAAGAACGGACCGCCGCTCTCGCCTTTCACGACCACAGCGGTGGCAACTCACGAAGCGGGCGGGATCGTCAGGATCTCCGTCGTCCTCCGCAATCAGAGCTCCGAAACTCGCAATGGCAGCATCGGTGCGCTTGCGGTCGGGGGGGCGATGCTCCCGACCGAGGCGGCACAGCGCTTCACGGTGATGCCGGGATCAGCAACGCAGGTCAACTTTCGCTATCAACGGCCCGTCGTCGGAAAATGCCGCGATGGATCCGATCTTTATTTTCCGATGGAGCCGTCTGATGAACTGGTGCGGTTCAGCTTCTTTGTAGAGGACTCGGTCCGATCCGAGGTGGTCGATGTGCCGGTGCGGGTTGGTCCGGTCGCGGCGATCTGGAATACCCGCAGTTTTGTCAATGTCAGTGACAAGATGAGAGTCGAGTGGGATCTCGTCAACGGGACCGACAAGCCGGTCAACGGGACTTTCCAGGTCGGCATGGCGGACCGCGTCGGGCAGCCAACCGAGTTTTCGATTCCGCCGCTCGGGACAAAATCGGTTTTCTCGATCTTTGATTTCGAGTCTCCGGAGCGAGTCTTTCTCTTCCAGCAGGATCTCTGGATCCAGCTTGATGTCGGGGGTAAGGTGGTCCGTTTCTCGCGGGAGATGGAAGCTTCGCGCGACCTCGTTCTCGGTCAGGAAGTTCAGTTGAAGGCTTGGAAGGACTACGCCAGCCACGGTCCCGCTGCGGGGGAAGAACCAGCGCAGAGACGTTCGCCGGAGATCGCCACGGTGCGGTTCGATGCCGATGAAAATGCTCTCTTCGTTGTCGCAAAACTCGAGGGAATCAGCATCCCGGATCTCGGTGGTCAGGCGGCTTTACAGGCGAAGCTTTACCTGGACGGACGCCCCCTCGATGAGGTGCGATCCTTTGGTGCGGTTGAGCCGGTGACGATCTACACCCGGGGTGCTGACGGACCGGGATTTACTCCGGCCCTGGAACTCGGGAGTTTTGGGAGAGGCTACAACATGATTCTGAGCCCGAAGGGAATCACTTCGGTCTTGAAAACTGAGCCCTCGGGCGCCCGGCTCCTTGAGATCCGGGTGCCGCGGACTTATTTTCACCGCCACGACTGGGCTCTCGATTCGGTTGATTCGCTCCTTGGGGTAAGGCTCGAACTCACAGTCGCCGATCCCGCTGCGGATGCGGGGGCTCCCTTTCCCTCTGCAAATCGCTACGAAAGCAACAGTGCCACTTTTGCCTACGAGGGCCGCATCGTCCAGGGCTTCCACGAAAATGACGCCCGTTCACTGATGACTTTGCGACTTTCCCGCCAGCCGGTTAACAGCTGGTCGGTGCGCGTCTACTGAGCGGCCCGCTCGAGAGGGTGCAACCAGGCAAAGGCGTTACTTCGGATTCGTGGCCGCAGCCTCGATCTCGCGGTGGTTCAGGATCTGATAATCTCCGGTCGAAAGCGCCGGCATCGTGAGCGTGCCGATGCGGATGCGCTCGAGACGATCGACTTTGCAGCCAAGCTTGGAAAACATGCGTCGAATTTGACGGTTGTAACCCTGGGTCAGGACGACTCGAACGCGGCGACGCGAGTCGAACCGGACCGACTCGGCCTTGGCGAGACCCTCGGTAAAGTGGAGGCCCTCGAGCAGTTTGTGGGTCAGATCGGGGTCAAAGGGGCGGTCGAGGTGGACGGCATACTCTTTCTCCACATGAAAACGGGGATGGGTGAGCCGCTCGGTGAGTTCGCCCGAACTCGTCATGAGAATGAGGCCCGAGCTCTCGTAGTCGAGGCGGCCGACGTAGATGAGTTTTGAAAACTTTTTCGGAAGCAATTCGTAAATCGTGGGGCGCCCCTCCGGATCATCTTTCGTGCAGATGAACTTGCGTGGCTTATTCAACACAAGCGTGAGGGGTGACTGCTCGCGGAGCAGTTTGCCGTCGAATTTGACGTGATCGGACGGGAGCACGCGAGACGACAGATCGATGACAATTTCGCCGTTGATCTCGACACGTCCCTGGGTGATTAACTCATCACAGGCACGACGAGAGCCTATGCCGCATGAGGCAAGGAAACGATTCAGGCGAACGCCTTTGTCCGCCGGGGTGCTCATCGCAAGAAACAGGGGAGACGATCCAAAAAGCGCCCGGATTAACCCCGGGGCGATGGAATCAGGCCTCCGGAGCTGTCTTGGGGAGATGAAGGGGGGTGCGGCCCTGGGTCCACTCGCCGCGCTTCTGGAGAAGTTTGACACGCTCAAAGCGCTTGAGAACGCTGCGCTTGGCGCCGACGGTGCTGGATTTTTTGAGGCTGGCGTGCTGTGACATGACTGAAATATCGATTTGTTCGGTGGAGTCGCGACTTTAGGACAGCTTATCACATTCTGCAAGTAGGGAAAATCAGGGTTTAGGGGGATAAATTGCTTTTCCGGAGGCGTTTCAGAGGGTCTCGCCGGGGTTGTAACGGGGAATCAGTCGGGTGGATCGAAGAGGCAGGGAGCCGGTCTCGGCCAATTGCCTCGCGGCACGGGAGAGCTGAATCGCGAAGCGGGAGGGCGCAATGGTGTAACGGGCCACCGTCGGGGTGAGATGCTGCAGGAAAAGTTCGTCATCCCGCGAGAGGATCGAGATATCGCCGGGGATGGCGATTCCGCGTCGCTGCAGGTGGGTCACTACGGTTAGGACATGGACGGCCCGTGCCACGAGAATCGCAGTCGGTCGGTGATCAGATCGCAGCTCGCGGTCGAGATGCACACAGAGATTCGCGGCGGTGCCATCGTGCCGGATGACGCTGAGTCTGGCGTCGGGATCCGCCTTATTTTCGAGAGCTTCACGGAAACCGGCTTCGCTGTCCGCTTCGCCGCCGGTCGCTCCTTCGGGCAGGCAGAGGGTGATGTTCCGATGTCCTTTTGCTCGAAGGAGCCCCCCGGCATGGCGGCAGGTCGCCCGGTAATCGAGATCGATCGAGGGCAGGGCGATCCCGGCGGCGCAAGAACCCGCGACGAGGCAGGGGAGTTGCCGCTTAAGAAACCAACGCTGCATCGGTTCGCGCGACCCGTAGGCGATCCAGGCGGAGGCGGCTGTTCTCGCAACGATAGCCTCGAGACTGCGGTCGGGATGGTCGGAAAACGAGGCGGGGTTCACGATGAGTTCGAGTTCGAAGCCCGCCCGGTTGAGGGCGGTCCGCAGTTCATCGACCATTACGGCAGCGGAGGGCGGCATCGCAAGGAGCGGACGGGGTGAGATCACGGCAATAAGGCGTGGACGCGTGCCGTGGTCCGGGAGTGAGGCTATGTCGCAAATGAGCCGCCGCCGCCGCGTCGAGACCTCGAGCCGCCCCTCGCGTTGTAGTTCTTCAAGAGCGGCACGCAGGGTCGGTCGGCTCACCTGGAGAAGGGCGCAAAGTTCGCGTTCGCCCGGCAGCTGCGTTTCCCACAGTCCCTCCCTGATCGATTGGCGCAAGGCCCTCGCCGTTTCGGCAACGAGCGAGAGTCGGCGTGGCAATTCGGGGCGTGGCTCCTGCATCTGGTTAGATAATATGACCAGTATGCTGCCCTTGTCAGACGAGGTCGGCAAGGTAGAAGATGACTCAATGAGTGCCCCCGAACCCCACGCCCGCCGTCTCGACCCCGGAATCCTCCATCAGTCGAAACGCTGGAATACGCCGACGATCGATAACGAATGGGAGCAGATCACGAAGCGGAATCCTGCCCGCGACGGGTTTAATCACGAGGAAACGAGAGACTTCACGCCGCACAGGGGACCGACGGTCGGCTACGCCGTGACTCTCTTGATCGAGCCGTCCCATCCGTCGCATCGCGCCGGAGGAGCAGGAATGTCTCTTCGAAGCACCGATGTTCATGGACCGGAATGAATGTGAGACCGTCATCCCCGCCGCGCACGACTCGGAAGATGACGTCTTCGCGACCAAGCTCGCGAAGATGGAGAGGTCCATTGATGTCTTCCTCGAGAATCTGAAGGTCAAATTTTCATTGGAGGGTGAATGGCGATGAAGCATCTCGAAATCGAAACGATCCTGGAGGACTACGAGCGCGATGGTGTCGCTCTCGTGCGCGGGTTTCTTTCCCCGGAGGAAGCGGGGAAAATCCGTGAGGAGCTCGACCGCTATGTCCGTGAGGATCTGGCTTCGAAACCGGTCGATGCCCGCACTCTAGAGGTGGATGAAATAACGGTGCGCAATCTCTGGCGACTGGAGGCTCATAATGAATTCTTCCGTGAATTCGGGGCGCGGGAGGATCTGCGGGCGCTCATCAGGCCGCTCGTGAAAGGTGAGCCCGTCCTCGCCGGGGTCGAGACCTTCAACAAGCCGGCGCGGATCGGCTCGGGCGTGCCGCCGCATCAGGACAATGCCTACTTTTGCCAGACTCCGCCCGACATGCTCACGGTGTGGATCGCGATCGATGCGGTGACGGAGGCGAATGGTCCGGTTACCTACGTGAAAGGATCGCATCGTCTCGGTCCGCTCCCGACGAAACCCTCGGGCGTGCGCGGCAACAGCATCGGTCTCGCCGAAATGCCGGAGGTTGGGGAAGGGGACAGCTTTATCGCGCTGCTTGAGCCGGGCGATGCGACGATTCACCACTGCGACACGATCCACTACTCGGCACCGAACACGACCGATCATCCGCGTCTGGGATTTCTGCTGGTTTTCCGCGGCAGTCATACGACCACGGACCCGCGATTAAAAGCCACCTATTCCGCCGCTGCGGCGGCGACGCCTCCGGCATGAGAATAAATCAATACAGTGAGGCATCGAGAATCGAGAGCACCTCTTCGAGAACTGCCTTTGGCGCGGTGCCGATTTTGGTTAAGCCTCGCGCCCGGAAATCGAGCGACTTGACTTGCTCGCACATGACAAAGCCGGTCAAGGAGGTCCGCCCCGCGATCGCGACGTGGAAAGGGATGCCCCGATCGGTATTGGTAACAGGGCAGCAGATCGCCATTCCGGTGGCCTTGTTAAAGAGCGTCTTACTCACGACCAACGCGGGGCGGCGACCGCGCTGTTCATGGTCGGCTTGAGGGTCAAAATTCAGAGTCACAAAATCCCCCTGATTTGGAACGTAACCCGCCATCACCAGACTTCCCCGCCTTCGCTTCCCCAGGGTGTTTCGACGGTGGCGTAGTCGGCCGGCATCGCTGCGGCGAGGTCCTCGATACGGTGCCGTCCCCGGATCGGTGCGGCGTTACGAACCGGACGCAGGATGATGGCGTCGCCTTTGGGAGACAATTCCACTTCGACGCTCGTGCCGGTTTCGAGCTGAAGTCGTCCAAGGAGAGATTTTGGAAGACGGACGCCCTGACTGTTTCCCCACGATTGCAGCTTCGTGATCATCGGGGAATGTATATCCGGAGGATATCCGGCGCAAGAGTGACTTCAGCCGCTTTTGGAATCGCGGCATTCGCAACCGCCTTGTTTGTGTCGGGAACCTCCCTTCACGCCCGCGACCTCCGCGTCGGCATCGATCCCGAGGTTCCCACGATCCACCACGCCATCAAGCTTGCCGCGCCCGGCGACACGATCCATCTTGAGGCGGGCAAGGTCTACCACGACTACGCGGGCTTTTACGGGAAGAAAGGCGAGCCCGGCAAACCCATTACTCTCGATGGACACGGCGCGACGCTCGAGGGATCAGATCCACTCGACCCGGCGCAGTGGACGGAGGTTTCGCCCGGGCACTACACTTGCGCGAGGCTGATGCCCACGCTCAACGGAGCCATGCTGGCCCGCTGGTTTTTCCTTTTCGACGGGCAGATGCAGCGAATGGGGCGTGTTTCGAAAGGGAAGAGCGCCCCTCTCAAGGCACCCGATGAACTCGCGCCGGGCGAATGGACCTTCGTTGAGACTTCGCCGCCGGCCAAGGATCACGGTGTTGCCATCGAGGGAGTCTTTCACCTTCGCCTCGCTCCGGGTCAGACCCTCGCCGAGGCAAACATCGCCGTGCCGGTGCGCAGCGCTGGAGTGCAGTTCGGCGGCGAAAATGCCCACCTCGTCATTCGCAACCTCACCGCAACGCATCCCTACAATGACGGCTTCAATATCCATGGCGACTGCCGCGAGGTGGTTTTTGAAAACATCCGGGCGATCGAGTGCGGCGACGACGGCATTAGCGCGCACGGAACCTGCCAATACCGCGCCGATGGTCTCGTCAGTATCGGCAACGCCACCGGCATCTGCGATACGGGAACGGCGCAGACGAGCTACCGCAACGTCTTCATCGACGATTGCGTCGGTTTCGATCTCTTCTTTCTCGATGAAGGGCGCTATTCGCTCAGCAATGTCGTCGTTTTCTCCTCGGCGCAGAACCCCTTTGTCGTGACCGGACGGGCGACGGGCGACTGCCGTCTCATCATGGATAATGTGCACCTCCACCGCCTCGTCGAGCCTCGATTCGGCAACATCGCGGCACGGGCTCTCGTCGAGGGGACGCGCTGCACCTTTGAGGGACTCGATCTCAAGGTCACCGGCACCGCGACCTGGGAAAATACTCTCATCCACGGGCAACCCTCCGAGCCCGGCGCCGCCGGGGCGGATCTCGAAGCACTCCGCAAACTCGTTCCGACATCCTATCAGAGTCACCAGCCATGAAGACTTTTATCCGACTACTGCTGCTTTTACTCGCGATTCCGGCGAACGCCGCCGATCCCCTGGAGATCGGATCACGGCTCGAACTTTTTGTCGACCACCACCTCGTCGAGCGCTTCGAGGGCACCGCGTTGAAACTGAATCCGCCCCGCGACGAAGGCGAAGTTCTCCGCTTCGACCGGCCCTGGGAAGGCGTTTTCTCGGGCTACGGCACCGTCCTCCACGAGGGCGATCGCTATCTTCTCTACTACCGCGGAAAACCCGATTTCCAGTCCGACGGTATCGCCGAGGTCGTCTGCTACGCCGAGAGCCGCGACGGCATCCGCTGGGAGCGTCCGGCCCTCGGTCTGCATGAGTATGAGGGCAGCCGTGACAACAACATCATCCTGACGGAATCACCGATTTCGCACAACTTTTCGCCCTTTCTCGACGTCCGGCCCGGCGTGCCGGCGGAGGAACGTTTCAAGGCTATCGGCGGCGCCATTCACAAAAACCCCGGCGGCGGGTTGTTCGCCTTTGCCTCCGCTGATGGAATCCACTGGCGGAAATTGAGTGAAAAGCCCGTCATCACCGAGGGCGCTTTTGATTCGCAGAACCTCGCCTTTTGGTCGACCCATGAGGGGTGCTACGTCGCCTACTTCCGCACCTTCACTGCCGGAGTGAGCACCGCTGAGGAATGGCGGCTCGATGGGCTTCGGGGAATCTCGCGCGCCGTCTCCGACGACTTCCTTACCTGGTCCGGGACCAGCCCGATGCGCTACGAGCCGGCCCAGACCGAGCATTTCTATACCAACCAGACCCATCCCTACTTTCGCGCGCCCCATCTCTACCTCGCCACCGCCGCCCGCTTCGTGCCGGGCCGCAACGCCCTGAGCATCGAGGAAATCGTCGCCCTCGGCGTGCCCGGGCGTTACGCCAAGGTCGCGCGCGATACGACCGACCCCGTCCTCCTTACTTCGCGCGACGGCGAGACCTACGACCAGACGTTTCGTGAATCGCTCGTGGCTCCGAGCCTGCGGCCCGAGGAATGGATCTCGCGCAGCAACTACCCCTTGCTCAATCTCGTCCAGACCGAGCCCGAAGAAATGTCGTTCTACATTCAGCACGATTACGGGGCCCCGAGCGCCCACGTGCGGCGATACTCCTGGCCGCTCGACCGCATCGCGAGCGTGAGCGCCGGATACGAGGGAGGGGAGTTCGTGACTCGTCCACTCGTCTTTGCCGGTGGGCGCCTCCATCTGAATTTTTCCACCTCCGCCGTAGGCTCGATCCGCGTCGAGATTCAGGATGAAAGCGGCACCGCCATTCCCGGTTTCGCTCTCGAAGACAATACCGAACTTATCGGCAATCGCCTCGACCGGGTCGCGACCTGGGGCGAACGCGACGACCTCTCAACGCTCGCAGGCAAGGCGGTGCGGCTGCGCTTCGTGATGAAGAGCGCCGATGTCTATGCGATGCGATTCGGGGAATGACCGCGAATCCTTGAATCCGACTCCTTCTCACCCCGCCCAACGATCTCCCATGAAAAATCCCGCCATTCTTCTGCTCCTCGCCCTCACCTCCTCCCTCGCCGCCGATCCGATCAACATCGGGGGGCGGCGTGAACTTTTCGCGGACCAGTTTCTCATCGAAAAGCTCAGCGGCACCCGTCTCCAGGTGCACGCTCCGCGTGACGAGGGAGTCACCTTCTCCTTCGACAAACCGTGGGAGGGGCTCTTCAGCGGCTACGCCACCATCGTCACACTCGAGGACGGGAAGCTCCGCGCTTACTACCGCGGTAAGGCCGTGGCCAATCGCGACGGCAGCGAGGAGGAGGTCACCTGCTGCGCCGAATCCACCGACGGCCGCACCTGGACCAAGCCCGATCTCGGCATCTACGAGGTCATGGGGACGCGGGACAACAATGTCGTGCTCATGAAGGCGAACACCGCCGCGCACAACTTCAGTCCCTTCCTTGATGCCCGCGCCGGCGTGCCGGAGGGAGAGCGCTTCAAGGCCCTCGGCGGCACCATGGAAAGCGGAGGCCTCACCGCATGGAAGTCGGCCGACGGCTACCGCTGGGAAAAGATCGTCGACTATCCCGTCATCACGAAAGAGATGGTCCCCTACAAATACATGTTCGACTCGCAGAACGTGCCCTTCTGGTCCGAGGTCGAGGGAAAATACGTCTGTTACTATCGAGTCTTTGAGGAAGGCATCCGCCGCATCGTGCGCAGCGAGAGCATCGATTTTCTGAAATGGTCGCCGCCCGTCCTTCTCGGCTATCGCCACCCCGAAAGGGAGGCGCCGATCGAGCACCTTTACACGAACCAGACGAGCCCCTACTTCCGCGCGCCGCATCTTTACGTGGCGATCGCGGCGAGATTCATGCCGGGACGCCAAGTCCTCGACGATGAGCAGGCCAAGTCTATCGGCGTGAATCCCGGTTACTTTAAGGACACCTCGGATGCCATCTTCATGACGACGCGTCCGGTCGAGGGCGGTGAGCATGTCGGCTACTACGACCGCACCTTTCTCGAGGGCTTCATCCGCGGCGGCATCGGGGCGCAGAACTGGGTCTCCCGCACAAACTACCCCTCGCTCAACGTCGTGCCGACCGGCTCGAACGAGATGTCCGTCTATGTGAATCAGGACTACGCCCAGCCCACCGCCCACATGCGCCGCTACTCCATGCGTGTGGACGGCTTTGCCTCGCTCCACTGTGGTTATGCGGGCGGTCATGCCGTCACCAGGCCGGTCCGCTTCGCCGGACGCGAGCTCTCCCTGAACTTTTCCACCTCCGCCGCCGGCGGTGTGAAGGTCGGCTTCGAAGATCCCGAGGGCAAGGCCATCCCCGGATTCTCGGTTGAGGACTGCGTCATGCAGATCGGCAATGAGATCGACCGCAGAGTGACCTGGAAATCCGGCAGCGACGTCAGCGCCCTCGCCGGCAAGCCGGTGCGGCTTCGCTTTTCGATGAAAGACGCGGACCTCTTTTCCTTCCAGTTCACCGAGTGATGAGGGCTCTTCAGGCGAGCCTCACCGGAGGACGTGGGCCAGGGAAGGGCGCTGGCCATGCCTCCATCTCCGACCGGAATCGCGTCGATGAGACCACGGAGATTGACCCTGACGGCCGATCCCTTCTAAAATCAACCTGATCGATTCCATGATACCCCAAGCCAACTCTCCCCGTCGCCATTTCCTCAAAACCTCCACCGCTCTCGCCACCGGTGCCGCTTTCGCCGGATCACGATCCTTCGCCGCCGCCGGAGCGACGATCCTTGAGACGAAGACCATTTCCAAGCAGCCCGAGTATTACCACGGCTGGTCGACGGTGGCGCGACGTGCCAACGGAGAACTCTGGCTCACCTGGTCGGGCGGGCGGGTCTCTCATGTTTGTCCCTTCGGCCAGGTCGTCGCGATGACGTCGCGCGATGAAGGCGAGACCTGGACCTGGCCACGCGTCCTCCTCGACAGTGCTATCGATGACCGCGACTCGGGTGTGCTCGAGACCGCGAAGGGCACGCTCATTGCCTCGACCTTCACCTCGCTCGCTTACGAATCCTACTTTGAGAAAAAGCAGATCTTCACTGAGTTGACCAAAGGCGGCTGGCAGACCGCGGAACTCGCTGGGGATGAATATGAACGCTGGCGCGCCTGCCACGAACGGCTCAACGCGGAGGAGCGCAAGTCCGATCTCGGCGAGTGGATCATCCGCTCCACCGATGGGGGCGCGACCTGGTCGGCACGCATTCCGACGATCGTGAACAGCCCGCACGGTCCGACCCAGTTAAAGGACGGACGTCTCTTCTACGCCGGCAAGCAACTCTGGACCGGGGACAAGAAGGTCGGAGCGGCCGTCTCCGAAGACGACGGGCTCACCTGGACCTGGCTTTCCGACATCCCGACGCGAGCCGGAGACGACGCGACGAAGAGCTACCACGAACTCCACGCCGTCGAGGCCGATGACGGCACCCTCATCGCCCAGATCCGAAACCATAACGAGGCCGACTCCGGCTGGACTCTCCAGACCGAGTCGAGGGACGGCGGCAAGACCTGGACCGAGCCGCACGCTATCACCTTCGGCCTGCCCTCGCACCTGCTCAAGCTCCGCGACGGCCGCCTTCTCATGAGCTACGGCCATCGCCGCGCGCCCTTCGGAAATCAAGCTCGCGTCAGCAGCGATCACGGAAAGACCTGGGGCGATGCTATCATCATCTCAGGAGACGGCATCGGCGGTGATCTCGGCTACCCCAGCACCGTCGAACTCACCGACGGCACCCTGCTAACCGTCTGGTATGAATCCATGGCCGGACAGAAACACGCCGTGCTGCGGCAGGCGAAATGGCGGTTGGGGTGAGGGGGAGGGCGGAATCAAGAGATCGAATGAGTGATCTTCAGCGGATGACTTAATGGGGAAATCTGCTGGTCTCCCTGAATCTGCTGGAGTAATCCCAAAGCCCACCTTACGCCACACCCTCAAGCCGGGAGCCGTTCGATCTCGGCGCCGAGATTGATGAGCTTGTCATCAATGTGCTCGTAACCGCGGTCGATGTGGTAGACGCGCGAGATCTCGGTGTTGCCCTTTGCGGTAAGTGCGGAGAGGACAAGGGCGGCCGAGGCACGCAGGTCGCTCGCCATCACGGGCGCGGCGCTGAGTTGTTCGACACCGTGAATGATCGCGGTGCCGTCATCGACGGTAATATCGGCGCCCATGCGCTTCATCTCGGACGCATGCATGAAACGCTGGGGGAAAATGGTGTCGCGTACCACGCTGGTGCCGGGGGTGACCGCAAAGAGTGAGCACATCTGGGCCTGCATGTCGGTAGGGAAGCCGGGGTAGGGCTCGGTCGTGATGTTGGCCCCGACGGGATTGGCGGCTCGCGAGACGGTCACGGTCGTTTTAGAGACTTCGACCTTGCAACCGCAGCGGCGGAGCACTTCGGTGATACTGGTAAGATGCTCGGGATTGACGCGACGCAGGGTGATGCTGTCTTTTGCCGCGAGCGCGCCGGCGACCATGAAAGTGCCCGCCTCGATGCGGTCGGGGATGACGGTGTGCTCGACGCCGCCAAGTTCGCTGACTCCTTCGATCTCGATGCGGGGAGTGCCGGCTCCGGTGATTTTGGCTCCCATCGCGATGAGGAAATCGGCGAGATCGACGACCTCGGGTTCGCAGGCGGCTCCGGTGATGACGGTGGTGCCTTTCGCGAGAACGGCGGCCATCATGACGTTGTCAGTGCCGAGGACGGTGGCGCCGTGTTTGCCGCTCATGTCGATGACTTTGCCGGTAAGGCCGTAGCGGGCTTCAAGATGGACGTTGCCGCCCTCGACGGTGGCTTCGGCACCGAGTCCCTCGAGTCCGCGCAGATGGAGGTCGATGGGGCGGTCGCCGATGACGCAGCCGCCGGGAAGGGAGACGCTCGCGCGATTGTGGCGGGCGAGGAGAGGGCCCATGACACAGACCGAGGCACGCATCTTGCGGACGAGGTCGTAGGGGGCCTCGTGGCTGCGGAGCTTTTCACAGCGAATCACGACCGTGCCGCTGGCGCGCTCGACCTCGGCACCGAGGTTTTGCAGAATCTGCAGCATGTAATTGGTGTCCGAGACATCGGGGACGCGGCGAATGACGCACTGTTCGCGGGTGAGCAGGGTCGCCGCAAGAATGGGGAGAGAGGCGTTCTTAGAGCCGCTGATGTTGACGCTTCCTTCGAGCTGGCTGCCCCCATGAACGATGAATTTTTCCATTTCGCTGTCTTAAAAATATGATTTGCCTGATAATAATGATCCCAGTAGGAGATCCTACCCGTATTACGCGGATTTGGTAGCAAAAAGAAAGCGCTCGATACCACCGAGGTCACGATGGATTTCGACGTTTTCGTAGCTGAGGTCTTCGGCGAGAAGGCGCAGTGTCTCCGCCTGGGCGATCCCGAACTCCATCGCGACGAGTCCGCCGGGATTGAGGTAGGCGGTCGACTCGCGGAGAAATCGCTCCATGATCTCAGTGCCGAGAGGCCCGCCGTAAAGGGCAAGGGCGGGGTCGCGGCGCACTTCCCGTCTGAGTTCAATCTCGTCGGCGTCGGGAATGTAAGGCAGGTTCGCGGCGATGAGATCATAGGTCCCTTCGATCGCAGAGAAGAGGTCGCTCTCGACAAAGCGGACTTCGCTGCCCTCGGGCAGAACGATGGCGTTTTCTTTCGCGAGGGAGAGCGCTTCGGGGGAAACATCGGCAAGGGTAACGCTGACGCCTTTTCCCATGAGTCCGTGGGCGAGAGAGAGACCGATCGCTCCTGATCCGCAACCCAGGTCGAGAATCGCGGCGTCGCGTGGCCACTCGCGGGCGAGGAGTCGGCGGGTGAGGTCCTCGGTCTCGGGGCGCGGGATGAGGGCGCGATGATCGGTTTTTAAATCGAGGTCACAGAACTCGACCGTGCCGAGGAGGTGTTGGAGTGGTTCGCCCCGTCCTCGCCGTTTCGTGAGATCGCGCAGGTTCTCCAGCGCACTTTCGGGGATGTCGCGGTCGAAGTCGATGTAGAGCTGCATGCGGCCCACTTTGAGGACGTGAGCGATGAGCCACTCCATGTTAAGCCGGGCTTCCTCGACTTCGTGTTTTTGAAGGTAATCCGTTCCCTTTTTCAGGGTGTCGAGGATGGTCGCCATGGTGCGGGTGAGTCCCTCAGAAGCCCCCCGGCAGGCCGAAGCGACCGGCGGGTAGCGGGCGTGTCTTGAAGATGGAGTAGGGCGGGGCAGTCACGTCTTTACCGCTGTTGAAGAACGGGGTCCTGTGAAGCTGGCTGCTGAAGAAGTGAAGAAGTCCGTCGGGCCCGATGACAAGTCCGCCGGGCCACATGATGCGGGGGTCTTTGAGGAGAAGCCGGAGATTGAGGAAGTTTTCCTCGGGTGCGACATAGTCGATCGAACCCCGAGAGATATCGCCGAAGTAGATACGGCCCCGGGAGTCTATCGTCATGCTGTCGCAGATAGGTTTCGGCGAGACGCCGGTGACCTGGCTGGTGAGGACGTGGGGGAGGATCGCGGGATCGATAAGGAGCGCGGTCTTGATTTTAAAAAGTGAGGCTCCGTTGCGTGGGCCATAGTAGAGCCATTCGCCCTTGCGATCGATGGCGATGGGGTAGACTCCGGTAAGAGGGGTGGCGATGACTCCGTCGGGGCGGCGCACCTCGACGGGTTGTCCGCTCACCTTGAGCTCTACACCTGAATCCATCTGAACGGATCGGTCCCGCTCGAGGACACGCCGCGTGAGGCCGGTCTGGATGTCCACGACGATGATGGCCGAACTGATCCCGTCGGCGGGGTCGGCTATGTAGATGTATCGGCCGACCGGGTCGAGGGCGATGTTGGTGAGAAAGGAGTTCGGGCTTAGGGCGAGGGCATCGATTACGATGCTCCTGAAATGCTCGTCACGCTTCGTGTCCCAGGCAACGAGTTTCGCGGCGCTACCCGAGCGGCGGCCGTTGTCGAGCATCCAGACAATCCCGCGCGAGTCGCAGGCGATGCCGATGACAGAGTCGAGCAGGATGGGGTCTCCCGAGCCCGGGGTATTCATGGTCTCGTTCGGGAAGGGGAGCCAGTTGCCCTCGCGGTCGAGTCGCATAACCCTGAACTGGGGTTGAAAAAACTGGTGGAAAGAAACGATGTATTCACCGGAGGGTAACACGCACATCCCGGCGGGCCCGGCGGGGGCCTGTGACGTTTCCTGCAATTCGTCGGTGTCTTTTTTCCCAAAGGGTTTCGGGAGGGAGGGCAGTTTGAGGCTCTGGGCCGGCAGGTTGATGACCGAGAGGGCTGCCACCGCGAAAACAAGCCGACACGCCCGCAGGGCCGCTTCCCTCGGGAGCGGCGGGTGGTTCAGACTGGTAATCTTCGGCATAAGAGAGTGCTGAATAGTGGGGGGCGAAGGGTATTCTTTACCAAAAGGCGGCGTCAGTTTCGGAAGCTTCAATTGAGTCTTTCAGAGGAGCAGCTCGGGATACGCTCCCGAGGCAATTTCGAGGCATTGGGCACGCACGGAGGCGGAGGTGCCGCAGGTCCGAAGTCGCTCAGTCATTTCCCGGCAGACGGTCGAGTCGAGACGCGAGATGGCGCGGCGAGCGCGGAGGAGTTGGGCCGCGCCGACGGAGAGTTCGTCGACCCCGAGCCCGATCCAGATCGGCGCCATGAGGATGTCGCTGGCGACTTCGCCGCAGATTCCGCACCAGATCCCGTTGCGATGAGCGGCTTCTACGGTCTCGCGTATCATCGCGATGACCGCAGGGTGATAAGGTTGATAGAGGTGGGCAACCCTGTCATTGATGCGATCGACCGCCGTGGAGTATTGAACGAGATCGTTTGTGCCGATACTGAAAAAGTCCACTTCCCGGGCGAGGTGATCGGCGATCATGACGGCGCTCGGGATCTCGATCATGGCGCCGACTTCTATTTTGTCATCGTAAGGGATACGCTGGGCCTTGAGTTCCTCTTTTGCCATCTCGAGCTGGACCCGGGCTCCCTGCAGCTCTTCGAGCGTCGAGATGAAGGGGAACATAATCCGGACCTTGCCATAGGCGCTAGCCCGCAGGATTGCGCGGAGTTGGAGGCGGAACTCCTCCACTTCGTCGAGGCTGAGCCGTATCCCGCGCCAGCCGAGGAAAGGATTCGGCTCGGGGTTTTCAAAAAGCTCGGGCCGCAGTTTGTCCCCGCCGATGTCGAGAGTGCGGATGATGACGCCGTGAGGGGCGGTGGCCTCGGCGACCTTGCGGTAGTTTGCGGCCTGGTTCTCCTCGCTGCGGAGTTCTTTGCGGGACAGGTAGAAAAACTCGGTTCGGTAGAGCCCTACGCCTTCCGCTCCGCGATCAGTCACCCCTTCCAGCTCCTCGACGAACTCGATATTGGCGGAAAGAATGATTTTGCGACCGTCGGCAGTAAGGGTCTCTTCGTTCTTCAGCGCTTCGAGGTCGGTGAGGACTGATTTTTCGCGCTCGAGGATTGATGCATACTCCGCGATCGTCGCCTCGGTCGGATTGAGAATGACAAGTCCATGATACCCGTCAATGAGGACGGTATCGCCGGCCGAGAACGTCCCGGGGATGTCGTGCAAAGCAACGACGGCGGGGATGTTCAAGGAGCGCGCCATGATCGCCGTGTGCGAGGTCGGGCTCCCGATTTCTGTGGCAAAGCCGAGGACCCGGGTGCGGTCTAGGCTGACCGTATCGGACGGGGTGAAGTCGTGAGCTAGGAGAATACGGGTGGCCGGTTGGAGAGGGCGCGCGTCACTGCCGTCGCCCGCCTCGGTGCGGAGATTGCGGAGAACGCGCTTCGCGACGTCTTCAATATCGACGGCCCGCTCGCGCAGATAGGGGTCGGCGATCTTGCGGAGAGAGTCGATGTAGCGTTTCACCACCGAATAGTAGGCCCACTCGATCGAGATCAGTTGGGTGTCGGTAATCCTCATTACTTCGTTGATCACCGCCGAGTCCTCGAGAATGAGAAGATGGGCGTCAAAAATCGCCGAGTGGCTTTCCCCCTCGCTCGACTCGATCTCCCCCTGGAGCGCAAGGATCTGCTCGCGGGTGGTGCCGAGGGCGCGGGAAAGTCGGTCCTTTTCAGCCGGAACCTTTCCCTTGTCGATCGCGAGATTCTCGGGTTCTTCGAGCGTTTTACCGAGTCGCTCCGCCGGTCCTATCGCAATACCGGGAGATACGCCGATTCCCTGCAAGCGAGTCTCGGTGGTGGAAACGAAGGGTATCATGCGGTAACGCTCTCTAAACGGACAGGCGGTAGAAATATTATGGCCCCCGTAGAGAAACCGGCGCAAACTCGCAGAAAAAGCGGGAAGATCAACAATCGGCCTCAAAACCGCTGTTCACGAGCTTACTGAGGACCTCGATGGCGGCATCGGCGTCGGTTCCTTCGGCGGAGACTTTGATGATACTTCCCTGCGCCGCCGCGAGCATCATCAGACCCATGATGCTTTTCCCGTTGATTTCTTCGTCATCCTTTTCCACCCACACATCACAAGCGAAGCGGCTCGCGAGCTTGACGAACTTCGCCGCCGGGCGTGCGTGGAGTCCATCTTCGTTGGATATGGTGAGTTCGGTGACGGGCATCAAGGTAGCAATGTAGGGGGGGAAATCCGATAAACAGCCTCTAGAACATGGATTTACGTTCGTCGTGCATCCTTTTCAAGAGTTTCTTGTTGAATTCCACGGCGGAATCATGCCCGAGGACCTTCAGTTTCTGATCGAGTGCGGCGACCTCGATGAGCTGGGCCATGTCGCGACCGGCTGCCACAGGCAGCTCGATGCAGGGAATCTCAAGCCCGAGGATATTCACGGTGCGGCGATCGACCCCGACGCGCTCCATCTCGTTCATCTCGGTTTCATTGCGCAAAGTCACGACGAGGTCGAGCCTCTTCTCGGTGCGGAAGGTGCCTACACCGAAGAGCGCCGCGACATTGATAATGCCGAGTCCGCGCACCTCCATGTGGCTGCGCCCGAGGTCCGGTGACGTCGCGATGAGCTCTCTATCCTCAATATTGCGGATGCGGACGATATCGTCGGCGACGAGGCTGGAACCGCGGCGCAGGAGGCCCAGGACCGTCTCGCTTTTTCCCGTCCCGCTGTCGCCCTGGATGAGGATGCCGATGCCCATAACATCTACCATGCAGCCATGCAGGGTGGTGATGGGGGCAAACTCCCAGTCGAGCCGGACCGTCGCGGCATTAATGTAGTTCATCGTGACCATCGATGTCTGAAAGACTGAGACACCCGCGTTGTTCGCGATCTGGAGGAGCTCGTCATTGAGGTTCTGGCCGCGGCTTACGACGATGCAGGGAATACGCTGGCGACAGAGGTCGAAGAATCTCTTTTCCGCATTCGCCTCGCTGAGGTGTCGCAGGTAGGAGCGCTCAGCCTGACCGATGACCTGGATGCGGTGCAGGGCAAAGTATTTGTAAAAGCCTGAGAGTGCGAGACCGGGCCGATTGATCGTCGGCTCGAGAACCTCGCGGTCGAATCCGCAATCCGTCCCGACCAACTCCATCGAGAGTCCTTCATGATGACGCTTGAAGAAAGAACCGACTTTGATCGAGGTCGGTTTGGAAATGGATGTTTTTCTAGGCATGGGAGAAGGGACCGTCGCGGGAAGTATCCAACAGCACCGGCTTCGATGCGAACAAAAATGAAGCTCAATTCGGAGGTGAATTGTCCGGTCGGCAGGAGATGGGGCTCCCAAGGTTCGGGGGGCGCGGAGAGGGACAGGTCCGTTTTTCCTGCGGAAAACCAATTTTGGCGCGATCCCATACGGGAAATCGTCATTTATTCTGGACACTGTATCGCACCGTGTGGAACCTTTGCGTCTTTCCCATCCCAACCAAAATCCCAGCTATGCCACACGTCGAGACCAACGGAATACAGATGTACTACGAGGAAAAAGGGTCCGGTGACCCGGTCATCCTCATCATGGGGATCACCGCGACGGGTGACGTGTGGGAGGCCCACGCCGCCGACTGGAGCGAAGAGTTCCGCTGCATCATGGCCGACAATCGCGGGGTCGGGCAGACCGACAAGCCGGCCGGCGATTACTCGAGTGCAATGATGGCCGACGACTACGCCGGGCTCATGGACTCCCTCGGGATCGAGAGCGCCCGCATCGTCGGGGTCTCGATGGGCTCCATTATCGCCCAGCAACTCTGCCTGCGCCACCCGCAGAAAGTCCGCAGTGCCGTGCTGATGTGTCCCTGGGCAAAGGTCGACCGCTACGCGACCTCGGTCTTCGAGCACATGAAGGTCTGCAAGGCCCATCTCGACAACGAGCAGTTCATGGAGTGGATCCAGCTCCTGATTTTCACGAAACCCTTCTGGGATAATGACGAAGCCTACGAAGGCCTCGTCACGGGACGCGCCGACTACGACACCAATCCGCGTCCCCAGCCCCTCCACGGGCTCCGCGGTCAGGCGGCCGCATGTATCGGACATGACACCGTTAACGAGTTGTCAAAGATCACCGCACCGTGTCTCATCATCGGCGGAAAAGACGATATCTTCACCCCTCTCTGGATGGGCGAGCAGGTCGCCGCGGGGATTCCGAACGGTGAATCCCACTTTTACGACGGCGCCGGCCACGCCTTCCACTGGGAAGTGATGGACGACTTCAACCCCCGCGTCCGAGCGTGGCTCAAGGCCCATTGAAAATCAAAGCAACGTTTTACCCCAAAGAATACATGTCAAAAATCAAATTCGGATCGCAGGTCTACACCTGGTTCATGCAGGGAACCGGGAAGGGATACGACAACAAACTCGACCACATGATCAAGGTGGCGGCCGAGGCGGGCTTCACCGGGATCGAGCCCATGGTCCTCGAGATCTCCGAGAGCGCTCTCGGCTGCGGTAAGTACTGGCTCGGGGATTTCTGTGATCCCGGCAAGCTAAAGGACGCGCTCGCCGCACACCACATGACTCTCGCCGGTCTCGCTCTTGTCTGTGCCTGGGACGGTGAGGAAGAGGCACCTAACGAGCGTGCCGCGGCGGACTTCACGATCGACTTCCTCAAGCATTTCCCCGGCTCCATGCTCGGTACTGTGACGCTTCCGAGCGGACGAACCGGGGATCTTCAGCGTCGCCGCCTCAATGTCGCCCGGAATGTCAACGCTGTTTCAAAGCGCGCCGTTGATGCCGGCCTTGTCTGTTCCTACCACCCGAACAGTCCTCCGGCTTCCCTCGTGCGCACGCAGGAAGACTATGATGTCGTCCTCAGCTCGCTCGACCCTTCCGTGACCGGCTGGACCCCCGATGTCGGGCACATCATTCGCGGCGGCATGGACGTGATTGCTACGCTGAATAAATGGCAGCACCTCGTAAACCACATTCATTACAAAGACTATTCGGGCAACGGACCTGAGCCTTGGGCACAGATGGGAACGGGTAAGCTCGATTTCCACCGCATCACCGAGTGGCTCGTGCAGCGGGACTACGAGGGCTGGATCATCTGCGAGGACGAGGCCCACGTCGCGGTCGATGATCCGGATGGCGTCACGATGCAAAACGGCGTTTGGTGCAAGGAAAACCTACACCCGATCGTTGGTTTGTGATCGTGCGGAACCGGCGGTCGGGCCAATACTCCGGCCCCCGGACCGACCGAGCAGGGTTGGGTCGGGGGCTTAACCCGGTTTGATCAACCCATGACCGTCGATATCCAGCCCGGTGCGTCCCGGTCGTCATTGATTAGGGCCCGCTGCCGTGAGTGGTTCGGGGCTTTTATCGTTGATTTGAAGTCGCCTCCTGCGGGTCCGCGCTTTCGGCTCGGCGCCATGGTTCTGGGACCGCTCGCTCTCGGTCTCGCGCTTACATTCTGGGCGCGCTTCAGCGGATTCGATCTCGGGGCCCAAAAGCACCTCTATCATCTCGGCGGCGATGAGTGGACCCTCGGCGAAATCCCTTTCTGGAAATATCTCTACAAATGGGGCACGATTCCGGCAGCGGTCGCGGCGTTCACGGCACTGACTCTCTACTGTCTCAGTTGGAGCCTCGAACGATTCCGACTCTGGCGAAAAGTCTTCCTCTTTATCGTCCTGACCGCAGTGATCGGCCCCGGGGTGATTACGAACGGATTGCTCAAGGAATACTGGGGGCGTCCCCGCCCGCGGGAGGTCATCGGGTTGGGCGGTCGCAGTGCCTTCGAGCCTGTCCTGACGATAGACCCCTCGAGCGCCGGCCTCTCTTTTCCCTGCGGTCATGCCACGATGGGGTTTATTTTCATGGGTGGGTATTTCATCCTCCGTCGTCACCGAGCCGGACTCGCGCGGGGCTTTCTGCTCGGCGGAATGACCCTGGGAAGTCTCATGGGTGTCGCCCGCATGGTTCAGGGAGGCCATTTTTTTACTGATGCGGTCTGGGCTGGCCTGATCTGTTATTTTGTCCCGATGGGGCTCTACTATGCCATGGGCCTTGACCGTAGCCTTCTCCTGGAAAAAGTCGATCCTGCCAAACGCATGCCTCTCCAGGGAAAGATCGCTCTCTTCTCCGCCGGGACTGCGATGCTGGCCGCTGTGATGATCGCCACTCCCTATCAGGAACGGCGGGACTACACGCTCTTCCGAGCATTCATGCAATCGGGGCCGCTCGATCTTATTCTGCATTTTGCGGTAGGAGTAGTGGATGTCGTTCCGGCGGAGACTTTCCGGCTCAGGGCTAAGTCATTCGGGCACGGCGTCCCCACTTCGGGGATAACCGCCTCCTATCAGGAGAGCGAGAGTGAAGGAGGCGCCCGCTTTGTTTACTCTGAGCGCATCAGCGGGTGGTTCTCAGAGGTGAACTCCGAAACTATCGTCGAGATACCGTGGGAACGGATCCGTGCTCTCAGGCTCAAGACGGCCGGGGCGACGAAGATTTCTCTTGCTCCTGTGACGGGCAGGCCGGTTATCGAGCTCGCGGGTGGGGAGGGGGAAGTCGTCCTGGAAACCGCCGGACAGGCTGTTCGTCTCGTCTCTGGCGACCCGTCCCGCGTCGAAGGGGTGGAGGATCTCGAGCCCGGAAAAGGCGAGGATGGGTTCTACCTCCTCGAACTTGCTTCCGAGTTTACCGGTAGAGTCCGCATTGTGTCGAGAAAAGGGGAATAAATTCACAAAGAACGGCTCGCCAACGGGACTCTCTATCGTTAGGTTCAGGCCTTTTTATGGAGACCGAGTTCCGGAGTAAGGAAACAAGCTGGCTGTCATTCAATGCGAGAGTGCTTCAAGAGGCAGCAGACCCGAGCGTTCCTCTTCTGGAGCGCATCAAGTTTCTTGGCATCTACAGCTCGAACCTGGACGAATTTTTTCGTGTTCGGGTTGCCACACTCAAGCGTCTCGCCTCGTTAGGGGACGAGTGGAAGGACCTCGACATCCCGGATCCGCACATCACGCTCAAGGGAATCCGCTTCCTTGTCTCAAAGCAGGCCGAAGATTTCAACATAGCCTACGCCAAAGTGAAGGCAGATCTCGAGACGAACGGGATCAGACTCATCAACGAAAAAGACGTCCCCGGTTCCCTGAAGCCCTACATGCGCGACTACTTCCGTCGCAAGGTCAGTCCGCATATTTTCCCTATCATCCTCAAGGCGACGGCGAAGCTTCCCAAGCTGAAGGACCTGCCCATGTATCTCGCGGTGAAAGCGAGCAAGTCGAACGGGATGGGAAGGCCGATGCATGCGCTCATCGAGATCCCCCAGCATCTCCCTCGCTTCATCCCTCTACCCATGGTCGGGGATAAACAGCTCGTGATGTATCTCGACGACATCATCCGCTTCGGGCTCGATGACATCTTCGTTACTTTTCCTTACGATCACTTTGAGTCGTATGCGATCAAGTTCACGCGGGACTCGGAACTCGCTTTCGATGATGACTTTACAGAGAGTTTTTACGAGAAACTAGCGGACAGTCTCAAGGCGCGGGAGGAAGGTCTTCCCGTAAGGGCGAATTTCGATGAGACTTTTCCCAAGCCCTTCCTCAATCTCATCCTGCGAAAGTTGAATCTGGCGAGGTCGGACTCGCTTTATCCGGGGGCGCGTTACCACAACCGGCGGGATCTTCTGAGCTTCCCCGATTTCGGCAAAACGGGTCTCAACTACGATAAGTCCGAGCCTGTCCCGGTGAAAGCTCTCGTTACGAAACAGGGCGGCATGTTCGCCGCGATCCGGAAGCAGGATTTTCTGATCAACATCCCGTATCAGCCCTTCCGTCACCTCATCACCCTCTTGCAGGAGGCTTCTCTCGATCCGCTCGTCCAGAGTATCTCCATGACCCAATACCGGCTCGCAAAGGGCTCGTGCATCGCCCGCGCGCTGCAGGCCGCCGCGCGGAACGGGAAGAGTGTCTTTGTCCTCGTCGAGCCGCAGGCCCGTTTTGATGAAGAGGCGAACATCAAGTGGGCGGGGCGCTACCGCGACGCGGGGGTGCAGGTGCAACTCGGCGTGCAGGGACTCAAGGTCCACAGCAAACTCATCCACATCGTCCGGCGCGAGTCGGGGCGCGACCGCAGCTACACCGTGCTCGGAACGGGGAACTTCAACGAGGACACCGCCGGGATCTTCGCCGATCACCTGCTCATGACCTACAATCAGGAAATAGGGGAAGACGCGGCCGAGATCTTCCGCTTTTTCCGGCAGTCCTACCAGAAGCCCAGGCTAAAGCATCTCAACATTGCACCCTTTGATCTGCGTCGCTTTCTCCGCAGCCGCATTGAGAAAGAGATCGAAAATCATCTCGCCGGTCTGCCGTCGGGTATTTCCGTCAAGGTGAACAACTTTTCCGACACCGAGACCAACGAGCTCATTCATCGTGCCTCCAATGCCGGGGTGCCTGTGCGCATGATCGTGCGGAGCATGTTTTCCCTCGTCATTGAGGAGGATTGCAACATCGAGGCGATCAGCATCGTCGACAAATACCTCGAGCATTCGCGCATGATCATTTTCGAAAATGGCGGAGATTCCGCCGCCTTTCTCTCTTCCGCCGACTTCATGCCGCGCAACTTCGACACCCGCGTCGAGACGATTTTCCCCGTCTACGACAAAAAGTTGAAGCAGCAGCTCGTCGATTACTTCAACATCCAGTGGAGCGACACGACCAAGGCCCGTATTCTTGATCGGAATTTGGAGAACCGATACCGGGAACCGGAAAAAGGGAAAACCGCGCGCGCCCAGTTCGATATCGAGTCCTACCTGCGCGGTGTGAATTGAGGTGTGGTTGATGAGGTGATGGGTTGGAAGCAGGGAGGAGCCCCCCCCCGCCGAGATGTCCCCCGGACGCCGTCGCCAATTGGAAACTCCCGCCTTGATCGCGACCCTGCCGCCGTTCTACACTGCCAATGCAGCATGATCGTGATCCAACTCATCGCAGACTTCCTCTTCCACTCGCTCTGCGGCAGACTGGGCCATTTCGTGGTGAAGGCGGTGACGTTCGGTAAGGTTGAGATCGAGTGGGAGATTTCTTCGGAATCGATTCTTGCGGAATACATCGGGGCGGGGATTCTGCTCGGGGCGGCGGTGCTGATCTCGATGCTGGCGTAAGACCCGCTCACCGCCACCCTGCCTCGATCGCATCCGTCGTCAGGATGACCTCTCTTGATCCGCCCGAACCGGGGGTGAGGACCTCGAGGCGGAAGGCGGATCCGACCGGCTTTGCCCTGATCATCGCGAGCAGTTGTGAGAGACGCTGGAGCTGGACTCCGTCGCAGCGCAGGATGAGGTCGTGAGGTTTGATCCCGGCGCGATCGAGGGGGCGGTCTTTGAAAACGGGATTCACGACGAGGCCGTCACCGCGGTCGGGCAGTTTGTCAAAGAAGGTTCTATCTGCGGTGCGGATCTCCCAGAGGAAGCCGCCGATTCCCGATGTAGAGGCAATGGCATTCTTTTCGATGAGATCTCTCACGGTGGCGGGAGGTGACACCATGCTGAGACCGGATGAAGGCGCGCCTTCGTCGCCTTTGAGGCGTCCGTGCTGCACCCCGACAATTTCCCCGTCGCGATTGATCCAGGGACCGCCGGAGGAGAAGGCGGGATTGATCCCCGAGATGAAGTAATGGGCGAGATAATCCTGTGAAGACGAGAAGTCAGTGTAGACGATCCCGGCATGGGCAACGGTTCCGGGGAGGAAAAGTTGGCGGCGGCCGAGGGCGGGACCAACGTTAAAGACGGCCTTTGTCTCGGCTGGGATGGAGGCGGCGACACGGAGCGATCCGTAGCGGTTGAGGGTGGGGTCAACTTCGAGAAGGGCGAGGTCGTGTCCAAGATCGTAAGCGCTGAGAGAGGCGAAATGAGATTGGTCGTCGGCGGTGACAATGATGCAGGTGTCACCGGGGCGGTGGAAGAGGTGCGCGGCGGTAAGGATATAGGTTTTCCCCCGGCTGTCGGTGACGAAGGCGCCGCCTCCGCGTAATTGGCCTTTGATGATGACCTCGACACAGGCGCGGCGGGTTTTTTCAATGACATTTAGAGATAACTCCTGAGCCGGAACCAACAATGTCGTCAGGTTGAAAAAAAAGATCGCCGAAACGAGGTGAAGGGGGAATACCATGGCAAGCTGGGGCTGGGGGAGAGAGAATCTTTAATGCAGGGCCGGATCGGGGCGGGGGAGGAGCTTGCCGATGGTCGCCCGGGCGACAAAGTGAGCCCCGGGTCCCCGCTCAGTGAGGAGGAGGGAGCCTCCGCACCAGCGGCCTTTTTCGTCGAGGAGGGGGGCGTCGTCCCGGCTGTCTGCGTCGGCGGCCTTGATGATTTCGAGGCGCAGGTGGCAGCCGGGAGCAATCTGGCGGCGCAGTTCGAGTGCGACCCGACCCATCGTATGGCGTGGATTGATCTCGCAAAAGGGCCTAAGGGTGAGGAAGCCCTGAGGGTCGCGGTGAAGGTAGGCATCGATTCCGAGGGGACCTTCGTATCCGTGGTCTCCAGCCCAGCGCACGAGGTCGGCGGCGACCGGCCCGTCGACGGCGTAGAGGGGAAAGACCTCTTCCATGAGAGTGCGGGCAAGTTCGGGAGCGAGGCCTTTGCAAAATTTGATCTGGCAAAGACTGCCGCGATAGCCTCCGCTCTTGGAAATGATCTGTTCGACGAAGCCGATGAGGCGGGCGCTCCCGTCAGCGATATGATACTGAACGGAGAAGTCGAGGACGCGGTCGTGGGCCGGTTCGAGAAGGATGCCGCCCTCGGCAAGGACTTTGCTCGTGAATGGTCGACTCGTGACAGCGGTTGCGTCAGAGAGATCGAGACTCAGCATGCCGGAGCCGGCCGTGGAAAAGGCCCGTTTGAGGACCCCCTTGCGGTAGCCGAGTTCGCGAAGGGTGGTGATGGCGGCGATGAGATCTTCGGAGCTGCGACAGGGAAAGGAAGGCCCCATCCAGGAGCCGAAGGTATCGACCTGAGCGATTTTGGAAAAAAGCTCGCGTGTTTTTCCCGACCACGGGGCGGTCCCGGCCCGCTGAGCCGTTGTTCCGGTTTGCAAGGCGCCGAATCGCTCTTCAAGGTCGGGAGCGACGGACCAGGGCTTAATGCTATTAATCTTGCGATGGAGGAGGAGGGCGGTGGGATCGAGATTCCCCGCCGCGTCGACGGCCTCAAGTTCGGGCAGGGTGAGGCCACAGCGGCGCAGCTTCGCGAGATGCGCCTGCGAAGGGAGTCGTCTCAGGAGGAGAACGTCGTCTTTCCTCGCGAGGAAAGCGGCGAGCAGCTCGAGGTCATGGATCACGGCGAGCGCTCTTTTGTCAGGGTGGTAGGGCCGGGGCCAGACGGCGGCGCGGTGCTCGGCTTCGGGATTGAAGTAAAAGACGTTCGGAGTCCGCCCTTTCGACCTTTCGAAGAGGGCGAGGCGCTGGATGTAGTCTTCGTCGAAGCCGGCGGCGCGGCGCCCCGCTTCGTTGAAGCCGGTGCGGTTGCCCTTGGCCCGACTGGGGGAGAGGGGGAAGGGGAGCCGCTTCTGGAGGGCGGACCAGTCACTCTCTTTTTCCTCTTTCCACCGGCGGAACCAGCTCAGCCCATAGCCGACGTGGGCGATTTCGTCTTCATAAATGCGGAGGAGGATGGAGGCGCTCTTCCCGTCACCGGCCTCGCGGAGGAGGTGTCCGTAGTGCAGGGCATAGTCGAGATTTGCTTGCTCAAAGGTGAGGCTCAACCGTGAGACATAGTCGAGAGGAGTCTCCATGCGGGAGACCGCCTCCCAGAAGAAGCGGCTTAGCGGGTACTGGCCGAACTCGATTCCGCACTCTCGCATGCGGTTCACATACCAGCGGGTGTGAAGCTGCTCCTCGCGCAGGGTATTGGCGAGGCCCTCACGAAAAGCGACCGGGGCGTCGGGGAACTTCAGGAGGGCTAGGGCCATGAGCTCGGCCGCGAGTAGTTCGTGATTGGCGAAAAAGTGAAGGAGGACTCCGCGATTTTCGTCATTTACGAGTCCGGGGCGGGTCGGTAGCGTCGGCCGCGCGGTGGAGTCCGAGGCAAAACGGAGGTGATCGGGTCTACCGGGGAGGATTTGCCCGTATTTGGCCGGTCCCCGCCTCGTCTCCGGCGAACCGGCGTCGGGCCCGAGAGGGCGTCGGGCGAGGCGCAGCTTCTCATCGAGGTCGGTCGCAAAAAGGACGCGACGGGCGAGATCGTTGATTGACTCCGGTCCTGTGGCAAGGTCCGTCGCCGTCCCGGTTTCGGGCGTCGACTCCGAAAAGGGAGATTTCTCCCAAGTTAATCTGGCTCTTGACCGTTGCATCGGATATAGCGAACTTCGTTCCTTCGGACTGGCGAACATTCAGTAGAGCCTACAAATTCCCCGTCCGCTACTATGCCGCATGATTGAGATTCTGACAAGGAACCCCCTTACCCGATTTGGTCAGCGACTCGCCGGACAGGTGAGGTCAGGGGTGCACCATGTCCTCAGCCGCAGTGACAAGGGGGCCCTCTCGATCCGCGCCTTCATGGGGCTACTCCCGGTCTGGCTCGCGTTCATCTTTGCAGGGACGCTTTTCGAATACCGCGACGCCGGCCGGGTGCTAGGGGAAACTGGGGGTAAGCCTGTGCTTGGCGAGTTGCCTTCGCTCATCCCGCTGGTCTTCCAGGGCTTCGGGGTATTTATCGCACTCGTTTCTTTTCTCGTTACCTTCCGGATTAAAGAGACGACTGAATCCGAGCAGCGAAAAGGGCTCGTTGTCATCGCCCTGTCTCTCGGTGCCCTCGCCAGCCTCGCGGTCTGGCTTCCGACTGATATCATTGAGACGCAGGCGGCCATCTCTGGAAAGGCCCTCGCAGGGGAGGCCCCGTCGATCCCGGCTTATTTCGGAAAGCTCCTCCTCATTTCGCTGCTCATTCTCAGTGTCCCGGTCGCGGCGCTGCTGTATTTCCGCCTCAGTCTGATGGATCACTACGTCGTCCACAATTTCCTCTCGCCCTTTTTCTTATGTCTCTTTTCTTTCATGTCGATCTGGGTAATCGCGGACTTCACGGACCACGCCGGCTCGTTTTCGGGGCTGACATTTGGCGAGATCCTCAACTTCTACATCGTCCAAATACCCTTTGTGATTCTTTTCGTGATGCCGATCGCGGTGCTTTTCTCGGGGCTCTTCGCGATGAGCAAAATGTCGAAATCGAACGAACTCATCAGCATGATAGGCTCGGGTCGCAGCGTCCTCCGCATCCTCGCGCCGCTCATCGCTGTGGGCGTCTACGGCTCGCTCATCGGGCTGGCCTTTAAGTATGAATGGGCTCCCGCCTCGGTCGGCTACAAGGAGGCTATCCTCGAGACGGCAAAGCGCGAGACCTTGGTGAAAAAACACGGTCAGCGTCTCAACGAGGACATTTGGGCGAAGCGCGGCTGGATGCATGTGAACGAGCATGACAAGCGCAGTTGGTTTGTCGGGCGGGTGCCGTTCACTCTGAGTGATGACATGGGCGACGTCGTTGTGATGCAGCTCGACGAGCGCGATCAGCCCACTACGATGTGGATTGCGAAGCGGGCGAAGTGGGTTTGGGATGCACAGCCTCCCACCTGGATCCTCTCGAGCGTGCGTGTCTACACTTACGACAAAAATCAAATTCCGCGCATCGAGAGTAAGGAAACGGTCGAAATGAACTCCTGGGCGGAGACCCCCTGGAAGGTCCTGAGTTCGTCGCAGAATCCCGAATATCTCGGCATTCCCGGGCTTACGATGTATCTTAACGCGAACCGCGAACTCGACTCCCTCGCGCTCGCCTCGTTTCGGACAAACTGGTGGTATGTCTTCTCCGAGCCGATCTCCTGCCTCGTCCTCCTCCTTGTGGCGGCTCCGCTCGGGATTGTCTACTCGCGGCGCGGGGCGATGGGCGGGGTGACGGCCGCCATTGTCATCTTTGCCCTTATGTATGTCATGCGCGGGACCTTTCTCGCGATGGGGCACAGTGACCGTATGCCACCCTTTGTCGCGGCGTGGTTGACCAACATTCTTGTCGGCATTACCGGTCTCGTCCTGCTATGGCTGAAAGCACGCAACCGGGAAGTCCCTAAAGTGAAGGCACTGATCTGCGCTATCACTCGAAGGCTGAAACCCGGCCGTGCCACCTGAGCGACGCACTTCTTATTTCATGGCCATTATTCAAGACTGGAAGATACGCTCGACCCATGCCCGCTGCGAGGTCTCGGGCGACGCCTTTCTCGACGGAGATCAGTTCTACACCTGTATCTTTGATGAACCGGCCTCCGATGGGTTCCTTCGCCGCGACTACTCGGCGGCATCGTGGAAGAAAGTCCGCAAAAAGCTCGATCCGGCCCCTTTCTCGTTCTGGAAATCGACGTATAAAGCTCCCGTTAGGGCAGCGGAAGATCATCGCACCACCGGCACCTCGGTCGAGGGAATGCTGCGCCGCTTCATCGATCAGGACGATCCGCGCACCGAAAATGCCCGCTATATCCTCGCTCTGATGCTCGAGCGAAAGAAGACCCTCATCCCGACGGACACGAAGGAGACGGAAACCCGCACGCTGCTTTTCTACGAACACGCCGACAATGGCGATGTCTTTATCGTAGCCGATCCGGGTTTGAAGCTCGCGGAGATCGAGGCGGTCCAGCGCGAGGTCGTCGATCTGCTGGCGGAGGAGGATAAACGCGCTGCGGGTGAGTTAGATGCGGAGCAGGAGTCGTCCGACAAAGATGCCGAGAATCACGAAGACGAGACCCAGAATGACGGTGAGAAACCCGCCGAGTCCGAAGACGAGCCGGTTCCCGGTCCCGGTGAGGAAGCGTCTGAGCCCGTCGGACCTTATTCGACGGTAGGCACCGGGGAAGAGCTCTCCGATGAGGTAGATGAGGACCTTGAATGCACCGATACCGGCGAGGATCCAACCTCCCCAGAGGATGAGGCGCACTCCGAGTAAGGGGTTGATAAGTTCCATGGGGTCCTCACGTGACAGGGCTCATGAGAGAGGTTTCTCAAATTGGCCTCGGAGACCGCCTTGTCAATCACCGTCTCGCTGACTTCGAGAGGTCGGCCGACGGGGATGCCGGCGTGAGTAATGAACTCGTTGAAGTAGCGCGGGATCGTTTTGTCGATGACGACTTTCTTGTAGTTTCGCGAGGCATGCATGAAGCGCATTTCACCGACCTTGTTCTTCAGCGCGAGACCGACATGGGAGCAAAAGCCGCCGTTGTATTTTGTCACGATATTGGTGGAGTGGTGGAACCTTGAATCTCAGATTATGATGCCATTCATGCCGATCAGTATAACTTTTCCGGCCGCGTCCCTCAAAACGCGATCCGGACTTGCGGGAGGACGGCGTCTGGCGTAGCGAGTGCGACGCGTGGAATGAAATCGCAGGAATGGAAATGGGGCCTTCTCATCGGCTCGGTCAATGTCGTCTGGCTGCTCGTCTCGTGGGTGCTGGGATGGCATGGCAGCGGCATCGGGCTGTTTCAAGTCGCGATCGTTCTGGGCTTCTTCCTCAGCTTTGCCGGCTACGTCATTGCTTTTCGCAGCATGGCAAAGGCGGAGCCTGAGACCACTTTCGCCGAAGGCATCCGGACTGGCGCGGTCATCGCCGCGATTTCAGGGCTTTTGACTTCGGCGGGTTGGGCCTTTTATCTGACCGCATGCAACCCCGGGATGTCGGATTACCTTGTCTCTGAAGTGCGGGCCTATTTCACCGCAGCCGGGACCGCCCCGGAGCAAATCGAGCTCATCGCGGCCGAGTCGGAAAGCGACTTCGGACTGAGGGCTTTCACGATTAAGGGAGGTGTCGGTGCCTTCGTCTTCGGGATTATTTACAGTGCGATCATGATGGGCTGGTTCAAATGGCAGCAGCGGCGATGAAAGGAAAACGCAAACAACTCATCCTCGCCGCGGCATTGTTACTTCTCATTCCGGCGCTGGCCTGGTGGGTCATGGTCGGTCTCGGATACATCAGTTCGCCAGGGAAACCGGTCGTGCCGCCTTTCAATTTCTCGGACCGCATCGTCACAATCGAAGTGGAAAAGGGTGACGAGGGGGAACTTCGAGCGACCTTTGACGGTTGGGAAGAGGGCAAGACCGGACTCACTGGTGACGAATTTTTCACCGAGATCCTCAGCCGGAAGAAAGACCTCCCCTGGATCTACGGGATCCTCGATGTGACCTCGATGGTCGGGGTCCTCTGGGTGGTCTTCGGCCTTGCGGGGCAGGGGGTCTTCACTGCCCGCATGGTGGTGCAGTGGCAGGCGAGCGAAAAGGCGCGCGCCTCCATCGTGCCGCCTGTCTTTTGGTGGCTGAGTCTGCTCGGTGCCTCGATGCTGATGGTCTACTTCATCTGGCGAAAGGAGATCGTGGGCTTTCTCGGGCAGAGCACCGGCTGGATCATCTACATTCGCAATCTCTGGTTCATCTACGGAATGCAGAACGGGATGCCCGGGCCGGCATCCCGTGACGAGGCAGCGTCCGAGAAGTGATCAGTAAGGCAGCTCACGGATGTAAATGTTTTTGAAAGTGAGCTCGTTGCCGTGGTGCTGCAGCTCGATCTGATCGGCCCGCACGAGCGGCAGCTTGCCCTCCTTGTCCCAGAAGTTCTCGAGTTCCGTGCGATCGACGACGAGCTTGCCGTTGAGCCAGATGCTGACGCGCTTGCCGACCATGCGGATGAGGAAGCGGTTCCATTCACCGATGGGTTTGTCGGCGAGGGCGAGCGGCTGATTGCGCGTGCGTTTGTTATTCCAGAGGCCTCCCGAGCCGAGGTTGCGTCCCGTCGCGTAGACGGTGACCCACTCCTCGGGCGTCGTCGCTTTGCGCACGGTGCCGTCCTTTTCCTTGATCGTGGCATCCCAGGGATCCCAGATCTGGATCTGCGGGGTGCCCCGCAGGTAGATCCCGCTGTCGGCACCGGCGGGGATCTTCCAGTCACAGTAGAGTTCGAAATCGCCGTAGTCCTTCGCCGTGCAGAGGCTCGCGCCTTTGCCGTCATAGGTGAGGATGCCCTCTTTGACGCTCCAATGAGCGTTCATCAGCTCATCGGCCTTAGCCTGGGCGGTGGTGAGGGCATCTCCGGTGAGAGCGCGCCGCTCGACTGCATTGTTGTGGGCGAGACCTTTCCAGCCGGAGAGGTCTTTCCCGTTGAAAAGAGCCGTGAACCCCGGGGGAGGGGTGTTGTCGCCGGCGTCGCCTCCAAGCGGCGCAGCCGGAGTGAACTCGGCCACTTTGATGTTGCGGAACTCCATCGGATCACTGTGGCCCGCCAGGGTGATACGGCCGGTCCGGTTAAAACGTCCGTTAAAACCCGGTTCGAGTGGTGCATGATCTTCGAGGAAGGCGTCGACAATGAGCGCGCCGTTGAGGATGATCATGATGTGATCCTCTATCGCGATGATGGTCTGGGTGTTCCATTCACCGACGGGCTTGAGGTAGCCGGTCTTCGCCGGGATGTGGGCGTATACTGATCCGTGGACCTGCCAGGGCTTCAGCCAGGACAGTTTGCGCGGTTTGCCGTCGATGATCCCTTCGGCATTGTAAGAGGATCCGTTGTTGTCGAGGATCTGGATCTCGAGGCCGTCCTGCGCGGCGCGGCCCCCGGCGGGGACACGGATGCCGATGCCGTTGTTCGCGCTTTCCTGCATCTTGAATTCGAAGGTGAAGGCGAAGTCAGAGTAGTCTTTCACTGTCTCCAGGTTTTTCCCGCCCGGCTTGCAGACGAGGACTCCATCCTGCACGACGTAGCCCTCGGTGTCGCCGGTCCAACCAGTCGTATCTTTGCCGTTGAAGAGGTCCTGCCAGGCGGCGGACTCGAGCAGGGAGAGGGGGCGCTTTGCCGCTTCGCGGTTCGGATCGGGCTTTGCCGCCGTATCCTGTGAAATAGCCGGCATTACCGGGATGAGGATTGCCAGACCGAGGGTCATGACATAGGTAAGAATAAAGCGATTCGTCATAGGCGGATGAGAACACATCTCGCCCCGGGCAACAATAACGTGGTTGCGCTGACCTCCCGCCCTTGTCAGCCGAGCGGATCGGTGTGCTCTTCGAGGATCTCGTCGCTTCGCTGGATGTGCGCCTCGGCCCGCTGGGGGTTTGGCGTCGTTGCGATGTGGAAGAGGGCGTCACCTTCGTCGGCATGCCCTTCCCGGGTGATGCCGATGACGATGCCTTCGAATTCACTGTGAATGATCGTCTCGTGACGGCCGAAGGGATCGGCGATGAGTCCCAGCTTTGTCCCGGGGACGATGGCCTTGCCGAGATCGATCAGCGGAATGACAAGCCCGCCCTGATGCGCCCGCACCCAGGTGGTGTGGTTGGAAAAGACGGTCTTCGTAACCGGTTCGGTCACTTTGCGCTGCTTCGGCAGCATCCCGAGATGTCGCATCACTGAATAAACGCCCCGCAAGCCGTAGCGAACTGCGTCGGATGAGATTCGCAGTGCCTCGCCGCCTTCAAAGAGCAGGGCGGGGATGCCGAGGCTGCGGAGGTGAAATCGCAGGGATCCCTCGCGCAGTCCGGTCTCGATGACGACGGGCGGTTTAAAAGCGGTCGCCATTTCCGCCGCAACGGTGTCTCCGGGAGAGATGCGGATCTGCGGCAGGTTCGGGCGTCCCACCGCGCCGCCGTGGAAGTCGATGGAGTGGGTGCACTTCGCAACGACTTCCTGAGCAAATGTGCTTGCAAGACGGGAACCGAGAGACCCGGTGAGAGACCCCGGAAAGAGTCGATTGAGATCGCGCCGGTCGGGCAGGTAGCGACCGCGGTTGAGAAAGGACGGCATGCAGACCACCGGTACGACGATGAGCGTGCCTGATAGGCTCTGTAAATTTCTCGTTTGGAGGATGCGACGAAGGATTTCCACGCCGATAAGTTCATCACCGTGGATACCCGCGGTGAGCAACAATGTCGGTCCCGGCTTGCGTCCGCGGCGCACATGCACACTCATCGTCACCGGCAGGTAACCGGTCAGCGAACCGATCGGGAGATCGACCACACCCGACTCGCCGGGGAGGAAGGTCGCGGTGCCTATCGTCAGTGGAGTGAAGTCGCTCATCTCGCCTGGGGGGCGCGTCATGCGGGGGTGGGAGCTGCCTTTTACCCTTTTCCTTTGGTGCGGGTCGCCTTTTCTCCCTTGCCCGATTTCTCAATAAACTCGATGATCATTTTGGCAATGTCTTTGCCAGTGGCGCGCTCGATTCCTTCGAGACCGGGCGAGGAGTTCACCTCCATCACGACGGGGCCGTGATTGGATCTCAGCAGGTCGACACCCGAGACATTGAGCCCGAGGATACTCGCCGCGCGGGTAGCAGTGGAGCGTTCTTCGGGCGTGATTTTCACGACTGAGGCCGTTCCGCCGCGGTGGAGGTTCGAGCGGAATTCACCTTCCTTGCCCTGGCGTTTCATCGCCGCGACGACCTTGCCACCGACAACGAGGCAGCGGATATCGGCCCCGCCGGCCTCCTTGATGTACTCCTGAGCGAGAATGTTTGCATTGAGTCCGCGGAAGGCTTCGATGACGGACTCGGCCGCTTTGCGCGTCTCCGCGAGGACGACGCCGACCCCTTGCGTGCCCTCGAGCAGCTTGATCACGAGAGGTGCTCCGCCGACCTGGTCGATGAGCGCCTCGGTGGTCCGGGGATCGTGCGCGAAGCCCGTCACGGGTAGACCGATCCCCTTGCGGGCGAGGAGTTGCAGACTGCGCAGTTTGTCGCGCGAGCGCGAGATCGCGACCGATTCGTTCACACTGGTGACGCCCATCATTTCGAATTGTCGCACCACCGCGCAACCGAAGTGAGTGTAAGTGGCACCGATTCGGGGAATGATGGCATCATAGCCTTCGAGCTTTTCACTGCCGAGGTAAATGGCAGGTCGCATCGAAGTGATCTCCATGTGACAGCGGACGTAGTCGATCACGCGCATGTCGTGGCCGCGCTTGATCCCGGCCTCGTAGAGGGCGTTCGTGGAGTAGAGTCTCTTGTTACGCGACAAAATGGCGATTTTCATGATTCGAAAAGGATTGGGAAAAAGGGAGAGGCGAGTGACGGCGACGTGGCGTCACACCTGGCTGGCCTTGATGCGCCGCAGTGACTTTCCGAGCTGGTAGGAAAGACCTGGATGAACAAGGAAGCGATCTTTCATCGCAGTTCGCCCCAAAAGCATGCGAAATTTCATGTTATCACGATTCGTGAGGCTGAATTCCACTTCCCAGGTGAGAGGCCCCAGAGTGATGGGCACCAAGATAAAGGGGCGGACTTCCTCGTGACCTCCCGAGTCTTTGACCTGGCGTTGATTCACGACCGGCCGGTCGCACTCGACGGCGTATTCCGGCTTCCGTTGCAGCGGGTGAACGGTGAAACGCACCCGTTCCTGGCCCTTGCTGCTTTCGTAAATCTCAAGACCGCAAGTGTGCAGGCACGAGGTGCGCGCACCGGTGTCTACTTTGGCCTTGATCCGCGGAATCCCCAGGTCGGGGATCGATAGCCATTCGCGCCATCCGATGATCTCAAGGTTGGGACTGGTCAGGTTCACCCTCGAAGATACTGCGAACTCGTCTGATCCCAAATGCTTAATCCGGAAAAGAGCGGATTTCACAAAGGCCGGATCAAAGAGGGGGCAGTCCGCGTCCAACCCTGATGACCCGCCGCCGCTCCCTAACCTGCACTTTAAATGCAGGCTAACCGGGAGGCCAGGCGAGGGGGCGCCCTGCGAGGAGGTGGACATGAAGATGGGGGACCGCTTCACCGCCGTTGCGACCATTGTTGATCACGAGGCGGAATCCCTCGTCGGTCGAGTTCACCCCGATCGCACTTGCGATCTTTCCCGCCACGATGAGAAGATGACCGAGCAGGGCACTGTCCTCCACGCCCGCCTCGCCAACCCTGGGGATGGGCTTGCGCGGGATGATGAGGATGTGCGTCGGAGCCTGCGGTGAGATATCGTGGAAGGCGACGGCGAGTTCGTCTTCGTAGACGAATTTCGCAGGGATCTCGCGGGCAATGATTTTCTCGAATAGGGTCATCGACGGCACGCAGGATTACGAGGCAATCACGAGCGTGAGATCGGGGCGCGCCGGGGCGACACGCTCGCGCATCTGATCAACGAAGTCGGTGATCTCGACCTTCAGTACCTCACAGCGGCCCGACCATTTTTTCGTGGAGACGAGGCGGCGCACACAGTTGCGCAGACCATGGCACTCCACGGTGGTGGCGCCCCCAGTGGCGGCGGATTTGAGCTGCTCTTCGAGGAGATGGAAAAAGGCCAGCTCATACCCTGTCCCGGCGCGGCGCGCGAGTTCGCTCAGGGAGACGCGGACGGGCGGAGGGGTTTTGTCGATCTTCGCGGCGACGTGGTTGAGACCGAGGGAGGTCAGGGTCTTTTCGATGCGGGCGAAGAGGTCGTCGGAATCGATCACGGTGCCTTTGTAATGCTTTATCAAAAAGCTCTCGACACCGCGGGAGATATCGCGAGCCATCCAGTCGGGCACATCGGTCCCGCTGGCAGCATTGGTGAGGGTCTCGGTGAGCCAGTCGGACTCGCACAGCGCGAGACTGGAGGAACCGATGCGGATATAGGGCAGGGCGTGGGGCAGGGCGATCATGGGCTTACAATCGGCGGAGGGAACGTTCTGTGTGGCTGTGGCTGTGT
>JANQVJ010000005.1:114142-213677 GCA_030730365.1 Verrucomicrobiales bacterium
CTGTGTTTTGGGTGGGTGGGGAAATCTCGCCGGGGCCTGCTCAGGAGCGGGACTCGAAGAGATCGGGCTGGAGGAGGTGGTTCATCGGCGTGTGTTCGAGCGACTCGATCACTTCGCTGAACTCGCCCACGTCCTGGAACTGCCGATAGACAGAGGCGTAGCGAACAAAAGCGACGGGGTCGATTTGCTGGAGATGGGCCATGACCTTCGGGCCGATGATGCGGCTCGGGATCTCCCTCAAGTTGTCGGCGGTGAGTTCGTTAACGATCTCCTCGACGGCGTTTTCGAGTTCATCGATCGAGACTCTTCGTTTCTCGCAGGCCTTGATGAGGCCACCGAGGAGTTTCTCACGCTTGAAAGGCTCTCTCGTTCCGTCACGCTTCACGACGAGAACGTCGCGCCTCTCCACCTGCTCGTAAGTGGTGAAGCGATGGGCGCAGTTCAGGCATTCACGCCTGCGCCGGATGGAAAAACCATCCTTCGAAAGGCGGGAATCGATGACCTTGTCTTCAAGGCTATTGCATTTGACGCAGCGCATGGCACGGAACGGAAGAAGAATCGCAGATCATGCGACTCTTTTATCAGAGTTGCAACAAGATGTTGTGGTGTCAAATCGAAAACGGCCACAAGATGTGGTGTTTTACGGATATTTCACGCCTCTGCCGGGTTCCTTCGGAAACTCCTCGCCGCGAGCATTGCCGCCATCACGGTCAGGCCTGAACTAAAGAAGAAGGGTGCTCCGGGGACGATGGCGGGAGCCTTGGTGCTGATAAAATACCCGAAGACTCCCGTCGCGAGGGGTGGTCCGATCGCCCCGGCGACACTCTGGAGACTGGTGAGGGAGCCCTGGATGCCGCCCTGCTCGTTGTCGCCGACCGTCCTCGAGATCATGCCCTGGATCGCGGGCACGGCGATGCCGGAGAGGGATCCGAAAATGATGATGCCGTAGACCATCCAGCCTTCGGGCGCGAGTCCGTAGCCGGTGAGGGCGATGGACATGATGAGCAATCCGCCCACGGCGGCGCGGCGCTCGCCTATCATCGGGATAATCTTGCGGGTGAGGCCGCCTTGAACGATCGCGGCCATCAGGCCAACGAGGGCAAGCGAAAGCCCGGTTTGTCGCGTGCTCCATCCGTATCGATAGCCGGTGTAGAGCACCCAGATGCTGGGGTAGACCTGATGGGCGAGGCTGCTGATGAAGTAACTGGTGGAGAGTCCGAGGACGAGGCGATGTTTCCGCAGTTCGAGGAGAGCTCCGATCGGATTGGAGCGCCGAAGGCTGAATGGTCGCCGATTTTCCGCTTTGAGCGATTCGGGTAAAATGAGGAATCCGTAGAGCCAGTTGATCAGCGTTAGGATACCGGCGGCGATGAAGGGAATGCGCAGTCCGTATTCGCCGAGCCAGCCGCCCAGAGCGGGACCGAAGATGAATCCGAGCCCGAAGGCGGCACCGATAAGGCCGAAATTGGCGGCTCGTTTTTCGGGCGGGCTCACATCGGCAATGTAGGCGGCAGCGGCGGAGAAGTTAGCCCCGCTGATGCCCGAGAGGATGCGTCCGAGGAAGAACCAAGGTAGAGTCGGGGCCCACGCGAGGAGGAAATAATCGATCCCCGATCCGAAGAGGGAAATCAGGATGACAGGCCGCCGTCCGAAGCGGTCCGAGAGATTCCCAATCACCGGTGCGAAGAGGAATTGCATCAGGGCGTAGAGCCCGACGAGCCAGCCGAAGAGGTAGGAGGCGCGATCGACCCCGCCTCCGGCGAGTTGCTCGACAAGTTTCGGGAGGACGGGGACAACGAGGCCGATCCCGAGCACGTCGAGGAAGAGGGTGATAAAGATGAAGACCAGCGCCGGTTTGCGGGGAGTCATCGGGGAGACCGGGGTGTCGGGGGGCGTGGAGGTGATTTTCCGCGTCCCCGGGAACGCGACCGGTTCAGATCGATTCTTCGCTCAACGGATGGAGCCGGTTCGTAAGCGGGAAGTAGGCCCGCTTCATCGTCGCTCCGGCCTGCCAGACGCCATGTATCATCTCGAGTGATTTCATGGAGCGCTGTGCCGAGCTCTTCGGTTCGCGATCTTCTTCGATGGCGGCAAGCCAGTCCTGCACGATGAGTCGGTTCGAGGCGTCGGTGCCGGTGAGTTTATCGACTGGCTCATGGTAGGGTTCGTCTTTCACTGGCCAGCGCTGCCATCGCTCTTCCCGATCAGGAGAGGCAGGATCACTCTCCATCAGCAGGGAGAGTGTCGGCGGCATCCCCGCGAAAAGACGGGCCTTGCCTTTGCTGCCGATGAATTCTATTCCCCAGGGGCCGTGGAGAGGGTGGAGACGGCGATCGGTGACGTAGGAGACATGCACGCCCGAGTCCATCGCGAACTCGGCATGGATGACATCTCCGAGAAGGGGACCGAGGTCTTCTTTCTCCGAAAAGTGGGCATCCTCGGCGATGACGGATTCTCCCTCTCTCGTGATCTGCGCGGTGCAGTAGCTGGCTTCTCCGCCGAACCAGCGGACGAGGTCAAACAGGTGGGTGCCAAGCACGAGGAGGTCCTCACCCCCGGCGCGGTGGTCCATCATCCCGAAGACTTTCATCTCGATGAGGTCTCCGATGATTTCCTGCCGCCGCTCGTGGAAGAGCTCGACATGCGTATCGCAACGCATCTGATGGACGACGGTGACCTTGAGGTTTTTTTCCGCGGCCAGGGCCAGGAGCTCGTCGGCTTCTTTCAACGTGCGACAGAGTGGCCGCTCGCAGCAGACGTGGGCTCCGGCTTCGAGGGCGGCTTTGACCATGTCGTAGTGTTGATCAGTCCAGCGCGGGGCGACGGAGACGAGATCGGGCTTTTCCCGCTCGAGCATCTCGCGGTAGTCGGCGTAGGCGTGCTCGGCGCCGCTGCGGGCGTGAGATCCCTCAAGGCCTTCGGGATCACCGTCGGCGATGGCGACGAGGCGCACGCCGTCGAGGCGGCGGAAAATGAGATCGAGACTGTGGCCGAAGTTTCCCCGACCGGTGTGACCAATGACGGCGGCACGGAGTCCCTGGAAGACGGGGAGGGGAGTCTCTTCTGGCGTCGGCTCTGCCGCGGGCTCCGCCGCTTCAAGCTCTTCGGTGCCAATAACGAGATCAGAGAGCGAATCGAATCGGTCTGTGATACCGACTGCTTCCACTTCCTCTTCGGCGATCGTCCCTACTGACGGCTCTTTCGCCGATTTTGCGCGGGCCTTGCTGGTGCGGATCATTCCTGCTGCGGCCATGCCGGCACTTCCATAGATCGAGTGCTGTTTTTTCGTGTCGTCGTCAGCCATAGTGGCCGCGATGGTAAACCTGTCGGAACTTCGCGGCAATGCACAATTTGAGATACTCGAAGTGACGATCTTACGCATGAAGTTGACTGGAATCTCGCGCAATTCCGGCACTTTCGGACTTTTCAGCAGGGCTCCCTCAGGCTATTCATAAACTGATGCACTGCCGACCTTCCAATCTCCTTATCGCCTCCGCCCTCGCCGGGGTCGTTTTCTTTTCGCAGTCGGCAGGCGCCGACGAGGGGCACTACACGACTAAGGAGCCCTCGCGCGACGGCATTGGCAAAGTTTACATGGGACGTGAGATCTCGCAGACGGTCAGCTCGCACGCCATCACCTGGCTTGAGCGCCGTGATCGTGAGGGAGAGGAAAAGCCGTCCCTCGTCATTGAGAATCTCGACCTCGAGCCAACCGACGTGGTCGCCGACATCGGTGCAGGCTCGGGATATTTCTCGTTTCTCCTCGCCCCCCTCGTTCCGCAGGGCAAAGTTATCGCGCAGGACATCCAGCAGGAGATGCTCGACTTCGTCGAAGGCAGTAAGAAGCTGAAAAAGATCGCCAATGTCGAACCGCTTCTCGGCACGATCGAGGACACCCGCCTGCCCGAGGGCGAGGTCGATCTCGTCATCATGGTCGATGCCTACCACGAATTTTCCCACCCGCGCGAAATGATGGAGTCCATCGTCAAAGGGCTCGCACCCGGCGGACGCGTCGTCTTCATCGAATACCGCGGTGAAGACCCCGCCGTGCCGATCAAACCTCTCCACAAGATGACGGTAAAGCAAATCACCGCCGAGATGGGATCGGTCGGGCTCGAGTTTGTCGAAGTCCGTGACTTTCTCCCGATCCAGCACTTCATCGTTTTCCGAAAATCCGTGAACAAGATCCCCGCCCCATGATCACCCGCTTAGCGCCACTTCTTTTTGTCTCATTGGTTCTTCCTCTCTCGGCCTGGGCGGATAACTGGACCCAATTCCGCGGTCCCGGCGCTCAAGGAGTTATCGAGAACCCGGCTCTTCCCTCGACCTGGGACGAGTCCGCGATCAAGTGGAAGGCCGCATTGAAGGGCTCGGGCCAGTCCTCGCCGGTGATCTGGGGGGACAAGCTTTTCCTCACCAGTGCCTCGGCCGACGGACGCGAGCGGTATGTGATCTGCCTCTCCGCCACGGATGGAAAGATTCTGTGGGAAGACACCATCACCTGTGAAAAGCCCGAGGACATCCATGCGATGAACAGCTACGCCACGCCGTCCTGCGCCACCGACGGCAAGCATGTCGTGGCCTTCTTCGGTCCCGGAGGGCTGCATTCCTATGATCTTAATGGGAAAAAAGAATGGTCTATGCCTCTGGGTGATTTCACGGGGACCTGGGGCATCGCCGCCTCGCCCGTCATCGTGGATGGAAAGGTGATCCAGAATTGTGATTCCGAAGGCCCCTCGCGTCTCGTCGCAGTCGATCTCGCTACCGGCAAAATCGCCTGGGAAACGCCCCGCGAAACAAAGCCCAAGGGCGGCTGGAGTACTCCCGCCCTCATCGAACACGAAGGCAAAAAGGAACTCGTCCTCAACGGTGAATTCGGCGTGCAGAGCTACGATCCGGCCACCGGTAGGGAACTCTGGTTCTGCGAAGCTCCCACCGGACGAGGCGAGCCCGTTCCGGTCTACGCCCATGGCAAGCTCTACGTCGTCTGCGGAAAACCCGGCGACGCCTACTGCGTTACCCCCGGCGGATCCGGCAACGTCACCGCGACGAATCGACTCTGGCTCGCGCCGCGGAAGGGAGGGCGCGACTTGCCCTCGCCCTCCGTGGTGGGGGATTTCCTCGTCATTTCCAGCATGAGCGGAATCGTGAGCAGCTACGATACAGCGACCGGGGCAGTCCATTACTCCGAGAGACTGGGCGAATCAATGGAGATCGCTGCCGCACCAATCGTGGCGAACGGTCTTATCTATTACCAGACCGTCAAAGGCGGGGACGTCGTCATCCTGCGCCCGGGAAAGAGTATTGATGTGGTCGCCGTGAACTCCCTGGGCGAGGGGGCAAAAGACGAGACCTTCCGGGCGGTGCCGGTAGCTCTGGGGAACCATCTTTTGCTGCGGGCAGGCTCCACGCTCTACTGCGTGGGCAAGTGAACGTGGTCGGGGAAAGCGCGTCGCTCCGCATTGAAGGGATTTTCACCCCGTCAATGCGGGAAAACTCTGGACTTAGTGCCTCTCTCTGTTCTAGGCTCTCCGCCCCCGTGCGGGAGATACTTGTAATCATGAAAACAATCCTTCTTACCATTTTTTCGTTTGCTGCTCTTACCCTCCCTGCGATGGCGCAGAAAGGCGGAGTAGCCATTCTCGACATTGACGAAGTCGCCCGCCAGCTCGGGGTTGAGGAAAAAGTCCGCGTTGAGCTGCTCAATATGCAGAACAATCTCAATGCCGACCTCCAGCGCACCCAGACGACAATGCAGAATCAGATGAGCGGTGTCGAAAAGGCTGCCGGGGAAACCCCCACCGAAGAGCAGCAGAAACAGATCTTTGCGACGAATCAGCAGCTCAACGAGGAGTTCAACCGCATTAAGTCCCGGGCCCAACAGACGCTAGTAGAGGAGCGCGTCCGCATGATCAATGAGTTTCGCAGCCGTCTTGAACCCATCGCGCTCAAAGCTGCCGAGGCTCAGGGGCTCGAGGTTGTGCTCATGAAAGTTACTCCTCCGGTGTTTGCTTACGCGACAAGTGTTGACATCACCCAGGCCACCACCAAACTCGCTCTCGACGCCGGCATGCAGGTCACTGCGCCGGCCGAAACCGCTCCAGTCGCGGCACCCGCTAACGGCAACACTACAGTCCCTGCCCCTGCCGAGGGAGCGAAGAGCAAGGCAGGGGCCAAAGAAAAAGAAAAAGAAAAGGGCAAGGCCAAGGCTGAGTGACCGCAACAGGAAAGAGAGCCGCCTCCCATTATATTTATGGCAACTAAAATTGGTATTATCGGCGCGGGCGGCATGGCCCGCTATCACATCGACGGATTCAGAAAAGCCGGAGCCGAAGTCGTCGCCATGGCCGACGTCAGCGTCGAAGCGGCCACGGTCTCGGCGAAGGCAAATGCGATCGAGCACGTCTACGGCGACGTCGCCGAGCTCCTCGCGAGCGATATCGACGCGGTCTCCATCATCGTGCCGAACAAGTTTCACGGTCCTCTTGCGATTCAGGCGCTCGAGGCAGGGAAGCACGTTTTTTGCGAAAAGCCCCCGGCAATGAATGCCGCCGAGGTCCGTGACATGATCGTTGCCCGTGACAAAGCGGGGAAACATCTCATGTTCAACTTCAACAACCGCGCCCGGCCCGAGTCGCGCGAGATGAAGAAGCTGATCGAGAACGGCACGGTGGGGCGTATCAACTCCGCCCAAGCCAAGTGGATCCGCCGCGCCGGTATCCCCGGCTTCGGAGGCTGGTTCACGACCAAGGCACTCTCCGGAGGCGGCCCCGTCATTGACCTTCTCCACATGCTTGATCTCGCCATGTATTTCATGGGAAACCCCACGCCGACTTACGTCACCGGTCAGATCTTCGATGACCATATCACCAACAAGGACTTCAAAGGTCCCTGGGGTATCCCTGACCGCGAGGGAGGTATTACCGATGTGGAATCCGCGGCCCATGGATTTGTTACTTTCGAGACGGGGCAGGTCCTCAGCTTCCAGATGTCCTGGGCCGAAATGATCAAGCGTGAGGAAGTCTCCGTTGTTTTCCAGGGCGTCAAAGCCGGTGGTAAGGTCGAGCGCCTCTTCGGCACCGACGGTCTCGATGAGACCGCTATCGACACCTGTGAACTCTACACCCAGGAGTCAGGCAAGCGCATCGACACAACCATCGAAGTCGAGGAGTGTCAGGACATGGGGCGCATTAATTCCGCTGCGAACTTCGTCGAGGCGATCGAGGGGCGTTCACTTCCCCTCAACAGCGCCGAGCAGGGGCTGCAACTCATGCAGATCATCGATGCGGTCTACCAGTCCGCTGCGACGGGCAAGCCGGTCGCGATCTGAGTTCGGTTGCTGACTCAGGCTTGAAAAAGCGGGGGAGCAATCCTCCGTTTTTTTGTGTCTTTCAGTAGGATCTTCCGGGTTCTTGATTCCGGGTAAATTCAAAACCCGGAATCAAGAAGCCGTGGTGCCCCCTCCGGCTTTTTTAAGATTCGGACCACGAGGGTGGGATGGTCACGGATGGAAGAGGCTCACCCCTCACCCCAGGCGCATACGGTAGTCCTCATACCCGAACTCGCGCACGCTCCCGATCCTCCCATCTTCTGCGAGAATAGCGATCGAAGGAAGCGGCACCCCGTTGAAGGTCGTCGTCTTCACCATGGTGTAGTGGGACATGTCGTGGAAAACGACACGGTCTCCGATTTGGAGGGGCGCGTCGAAGCTGTAGTCGCCGATGATATCGCCGGCGAGACAGGTGGGGCCGCCGAGGCGGTAGGTGTGGGCTTTTTCTCCTGCTGCGCCTGCGCCTTCGACGACGGGGCGATAGGGCATTTCGAGGACATCGGGCATGTGCGTTGTCGCGGAGAGATCGAGAATGGCGATGGGCATGCTGTTTTCGACGAGGTCGATGACGGTGCCTAACAAAACTCCTGTTCCGACGGCGATGGCTTCGCCGGGCTCGAGGTAAATCCGGAGATGCGGGTAGCGGTTCCGCACTTCACGGATTAGAGCGATGAGCAACTCGATATCGTAGCCGGGCGAGGTGATGAGATGACCACCGCCGAAGTTGAGCCACTTCATCGTCTGCAGTTGATCGTCGAATTTCTCCATGACCGCCCGGAGGGTGCCGTCGAGGGCCGAGGCTCCCTGTTCGCAGAGGGTGTGAAAGTGGAGTCCCTCGAGTCCCGTAAGATCGACGCCCTCTAGTTGCGAGGCGAGCACGCCGAAACGCGAACCGGGTGCGCAGGGATCGTAGATCTCGGCGACGGCTTCGGAGTATTCGGGATTGATGCGGAGTCCGGCGGAAACGCGAGGTCCGACTTCCAACACTTCTTCGCGGTAGCGCTGCCACTGGCTGAGCGAGTTGAAGACGAGGTGATCGGCGATCTTGAGCACCGCCGTCATCTCGGCCGGTTTGAAGGCGGGGGAAAAGACGTGGACTTCGCCGCCGAATTCCTCGTGTCCGAGACGGGCTTCGTGGAGTCCGCTCGCGGCGGTGCCGACGAGGTAGTCGCGCAGGAGCGGGTAAAGCCCGAAACAGGAAAAGGCTTTTTGAGCGAGGAGGATTTTGGCTCCGGTCTCGTCCTGGACCCGTTTCAGGATCTCGCCGTTGCGACGAAAGAGGGTTTGGTCGAGGACATAAGAGGGTGTGTCGAGTCCGCTGCGCTCGAAGGCGTCGAGGAGGGCGGGGACATCACCTCGATAGAGGCCGGTTTCGGGGTGGTCGGACATTTGGGGAAGGGGTTCAGGCTTTCAGGGGTTGAGCTATTGAGGCGTTCAGGAAAAAATCGTTAGACCGCGGATTCCCCGTCTAAGCCTGAAAACCTGAACTCCTGAACCCCTCAATACCTCTCAAGGAAGCGGTTCTGCATCGATGACCTGCCAGGGCAGGCCCCAGGCGTTGAGGTCAGCCATGTAGGGATCGGGGTCGAGTTGTTCGACGTTCCAGACACCGGGCTTGAGCCAGGCACCGGAGAGGAGCTGGCGTCCGCCTATCATGGCGGGGACGCCGGCGGTGTAGCTGATGGCCTGGCTCTTTACTTCGGCGTAGCACTCCTGATGATCGCAGACGTTGTAGATGAACTTCGTCGCGGTCTCGCCGGTGCTCTTCAGCTTGCCGGTGATGAGGCAGCCGATGCAGGTCTTGCCTTTGGTGAGAGGGCCGAGCGAGGCGGGGTCGGGGAGGATGGCTTTGAGGAACTGGATCGGGATGATCTGTTTGCCTTCGTAATCGATGGGCTCGATCGAGGTCATGCCGATGTTCTCGAGCACGGTGAGGTGCTTGATGTAGTTGTCCGAAAAGGTCATCCAGAAACGGATGCGCTTCAGCCCGGGCAGGTTCTGCGCGAGGCTCTCGAGTTCCTCATGATAGAGGAGGTAGATCTTTTTGGTGCCGACGTGGTCGTCGGGGAAGCGGTAGTCGAGGCCAATCTCGAGCGGTTTGGTCTCTTTCCAATCGCCGTTCTCCCAGTAGCGGCCGTTCGCGGTGATTTCGCGGAGGTTGATCTCGGGGTTGAAGTTGGTCGCGAAAGGAAGGCCGTGATCGCCGGCATTGGCATCGAGGATGTCGACGGTCTCGATCTCGTCGAAGTAGTGTTTCAGCGCGTAGGCACAATAGGCGTTCGTAACACCCGGGTCGAAGCCCGAGCCGAGAATGGCGGTGAGTCCGGCGGCTTTAAATTTCTCCTGATAGGCCCACTGCCACTTGTATTCGAACTTCGCAGTATCCTGCGGTTCGTAGTTGGCGGTGTCGAGGTAATGGACCCCGGCCTCGAGGCAGGCGTCCATGAGGGTGAGATCCTGGTAGGGCAGGGCGATGTTGAGAAGGATGGTCGGCTGGACTTCTTTCAAAAAGGCGACGACTTCGGGGACGTTGTCGGCATCGAGCTTCGCGGTTTTGATGGTGATGCCGGTGGCCGCTTTGATATCGGCGGCGATGGCGTCGCACTTTTCGAGGGTGCGGCTGGCGAGCCAGATTTCCCCGAATGTTTCGGCATCCTGCGCACACTTGTGCGCGACGACGTTGCCGACCCCCCCTGCTCCGATAATGACCGTTTTGTGCATGAATTTTTGGAAAGGGTACGCTCCGATTGGCGGGGGGAATGTCAAAGAAATTTCTCGTTCCGGGCAGCCTTGTCACATCAGACGGCTCCGTAGGCGAGCATGGCCTCGGCGACTTTTTTGAAGCCGCTGATGTTGGAGCCATTCACATAATCGACACGACCGGCACTGGTGGTCCCGGCCTCGACACAGCGAGTGTGGATGTCGCGCATGATCTGCTGGAGGCGTCGATCCACTTCCTCCCGATCCCAGCTGATGGGCATGGCATTCTGACTCTGCTCGAGGCCGCTTACGGAGACGCCTCCGGCTTGGAGACCTTTACTGGCGCGTGGAGGACGCCGTGCTCGCGGAAGTATTCGGATGCCTCAAGGGTCGTGGGCATGTTGGCACCTTCGCAGACGGCGACGGCTCCGTTGGAGGTCAAGGTGACGGCGTCCCCGAGTTCAATTTCATTTTGCGTCGCGCAGGGCATTGCGATGTCGCACGGAATGGACCAGGGCCGGGCGCCGGCGTGGTAGGTGACGCCGCGACTTTGAAGGGCGGAAAGGGAACCGCGTTCGACTTCCTTGAGCTGATGGATCTCGTGCCACTGTTCCTGACGGAGTCCATCGGGTATGTGGATGAATCCGCCCGAGTCGCTCAGGGTGACGACTTTGGCCCCCTTTTCGATGAGCTTCGCGGCGGCGTAAAGGGCGACATTGCCGGCCCCGCTCACGGCGACACGTTTGTCGGCGAGGATCTTGTCGTGATGATGGAGCATGTGTTCGCAGAAGTAGACGCAGCCCCAGCCGGTCGCTTTGGTGCGGACGACGCTGCCGCCGTAAGCGAGGCCTTTACCGGTGAGGACACCACTCCAGCGGTTCTCTAGGCGCATGTATTGTCCGAAGAGCTAGCTGATCTCGCGGCCGCCCACGCCGAAGTCGCTTTTGTTCGGCGTCGGTCATAAAGGCAGGGGTAGGGGGTAGGGGGTAGGGGGAGACTGGCTCAGTTTCTGCGCCTCACACGAGGACGTACCCACGGAATCATGAGGAGGATAAAGAGGCCTGCTCCAATGAGGATCATCCAGAGGAGTCGGTAGGGGTAGGGCCCGAGAAATCCGAGGAGGTTCGGCTGACTTGGCAGATCAGGGCCGAGGTAGCCGTAGTTCCATCCGGTGAAGAAGTTCAGAGTCGTCAGTAAGAGAGTGTAAACCAGCGTGATGATGACAGATTTTCTCCAATCGGTCCAACCCGGCCTGAAGCGATCGATGACGAGGACCCAGGCAAGGGCGAGGAGGATAAAAAGGTGGTAACCCCAGAAGATCCAGAACCAGGTATAGGCCGGGCCGACATAGAGAGAGGGCGTGAGGTAGGCCCAGATCGTAAGGGAGAAGGTCCAGAAATAAAGGACGCTCTGGGCAGTGCGATGGCGTGTTGCGACGGCCCAGGCACCGATGAGGGTCGCGAAATTGCAATATTGGAGCGGCAGGGAATCACCCCAGTCAAATTTAACCGGGGCGATCCCGATTCCGGTGCCGAGGGCGGCAGCGACAAGGCAGCCAGCCACCAGAAAATACCGCAGCGGGCGAAGGGCGCTTCCGTTTTTCGCGGTCTTTCGGGCAAGTAGCACGAAGCCAGCGGTGAGCGCGACGGTGACGAAGAGGCTTAGAAAGTGAAGGAGCGATCCCTGGGTGAAGGTCTCGGGATCGATCCGGTGCATGCGGGAAAGGAGGATTGCCCGGCTTTGATCAATAGAGCTGACCTTTGCGGTAGGCGGCGGGGGAGACGCCGCGATGCTGCTTGAGCATGCGGCTGAAATAATAGCGATTCGGGAAACCGCAGTTCTCCGCAACTTGCTCGATCGATTGCTCGGTGTGGCGGAGGAGGTGGCAGGCGCGGTCGAGCCGGTAGCTGAGGAGGACGCTCATCGGTGCCATGCGGACCTGGGAGCGAAAGAGGTGATTGAGATTGCGAACGCTAACCCCGGCGGCGCGGGCGGCGTCGTCAGCATTAATGCGGCGGGCGAGGTTGCTCTGGAGGAACTCCATCGCTTTGCTGACCCGATTGTCGAGCTTTTGATCGGTCCACGCATTGGCCGGCAGCTTGGTGAGGGCGTGGATGACGAGAGCGGCGGACTCCCAGTTATAAGGTTCCCCTTTGGCCCCGGCGAGGGATTCGAGGAAGCCGCTCGCGATCTCGTCGACGGGTGAGGAGAACACCCCCGGCACGGACAGCAGATCCGACCGCCCGAGGATGAAGTGGGCATACCACTTCGTGAAAGGCTCGGGATTGTAAGAGCTAATGGTCGTGCGTGGAGAGATAAGATAGAGATTCCCCGGCAAGAGGACGGTATCGACGCCGTTGAAGCGGACGACGGCCTTTCCCTCAACCGGGCAGTAAAGCCGCCAATAAGGGTCGATGAGGTTGTGCAGGTTCCATCGTTGAAGGCGGATCTTACGAGTCGCGAGAATCTCGAGCGACATGCCCGGAAGCATGACTTCGCGTTCTCCCTCGACTTCGTGGGGTGAGCCGTCTGGGACGAGGCTGAAGAAAGGGTTCTTTTTTGTGCTCATTCCGGATCTATGCGAAAAATGGCACAAAACGGGAAGCGCGTCGATCCCTAAATAAAGTCTAATCACGCCATAGGTGTCGCAATCAGACACAGGATAAAAATGCCAAAAAAAACTTATCTCCGCTCGCCGAAGATGAATTTTCCGATGCCGCGGATGGCGTTTCCTACTCCGCTCTCGCCTGTGGGCTGGTTAGAAGCCGGGGCGGACCCGGTGGCGAGGAGTTCACCCGGGACAGGGAAAGGCTGAGGATCCTGGCTCTGGGTGAAGAGTCCGTTGCCATGGCCCCGGCACGAGCCGCGCGGGCGGAGATCAGCGGGTAGGTCCATCTGGTAGGGGAATTTGGTTCGGTTCGAGGCGATGAGTCCGCACTCGCGACAGAGATGGGTGTTGCTCGATCCTGGCGGCGGGGGAATTTTCGCTCCCGCGTAGCCAGCCGTCTCGGCCGTCTTCATCACCTCGGTCCAGATGGGAAGGGCGAGGGTCCCGCCGTAGCCGCGATCCATGATTTTTTTCGGCTGGTCGAGTCCGACCCAGACGCCGGTGGTCACTTTGTCGGTGAAGCCAACGAACCAGGCGTCGATGTAGTCGTTCGTCGTGCCCGTCTTGCCGCTCGCGGGGGCGGTGTAGCCGGCCTTACGTGCTTCGGTGGCGGTGCCTTCGTCGAGGACTTTGGAAAGGATGTCCGAGGTGAGCCAGCTCACCGATTCGGGAAAGATGGGGCGCCCCTGCACCTCATTCTGATAAAGGACACTTCCGTCGTGGAGCTCGATGCGGTCGATCAGGTAGGGAGTGAGGTTGACCCCTTTGGCGGCAAAAGTTGAGTAGGCGCTCGTGATCGTAACGGGAGTCGTTTCAAAGGCACCTAGTGAGATGACGGGCGATTTCGGGATGTCACCAAACTTGAGTTCCCTCGCCATTCCGCGGACGTTCGGGATGCCCGCGATTTGTCCCACGCGGACCGACATGGTGTTGCGCGATCGGATGAGCCCGAGGGCGGCGGGCTGGAGTCCGGTGAAGGAGCCGTCACTGTTTTTCGGTGACCAGGCGGGGCTGCCCCCCGTTTGGAGGCGGATCGGGTCATCGCTGACGTAGGCTCCGGGGAGAAGTCCGCCACGGTCAAAGGCGACCGCGTAGACGAAAGGTTTAAAGGTCGAGCCAACCTGACGACGGGCGCGGTAGGCGCGATTGTAGGAGCTTTCGCCAAAGTCACGGCCTCCGACGAGGGCGAGGATGCCACCGGTGCGGTTGTCGATCGAGACGACGGCGCCCTGGAGATATTTGGTGTCTTTGCCTTCCTGATGCGAACTGCGCGGGGAGTGTTTGTAGCCCGGGCGTTTTTCGATCGTGGTAAGATGTCGGTCGAGGGTCTTCTCGGCGGTCGTCTGAAGGGCCGAATCGACGGTGGTGTAAATCTTGAGCCCCCCGGTCTCGATGAGATGCGGTGGGAGGTAGTCACCGAGCAGGTCGAAAACAGACTGGAGGGGATAGCTACCGGTGGCAAGGCGTTGATTGGGCGGGCGGAGGGAGATCTTCTGCGACTTGGCTTCGGTCGCCTCGGTCGCGGTGATGATGTCCGCATCGACGAGGCGAGCGAGGACTTCACTCTGAATGTCCTTGGCATTTTCCATGCTGCGGAAGGGATTGAGCAGACTGGGACCGCGGATGACCCCGGCAAGCATGGAGCTCTCAGCGAGAGTGAGATCGGCGGCGGGTTTCATGAAGTAGCCCTGGGCCGCGCGCTCGATTCCGTAGAGGCCCGAGCCGAAATAGACGCGGTTCATGTAATAGGCGAGGATCTCGTCCTTGGTGAACTGCCGCTCGATACGCTGAGAGAGGGCAACTTCCATGAATTTTCGCTGGAGACTCATCTCACGCATCCCGAAGGTGTTGCGAGCGAGCTGCATCGTCAGAGTGGAAGCCCCCTGCTCTGTCCCGCCGGCGCGGAGGTTGGTCACGACAGCGCGGGCGACTCCGATAAAATCGACGCCTCCGTGTTTGTAAAAGCGGCTGTCTTCCCGGGCGAGAAGGGCTTTGACAAAATGCGGCGAGACCTCCGATACCGCTACCGCGACGCGGTTCTCTCCATGACCGGCGACGTGTCCGAGGAGATTGCCTGCGCGATCATAGACGAGAGTCCGCTGCGGGGCCTCCCGGATTTCCTCCAGATCAAACTGCATCGCGCGGAATCCATAATAAAGCGATCCGGCGAGGGCGACGCAAAAGCCGAGTGCGAGAGTCGTGAAAAAGATCTTACGGAAAAATCGCCCGATCGCCGAACCCCTGCGGCGCTTTCCGGAACGGGACTTCTTCCCGGAGAGGGAGGCGAACGGCCCCGGCTTGGTCTTGCGACCCGATGAAGATGATTTTCTCCTGCCCATGTTTGTTAAGTTTAGTTCAATATCAGGGAATTTGCATCTACCATTTCTGGATAATATGGGAAATTTGTTCCCGTGCCGAGTCAGTGGGCACAAAAAACCCGTGCGAGGTGGCGCGGGTTGTTCGGAATCCGTTTGAGTGAAGGGGGGCGACTCAGCCTTCGGGTGTCGGCATGTTATCGAGGACACGAATGACGCCCCACTGAACCAATTTGCCGTCGCTGCAAAGATAGGGGTAAAAGAACTCTTCGGTAATCGTGGAGGGGATCGCGGGAGAGTTCAAGCTTTTCGCGATGGGGTTTCTCTGTCATCTTTGCCGGATGCGGGAACTTTTCAGGGAGCGGGATTTCACGAGGATAGGATATTACCGTTCTGTCCTCGAGGGAGGGGGGATCGAGACATTGATCCGGAACGAGGTGCTCTCGGGTGTCGAGGTTCCGATCCCGGACTTTTTCCCGGCGCTCTGTGTTGTCCATGATGAGGACTACGACCGCGCCATGGCGTTGATGCGCGAGCATGCCTCTCACGATAGTGCCAAGTCAGAAGAGGAAGTCACCTGTCAGGAGTGCGGTGAAGAAAACCCGGGGAATTTCGAAGTCTGCTGGTCGTGCGGAGGTAATGTTGGGGCCGTGTAGCCAATCAAGCGGCAAGGCGCTGACCGAAGCTCTCGATGCCGTCCCAGTTTTCACTGAGTTCGGTGCTGAGGGCCTGCTTGGCGCGATGGATGAGGACCCAGAGATTGGCTTTTGAAATGTTGAGCTCGCGGGTGATCTCTTCGGTGGAGTAACCGAGCATCTCCCGCATGCGGAAGGCTTCGCCCATTTTACCGGGCAGGCGCGAGACGGCGAGTTCGAGCTCTTCCATGAATTCGTTGCGCTCGGTCTCCGCTCCGGGGCGGCCGGCGAGACGTTCATCAGGCTGCTCGTCGATCCAGGACCGGGTCCTGTCCTCGCCGGCAAAAGAGTTTTCCAGATCGGTCGCGAGGATGGCGGGACGACGGCCCGTCTTGCGGTAATGATCGATGACCTTATTCCGCAGGATCCCGGTGAGCCAGGTGCGTTCACTACAATCGCCGCGGAAGTGGTGGCGTCCGTTCCAGCCCGAGAGGAAGGCTTCTTGCACGAGATCTTCGGCGGTGCCGTAGTCCGAGACGCGCATGAGAGCAAAGCGGATCAGGTATTCGCGATAGGCAACGTTCCACAGATTGGGATTTAGAGTGTGATCAGTCATGACGAGTGAAGGGGGAATGAGGAGAATGGCTGACAGAATGGTCCGTCTGGAGGTCCGGGAAAAAGTCAGTTTTTAAAGATCTCGAGAGCCGCGTTTCTGGCTGAATGGACCGGCCACATTGCTTTGAGATTTTGAGCTTCCCCGGTCGCGCCGGAGTAAAGAACAAAAATGCGATCTCCCATCTCCGCTGCTTGGTCCGGTTCCGGAAAATGGAGAGAAGTGAGAGCGCGAAAAAACGCGCGAATGGTCTCTTTGTGGACGCGGATCTGCTCGATGATGCCGCAGCACTGCTCGTCCGAGACCGCGCTCGTGTTCGAATAGGGACAGCCCCGAAACTGGCTGTTTTCCATGTAAGACTCCAGCTGGTCAAAGTAGCAGGCGAGTTTTTCCGCCGGCGTGCCTTCACTTTTCAGTAATTCGGCACGGAAGGTCTCGGAGCGGTCATGCATCGCCTGGAGCCAGGCCTCGCAAAGGAATTCCTTCGAAGGATAATGCTGATAAAAGCTAGCCTTGGCCGTACCCGCTTTTTCAATAATCTCGTTGATTCCGACTTCGGAATACCCGCGCTGGAAAAAGAGCTCGCCTGCGGTCTCGAGGATTCGTTCTTTGGCGTTGGGCTTTTTCATGACTGGACTCAAGATAAACAGACAGACTTGTCTGTAAAGTTATTTTTACCTGATTCCGCAGAAGGGACGGTCCCGGCAAATCGTTTGGACAGTCGAAAAATTACGCAAACCCGTGAAAGCAAATGCTTTTTAGGCGGGTGTCTTTCCTGCATATTTCAATGGTAGAAGAGGGGATAAGTGCTCCCGGGTTCAAAAATCATGCGTCCGCTTTTTTCCAGCATCCTGCTCCTTGTAAAGGCAATGTCGTTCGGTCGAATGGGTTGGGCCTTGCTCGCCGGTCTCGTCAGCGGGACCACGGAGGCACGCGCGACCGAAGACATCGCTTTTTTTGAACGTGAAGTGCGTCCGCTCCTCATCGCACATTGCTACGAATGCCATTCCGCCGACGAAGATCGCAAAGGCGGCCTCCTCCTCGATTCGCGCGAGGGCTGGATGGTGGGCGGGGACTCGGGTCCGGCGATCGTCGCGGGTGATCCGGAGGAGAGTTTGCTTATTCGCAGTATCCGCTACGAGGATCCCCATCTCGAGATGCCGCCCAAGACCCGTCTGCCGACCGGGGCGATCGCAGTTCTCACCAAATGGGTCGCAATGGGCGCGCCCGATCCCCGGGACGGAAAAGTCGAGCGTGAGAGTGCGGGCATGTCAGTGGAGGAGGGCAGGCAGTTCTGGTCCTACCGTCAGCCCGTCGATTCCGCGCCGCCTGCGGTAAAGGAGACGGCCTGGCCGACCGGGGAGATGGATCGATACCTCCTCGCGAAGATGGAATCGGTCGGCCTTGCGCCCGCCCCGGAAGCTGCCGCCGAGGCGCGACTGCGGCGCCTCCACCTCGACCTGGCTGGTCTGCCCCCCACTCCTGAAGAGATCACCGCGTTTCTCCGCGATCCGTCCGACGCCGCGTGGGAACGTGAGGTCGACCGGCTCCTCGCTTCGCCGCGTTTTGGAGAACGTTGGGCCCGGCACTGGCTCGACGTGGCCCGTTATGGAGAGTCCTACACGCTGCGGGGACTGATCATGCGCGAGGCGTGGCGCTACCGCGACTATGTTATCGAGGCGTTCAACCGCGACCTGCCCTACGATCAGTTTGTGCGCGAGCAGATCGCGGGCGATCTCATGGAGGCGGATGGTGTTCCGCTCGCGGATCGGCAGCGTCGCCTCATTGCGAGCGGGTTTCTCGCCTTTGGCAATCATAATCTCGAAGAGCAGGACAAACGCCAGCTCGATCTCGACATCGTCGATGAACAGCTCGACACCCTGGGAAAAGCCTTCATGGGGCAGGCGCTCGGATGCGCCCGCTGCCATGACCACAAATTTGACCCCGTTCCCGCTCGCGACTACCACGCCATGGCCGGCATCCTCGCGAGTACGGTGAGCCTTTCCCACTCCAATGTCTCGAACTGGCTCGACTTGCCGCTCCCGCTCGATCCGGAGGAGGAAAAAGCGCTTTCGGATCAGGAGACCCGGCTTGCTTCGCTCGAGAAAGATCTCAAAGCGGCGGAGAAGGAACGCGAAGCGGCTGTCGCGGCAGATCCATCGCGGTCATCGGATGCCCGGCCCGAGGTCGCGGTGGCCAACGATTTTCCGGGTCTCGTCGTCGATGATACCGAGGCTGAAAAGGTAGGGGAGTGGAAGCACTCGGTCTACACCCGTTCCTACATCGGCGAAGGATATCTCCATGACGAGAATGCCGGCAAAGGGCTCAAGACGCTCAGTTTCGTTGCTCGAGTGCCCAAACGCGGACGCTACGAGGTAAGGATTGCCTGGGCGGCGGGTGAAGGACGGTCTGATTCGGTCCCGGTGATGATCTCCAGTGCCGACGGTGACTTTCCCTTGCGACTCGACCAGAGCGTGCCGCCGCCGATCGAGGGACGATTCGCTTCACTCGGGGAATACACTTTCGAGCCGAACGGGGCGAACTTTGTCCTCATCTCGAACGAAGGCACGAGCGGTTACGTGGTGGCCGACGCGGTGCAGTTTCTTCCTCTCGCCGAGGCGGAAAAATTGACCGAACTCTCGACCGGCCCGGTCGATGACAAAGCGGTGCAGCGTCGTCGCGAGGCAGTCGCCGAAGTCGCGCGGATCAAGAAGGAGATCGCCGCCTTGAAAGAAACTGGCCCGGTGCGGCCGAAGCATCTCGGGGTGCGCGAGTCGGAAAAACCGGCCGACCTCCCCGTCCTCGCCCGCGGTCTCGTCCATCAGCCGACGGGGGATCCCGTGCCGCGGGGTTTTCTCCAGGTGACCTTCCCCGCCGAGACCGCCCCGCCCGCGATTCCCGCAGGAGAAAGCGGACGCCTCGAACTCGCCGATTGGGTTGCCTCTCCCGAAAACCCGCTCACCGCCCGTGTCTTCGTCAACCGCGTCTGGCACTGGATGTTCGGCAGCGGGCTTGTCCGCACGACGGACAACTTCGGCACCACCGGTGAAGCGCCCTCGCATCCCGAACTGCTCGACTATCTCGCCCTGCGCTTTGTTGAGCAGGGCTGGTCGGTGAAATGGCTCGTTCGTGAGATCGCCCTGACGAGAGCCTATCGCCTTTCCGCTCCGGCCGATGACTCTCCCTGGTTTACGGCCGATCCCGAAAACCGGCTCTTCGCGCGGGCGACTCGCCGCCGTCTCGATGCCGAGGTTCTGCGCGACTCCATCCTCCATGTGAGCGGTCGGCTTGATGCGACGTCGGGTGGGCCGACGATACGACCCGCTGCTTCGAATGACTATCACTACGCCCAGGACAGCGAACGCCGCAGCATCTACCTGCCTGTCCTGCGGAATTCTCTGCCCGAGATCCTCGAGACCTTCAACACGGCCGACCCGAGCCGAACGACGGGGAATCGTGACCTCGGCACGGTCGCCCCGCAGGCGCTCTTTATGATGAACCATCCCTTCATCCTCGAACAGGCCGCGATCGCAGCTGAACGTGTCGTGAAAGAGGGGGCGAGCGAGGCGGAAGCGCTCGAGCGGGCCACGCTTCGCGTTCTCGGGCGCAAGCCACTCCCTGCCGAGGAAGCACTCGTCGAGAGTCTCCTCACCGCCACGCCCGCCGCCGAAAAGGGGGAGGCCTGGAGCACGATCATGCAGGGGCTCTTTGCCAGTCTCGACTTTCGCTACCTCGACTAACCATGCCATGAACCGACGTCATTTACTCCAGACTCTCTCCTGCGGCTTCGGCGGCCTCGCGATGTCCGCGCTGGCGGGACAGAACACCAGTGTTAACGGCGGCCGGCTCCCATTGCTTCCGGCGCGGGCGAAGCGGGTCATCTTTGTCTTCATGCAGGGCGGTCCGAGTCATGTCGATACCTTTGACTACAAGCCGCTCTTATTTGATCGTGATGGGGAAATGGTTAATTTTTACGACGCCCGTAAAATTGCCAATTCGGGGGACACTGCCGCGACCTCACACCGCATCATGAAGCCGCTCTGGGATTTCGCCCAACATGGCCAGAGCGGACGTCATGTCTCGGCGCTCTTTCCCGAAGTCGCCCGCCATGTCGACGATCTCTGTTTTATTCACTCGATGCACACCGAGGGCATCGCCCATGGCCCGGCGACTCTTTTCCTCCACTGTGGAGCGACCAATTTCATCCGCCCCTCGATGGGGTCGTGGATCACCTACGGGCTCGGGAGCGAGAGCGAAAACCTGCCCGGCTTTGTCACGATTGGTCCGTCGTCCGGGAACGGCGGAGCGCGGAACTACGGCAGCGCTTTTTTGCCGCCGATTTATCAGGGAACACCGCTGGGTCGGGCCGATGCCCCTGCGGCGACGGCGGCGTTCCGGAATGTAATGAACCCCTCGCTCAGTGAGGAAAAACAACGACAACGCTTCGACTTCATCCAGTCGCTCAATGAAGCCCAGCGGAATCGTCGACCCGGAGACGCGGAACTCGAGGCGGCGGTGAATTCCTACGAACTCGCCTGGCGCCTTCAAAGTGAAGCGCCTGGAGTGACTGACCTCTCAGGCGAGTCGGCCGCGACACTCGATCTATACGGCATCCGCGACGGCGCGCCGACAGAGGACTTCGGTCGCAAATGCCTCCTTGCCCGGCGCCTCTGTGAGTCGGGGGTGCGTTTTGTCCAGGTCACCTACGGCGACAACACGGCGAATCCGGCATGGGACCAGCATTCCAATATGCCGAAGCACGCCGACCATGCGCTCGCGGTCGACAAGCCGGTCGCGGGACTGCTCGCCGATCTCAAGCAGCGGGGGCTGCTCGAGGACACGATCGTGTGGTTCGGAGGCGAATTCGGTCGCACCCCCTATGCCCAGGGGAATGGCACGGGGCGGGACCACAATCCCAAAGGTTTCACGACCTGGCTCGCCGGGGGAGGCTTCAAACCCGGACACGCTCACGGCGCGACCGATGAATTCGGGCACATGGCAGTGGAGAACAAGGTCCACATGCACGATCTCCACGCCACAATCCTTCATCAACTGGGGTTGGATCATGAAAAGCTCACCTACCGTTTTGATGGTCGGAATTTCCGCTTTACCGACGTCCACGGGCATGTCGTGCGGGAGGTGCTGAGCTGATTTTTTGGGCGGTAAAGAAAATGCTTGTGTTGTTTCATGTGGAGTGATTAATTGATTCACATGAAGGAAGCGGTCGTTCCCACTCAAAAAAATCCCGGTGCCCGCGTCACGGAAAAGCCGCCCTCAACTTATGTCGTTGGCAGGAAGGGCGCGGTGTCGCTCGTCGCGGCTTGTGTTCGTGGCGAGGGAGCCGGGCCGGTGGCGTTAATCGAGTCGCTCCAGGCGGGGTTTCCCTTCAGCGAACTCGAGACGCTGCGAGACCTCCTCGATCTGCCGATGGACAGACTCGCCGCTCATTTGTCGATCTCGCGGGCGACTCTCCACCGCCGCAAGACGGCCGGCCGCCTCGATTCGGGTGAGTCCGACCGGGTGCTGCGTTTTGCTCGTCTCCTCGGGTTGGCGCTGACGACGATGGAGTCCCTCGAGGCCGCACGAGGCTGGCTCGCCACCCCGCAGATCGGTCTGGGCGGGGCGGCCCCGCTTGTCTTTGCCGAGACTGAGGTGGGTGCCCGTGAGGTGGAGGATCTCCTCACCCGCATCGAGTTCAGCGTCTACGCATGAAGCTAGCGGTGTGGCGAATCGTGAAGGCGAAATACGCCGACACGGCCTTCTCTGGCGAAGGCGCCTCCCGAGCCGGGGGGCGCTGGAACTCGCGGGGCGAATGGGTCGTTTACACCAGCGGGACGCTCTCGCTTGCGGCGCTCGAGTTGCTCGTGCATCTCAATCCGCCGGTCCATTTCGAATGGGTCGCGCTGCGGGCGGAGTTCGATGGTGGGTTTGTCGAGAATCTCGATCCCGCTCTTCTTCCCGCAAACTGGCAGCGATTCCCTGGACCCGATGCGACCCGTGCCCTCTGCGACATATGGCTGCGCGAGGCCCGCTCGGCGGTGCTGGCGGTGCCGAGTGTGATCGTGCCGGGTGAGCACAACTACCTCCTCAATCCGTCCCATCCCGGTTTTCGGAAGATCGTCGTGTCCGCTCCCGAGCCGTTTGCTTTTGATTCGCGCTTGTTGCGGTAGGGGGGAAGAGTTCAGCGGCGAGGGAGGCAAAGCCCGGGCGTGGGATTTCACGGAAGTCCTCACTCAATCGCCTCAATGAGACATCCGATCGCCTCGGTCGTCGCCGGGGCGGGCTTTTCCCCCCGCAGGATCGCGTCGAGGGCATCGCGCAGGTAGGGCTCGGTGACGGTGCGGCGGCGTTCGCCGTAGTCGGCGTAGCGGTTGTCGATGCGACCGCGATAGACGACGGCATCCGAGGTATCAAAGACGGCGACTTCCGGAGTGGTCGTGACGCCGCTTTTCTTCACAAGCGCGTGATCGCGATCAATCGTCGCGCGCAGGGTGAGCGCGTAGTCCGCGAGGTGCTTTTTCACCTCGTCCCCGGTTAGGTCGGGATCGGGGTAGACGAGGAGAAACTCGACCATTTTTCCTCCGTAGGTTTCGTGGAGGCGGTTCAGTTCGGGCGCGTAGCTGTTCGCAATGGGGCAGTCGACCGCGACAAAGATCATGACCTTGGCGTGCGGTTCAGCGCCGCCGGTGAGGGAAGGGCAGGTTAGGAGAAGTGCGAGCCAGAGTGTTTTCATGCGTCACGTTCAGCTTTCAGATTCGCGAGCCAGTCCTTGAGTGATTCGAGCTCGGAGGGATTGAGGGCTCTATCCCCGTCTTCGTCGAGTCGCAGGAGCAGGGCTGCGCGCATGCGCTGGGGCAGCTCGGATTCCTCCAGAGAACCGTCTCCGTTCGCATCCAGCTTTTTCACGATCGCGGGGAGTTTCTCGAGGACGCCGCCGCTTCTCAATTCCTGGCCGAGCTGGGTGAAGATTTTGGCGCGCTGGGCTTTGTTCGAGAGATTGAGGCGCTGGTCATCGGCCGCATCGAGGGCGACGCCGACGAGGGTGATGCTGCCCATCTCGTCGGTGGACTCGCGTCCCCACTTGACCCGTCTTGGCGGAGTGTGAGGATTTTCCGGATTCCCCGCCGAGTTGTCATAGGTGATGACAGACTCGATCATGGTCTCCGCGGGTAGGACGACAGGTTCGGCGAAGAAGTAGGTGTCCTGCCAGTCGAGATCCCAGTCTGGAATGTCTAGGAGGAGGCGCGAGCTGCCGTCGGGGAAGGTCGCGGTCATTTTCATGGTGGTGCAGAGGTAGTGGGCGTGGCCGCTCACGGAGTAGGCTTCGACATCGACGGGGAGTTTGAATTTGTCCCTGATCGTGAAATTGGCCTCGCCCGCGGGGATGTCGATCCCGGCGCTGCGGCCGAAGCCGGGCGGGACCTGGAGCTCTTCGAGCTTCCGTGACGGCGGGGTGTCGGTGAGGTAGATGCCGACGGTGGTCTGCTCGAGTTCCGGCTTACCGGAGGGGTGGAAATGGGTCGAGAGGACGAGGTCCGAGCCCTTTGGCAGAGGTCTCGCGAGATCGCCCGGGAGCTTACGCGGACTGACCCCGGGGACGTAGCCGCCGAGCGAGCCGCTCTGGCGGAAAGACATGCCGTTGAAGCCGGGCTCGCCATCCTTGCCATCGAGCTGCCGGGCGGTGCCGCTGTCGTCGAGGAAGTAGAGGGAATGGTGGACGACATTGCGTGCCGAGGGTCGAAGCTCGATCGCCTTGACCCATTTGTCCTCCGGGAGATCGAGAGGCAGGACGAAGTTGCGGTAGATGTCGGGACCCTCTGCGGGGACCTCATAGGCGGCTCCCATTTTCACCACGAGATCGGGTTCGCCGAGCTGCCAGCCCTGCGTAAAGGCGGGCATCGCGGGCGCTTCGGCGGGATCGCCCTCGGGCTTGCCGGTGGCGACCCAGCGATCGATCAGAGTGATCTCTTCCGGCGAGAGGCGGCGCACGTCGAGGAAGTCGGTGACCTCGTCATTGGCGTGCCACGGCGGCATGTAGCGGTCATTCACGACGCGGCTAATCGTGAGCGCTTTGCGGGAGACCTCGGCATAGTCGGTCAGGGGGAAAGGAGCGGCTTCGCCCTCGCGGTGGCAGCCGGTGCAGTTCGCGTAGACGATGGGGGCGATGTCGCGGTGGTAGGTAACCGCTTTGTCGGCGGCGGAGGCGAGCAGGGGAGCGAAGACGAGGAGGAGTAGAAAAGGCTTCATGGAGAGATCGCAGGGGAGAGACGGCAGGATCTGTAAAACGGTTACGTGTTCCCGCAAAGACGGAAAAAGCATTTCGTGGAAGGCTCGGATTTCGGTATAGAATCAGTTCCACGCCATGAAATTCATTTTCCCCTTCGTTTTCGCCCTGTCTTTCCTTCCCGGAATCGCTCGTTCTAACGAGCCTGCCCCTGCGGTCATCGAGATGGGAACGCGCGGCACCTCCAACTTCATCGCGAGGCTGGAGAAAGAGCAAAAAGCCCACGTCGCCTTTCTTGGCGGATCGATCACGCAGAACAAGACCGGCCACACGAAAATGGTGGCGGACTGGCTTGAAGGACAATGGCCGCAGGTCGAGTTCACCTTCACTAACGCGGGTCTCAGCTCGACCTGCTCGACGACGGGAGCCTTCCGCGCCGACCGAGATGTCTTTTCAAAAGGGCAGATTGATCTGCTCGTCGTGGAGTTCGCGGTCAACGACGATCAGGATGCAAAGCATGATCGTGCGACGGCGATGCGGGGGCTCGAGGGAATCATCCGCCAGTATTTTGAAGCCAATCCGACCGGGGACGTCATCTCCGTGCAGTTCGTCAATCCGGGGATCCTCGCCAAAGCGCAGGCCGGTGAAGAGGCCGTCAGCGTCGCCGCGCACAAGGCCGTGGCGCGTCATTACGATGTCCCCATTGTTGACGTCGGTCTTGCCCTCGCCCGCGAGATCGCGGCCGGGAAGATGACCTGGGAGGCGGATTACAAGGACACGCATCCCAACCCGACCGGGTATCAGTTCGCCTCGGACCTCATCACCAAAGTCATCGCCGAGACGATCTCGGGCGAGACGCCGCAGACGGTTGCCCTGCCCGAGCCGCTCGATCCCTTGTCCTACTCGGGTGCGGCGATGGTCGATCCTCAGGTCTTCAGTTGGCTCGGCGGATGGAAATACGAAATGGTCTCACCCGAACTCCTCCCGATGGGGAGCATCAGGGCGGACTACACCGCGTTTAAGGCGCTGCGATCCGACGGGGCGGGGGATTATCTTTACCACACCTTTTCGGGGACCATGCTCGGTGCCTTCGTCCTCGCCGGGCCCGATGCCGGCATCCTCGAAGTGAGCATTGACGGAGGCGACTGGACGAAAGTCGATCTCTATCACGAGCACAGCAAAGGCCTCAACTACCCGCGCAGCGTCATCCTCGCCGACGGCCTGACAAAGTCCTATCACTCCGCCGCGATCCGCGTCGCCGAAGAGAAGAATCCGCAGAGCAAAGGGAACACGGCGACGATTTTGTATTTTGAGGTGAATGAGTGAGCCGGTGGCTGAAATGGGTGCCGGTCTTCGCCTCGTGCCTGCGTGAAGAATCACGCTGGAAGAAGAATGCTGAGTGAGTTGAATGGCACGTGATTAAGGACATGATTCGGAGTAAATGGGCGACGGCCAGCCCCGGCTCGAAGCACGGTAGGGAGGGTTCGATGAACCGTCCACCGTTGAATCTTGCGCGCCCAAGGCGGACGCCCCGGCGGTGCGTCCCTACCAGGGAATTCGGAACGTTTTGGACGCACCTGAGTGACAGGAATCACTCCCTACGCCAAAAACGTCGCGCGGCGCTTGCGCACTGCTGTCGCGAGATCTTTCACCATTTCGACAGTGGTCTCCCAGCCGACGCAGGAGTCCGTCACGCTGACGCCGTATTCGAGTTTCCCGAGATCGGGGACAAGCTTCTGGGCGCCTTCTTTGAGGTGGCTCTCGATCATGACCGCTCGGATCGAGGAATCGCCCCCGGCGATTTGAGATCCGAGGGCGGCGCTCACTTTGGGCTGATTACGGTGGTCTTTTTCGCTGTTGGCGTGGCTGCAATCGACCATGATGGCAGGCTCGAGTCCTTTAGCCTCTAGTGCCTTGCGGACTTCGCGGATGCTCTCGTGATCGTAGTTGGTTCCCTTGATGCTGCCGCCGCGCAGGATGATGTGGCAGGTCTCGTTGCCCCGGGTCGAAATGATGGCGCTGTCGCCCGACTTCGTCACCGAGAGGAAACGGTGCGGTTGCTCGGCGGCCTGGATGGCATCGATCGCGATCTGGAAATTCCCGCTCGTGCCGTTTTTGAATCCGACCGGCATGCTGAGTCCCGAGGCGAGTTCGCGGTGGAGCTGGCACTCGGTGGTGCGGGCGCCGATCGCTCCCCAACTGATGAGGTCGGCGTAGAACTGCGGGCTGATCGTGTCGAGGAACTCGGTCCCGGCGGCCATGCCTTTTTCCGCGATCCGGAGGAGGAGCTGGCGGGCGATCGTGAGGCCCTCGTTGATGTCATACGACTCGTCGAGATGGGGATCGTTGATGAGCCCTTTCCAGCCGACCGTGGTGCGGGGTTTCTCAAAATAGACCCGCATGATGACGAGGACGTCGTCCGCGACCTCTGCGGCGAGTTCGATGAGGTGATCCGCATACTCGAGCGCTGCTTTCGGGTCGTGGATGGAGCAGGGGCCGACGATCGCGAGGAGCCGGTTGTCGCGTCCGGCGAGGATATCAGCTATCTCCTGCCGCGCCTTCGCCACGGTGCTCTCCGCCTCGGGAGAGACGGGGAGTTCCTCCATCAGAATGATGGGGGCGATGAGCTGGCGGGTGCTGGCAATACGGACGTCGTCGAGTGGGATGGACATGGGGCGGGGAATAAGCATCGGAAAGGCGACCGGTGAAAGGGGAAATTCGTGTATTTTGCACCCGCTCTCAGAGACCGTTGCGGCCGGAACTGATTATCGGAGATTGAGGAACGTCGGTTTTTGTCTTAGCCTCGGCGTCTATGAACGAGCGCGCCCACCTTCGTAAGGACCCCCGTGATTTTACCGGTGGAGCCATCCTGGGGCTGCCCGGGACGCCGGGGAGCACAGGGGACGAACTCTTCGATGACCGGATCAAATTCCTCGTCGAAGACTGGTGCAGTGGTCCTGCCTGTCCGCTCGTGCGGGAAATGATCGTCTCCGCCCTAAAGATGGGGCGCGACGGAATCGGTCAGGGCGACATGAAGCTCTACAGTCGCGCCCTCAAGGAAATGCGGCGCGCCAGTCTTGTCTTCGGGCCCTACGAGGATGAACGAAAGCTCTCGATTTTCGGGAGCGCCCGCACGAAGCCCAGCGAGCCGGAATTCCAGGCCGCAGTGGCGTTTGCGAAAAAAATGAGGGAAGCGGGTTTCATGTCCATCACGGGGGCCGGACCGGGTATCATGGAGGCAGCTCAGGAAGGATCGGGTCGTGACGGGAGTTTTGGCCTGAACATCAAACTGCCCTTCGAGCAGGGGGCGAATGCGACGATCAGCGGGGATGAAAAGCTCATTAATTTCAATTATTTCTTCACCCGCAAGCTCGCCTTCGTTAAGGAGAGCGACGCCATCGCCGCTTTTCCCGGAGGCTTCGGAACGATGGACGAACTCTTCGAGGTGATGACGCTGATCCAGACAGGCAAAGCCCAGGTCGTGCCCATCGTTCTGATTGATGCGAAGGGCGGGACTTACTGGAAAACGTGGTTTCGCTTCGTCAAAGACCATCTTTTCCGTCTCGGATTGATCTCCGAGGACGACTTTCATCTCTTCAAAGTGACCGACGACCTCGACGAGGCGGTCGAGGTGATCACTGGTTTTTATCGCAACTTCCACAGCTATCGTTATGTCGGGAAACGCCTCGTGATGCGTCTACAGCATCCGGTCACGCCGGAACTGCTCGGGAAACTCAATGACGAGTTTGTCGATCTAATCGAAGAAGGGGCCTACCACACTTCCAACGCGCTGCCGCAGGAGGCCGATGAACCGCATTTGCAGGATCTGCCCCGACTCATTTGCACGAAAAAAAGAGGCTTGGCAGGGCGCTTCAGGCAGTTGATTGATTGCGTGAACGAGGGCTAAGTCGCAAAATCATTCCCATCGTCCATGCCCGATCTATTTCACGAAATCCAACTTCGCAGCGAGGGCTTTATCCTCATCGCGGGGATCGATGAGGCAGGGCGGGGTCCGCTCGCCGGTCCGGTCACGGCGGGAGCGGTCATCTTGCCCGATGACTACCGGCATAGCGTCCTCAACGATTCCAAAAAGCTCACCGAAAAACAACGCGAAACTCTCTATACAGAACTACTCGCGGATGACCGCGTGCACTGGTCCGCCGCCTGCATCGAGGCTGACGAGATCGACCGCATCAACATCCTGCGGGCGACATGGCGGGCGATGGGGGTGGCTTTCCAACAGCTCGCCCGTGCCGCCGATATTGCCCTTATCGACGGTCGTCCCGTCCGCGATTTTCCGGGCAAGCATCGCGCCCTCGTGAAGGGAGATTCGCTCAGCCTCTCCATCGCCGCGGCCAGTATCATTGCGAAGGTCCACCGGGACAGGCTCATGGTGGAATATGGGAGCCGCTACCCGGAGTATGGTTTTGATCGGCACAAGGGCTATGGCACTGCGCAGCATCTCGCGGCCCTGCGAAAACATGGCCCCTGTCCTATCCATCGGCGCAGTTTTGCCCCGGTTTCCCAGCTGGAACTCGATTTCACTTGAGACTGCTCTATCAGATTTATTTTCGATACTGGGACCGCGAACTCGACGGCATTCCCAAGCTGCCTGATCGCGACGCGATGTCCGCAGGAGAGTGGAATGCTTTCGTCGGAGGCAAGGGTGAGCGCCTCGCCGCGAAACTGCTATGGCGTTCGGGCAGGAAAGTCCTTTACCGTAATTTCAAACCAAAGGGCGGCGGGGAGGTTGATATCGTCTACCGTGACGGAGAGATCCTCGTCTTCGCCGAAGTGAAAACGAGGAGCCGTGGAGAGTTCGGAGAACCCGCCAGAGCGGTGGACCGGGGTAAGCGCAAACTCATCATCCGCGGAGCGAATGCGTGGCTGCGTGAGCTCAATCATCCTGAACTGCTCTTTCGTTTCGACATCATCGAAGTGCTTTTGCAAGCCGGGAGTCCACCGCAGCTTCGAGTCAGCGAGGGCGCCTTCACGACACCCCAGGTCGGATTGGGGATGTGACCTGAGAAAGAAGCCGGTAGCTAAAACCCTTACGCCGCACCCCTTGCCGCAGCTCGTGCCGCGTCGTGGTCGAAGAAGGTCTCCATGCGGTTGTTGAGATCGTCGTAGAAGGTTTCGGCAAAACGCTCGAGTCGTTTCTCCCGGTTTTTGCTACGGGCGTTTTTCTCGTCGGTGAGGCGGCTTTTTTCCTGCTCGATGCGCTCTTCGAAAGCAGTCTCGAGGTCGAGGAGATTTTCCATGAAGGCCTTAGCGGCGCGCGAGCTGTCGATCCCGTCGATGACAGCGCGCTCGAGCGGCTTGTTCTGAGTAAGATGGAGGAGACGGCCGTCGGAGAGGCCGTCCATGTACTGGTTGTAGCTTTTCAGCCAGGCCTGGCGCTCGCGAGCGTAGCGCACTTCGTCCCGATCGACGAGGGCGTCGTAGGGCCCGGGCTGTGAAAAGAACTTCACTACCAGCGGGATCGTGTCGATCAACATGAAGAGGCCGGCGAGGATGAAGTAGGCGGTGAGGGCGAAGTGCCCGCCTTCAGTGTTCTGATCAAAGAGACTGTGGAGAGCGAGGGTTTGGGTGAGAATGTCGCGACGGGGTTCGGCGGCAATGTCAGCGATGCGCTCCTGCTCCTGCACACCGATCGCGGCGATCTCGCCTTGGAGACGAGTGAGTTCGGCGAGACGGGTGTCGATCTGCGCGGTGATGGTCGAGCGGATCGTGTTTTGCTGGTCGACAAACTGGTCTACCTGGGACTGCTGGACCTGACGCTTCAGGTCAGCGACGCGAACGCGCTCTTCCTTGAGACGCTCGGCCTTGGCGGCGGCGATACCGACGAATTCGCCCTTGATGCCCTCTTCGGTCTCCTTGATACGCGCGGCGAGGTCGTTCCGCTGCTCGGTGAGATAAGCAAGCGTTTCACTCATGCGCTTCGCTTCGTCACGACGCCAGGCAAGCTGGTCTGCCTGGATGCTCTTCGCGCGGGGCCCGAGCCCGACGATGCCACTGCGCTGACCGTTGACTTCACGCTCGAACTCCTTCTGCCAGGTATCGAGTTCCGTCTGGAGCGTGGCGTATTTTGCCTGCATCCCGTCGAAGTCACTGTTGACCGCATCGAGCTTGGTGAGGTAGACGGCAGTGTCGGCGGTGATACGCGCCGTCATCTGCTCACGGAGCTCGTCATCCAGATCAGCGAGGGGATCAGCGAGACCGGCGGAGTCATCCTCGACGAGGAACTCGGCCGAGAATGTCTTTTCAAAACTGGCACGCTGTTCGGCAATTTGAGTCTCGAGCCCGGCTACCTTGGCCTCGACAGTGGCTTTCTCAGCGTTCGCAGCGACCCGGACTGCCTCGATTTCGGTCTGGCGGTCTCCTTCGACGACACTGGTAATCGTGTCGTTAAAGAGCAGCAGAGTGAGAGGGTGCGAAATTGTCACGCCCATGAGCGCCGCAACCACGATACGCAGGAAAAACTGGCTGATTTTGCGATGAAACTTCTGATACGAGCGGTAGATCGAGAGGAGGGCCCGGTCGATCGTCATGATGATGAGTCCCCAGGCGAGGGCGATCGGGACGATAATGTTCCAGTTGTCCGTCAGGGTCGAGAGGGCGTAGCCACAGGCGATGAAGGCAAACACTGTCGGGACGAGGACGGTCGCCCCGAAAGCGACATACTTACGCTGCTCCCAACCGGGGCACTGTTCGAGAGTATCGGCCCCGGCTCCCGAGAGCCAGAAGAAGAGGTGTTTAATCGGATTGCGCGAGCGCGGAGGCTGAGAGGTCGGATAAGAGTCGTTCATTACGCATTGCTTGAGTGGGTGGTTGAGGGGCGACTGACGCCCGGGGGCAAACCAATGGGCTGCACGGACGAAGAATCTCAAGGAAAATACTTAAGAAACCTTGACAACATGTAAACACTTATTTTCTAATCTTTCATGGCTCTTTCGAGTACGTGTTCGGGGCGAGGAAGGCGCTAGAAGGCTACTTTCCCGGCCGCGACAGCGATGGAGATCACTTCGTATCTCAATCCGGATCGTCCGGCGGCGTATCCTCAGCCGTTTCGTCCCGGGTCCACGGCGGGGCTGGCGGAGCACCCGGCTCGGGCGAATCAATGAGACGGTCGAGGTGGAAGGGCGAGAAAGGAGAGCGCGCTAAGATGGTGAACATTGTATCAGCGCGACGGCACTTACAGATTGGGCGGTTCCGATCGCCTCGTCCGAGCCCCCCGCGTCCGCCAGTCACCTAGGAGGGAATCTTGCTCGTGGCCAAATAGCCGGCGAGAGCGGCGTTGGCGCTGCCATTCTCCGCTTCGGTTTGTGCGATCAGGAGGGAGAACGGAAAAGCGACTGACGAAATACAGGAACTTATTTTAAGGCCAGGAGGGCGAGATGGCCTGGGTTCCCACCAAGCCGGCGGAAGAATAACGTCCCGAGCTTCGGAGGGTGGGAGATTTCACTCCTGCGCGGCTGGGGGAACAAGGGGGAGGTGTATTCTCCCGGCCGTCGCAGAGTGATGAAGAGTCCCGATCCGAAAATTAACGAAGCAGAAAAACCCTTATCACACTACTTAGAATCCAATGTAATTCCAGTGGTAATTTTTCAAATTTAAGAGTTTTTAAAATTCGATTCGGAATTAAAGCCGACAAGCGATTGAGTCACCTGTGCAATTCCTGCGCACATTGCAAATTCAACGGCAGCATGGGGTTTTGGGGTAAAACAGGGTGTCTTATAGGTAATTTTTGTTGGATGCGTTACGCTCTCAGATGGATCGTTTAATTATATATAGATAAGTATTTTTCCGAGTAACTACTATAACGAAATTCTATTTTCCGGTTTTATCTTTTACTACTCCCCGGAACGGGTCTTGATGGTTCGGTAGAGCGGAGGGGGGATGCGGTGGCCGCGGCGTTTTTACGTCGCATTATTCTTAAGATGTCTTAAACTTATCGCGTCATGAATCTGCTCGAACTCGAAAATCTCACGCTGAATCGCCCGCGTCTGCGGCGGCGGTGGTTTCAGCACGGGGTGGAGAATGAAGGTCTCATCGAAGGTCTCAGTCTTACGCTCCGGTCGGGCGGTAGTCTTTGTCTTGTTGGAGGTGAGGAGAGCGGGATGGTGGCGTTGACGCTGGGTATTTTGAAGTTGGAGGGCATCTCCTCGGGCCGGATTGTTTTCGGCGGGATCGATCTTACCTCGCTCGGCGACCGGCAGTTCCGCCCGGTGCGGCGGCGACTCCAGGCTGTTTTTCCCGATCATTTCGGGCAGTTGACCTCCGGCATGACCATCAGCGAGGCGTTTCGTGAGGTGCTTGGCGTCTGGCACCGGAGTGAGTCGAGGGATCAATGGCATGAGCGCGTCGAATCGGCGATGGTCTCCTGCGGGTTGCCCGAGGCGGTGCGTGACCTTTATCCGGTGGAGCTCGATGCCGTTGAGCGCCAGCAGGTCGCCCTCGCGAGAGCGCTGCTCACGGGCCCGGAGTTAATTATTTGTCACGGACTAACGGCCGGTCTCGATGCGGTGCAGCAGGCCGAGTTGATCAATCTGATGAGACGGGTGCGCGAAGATTTTAAATTGACCCTACTCGTGGTCACGGACGACCTTGCGGTGGCGCAGCATCTGGGTGATGATATAGGCCTCATCCATCAGGGTCGACTTATTGAGGCAGGCAGTGTCGAAGCGGTCGTCAATCGGCCGGAACACGATTATACCAGACGTCTCGTAAGTTGTTTCAGGTGAAGATTAGACGACCATGACTCCTCTTTTCCGGAAATTCCTCGGCTTGAACTGGCTGCTCTTTGCGAACATCATCGCCCTGATGATCTTCGGTGTTTTCGCGGTCTACAGCGCCTGCTGGATGCGCGAGCATTCGAATCTTTCCGACAAATGGCGGGATCAGGTCTACTGGATGCTTATCGGCCTCGTTTTCTTTTTCGCGGCGAGCCTCATTGACTACAAATGGGTGCGGTATCTCGGCATTCCGTTCTACCTCGCCGCGACCGGGTTGCTTATTTTCACGACTTTTTTCGGAATTGAGATCAACGGAACGAGAGCCTGGCTGGACTTTGGGCCTGTTCTCCTGCAGCCTTCGCAGCTCGCCATCGCCGGCGGGGTCATTGCTTTGGCGCTGGCCCTCTGCACTCTACACAAGTTACACCCCGTCTTCCGCAGCTCTTTCGTGAGGCTTTTTGTTACAGGAATCATTGCCGTAATCCCCTTTGTTTTTGTTCTCATACAGGGTGACTTCGGTTCCGCCCTCGTGTGGGTGCCGGTCTACGGTGCGATGGTGCTCATTGGCAATATTCCGATCCGATACCTCGTCGTGATCGTGCTTTCGGTGACCATGTTCCTGCCCTTTGCTTTTTTCTTCGGGCTGAAGGACTACCAGAAAAAGCGGATCACGACCCAGATCGAGATGCTGCAGGGAAAAAAAGTCAATATCCGCGCCGAGGCCTACAGCGCCTACAACAATCTGCTCGCGATCGGAAGCGGGGGATGGGGAGGGAAGGGGTTTAAGAATCCTGACACCGTTAACAACAAGGGCTTCATCTCTCCCGACACGGCGATTAATGATTTCATTTTCCCTGTCCTCGCCGAAGAGCACGGCTTCCGCGGCAGCCTTCTCATGCTAGGGGGATTCATGCTGCTACTTCTGCAATGCGTTTACGTGGCCTTTTACAGCCGGGACCTCATGGGAAGATTGCTCGTCGTCGGAGTCGTGGGGCTGCTCTTTGCGCATATTTATCAAAATGTCGGGATGAACCTGCTCATCATGCCGATCACGGGGATTCCGCTGCCGCTCATCAGCTACGGGGGGACTTTCACGATCGTGATTCTCTTCCTGCTCGGTCTTGTCCAGAGCGTCTGGGTGCACCGCATCGATCCGGATGAGAAAGCGGCTCGTCCGGTCCTGCAGATTGAGCATCTTGACTGAGATTCAGAGAGGGCGGGACGGCAAGGGGTGAGGGAAATCCAATTGCAGGGTTGAAGTGGCCGCCTTGCCCGTGTATTCATTGCACTTCCCCCGTAATGATCGAAGCCCGAAACCTCACGAAACGATATGCCGGACGCACTGCCGTCGATTCCGTCTCGTTTGAAGTGGGAAAAGGTGAGATTGTCGGCTTTCTAGGTCCGAACGGAGCGGGGAAAAGCACGACGCTGCGAATGCTGACCTGTTTTCTTTCCGCCTCCGAGGGGACGGCAACAGTGGCGGGCTATGACATCTACGAGGACTCCATCGAGGTCCGTCGTCGCGTCGGCTACATGCCCGAGAATGTCCCTCTCTATCCCGACATGCGGATCGACGAATATCTGCGCTTCCGCGCCCGTATCAAAGGCCTCGGCTGGCGGGCGTCACGATTTGCGGTGAGCGAGGCGATGGACATCTGCAGTCTCGCGGGGGTCGAGAAAAAGATGATCTCGACGCTTTCGAAAGGCTACAAGCAACGGGTCGGTCTCGCCGATGCCCTCGTCAACAAGCCCGAACTTCTCATCCTCGACGAGCCTACCAACGGACTCGATCCGAATCAGATCAGGCAATCGCGGGAGCTCATTAAGCGGCTCGGTGAGCGGCACACGATCCTGATTTCCACCCATATTCTCTCGGAAGTGGAGATGACGTGCGGGCGGGTCATCATTATCGATCGCGGGCACATTCGCGCGTCTGATTCCCCGCAGAATCTGATCCGGCGGCTCCGCAAGCCCGGCTCGGTCATCCTCGAGCTGAAGGGCGTGGTCGATCCCGCGAAAGCGAAGATCGAAGCGATCGACGGGGTCAAAGAGGTGGGGGTTATCCATGAGCGCGGTGACTGGGTCTCTTTTGCGATCACGACTGACCCTCTGATCGATGTGCGCGAGGATCTCTTTGCTCTTGTGCAGCGCGAAAAGTGGAGCATCAGGGAACTCGCCAGCCGAGCCGCCTCGCTCGAAGATGCCTTCGTCGATATTCTGCAGCAAACACCCGACGCCGCCGTGCCGGCTGTGGAGGCGCCGAATCTGGACCTCGAAGACTCCGCTGCCGAATCCGATGACGACGCGGAGAATGAATCCAACTCTCTTACGGCCTCGACCTGACCCTCCCTAGTCGCCGATTTTTTCACCCCCATGCGCGCCTTTTTCATCCTGTTCGGCAAAGAGCTGAGGTCATTTTTCCTCTCTCCGCTGGCCTATGTGGTGATGGCGCTGTTCACTTTCCTGAACGGATGGCTCTTCATCAGCATGGTCAAGGCGATGCAGTTGCAGGTCAGCGCGCGCAGTCTCATCTACAATCTGTTTTCTTCGGGCTGGTTCTGGATGGGGTATTTCATCCTTTTTCCCCTTATTACAATGCGGCTCTTCGCCGAAGAAAGGAAAATGGGCACGATCGAGGGCCTTCTCACCGCGCCGGTGCGCACGGCGGAGGTGGTCCTCGCGAAGTATGCCGCGACCGTCGTGGTTTACCTTGTCATTGTTGCTCCGGTCTTTCTCTTTTTCCCGCTCTTCCAGGCGGTCACCGGGGAGGGGGCCGCCTTTCACTCCGGTGCGGTCTGGGGCAGCGCCATGGGGTTGATCCTCGTGGGGCTCTTTAACGTCGCGATCGGGACGCTCGCCTCCGCCCTGACGACGAACCAGCTCATCGCGGCGATGCTAACTTTTGTCTTTGTGATGCTCCATTACTTCCTCGGATTCCTCCAGAATTTCGGGATGGTGCCGGGCTCGGCCTGGACGGCGGGGATGGCGTATTTTTCAACAACAGAGCACATCCAGTCGCTCAGCGAGGGGCTCATCGACAGTCGTCCGGTGATTTATTACCTCAGCTTCAGCGCGGTGCTGCTGGCCTTCACTCACCTCGTCATCGAGTCGAGGAAGTGGCGGGTTTGATGCCCTGATACGACAAAGGAATTCGAGAATGGCGAAAAAGGATAAACAGACCCCGAAGAGCAAGGTCAGCCGGCCCGGCAAGACCGAGGGTGCCCTCTTGTCCTCGACGGGGCGTCGCCTCCAGCGCTACCGCACCGCCGCGCTCGTGGCGATCCAGGCGGTGCTGATTTTCATCGTCTTCCTCCAGGTGAACTACCTCAGCTGTCGCCGTCACAGCACCTGGGACCTCACTCAGAATCGGCGTTTCACGGTGTCTGATACGACGAAAAACTACCTCGGCAGTCTGGGCGGCGAAGTGCGTCTCGTGATGGCCTTTCTCGGCACCTCTGAGTTGCATTCCGAGGTCAAAGGTCTCGTCGCCGAGTATGACCGCATTGGTGGTGACGCGGTCTCGGCCGAGTATCTCGATCTCAGCCGCAGTCGCTCCCGCATCGCGGAATTGAAGGACAAACATCAACTCCAGTTCAGCGGCGATCAGATCGTCGTCTTCGGCGAATCGGGCCGCATTAAGACGATCAGCGCGGAAGAACTCGTCGGCCGCGACGCCAACAGCGGGCGGGTCGTCGAATTCAAGGGCGAAGAGGTCCTCACCGCCGCGATTCTCGAAGTCACCGAGCAGAAACAGCGCAAGATCTACCTCGTCACCGGCGACCGCCGCGCCGACGAACTCGTCCCCATTGCCGAACAACTCCAACCGCTCGCCAATGCGCAGAATGCGCGTCTCGAGGGTCTCGTCCTCGAAGGGCGCGAAGAGATTCCCGCAGACGCCGATGCTCTCTTTTTCCCGGGAAATTCCGAGGACCTCACCGAGCGTGAACTTACCCTCGTGCGGGACTACTGGGAGAGTCGCCGCGGCGGACTCGTCATCTTTCTCGATCCGAACGCGGAGACTCCTGTGCTGAACTCGCTGTTGCGCGAGCACGGCGTCGCGCCCCGGCCCGACCGGGTCCTCAGTGTCGTCAGCATCCCCGGGGTCGCCGCCCGCAAGACCTACGACGTCCCCGTCTCGCTGATGCCCGGCCCTGGCCCGACCCGCGACCTGCCCGCGCTCTCGACGCGGCTGATCGATCAGACGCAGTCCATCGAAGTCCTCTACGAGGACGACCTCCTGCTCTCGGAAAATATCCGGCCGCTCCCGCTTATGATCGCCGCGACCGGATTCTGGGGCGAGACCGATTACCAGGCCGAAGAGATCTCGTTCACCCCTGGGGTAGATCGCGGGCAGCCCGATCCCGTCTTTACTGCCGCCTCGGTCGAAAAGGGCGTGCAGGGAGATCCCGGCCTTTCCCAGGGCTCGTCGCGTCTCGTCGTCGTGGGCAATGCGAACGTCATCTCGCCCGAGGGGAACTCCGCCAAGGTCGCGGCCGACTTCACGATGGCCTCGCTCAACTGGGTCATGAACCGCGAGGAACTGATGGGCATCTCGCCGCGTCGTCCGACCTTTTTCACCCTCAGCATCAGCCCCGACAAGGTTGCCTTTTTGCAGTCTCTCCTCATCATGGTCCTGCCAGGGGCGGCCCTGATCCTCGGGGGATTCGTTTGGATGCGACGCCGTGCCTAGTATGCCATGAGAATCATCACCACCGCCATCCTCGCCGGGACCGTCATCGCCCTCGCGGTCGCGACCTATTTTGTGGATCGGGAACCGTCCGCCGGTGAGCGAGCCGCGGCGAGGGCGAATGTGCTGGTGCGTCTCGACATCGACGGGCTCGACCGCATCGCTATCGAAAAGGGCGGTATGAAGACGCTGCTGGTGAAGCGGGAAGGGTTCTGGTTCTTCTCCGAGCCGCAGGAGGACCGTGTCGACGCGACCGTGATCCTCACGCTGCTCGATAAACTCAATCATCTCGGAGTCGTCGACACCATCAGCGGCGGGGAGAGTGGAATGAGCCCGGAGCAAATCGGACTGAGCGGTGACACGGCGATCCGCGTCACGCTCTCGGGTAAAGCCGGCGAAGAGGGCGAGGAAATTGAAGAGGTCATTGTTCTCGGGGCCGAAGCTCCGCGCACCGATTCGATTTACGCGAGTCGCGAAGGCGGCGGCGGGGGCACTTTCGTCATCAATACCAACCCGCGCGCCTGGTTGGAGAATCCGCTCGAGACGCTGCGCGATCGTCGTGTCCTAGGCGTGCCGGTCGAGGCGGTGGTGCAACTCGTCATCCGGCAGGCGTCCGGTCAGATGTCTCTGCAACGGCGCGTCACGCCGCCTCTGCAGGACTGGGCACTCGTAGAACCGCTGCGAACCTGGGCGAATCGTGAAGCCCTCGATCAACTGCTCACCGACATCGGTGCGTTGCGTATCGAAGAAGTCGCCGCCGACGTTGTCGCGGGCGAACCGCTCCCCGATCCGCTTCCCGAAAAATCGGCGGTGCTCCAGTTTCAAGTCTACGGTGTCGAGCAACCGCTCACTATTTATATGAAGGAAATCGAGCCCGGCGGGGAAGGGACTCGAGCGCTCGTCGAGGCCCGTGTCTCGGACCGGCCTCTCGTCTATCAAGTGCGATCAGACCTGCTCACGAAGCTGCCCGGCTCCGCCAACGATCTGCGCGACCGCACTCTCGCCCGCATCCCGATGGAGTTTCTCGACACCATCACCGTGCAGAGCCGCATTGATCCTCTCGTGTATCTCAAGGCCGACCGATCGGCAGAGAATCCGAACTGGACGGTGAAGCTGAACAATAATCTCGTGCCCGCCAATTTTGCCGAAGTCTCCGCTCTCGTGAACGCGGTGAACGAGGCCGCGATCCGCGAGTTCACTTCGGACTCTGCGGAGAACCTGACAGAATACGGACTGAATCCTCCGGCGCGGCGGGTCATCTTCAATCTCGTCTTTCCCGGTGCCCCGCTCGAGGACGGCAGCCCCGGTCAGGTCCAGCAAATGGCGCGCGTGCTCAATCTCGGCTGGCGCGAGGGTGATGAGGAGCGTCTCTACGCGAACTTCGAGGGTGAGCCCTATGTCTATCAGCTCGATCCCACTTTTGTGACCCATATCCCGACTCACCCGATCAAGTGGCGTTCGCTCAGTGTGCTGACTTTTAACCCGATGCACCTCAAGTCGATCACGCGGGAGATGCCGGAAAAAGAGAACCTGAAGCTCGACTACGACTACCGTCGCGACCAGTGGGCGGCCTCCCGCAGCGGGGTCGATGCCACACCGAGTCTCGACATTCCCTCGGCCAGGCGGCTTCGCGACCGGCTTGGGGCACTCACTGCGAGCGGGTGGTATCTCTCTCTTGGGCCCGCCTACGAGGCTCTCGAAACGCCCAGCGCCCAGTTCAAAATTGTCACGACCGAACTCGACCGGGCAACCAATGAACCGATCGAGGTCACGCAGATCGTGACGCTGGCACCGGCTTCGACGAATCTTTACTTCGGCCGCATCGAAGGCTCGCCCGATGTCTTTTTCCTCGATCACGAGACCTACCGTGATCTCATTAGACCGGTCACGACAGCGCGGATCTCCAATCCCTGAGGTTCCATGGAACGGCCTCTATTCTGCGGCATGTCGGCGGTGCTGGTGAGTCTGGTCCTCGGCTCGTGTGCTGAGGACGCTCCGACAACCCCTGAGGATCCCAGGTTAGCGCCCGAGTCGGTCCCCGTCGCCGGAACCGGAGTCTACGGCGTGGTCTGCGCCGCCTGTCACGGGGTAAAAGGGGAGGGGAAAGAGGAACTTTTTAGCCCCTCTATCGCCGGATTGCCAGCCTGGTATGGCGAGGAGCAGTTGCGAAAGTTCCGGAGCGGGCAGCGCGGATTCCATCCCGAGGATCTCCCCGGGCAACAGATGCGGGCCATTTCCCTGACCCTGACAGACGAACAGATCAGCGAGGCCGCCGCGTCCGTCGCGGTCATGCCGATGATCCCCACCACGGCACCTCCGGCCGGAGCCGACCTCGAAGGCGGGCGATTTCATTTTGCGAACGCCTGCATGGAGTGCCATCGCTACAACGGCATGGGCGAGATCGTCTTTCACAGCGCCCCCCTCGTCTCACTCAATGCGAGTTATCTGAAACGTCAACTCCGTCAGTATCGCGCCGGATGGCGCGGCGCTGCGGCCGGTGATCTCTACGGGCAAAAAATGGCCGATATCACTTCGCAACTTAGTGATGCCGAGATCGACCGCCTGGTCGACTACATCGGTGCCCTCGCGCATGGGGACGACCCGCGCGGAGCGCGGGAGAAGTGAAATTGGAAAACCAACTGCCCGATCGGCACCCCAATCCTATTTTTCGGGAGCGTTTCTTTTCCCCTCGTCATTTACCTGCATTCCAGCAGGGTCCATCAGGATGGCCTTGATGAAGACGATCCTCCAGCTCCTGTCCTTTTTCTCTTCAGCCCATGCCTCGGTCTGCCCGTCCCAGATCGTGACTCTTTCGGGGTCTCTTGAGCCCGGGCCATCCGGGAAAAAGGCTTCGCCGGGTGAGGGAAGGTAGTATTCAAGATCGATCGTGTAACCATCCGCCCCGATGACCGGCACGATGCCCCATCGTTTCGCGGCATCCTGAACGAGCGCGTGCTCTCCTGAACGGGCCATGATGGATGATGCGGGAATTTCTTTCAGTGCGAGTTCTTTTAGCGCCGCTCTGATCGTTATCTGGAACTGCGGATCGGTGAAGACGCCGACGATCCCCCGCTTCGCCACATTCGTCGCCGGTAGATCAGTGCGTGGTGGTTGACTCAGAGCTTCTATGAACGACGCACGTTCGTCGAAGACGCGGGCAGTTTTTCCATTTTCAACCTCGGGAAGATTAAACGAAGGGAAGATGAGTTCGAAAAACCGGGGTTTTTCCGCAACTTCGAGTTCTAGAAAAGTGACATAGATCAGCCTTTCCCCCTGCGGATCAAAATCCTCCGCGAAAGCTGGGAAACCAGAGAGGAATATGATCAGTAAAAAAAAAGCGCCTCATAGACGCGATATTGATTGAGTGGTGCATGGGGTCAAGCCGAAAGCGATCCGAAAGCGATCCGCGCGATACAAATCGCGGCTTCCATGCCGTCGATGGGGTCAGTGATCTCCGCGTTGAGTTTTGTCCTTTTGCAAAGGATTAAGTGAGAATGATTCGTCCTTTGCAAAAGGATAACGTTGAGGAAAGCGCAGCGTTCTGCGCTCTTCCCGAATGGGATCCTCGTTCGAGGGAGGCGCGGCCGCTGAATCTCGCCACGCGACCACCGCTGTCGCCCGGGCTGGGCTCTGCTACCTTTCCCCTGACCCTGCGCGGGGCGGGCGGCTTGGAAGTTCTTCAATCGCGTTCGGAAGGACTGATGACCTCATCCCCGAAATACGGACTGATTTCTGCTTTGATCTCGGCGCAGCTTCGTTTACAGTTCATCGGTGTTTGTTAAACCCTAACCAAGAACTATGCGAAAAAGTATCCTCCTTGCCCCTCTCCTCGGTCTCCTCGCGCCGGCGCTCACCGCCTCGGCTCAGGATAAGGTCGACTTCCAGACTCAAGTGTATCCGCTCATTAAGGCGAGCTGCGTGCAGTGCCACCGTCCCGAGCACGAAAGCCCCGAGCGCCCCGGTCGCATGATCAAGCCCAAGGGTGGTTATGTCTTCACCAATGCGGAGTCTCTCCTCGCTGCTGAAGGCGAAGAGGGAGCGAAATTTATCGTCCCCGGCAAGCCCGATGACAGCCGCATGATCCAGGTGGTGAAGCTCCCGATCGACGACGAATACCACTACCCGCCGGAAGGTAAGGCTCCCCAGTGGACCAAAGCCGAGATTGAGCTCGTCTCCAAATGGATCGCCGACGGAGCCGACTTCGGTGCCTGGAAAGAGGACGACAAGCCTCTCGAGTATCCCGTCTGGGACGGAAAAGAGAAGGAGTGATCCTTCCGTTTTTCTGAAATCACAATTTCAGAAAAGCCGGGGCGCGAGCTCCGGCTTTTTGCGTTTGTGGATCCTTTGCGAGCATTCCGGCAAAGGCGACGTATTAGACTTTTTGCGGTAAAACGATACAAGAAAGATCGGCTCGGAATCCGATTTAGAAAGATGCAATGAAAAGAGCGGCAAAAGCGATTTCGCTGCTGGAAAAATTTCGTTGCGGGGGCCATCCCCGCGTGGCTAAAGTGGGGATTGGCCTTATGTCTGCAAGTGATCTTCCATTAACCGGTTCCGTCGCCGCATCCGAGTTCGTGGACGCGTATCGCGTGATGCTCACGGCGAGGATCTTTGAAGACAAAATCTCGGCACTCTATCGCGGGGGCAAAATTGTCGGAGGAGTCTACGTGGGGCGGGGGCAGGAGGCCTTTAGCTGTGCCCTCGGCGGCCAGCTTGACCGCGCTCTCGGAGATGTCTACGCTCCGCTCATCCGCGACCAGGCGGGGCGGGGAGCTTTCGGCGAGGCCCTTATCGACGCCGCGCGCACCTACCTCGGCTCGGTCGAGGGTCCGATGCGGGGACGCGATGGTAACATTCACCGTGGTCGACCCCGCGAGGGCATGCCGGCGATGATCAGTCACCTCGGGTCCTCCATTTCAGTGATTAACGGTATGCTCATGGCGAAAAGATCCCGCGGACTCGCCGGATTCGTCGGTGGAGCATCAGCCGGAGACGGAGCCACCTCCACTGGTGCTTTTCACGAAGCGCTCAACCAGGCCGCCGTCGAGCGCCTCCCGCTCGTCCTCGCCGTCGCGGACAACCAATTCGCCTATTCCACGCCGACCTCGCGGCAGTATGCCTGCGCCGATCTTGCGGATCGTGCGATCGGCTACGGCATCGCCGGCTACTCCATCGACGGGACTGATCTTATGGAATGTCTCCTCACCTTCCGACAGGCCATCGCGAGGGCGCGAGCGGGGGAGGGGCCGCAACTCGTCGTAGGGAAATTGCTGCGCCTTTCCGGACACGGCGAGCATGATGACGCGAGCTACGTTCCCGATGAGGCTCGTGCCGGTCAGTGGGGAGGGGACTGCATCGTTCTCGCCCGGGAGCGTATCCTCGCGGAGGGTTATGCCGAGGAGTGCGCCCTGACCACTCTCGAAGACGAGGTCCAGGCCACGGTGGAGACGACCGTGGCCACTGTGCAGAGTGAAGCAGCCCCCGATCCCGCAAGGGAAAATTGGGAGGCCCTCGCGACCGGTCGCCTCATTGAGAGCCATTTCTAGAAATTCAAGGGTTGTCATTGGCACCGTTTCTTGCCACTCTCTGCGGCCTCATGGTCTATCCTTATTTTCCGTTCTTTATTCTCTTTATCGGTGTCGCCGTGGTCATCGGGATGATCATTGGTCTGCGGATCAATGCCTTTGTCGCCCTCATCTCCGCCGCGCTCGTGGTCAGTCTGATGGCCCCCGGCGAGATTGCGGATAAGGTTGGTCGGGTCGCCGCTGCCTTCGGCAGCACCGCCGGCGGAATCGGCATCGTCATCGCGATGGCTGCGATCATTGGTGATTGTCTGATGAAGAGTGGTGCGGCGGACCGCATCGTCCAGGCCTTTCTAAAATGTCTTGGGGAACGGCGATCCCACATCGCCCTGTCGGGGAGCGGATTTGTCCTCGCGATTCCCGTCTTCTTCGACACCGTCTTCTACCTGCTCGTGCCCCTCGCCCGCTCGCTCTTTCGCAAGACCAAAAAGAACTACCTGCTCTACATCCTGGCGATCTCGGCAGGGGGAGCGGTGACCCATTCGCTCGTGCCGCCGACACCGGGCCCGCTCCTGATGGCGCAGCAACTCGGGGTCGACCTCGGGGTCATGATCGGGATTGGCTGCCTCATCGGCCTGCCGGCGAGTATCGCGGGGTTGCTGTTCAGTCTCTACATTAACCGTCGCATGCCTATCGAGATGCGACATCTACCGGGTGAGGAAGTCGAGGACACTTCAGGGGTCTCTTCGGACCGCCCTCTCCCTGGACTTTTTGTCTCTTTGCTCCCCATCATTCTGCCGGTCGCCCTCATCGGGATCAGCACCGTTCTCGAAACCCGCGCTAACGCTGAACGTGCCGGCCAGGTCCGCGAGATTGACTTGAAGAACCTCGATGCGTTCTATGCAACTATAGCCGCGGATCAGGACGGGCCGCTTTCGATCCTGAAGACGACCCTGCCGCCGCGTGAGAGTGCGACGGAGGCGTCGGTTGCCGCGGCGATCAATGCCACCCTCGCCAGTCGAACTGCTTTTTCGACAGGTGCGAATCTGACCCGCGCGAATCTCGCCGTCGTCGAGCACGAGAATCGCAAAGTCCTCGAGAAAGCCCTGCCCGAGAGCGTCTTAGCACGTCACCTGTGGAAAACGCCAAAACGCGAGGCCTCGGACTTCGGGCAGCTCTATGGCAATGCCAACCTCGCCCTGCTCCTCTCCGCGATCCTCGCCGTGCTCCTTTACCTCCGGCAGTGTCGTCCCGGTAAAGTCGAGTTCTCGAGCATGATCGAGAACTCGCTCATGAGCGGGGGGCTCATCATTCTGATTACCGCAGCGGGCGGCGCTTTCGGGGCGATGCTCGCGGCCGCCAAAATCGGTCCGGCGATCGAGGCTATCTTTCCGGCGAGCGCCGGAGGCGGAGGTTACACCCTGCTCTTTCTCGGCTTTGGGATCTCGGTCCTGCTGAAGTTCGCGCAAGGCTCGACCACCGTCGCCGTCATCACCGCCTCGGGCATGATCGCTGCGATGACTGATGGGCTGCAACTTGGTTTTCACCCCGTCTACCTTGCCACCGCTATCGGGGGTGGCGGGCTCGTCGGAGCCTGGATGAACGACAGCGGATTCTGGATCGTGGCAAAGATGAGCGGGCTCACCGAGATGGAGGCGCTCAAATCCTGGACGCCGATGCTCGCAGTGCTCGGGTGCACCATCTTCGTCATGAGCTTGCTTCTTTCCTATCTGCTACCGCTCGTCTGAGCGCGACAGAGAGGCGAGTAACTCTTTGACGAAAGGCGGGGCATCGCGACAATGCCGCCGTGCCTACGCTTTATTTGCTCCTCCCGCTTGTTGCCGCCATCGTCTACTCTCTAGGGTCCATCGTGATCAAGCGAGCGTTGAAGGAGGGCGTCACGATGGATCAGTCCTTTCACCTGACCAACCTCGGGCTCGGACTGTTCTTTATCCCCCTGATCTTTCTGGAAAAAACGGTGATCGACTGGAGCCAGTGGGCGAAGCCCGTCCTCATTGGGGCCGCTTTTTTCTTCGGGCACTGGCTCACCTTCATCGCCCTGCGACGCGGCGATGTCTCCTTCGTCACTCCGCTGATGGGAACGAAGGTCGTCTTCGTCGCTCTCGGGGTTGTTTTCCTCACCGGAAAGTCTCCCGGTTTTCCGCTCCTCGTCGCTGCCGCGCTCACGACAATCGGGATTTTTGTCATGGGGTTGGGGGATCTGAAAGGCGGCACCCATCTCGCCTACACTGTCGTCGTCACCCTCTCCAGCGCCCTGCTCTTCGGGCTCTTTGACGTCCTCGTGGCCTGGTGGGCAGCGGACTTCGGCGCGCTCGGACTTCTCGGGATCGGGATGGGCACGGTCCCGTTCTTCACCTTCGCGCTCTGGCTTTTTCAGGGGCGACCTTCCATGCGGCTACCGAAGGCGGGAGTCTCGTGGACCTGGTGGGGAGCGATCCTCATCGCCCTGCAGGCCATCATCATGGGCATGGGGCTGAGCTACTTCGACGATGCCACCGGCGTCAATGTAGTCTATGCCTCGCGGGGGCTCTGGGTCATCGTCCTTCTGGTTGTATTTGGCCGCATTCTCGGAAACAGTGAGCACCATGACACCGGCCGGGGGTTTCTCTGGCGGGTTCTTGGAACCATCATTTTGACTATAGCCATCATCATCGCCGTGGCCGACCGGGCTGCCGCGACGGCCGGATGACCCCAACTAATTTCATGAGCGATACAGAGATCCCCAGCATCGTCGGGATGATCGCCGGCAACGGCATCTACCCCGAGACCTTTGCCCGCGCCGCGCGTCGTGCCGGAGTCAAGAGCCTCGTCGCCGCCGCCTTCACCGACGAGACCGATCCCGGGTTGAAAGATCTCGTCGACCAGCTCGAGTGGATGCGGGTCGGGCAACTCGGCAAGATGATAAAGCACTTCAAAGCGCACAGCGTCACCTCGGTCGTCATGGTTGGACAGATCGCCCCGAAAAACCTCTTCGATCTGCGACCCGACCTGCGTCTCCTGAAAATGCTCAGTCGCGTAAAAGAGCGCAACGCTGAGACTCTCTTCGCCGCTATCGCCGGCGAACTTGAGGCGGACGGCATTACCCTGCTGCCTGCAACAACCTTTCTCGGTGATCTCCTTCCCATCGCCGGGCCCGTCTGTGGTCCGGCCTTGAGCGACCGGCAAAAGGAAGACGCTGCCTTTGGTTTTCGCATCGCCAAAGAGATGAGCCGACTCGACGTAGGACAGACTGTCGTCGTGAAAAAAGGGACCGTCCTCGCCGTCGAGGCTTTCGAAGGGACCAACGAGGCGGTTAAGCGGGGCGGGGAACTTGGAAAAGGAGAGGCCATGATGGTTAAAGTCTCCAAGCCAAAGCAGGACTTCCGCTTCGACGTCCCCGTTGTCGGTCCTGCCACAATCGAGACGGCAGCCTCAGCCGGGGTCAATGCCATCGTTGTCGAAGCCAGGTGCACCCTGTTGCTCGGGAAAGAGGAGATCGTCCGCCTCTGTCAGGAGAAAAGAATCAGTCTCTTCGCTATCGCCGAATGAGGAAAAACCCATGTCCCGGGACGATACGGAGTTGCCCCCGCCCGCGTATGCTGCCATAGCAGGAGATTATGAGTGTCAAAGTCGGAGTCGTCGGGGTCGGAGCCATTGGTCGGAATCACGCGCGTATCTACGCCGGTCTCGAATCGGCCGATCTTGTCGCGATCTACGATGCCAATCTCGATCACGCCCGCCAGCTCGCCGAAGAGTTCGGAACCGTGGCCGTCGGCAGCATCGGGGAGCTTGTCGAGCGGGTCGATGCCGCCTCTGTCGCGACCCCGACCGTGTCGCACCGGGAAATCGCGACGATGCTGCTTTCCGCCGGTAAACACGTCCTCGTGGAAAAACCCATCTCCGACTCGGTCGACGACGCTAAAGCCATGATCGCCCTCGCCGCGGAAAAGGGTTGTATCCTCCAAGTCGGTCACATCGAGAGATTTAATCCGGTCATGAGCCAGCTCGAGGCTCGGCTCAACTCGCCTAAGTTCATCGAGTGCCATCGTCTCTCGCCCTTTCCCCAGCGCAGCCTCGACATCGGGGTCGTTCTTGATCTCATGATCCATGACCTCGAGATCGTTCTGCATCTCGTGAACTCGCCCATCGCCACGATCGATGCCGTCGGCATACCCGTGCTGACGCGCCGCGAAGACATCGCCAACGCACGGATCCGGTTTGAGAATGGCTGTGTCGCCAACATCACCGCGAGCCGCATCAGTCCCGAACGCCTCCGCAAGATCCGCGTTTTTCAGAGCGACGCCTATCTTTCCCTCGACTATCAGGATCAGAGCGGCTGGATCTATCGCAAAGACGGCATGACCATCGCCAAAGAAGAAGTCGAAGTCGAAAAGGATGAACCGCTCAAGTGTGAACTCGCCGCCTTTGTCGAATGCGCAGCGAGAGGCGAGCAGCCAAAAGTCAGCGGACTCCAGGGAGCCGCCGCCCTTGACGTGGCGCTCGAAATCACCCGCCTCATTGAGACTGCCGGCTGAAAACGTCTGACCGGAAGATACGGGCACGCTCATGAAATGGCGAAAATCGTTCGCTATTGCCTTCCCCTCTGCTTCATCGTGCAGGAATTGACGCGCATTAGTTTGGGCGGACGAGAATGAGACGGGAGGAGCGCGCTCAGGCGTTCCCGCAGCGCCTCAGTCCTGCAAAACTGAGCGCTTAATCGCCGCATCATTCAGGACAGGCTTCCTTGCCGGACAACAGGCACCCAGAACGCTCCATCTGCTCAGGCGGGTGTGGACGCCACGTCCTCGGTCCGATCGTCCGGTCTTGTCATTTTCTCAATTTTGAGACGCTTGTTTAATGTTTTTAAAATATTTGATTGTCATTATCTTAAATTGCTCTTAAATTTAAAAACATTCTTCCTACCATGAACAAGATTCCCTCGTTTGCCGCCCTCCTCGTTCTTCTCCTGATCACCACCGACCAAGTCAGTGCAGCCCCGACGCCGAATGTGCGTGAGTATCGCCCTCTCCTGGCGAAGTCTGTGAGGATCGAGGTTGCCGGTAAAGGTGCGGTGACCGATCAGAAGGGAAGCGCCGCTCTTACTAATGCGGGTTGGAAGCACTTCGACGGCAAACGCTGGGATCGCGCAATCGACAAATTCCTCTCCGCGTTGGAGGTAAACTCGGCCGATCACTCCGCCGCCGAGGGACTCGTGATGACGTTCTACCGCTCGGAAGACTACGCCTCGGCGGCGCGTCTCAGCGCGGAGGTCAGCGCCATCATGCCCGGAGTGAAGGACATCCTCGTCCGGACAGTTACTGCAGAGGTGCGCTACCTCGTGAACCGTGAGGAAAGCGATGCCGCAGGTAAACTACTCGCCCATTTCCCTGCCGATGACGCCGCCTACCGCGAGGCCCACGGGCTCCTCGACGGAGCGAGTGCGATTGAGTCCGCTCTCCGTGAAGGCAATAATGAAGCGGCCGGGCCCGCTACCCTCGCCGGCAATTAATTCGCATTTAGTTGCGCGTTAAACGCACACGACAGTTAGTAAAACAAAAAAGAGCGGTCGCGAAGCCGCTCTTTTTTGTGCCCGACTCAAGAGGGGGCGGTCACTGACTACACCCCGTCAGGTTTGAATTAACGGCGCGGTTTGGCCTGATATTCCTTCTTCCATTTCTCCCGATAATGGGTGGACCAGTCCACAAGAGCAGCCTCAAAGCCGATATCCCGCCCGGCTTCCTCGCTTTTGATCCACTTGTGACGCAGGACCTCGTCCCGCTCGGCGAGGAACTCCTGATAATAGGAGGAATTCCCGGCAATTTCGTCGGTGGAAATATCGGCCATACGTGGAGAAGGAAGAGGGTGAAACTTGAGTTTTCCATCGTTTGTCGTTTTATTCAAACGATTGCGTTGCCCGCGAACTCTGTGAAAATGAAGCCTGCCATCCTCCTCTTTTTTCTCATCGCGACGCTCCCTCGCTCCGCTTCAGCCACGCAGGACTGGCTGCAGTGGCGCGGACCTAACGGGAATGGCATCGCCGATCCGAGCGCAAAGCCACCCCTGACCTGGGGCGAGGAGGAAAATGTGCGATGGAAAGTTCCCGTGCCCGGTCGTGGACTATCGAGCCCGACGGTGGTGGGAGGTCTCGTCCTGCTGACCTCGTCCACGGATACGACTCGGCTCACCCTCGCCTACGACCGCGCGAACGGGCAAAAACGATGGGAGACGGTTGTGCATGAAGGGCCGCTTCGCCAAAAAATTCACCGTAAAAACAGCGCCGCGACTCCGACCGTGGCCTCGGACGGGACCCACGCCTTTACCGTCTTTGATCTGAATGGCGAGGTCTTCCTCAGCGCACTCGATCTCGAAGGCAGGATCGCCTGGCAGCGGAAGACCGGCACTTACTCTTGCGATTACGGATTCGGCTATGCTCCCAGTCCGACGGTTCACGGCGATCTCGTGATTGTTTCATCGGAGTATGCGGCGGGTGGCTATATTGCCGCCTTCCGGAGGTCTGACGGAGAGGAGGCCTGGCGCACGGAGCGTAAAGTGAAGACAAGCTATTCCTCACCCATTGTGGCCAATGTAGGCGGCAAAGAGCAGCTGCTCCTGAGCGGGGCTGATCTCGTCAGCAGCTATGACCCGTCCACAGGCAAGCCTTTCTGGCAGATCGCTGGATCGAGTAAAGCGACCTGCGGGACGATGGTCTGGAGTGAGGACACGGTCTTCGCGAGCGGGGGATTTCCTAACAAAGAGACACTGGCGGTGCGGGCCGTCGACGAACCGGCGTTGCTCTGGCGCCACGCCGACTCCTCCTACGAGCAGTCATTGCTCTATCATGACGGCCACGTCTACGCTTTCAACGACGGCGGTATCGCGATCTGCTGGGAAGCGGAGACGGGAATCGAAAAGTGGAAGGTGCGCCTCGGCGGCCCGGTCAGTGCCTCGCCGACTCTCGCCGGTGGTCGCATCTACGCAATGAACGAGCGCGGCATCACCTACGTCTTTGCTCCCGATCCGGAGAAATTCACCAGCCTGGCCGAGAATACTCTCGGCGCGGAGGGTTTTGCGACCCCGTCCTTCGTCGGAGAGACCGTCTACCTACGCACTGCCGATGCCTCGGCTGAGCGGCAGGAGTGGTTGTATTGCCTGGGCGAGTGAGACTTTTTCAGGATTGACTCAGAAAGGATTTACCGGCGAGTCCCTCGTTCGATACGGCGAACCACTCAGTCAGCGTTGCGGCGACGTCAGCGAAGGTGTCCCGGGCTCCGAGAGACTGGGCCTCACCCGGCATTTTCACGAGCAGCGGGACGCGCTCCCGGGTGTGATCGGTGCCTGTCCAGGTCGGGTCATTTCCGTGGTCGGCGGTGAGGATGAGCAGGGTTTCATCATCGAGCCGAGGCAGCAAAGCGCCGAACCAGTCGTCGAATTCGACGAGGGCCCGGGCGTATCCGGCAGGATCGCGGCGATGGCCGTAGAGCGAGTCGAAGTCGACGAGGTTGGTCAAGATGAGGCGGGGCCTCTCCGGCTTTTCGCGAAGGAGTTCGTCCATGCGAGTGCAACCATCGGCATTGTTTTCGGTCGGGATCGAGCGGGTGATTCCGGAGTCGGAAAAAATGTCGCCGATTTTGCCGACGCTGATAGTCTCGACTCCGGCGATCTCGAGATGGTTCAGCACGGTCTCGGGGGGGCGCATCGAGAAGTCGTGCCGGTTGGCGGTGCGACGAAAGGATCCCGGACTGCCTTCGAAGGGCCGGGCGATGACGCGTCCGATCCGCTCACGGTCGGCAATAATGCGGAGGCGGCAACAGATTTCGTAGAGCCGCGCGATGGGGAGGATGGATTCGTGCGCGGCGATCTGGATCACGGAATCGGCGCTGGTGTAGAGAATGGGGTGACCGGTGCGGAGGTGTTCTGCGCCGAGTTCATCGAGAATGATGGTGCCCGATCGAGCGTAGTTGCCGATGAAGCTGACGCCGCAGGCGGCCTCCATCTCCGCGACGAGGGCATCGGAAAAGCGGGCGTGGGTGGCAAAAGGAACCTCGAGGGGAGCTCCGGCAATCTCCCAGTGTCCGGTCACGGTGTCTTTCCCCGCCGATCGTTCGGTGAGGCAGCCGTGGGAAAGATTAGCCGGATTGTTAGGCGGGCGGCCGGCGGCGAGGTGTTCACAGGCGATTAGTCCGGACGCGTCGAGATGGGGCAGGGAAAAGCCGGGGATGGTCTCCCGGAGATGGCCGAGAGTGTTCGCCCCTTCGTCCCCGAAGGCGGCGGCGTCGGGCGCGTGACCGATGCCGACGGAGTCGAGGATAATGAGGAGCGCCTGCTTCACGGATCAAACTCCCATGGGATGCCACGCGGTCTTGAACTCGACCGTGTCGAGGATGCGGTAGGGATCGCGGGCGAGCTCGGTGTACCAGTCGGCGGGTGTGGGGAGGGCGTGCGAATGGACGCGCTTGAGGTTTTCACCGGACCCGGCCTGAAGGGTGGCAAAGGTCGCGGCATCGCCCGAGGCATCGATGATCGCATTCACGTCCATGTGTCCGGCGAGCCAGGGCGCGAGTTCGGCACGGTGCCCGGTGAGCAGGTTGACGACTCCACCGGGAAGATCGCTCGTGGTGAGGGCTTCACCGAGGGACGCGGCGGGTAGGGGAGCTGTTTCGGAAGCGAGAGCGACAACGGTGTTTCCCGAGAGGATTATCTGCGCGATGAGCGAGACGAGAGCGAGAAAGGACGGCTTGTCCGGAGCGAACAACCCGATGACGCCGACGGGCTCGGGGAAGGTGAAGTTGAAATGCGATGAGGCGACCGGATTCACCGAGCTGAAGATCTGTGAGTATTTATCGGTCCAGCCGGCGAAATAGACGAGCCGGTCGACCGCGGCTTCGACCTCGCTTTTCGACGCCTTGAGAGACTGACCGGTGAGGTCGGCGATCTCGCCGGCAAAGCTGTCAGCGCGTCCCTCGATGATCTCGGCGGCGCGGTAGAGAATTTGCCCTTTGAGGTAGGCGGTCGTCCCGCTCCAGCCGGCGAGGGCGCTGCGGGCGGCGACGACGGCGTCACGGAGATCTTTGCGCGAGGCGTGGCAATAGTGGGCGAGGTGCTCACCGGTGGTCGCGTGTTGTGCTGTCATGGTGCGTCCGCTCTCGGTCCGGGGAAACTTCCCGCCGATGTAGAGTTTGTAGGTTTTCAGGACCTTCAGTCGTGCCCGGGTCATGCTTGAATGTAGGAGGAAATACGGTTCATGAACAGCGCCGAAGCGCTTTTTTTGGTCTGCGGTGGGGGATTCATGTGAAGAGTCGATGCGTTACTACTCCCGCCGGACCTTCGTGGAATGATCCTACAGTGAGGACGTCGAAGGATCTGCGGCTCCTTTGGCCTGACTCGATGAAGCAATTTGTGTGGCTGTCGAACTCCTCTTTGAGAGGTTTGACCTCGATGTCGAAAAAAGAGGATGGCCAACTCACGCGGGGTGTGATTCGATTGACGGGTGGAAAATCCTGAACACCCCGGGGAAGAAGAACCTTCCTCGACGGCGCCGACGGGCGTCTTACTGCATGCGGTCGCCCGCCGGAACCTGCTTTTCGGTCTGACTTTGTTGACTCTTGTCCTTGTTTTTATCGGGGCTGTCACGCTCGGAGAGACCCTTATGGGGATGCCACTGGCCTTCACCGTTTTTTGGCTGGCCTGCTTTATCCTTGTAGTCCTCATCCTACTCCTCGCGTTTTACGATCTCAGGCGGGTACGGCGCGAGCACGCGAAGCGCCTGCGCGACCTCGACAAAGAACTCGCCGCAACGGCGGCGGAGGCACGTCGGTTGATGCGGGAGATGAAAGAGCGGGGGGAGTAGCGGAAGATGCCGGAGTAAAAAAAGGGGCGGAGATCTCTCCGCCCCCTCTGAGGCTAATGTTACTTCAGCTTGATGATCTGCACGGCGTCGATGTGGGCGCTGCCGTCGATGCCTTTGTTGGTCACGACCACCGAGCCGGGCTTGCCGGCTTCGAAGCGGAAGACGCCGAGGCCGAAGAATCCTTTGGCAAGGGGAGGCGCGATCCTCTGATTCACGTTGACGGTCACCGCGCTGTCGGCCGAGTTGACGGTCACCGGAGTCTTCGACGAGCGGTTTTCGTGGGGCTGATGAGAGATACGGACCTCGTATTCGCCGTCTTCAGGGATGGTGAATTCGAAGGTGGCCGAGGCGACGTCGTCACCTTTGGCGGCACCGATGTAGTGGTAGCCGTTTTCCACATATTTTTTGAGACCAGCCCCGTGGGTCCATTCGCCGACGAGCCTGGCTTTTTCGTCATCGATCACGATACCGTCGAGCTGGCTGAGGGTGATCCAGTCGGTTTCCTCTTCTAGGATTGCGGGCAGTGCGGGATCGACTGCAAATTCATCAGTGAGGCTGGCGCGGCGGACGTTGCCCGGGAGCTGGAGCAGCTCGATGAGGTCGCCGAGATGCTGGTAGTAGACTTCACGCGGCGTCACGTCGTGCTGGACGCAGAGAGCGGCGGCTTTGCCGACGACGACACCCATCATGCCGCAGGTTTTCATCACTCGGACCGTCCCGAGAGCTTCGTGGGTGACGCTGATGTTGCGTCCGGCCATGAAGAGGTTTTCGATATTCCTCGAGTAAAAGCAGCGATAGGGAACCGGGTAGCCTTTTTTACGATCTACCCCTTTGCCGTGAACAGCGACAGAGATGAAGGGATTTTCGGGATACTTTTTCGAATACTGCTCGTTGGGGTAGTGAAGATCGACGGACCAGGTGGTGAGGACGCAACCGTCGTCAAAGGGCTTTTTGGAAACGATGTCCTCTTCGCTGAGGATGACATCTCCGAGGAGCTGTATTGTTTCGCGGGTCCCGCCAACGTATGCCATCCACGTAAGACGGGCGTTTTTATGGGCGAGCATGTCCGGGTCGGACCGTTCGTGAGCCCCTTTGTTCTTGAGTGCATTCCAAGCGCCGAATCCGGCGAGGAGGTTCCAGTCGCGGATCTCTTCGAGATCGAGGAGAGGGTGTTTATCGTAACCGCTTTCCCAGAACCACTGAGCGTGGAATTTCTGGGGATAGGGGAAATCCCCTTCTTCGAGGGGGAGCGCCCATGGAGTCTCGGGGAATGTCTGCGTGCTATCTGCGTTTTCCCATGCCCACATGTTGGACATGCCCATGCGCCCTTTTTCAAACATCTCGTAGTCTGCGCCGGCCATTTTACCGATAGTGCCGTGCCCGGTCGTGTCGCAGAAGGTGCGTCCGGTAAAGCGTCTGATCGAGCCGGTACGGGTGTCGAAGGCGTGGACTGACTCGATTTCCGATGCGGAGGCCATCTCGACCTTGTAAGCGTGGTGGTTGAGGAAAAGAGTGATGTTTTTCTCGGCGGTGACAATGCGGTGCTTTTTCGCGTCTTCGAACTCCTCGTAGGTGCCCGGTGAGAGTTTGGCGTCGTCTTCGAATTCCCTGATGATGTCTCCTACTGGGTAGAGGCCGGGAGGAGTGTTGCCCATGGCCCAGACGCGCACTTCGGACGAGCCGTTTCCGCCTAGGACGGGACGGTTCTGGATGAGGGCGACTTTCAGGCCCATGCGGGCGGCCGAGATCGCGCCGCAGGCTCCGGAGTATCCGCCGCCGACGAAGACGATGTCAAAGGGGCCCTCAGTCGTCGCCTCTTCGGGGATACCGAGCATCGTGCGCCGCCAGGCAGGGAGGACATCGCTGGAGTTGTCGGGGACAAAGGCGGGATCGCTCGAGAAGAGGATCGCGTCGCAGCGACCGTTGAAGCCGGTCAGGTCGACGAGGGAGACTTTGGCCTTAAGATCGCTGATCGTGACGGTGCCACCATCTTCCCAATGCCACGCGGCGCCGGTTTTGCCGAATTCGTGAGCGACGGCGCTGTCGCCGATCTTCACCTGAAATCGGCCGGGTGCGGCAGTGGCGTCGACCTCCTCCGCGAACTTCTCGACCCAGTTTTTCGTGCGGACCCAGAGGCGGTATTCGCCGGCCTTGGGGAAAGTCACTTCGGTGCTGGCGTCGGCGACCGGGGTGCCGAGGCCATGGGCAAGGAGATAGGGCGAGCCCATTGTTTCGATGAACTGGGTATCGAGTTCCCAGCCGCCGGGGTTGGTGAACGATTCTGCCTCAAGGAGAACCTGTTCCGCATGCCCGGCGAGGGGTAGAGCGAACGCGAGGAGAGCTGCGATTTTTTTCATTGAACTACTTTGTCAGTGATCGGGAGGAAAATCCACTCTCGAGTTTCCGCGTGGATACGTGCAGAGAATGTGTGTCCAATGATGTTCGAAGCGACATCAAAGGGTGTATTGTCAGGACAATTTTATTTAGCTCGAATGATTTGATCTGTTTTTGGATACCTCATCACATTCAGATTGGTCCCATTCTCATTCGTTAAAGATGAGCCCGGCCGTCTTCGGGTGGGGATGCTGTTTTTGGCGAAGCGAGGGCGAGACCACCGCCTGGACTTCGACGGCAGTGGAATTTGTTTGGGAGTTTCAAATACGGGGTCGTTCGTCCGATTGCCATCGGGAGCGGCTACCCGAACCGCACCGTCGCCGCGGGCTTTCCGAGGCCGATTTTCCCCGCACGGGGACCCGTAGCTCGTAGCAACTCAGTCAGGATCTTGAGCACTGGCACCCGTTCGTCATCAACCCGTCGGGGAGCCCCTCGATCATGAATCCGGGGTCCGGCTACCCCCAAACCGGGGAATGTTTCGCTCAACACTTCTCCCGTCGCGGTGAAAGACGGCACTCCGCTGCGCGGCGCACCGGTCGACTAAGGCGGAGCCAAGCGCCGCGCGGAGAACTTGTCGATTGACGCTTTCGCCCCCTGCGTCTATCCGTTGCCCAGTTTTTCTCAGAAGGATATTTTTATGGCTGAAAACGGGAGTTACTTTGCCGGACTTGATATTGGCGGAACGACGGTGAAGACCGTGCTGGTGGACGAAGCGGGGGATCTCGCGGGAGAAATGGTCGAGGTTCGCAGTCAGGTAAAAGACGGCTATGAGGCGACTTTCGGGCAGCTCGAACTTGCGCTCGTTCAGCTCACCGCCAATATCGGTATTTCACGGGAACAGGTTTGCGGCATCGGTATGGACGTGCCCGCCCCCTCGAGCGACGGCGTCATCTGGGCGCAGGCGAATCTCGCGCCCGATTGGGTCGGGACGAATGTCCGCGATTGTTTCTCGCAGCGCCTCGGCGGAGTTTCCGTCTACATGACCAATGACGGAAATGCCGCCGCGCTGGGCGAGTATGCGGTGCGCAAAAAGCACCATGGTGGTCTTCTCCTTGTTGCGCCCGGCACCGGTCTGGGCGGAGGTCTTGTCCTCCCGGGCGGTCGCGCCTACGAGGGGCAGAATGGTCTCGCCCTCGAGGTGGGTCACGTCTCCGTTCCGCATCGCGAGGAGAACGGAGAGCTCCCGAAATGCAGTTGCGGACTCACCGGATGTCTCGAGGCCTGGGTCTCTCTCATGGCGCTGCGTCGCCGCGTCGGCATCGAACTGGCAAAGACCGAAAACGCCGGGCATCCCCTCAACGATGGATCCACGGTCGAGGAAAAGGCCTTCCGTCTCCGTGACTTCGCGAAAGCGGGGGACGAACTCGCCATTTCCATCTTCCGCCAGCAGGGCCGGATCCTCGGCTACGGACTCGCGGATCTCGTGCGGGTCTTTGACCCCGGTCTTGTCGTGATCGGCGGTGGCCTTGCGGAGACGGTAGGGTTCCGGGACGATTACCTCGGCTGGGTCATGGAGGGGTTTGAAGAGCGCGCCTGGCCCGTGTATCTGCGCAGCCCGATCAATCCCGAAAAAGAGACGACCCAGTTTGAATGGGCGAGTGGGGGAGACTCTTCAGCTGCTCTCGGCGTGGCTTTTTCCGCGAGGGAGATGTTCGGTTGAGCCTCGTCGCGGGGCTCACCGGCGGTGCACGTCGAAGTTGCTGATGCGATAAGTGCCGCCGATGTCCTGGAAATAGACGCGGGCCCAGCCACCGTTGAAATAGAGGATCATTTTGTCATCGTAGTAGGGGATATTGCCCCGGTGCGACGTGTTCCAGTTGAGCTTGCTGATCGCTTCGGTGGTGGCATAGCGAGACGCCATATCGCGGTCGAGGCGAATGAAAGCGGTGAGAAAGCGCAGGGCGACGTCGTGTTTTGTGAGGGCCTCGACGGGAGCGGGTGAGGCGGCGTTGGCGGAGCCCGAGTTACCCGAGTTGCCCGAAGTGAGTGTCGAAGAGAGCCCGGTGGATTGATACTCTTCGCAGCTGCTGATGAGCATGACGGCAGCGGCGAGGAGAGGCAGGATCAATCGGGGGAGATTTTTCATCGAAGGATTCGGGTAGGACCGGGAGAAGGAAGCCTAACCGAAAGCAGTGCGGGGGTCCATCGTTCGATTCACGTTTCAGCCGTTTCAAGCACCGCCTTTGTTTCGAGGGGAGGCAGGATGACTTTGCGCTTCAGCATCCAGCAGACGCCAACGAGATCGTAGACGCCGCGGATGGCGCGGTCGAAGTTTGTGTATTTCGAGGTGCCTGCCTTGCGCTCGCGGTGGTTGACGGCGATCTCGGTCATCTTCAGCCCAGCGTGGGTGAAGATCGCGGGGAGGTAGCGGTGGAGGCCGTTGAAGGGCACGAGCAGATCGACATGGTCCCGGTGAATTGCCTTGAGCGAACAGCCCGTGTCGCTAATGCCGTCGTGGAGGAAGAGTCGTCGCACCCGATTGGCGATGCGCGAGGCGGCGCGGCGGCTCCAGGTATCCTTGCGAGAGGCGCGGCGTCCGACCGCGACATCACACTGACCGTTGCGGATGAGCTCGACGAGCTTTGCGATGTCGGCGGGATCGTTCTGCCCGTCGCCGTCGAGCATGACGAGGATGTCGCCGTTCGCAAAGTGGAGTCCGGCATAGAGGGCGCCGCTCTGGCCGCGGTTTTTCGTGAGACGCAGCGGCGTGACTCCGGGCACACTCTGCATGATCTCCCAGGTGCGATCCGAACTGCCGTCATCGACTGCGACGACCTCCGCCGCGGGCTGGCAGGCGACGATCTCCTGCAGGACGAACTCGACGCACTCCTCTTCGTTGTAAAACGGGACGACGATACTGACCTGCTTGGTCGAAGCGGGTGTCCCGCGCAGTCCGGGGAGTCGGGAGAATGGGGAGATGTAGCCGGGGGGTGTCATTCTTTAATGGCGAGGCGCTCCGCTCAGGGTTCTTCGGGGGATGTGCCGGAAGGCCAGGAATTGAGTTTCGTGCCCCGGAAGACGGAGAAGGCGCGCTCGTCATCGTAGCCGAACCTGACCTTGAATTCACCGACTTTCTCGACTTCGCCAAAGGCGCGGGCGAAGCGGCGCGGCAGTTCGGTGACTTGTGGAACGAGAATGATAGCGTCTTTTCCCCCGAGGCCGTCCTCGTAGGGGTCGTTCCACATTTCGTATTGTGAGCTGATGCGGTCCTGCGACTCCCAGCGGTAGACGCGCGGTTGGTCGGGCAGGCCGAAGGCGAGGTGGCTCGTGATGTCGCGGTGCCCGAGGGCGACGAGAAAATGGTCATTCGCGCCGGGGACAGTCCTGCGGAGCTTCTCGAACTCCGTCGCGACGAGGTCGTGTCCGAGGATGCGGCGGTTGGGATCGGCGGTGTGTCCAGATTTGCCTGCTACCGCGAAAACGATGGGGGCGAGGTAGAAGTAGGCCGCGAGAGCGGTGCCGACCCCGATCGTAACCGGAAAGAGCCCCCGCCACCGCGCCGGGGGATAGGCGAACTGCACCTTGCCATTATACCACGCCGCTGTAAGGACGATCCCCGCGAGGTAAAAAACGGCAGGCCAGTTCGGTTGCATACTCTGTCGCAGAGCGAGCAGTAGCATCGCGGCGACGGGGAGCGCGCCGAAGGTGAGAAGAAAGCGCACCGGCCGATCCACTTTGCGTAGCAGGGGTAGTCCGGTGAGGCACAGGCAGAAGAGGACAAAGGCTGTCCCCGGCGAGAGGACCCCGAACTGCGTCCCGATGAAGGAGAAAAAGTCCTCGAGCCGCTCGAGGAGGGGATTGCCGCCTTTACTTTTGACCTCGAAGTGGTGACTTGTGTGCTTGAAGGTGATCCAGTCGTGCCGCGCATTCCAGACAAGCGGTGGGATAAGGGAGAGGTAGCTTCCCAGCATCGTGAGCCAGAGCGCCCCCCGCCGCAGGAAAGGGCGTGTCTCGTGATGCAGGGCGAGAAAGATCCCGGTGATGAGCGGAAAGACCATCATCATCTGCTTGCAAAGATGACCGACTGCGAGCGCGAGAAAGAGGACCGCAAGCGCCCCCGTTTTTCCCTCGCCCGAGAGGTAGCGCCACAGCATCCACAGAGCCGTCGACCAGCAGACTACGAGCGGGGCATCGATCGTGAGGAAAAAACTGAGGACCGCGTTGGCCGGCGCGGCGAGGCCGAGGAGCACCGCGAGCCATCCGGTCCGTTCGTCGAAGAGTGCGGCCGCGAGCTTGTAGAGAATCAGGAGCGAGAGCGTCCCCAACACCGCCGCGGTCGCGCGAATCGCGAAGAGACTGCCCTGGCCGATCCAGTCGACGAATCCATAGAGCCAGGCAATGAAGGGCGGCTTGGAATAATAGCCGTAATCGAGTTGCCGGCTCCAGTCCCAGTAGTAGGCCTCATCCCCGATGGGGTTTTTGGCGAAGAGCGCGGCATAGATCAGTCGCAGCACGAGGACCACGCCGACGAGAAGGAGGGCCCGACGCTGGTAGGAGAGAGATTGGATGAATGGCAACATATCCCGAGTCGGGTCTATGCTGGCGCAGGATGGCGAGATTTCCAGCGCTTTCGCCGCCAGTCTTCGGATGACGGGAAACGGGGCCTCTTTGAGCCGACCCTTAACGCATCGAGCTGATGATCTTGTCCGCTGCCGAGGAAGATCGGGCGTTAACATCGTCCCACGAGTTGTAGGTCTTGACTCCGTTGACGATCTGGGGCGCCTGACGCTGACCGGTGGAGCCTGGCTCGGGGACTATATCGAAATTGGTTTCCGATCCGGCGACAATCTCACCATCCTGAATGATGGTCTCGGCAGAGGTGAGATCGATCTCCTTCCGGGGCACCCGGATATTCGCAATGGGGGAGAGGAGGCCGCCGCCGGAGGAACCGGGCTTGACTTCCTTTTTCTCCTCTTTCTTCGATTCGTCGCGGGGGACTTCAAAAGTCGTTGTCGGTGCCGTTGTCGAAACGGTCGTGGCAGCCGCCGGGCTTGCGGCGGTGGCCGGCTTCGCAGGCGCAGGGGTGGCGCTGGTCGGGGCGGGTGCGGCGACAACAGGCTCGGCGGTCGCCACCACGGCGGGAGCTGCAGCCTCCATTACCGGGGCGGCGTCCTGCTTCTTGCGGCCCATGAAAGGGATCCAGCCGAACTTGTCTCCCCTTTCCTTTTCGACTCCGGCAAAATTGGGGGTCTCAGCTGTCTCGGTGACAGGCACTGCCGAAGTGGCGGGCGAAGCGGGAAGGGCAGGGGGCGCCGGTGCCGCAGCAGCAGGTGCCGGGGCGGCGGCAGGAGTCGCCCGCGGCGGCGCAAATCCACCTTCTGTCGGAACCGGGGCAACGACTTCGTTTTCGTCGGAGGAATCGTCACGTCGACCGAAGGCAAAAAGGCCGCCGCGCTTCCTGCCTTCGTTCGAGGCTAACTCGACCCCGTTGCTCGCGGCCAGTACGGCTGCCTGCGCCACGGGTGAGGTTGCGGTAGGTGCCCCCGGTGTTGCCACGGGAACTGCCGTTTCGACGGGACGTTCCACTTTGCGACCGTTCTGAATGACATACGAGACGGCATCAACCGGCTGCGGCTGACCCGAACGGAAAATCTCGCTCCCGCCGGAGCCTGAGGTCGGGGCGTTGGCGGAAGAGGTGACGATCTTATTGGAAGACTCCTCCGCGAAGCCGCGATTCGGGAAGAGACCGCCTGAGATTTGTTCACTCTTCGGTGCGCCGAATCCGAAAAGACCTCCCCCGCGTTTGGCTGGTGGATCGGCCGCGTTGAGGGAGGCGGCGCTGAGAAGGGTGGCGAGGAAAAGGCGTCTCTTCATGAGCGATTATAAGAGGGATAAATCGAACTTCAAGGCTGAGTCAGACTCCTTCTTTAACGGATGAGCGCCCGATTTAATGACCCTTTTTTTCGCCTTTCGCTTTCAGGGAACCCATGTAGGCCACGAGATCACGAATCTCGGACTTACTCAGTATAAAGGTCATAGGTGGCATAGCCGAGACGGGCGGCTGGCGGCCCTCGACTTCGCTCATGGGAATAGTGCGCTCGATTTGTTTTTCGGGTGCGGCAGGGTCGGGCATCCGGATGACGATGTTACGGGCGTCCTCATTCATCAGCATGCCGCCGAGGCTCTCGCCGTTTTTCAGGGTCACGAGAGTGATGCCGTAGCCCGGCACCACGACCTTGCTCGGGGCAATGAGAGATTCGAGGAGGTATTCCTTCTGGTGGCGCGAGCCGATCCCGGTGAGTTCGGGTCCGGCGATGCCGCCGTCGCCGTCGATCTTGTGGCACTTGGCGCACTGCCCGGCGGCGTGGGTCATGAAAATTTCTTTGCCTGTTGTCGGGTCGCCTCCCTCGAGGGCGGGTTTGAAAGCGCCGATGAGATCGGCGGGATTGATCCCTTTTTCATAGGCGGCGAGTTGATCGGCGACGGCTTTGTCCTCGACTTTCGCAGCGCTCTCGAGCAGATCGAGGAGGGCGCCGGGGAGTTCCCTGGCTATCGCGGCGAGTCTCTCGTTGAAGAGGGCGGCGGCCTCAGGCGCTTTTGTTTCCCCGAGGAGTCGGTAGCCCTGCTGGCGCAGCGCGACGCTGTCGGCTTTCGCCATTTCAAGGGCGGAAGCGAGGCCGCGAGCGGGATCGATCGTAAGTAACTGCTTCACCGCGGCCGAGCGGAGAACGGCGTTGTCGGCTTTCAACAGATCGCCCCAGAGCGATTCGAGGGCGGTGGGATTCTGGCGGGCGAGTCCCTCGAGCGAGCTGGTACGCGAGGCTATCGCGGCCTTGCTGTCTTTGATCTGGGCCGCGAGGAGTTCTTCGGGCGCATCGACGCCGTAGGTCAGGGCGATGCGGGTCGCGAGTCCGAGGAGACTGCCGTCCGCGTTCGCGAAGACGGCGGGGAGTCCGGCCTTCACCGCAGCGGTGATGTCGCCGCGGCTTTCCGGCGCGAGGGGCCGATAGGCGCCGTTGGTCGCGTCGACCGGATTGGGATTTTTCCATTCCTCGATCGCGAAGAGAGCCTGCTCGCGTAGCATCGCGGGCAGCTTCGTCTGCGCGGCGTAGGCGAGGAGCTTGGCCGCGTTTTCATTCCCGCCGAGGCGGAAATTCGCATTGATGAGCCGGGTCTGCATGATCCAGTCGCGGTGATCGGCGGGGAGACGGAGATCCGGCTCGGCGGCGGCGTAGGCCTTGATCTGGTCGGCGAGATCGGGCAGGGCGGTGAGCAGGTCGAGGTCGTTGATCGCGCGGATCGCCTCGAAGCGGACTTTTTCGTCGGCATCGTCGAGGAAATATTTCACCCGCGGGTCGTTCAGCTTGCGCAGCGCGAGGAGAACGCCCAGCCGGACGGCCGCAGATTCGTTTTTGACCTCTTTGAGGATTTTTTCCCGCTCGTTCAAGTACCAGATTCCCTGAACGCAGGCGTGGCGTAGGAAGACGTCCTTGTTGTCATTCTCGGCGAGGATCTCGATGAGTCGGACGAGGGCGGGGATGTTGCCGCATTTCCCGACACCGATCGCGGCGAAGGCCTTGACGCGGGTGGATTCGTCCGAGAGGGCGGCGACGAGGGCTTCGCCGGCGGCGGGGGAGCGGGAGTCGGCAAGCACCTTGGCGGACTGGGCGCGCACTTCGGCGTCGGCGTCAGAGAGCAGGGGAATGACCTTCTCGAGCAGGGCGGCGTCTTTTCGCGCGAGCTGACCGAGTCCCCAGATGCCGTGGAGGCGCTTGAAACGATTCTCCGTCTGCGTGGCGGCCGCGCTGAAAAAGGCGGATCCTTCCGACTCCATTTTGGCAAGCGCGAACTGGGCCCGCTGGCGCACGCGCATGTCGGGGTGACCGAGCAGTTCGTCGAGGGTGTTGCCATCGAGGCTGCCGAAGTCTTCGAGGAGAATTTTCCGAGTGCTTTCGATAAGATCGGCATTTTCCGGCGTGGTCGCCTCGAGGACGTAGATATTGCCGAGATCCTGCTTGTACCAGCCGCTGTTGTTGAAGCAACTCAGATACATGCGGCCGTCGGGACCGAACTCGACGTCGGTATTGCCGAGCCCGATCATGAAGACCTCTTTGTTGACGACGGAAAAACCCGCGCCCGACTCTTTTACCGAGAACGCTTCGAGATCGCCGTTCGAACCGCCGAAGTTGCAGACCCAGAAGTGGCCGGCGTATCGCGCTGGCATCGCGGTGGCTCCGTAGTTGTAGACCAGACCACTCGGCCCCCACGAGACCTTCTCGACGGGAGGCAGGGCATAGGCGGGACGCCCCTCGTGATCCGGTTCCCAGATTGCCTCGCTCATCCACGGGTTCATCGGGATTTCCTTGTGGCCGGGATGGGTGTAAACGGGAGTGCGGAGCTTGAGCTGGTTGCGGAAATTCATCAGGACCTGGTGCCCGTGATTCCAGCCCGAGTCGCCGCCCTCAATGAGGTAGACGAGGCGGCCGGTGTCCCAGGCGTCGGCGTTGTTGTCGCAGGTGAAGAGGTTCCCGAAGGCGTCAAAGGCGAGCTCCTGCGGGTTGCGGAGGCCCGAGTAGACTTCCTCCAGATTCGAGCCGTCCGGATCGCAGCGAAAGACGCCGCCGGTGTAGGGGCGGTCGTAGTGGCGGCCTTCCTTCGTCGTGAAATGATAACCGCGGTCGCCGATGGACCAGTAGAGTTTTCCATCCGGTCCCCACACGAGCCCGTGCATGTCGTGGCCCGAGATGCTCATGCGCACACCGAAGCCATCCTGCAGAGAGGTGCGCTCGTCAGCACTGCCGTCGCCGTTAGTGTCGCGGAGATGCCAGAGATGCGGGATGTTCGTGTAGTAGATGTCGTCGCTTTCCCCCGCGATCAGCCCAATCCCGGGACCGTCGAGGACCTCGTTAAAGTCATCGGCCCACACGCTCGAGCTGTCGGCCCGCCCGTCGCCGTCGGTGTCTTCGACGCGGACGATGCGGTCCGTGAATTCGGTGTAAAAGGAAAGGGGACGCGTCAGTTGATCCTGCTCGTACATTTTGAACCGATCTTCGTTCGTGCGGTTGTTGATGTCGTTGAGGAGGAGTCGCTGCTCGTTCCGGATATCCTGCACCCCCGCGCGCCAGCGATGGATCTCGGCGATGTAGAGGCGGCCTTTGTTGTCAAAACAGATCGCGCTGGGATTCTGCGTCTGGCTCGAGTCGGCGAAGAGGCTCGCGCTGACGCCCCCGGGTAGCTTGAAATTACTGATCCGAGCTTGCGCCTCGCTGTCGTAGGCCTCTTTCGTGAGAAACTCAACCGGAGCGGCGAGCGTTTTCCCCTTTTCCTTTTCCGCATCCTGCGCGAAACAGGGATGAAAGAGCAGCGCGGTGAGGGTGAGGGGAGCGAGGGCTGATTTCATGGGTGGAGAAATAAAGAGACGGATTATAGGCCAAAGTGCGTCCGGCGAAATCCGAAAGTTCAGCCTCCGCGCGGTCTCCCGCCATCCGTAAATGCCCACGATTGCGCCATTCGGCGGGCATCAGGGCTTGTCAGCAGGCCGTGTCGGGATACCTGTTTAATAGCATGCGAGTCTGTCATCTTTATTTCATTCTCAGTCAGGCCGTTCTCGCGGCTGCGGGTGAAAATCGCGTCGAGCCGATTTCACCGGAAGAGCGCCCTTTCGTGCGGGCCTGGAATGTCGCCGATTTCGATGACGTCATCTCTGTCGGTCTCGAGGGGCATCGCGACTATGAAAAGGGGCGTCGTCTTTTTGCCGTGGCGAGCTGCCTGAAGTGCCATCAGTTCCATCGCGAAGGTTCCGCCATCGGTCCGGACCTGTCCGGGGTGGGGGACAAGTTCAGTCCGCGTGATCTCCTCGAGTCCATTCTCAATCCGGGAAAAGAGATTCCGGAGACTCACGGGCAGACGATTTTTGAAATGAAAGACGGCTCGGTGTTAACGGGGCGGATTGTAAACGACGCCGGTGTTACGATACGGGTGATTACGGACATGATGCATCCGGACGAGGTTACTTCTCTCGCTCGCGGGCAGATTGTGATCAGGAAAGAGTCGCCCCTGAGTCCTATGCCGACAGGGCTCCTCAATACGCTGGGCAAAGATGACGTTCTCGATTTGCTCGCCTACCTGCTCTCGGACGGGAACCGGAAGGATCCTCTTTTCGCCAGGTAAGCGGTCACCCGCGATCACTCAAAGCGGGTGTGCCGTACGATGAACTTGCGGAAAGCGACCGGTCCATGGTCTCCCTGCACGATGATCGTGCCGCGGGGGACTTCCGGACCTGGTGCTCCGCCACGGGTCGGTCCAGTCACTTCGACATCCTCGTGAATGACGACGCCGTTGTGCACGACGCGGAGAAAGCGGGCGTTCTCGACCTTTTTCCCTCCACCATCAAATCGAGGGGCGCGGAACTGGATTTGGTAAGTCTGCCAGGTGCCGGGGGCGGTCGAGGCATTGGTCCTGGGCGCGGTGCCCTCGTATCCTTTCGATCCGTCCGGTTTACTGTCATCCCAACGCTCATAGACTCCGCCGCAGTCGGAGAAAGAGAGGCCATTGTCGGGCTTGCCGTAACTGTCGAGGATCTGGATCTCGTAGCGGCCCATCAGGTAGATACCCGAGTTCGAGGATTTTGGAATCATGAATTCGACTTCGAGCTCGACATCCCCGTGCTCGCCTTTACTAACCATGTTAGTGGTCTTTCCCTCGGCGCCGTTGTAGAGGACGACGTCGCCCGGAGTGACGGATTTCCACTGTTTCTCCTGAGTGCTCCCGTGGACCTCAGCGGCCCTCGCCCAGGCTCCCGTATCGGTCCAGGCGTCGAGGGAGAGGAGTTGGAGCGGCTCGGGCGGAGTCTCGGCCCGGCCCGCGAGAGGGAGAACAAAAAGTGCCGGGAGGACGATAAGAAGGGAAAGTTTCATTGGTTGGAGATTCCATCATGCTTCAAATCTTCTGTCAATCGGGACGATGAGAAGCGGGGAGGGATTTTTAAGGTTCGAATTCGGGAAAGGACGGGCCACCGCTTCGTTTATTCAGACCTCCGCAGGTCCGGTTTGTTGGTTACTTCATCGCGGAAAGTTTCGCAATTGCCAAAACACTTCTTGACCCCCTCGGTCGCATTTCGGTAATTTTATTACATGAAAAAGCTCCCCGCTTCTCTGGCTCTGATTGCGATGTTTTTCAACCCGTCCCTTGACGCCCAGGTGCGTGACTGGACCCGGGCGGCTGACGGGAAGAAGATCCCGGCTGAGTTCGCGGGGATGAAGGATGAAAGCACGGTGAAGATCAAACTCGCCAACGGTCAGATCTACGAAGTGCCGCTCTCGGGTCTCTCGCCCGAGGACAATGCCTTTGTCAAGGAGTTGGTCGCGAAGGAGGGTGGTGCCATGAAAACGGGTGCCGGCAGTGCCGCCACCCCGGCTCCCACCGTGCCCGAGGGTGCCATCACGATCACCCTCAGCGGGGTCCACCTTTGCTGCAAGGATTGCGAAGAGGCCGTCTTAAAAATCCCCGCGAATGAAAAGGCGCCCATTCCTGCCGGTGTCACCTTCACCCCCGATCGCAAAGCGGGGACCATAGTCATCGCCGCGCCCTCGGGCAAGGATGCCCAGGCGGCCCTGCGCGGAGTCATGGCGGCCGGTTTCTACGGGAAGTCGGACAACGAGGCGGTGAAAATTGCCGACCTCAAGCCCGATGAATTCACCGCCAGCACCATGGTCCTGCGCGACGTGCATCTCTGCTGTGGCGGGTGCGTCAAGGCCCTCGCTAAAGCGGTCGAGTCTGTTGACGGGGTGAAGTCACAGGGGGCCAAGACCGGTTCGACGAGGGTGACGGTGACCGGCGAGGACTTCAAGACCTACGAGGTGATGCAGGCGCTCCGCGAGGCGGGATTCGGCGGCAGCTTCCAGTGAGGCGATTCTTATCCCGTCCAGCCGTCTTCGGTGAGGAGGCGGTGCATCGTGATGTCGTGCGATTCCCGGATGAGGGTCACAAACTGAGCGGAAAATCCGACGCCGACAAAGGTGACGGGTCTTTTTTCCTCGAGGACGAGGGCGAGGTAACGGTCGTAGTGACCCTTTCCCCGGCCCAGGCGGGTGAGGGAGCGCAGGTCAAAGCCGACTCCCGGCACGAGAATAAGATCGGGTGCCGAAGGCGGCTGGAGCCGTTCGGGGAGGGGCTCGGGCTCGGAGATACCGAGGCTGCCGCGACTGAGGACATGGTCCGGATGCACCGTATAAAAAGTAAGCCTGTCATCCCTCCCTACTTTCGGATAGGCCCAGATTTTGTCCGGACAGTCGCCGACGAGCGGGCCGAGGTCGGGCTCGCTGGGGAGGGCCGCGAAAGAGAAGATCGTCTTCGCTTCGCGGAAAAGGGGAGAGGCAAGAACGAGCTCTCTCATCCTCGCCGAGGCGGCGGCTTTCTCCGCGTTGCTCAGCGATTTGATCCGGTCGAAGCACTCGCGGCGTCGGGCGGGTTTGTCCATGCTCAACCTTTGTATTCGGCGATGGCTTCGGGAAGGTAGTACTGCAACTCGGAGATCCGTTTCTCGTCGAGCGGATGCGTGCTAAGAAACTGGGGGGTGCCTCCGCCGGCGCCGTTCGTTTTGCGCCAGTCGGCAAAACGCTGCCAGAGCGAAACGGCTTCGCGCGGGTCATAGCCGGCGCGGGCCATGAAGATCGCCCCCATGCGGTCGGCTTCGAGCTCCTGTCCGCGGGAAAAGGCTTTCGTCGCGACGAGGGCTCCTGCTCCCAGTGCGGCGGTAGGGAGTGCACCATTGCGGCCGTCTTTGTTCATCATGTAACCGGCCCCCGCGACCGCAGCACCGGCGAGCACATTTTGGGAAAGGCGCTCGCCCGAATGACGGGCGACGACATGGGCAACCTCGTGCCCGATCACGGCGGCAAGACCAGCCTCATTAAGGCTCACCTGGAAGAGGCCGGTGTGGACGCCGACTTTTCCGCCGGGGAGGGCAAAGGCGTTCGGGGTCGGGTCATCAAAGACGACAAACTCCCATTCCGCGTTCGGGACGGGCATCACTTTCGAGAGGCGGGTGCCGACGCGCTGCACGAGGGCATTGGCACTGGGATCAGTCGAGATCCTGAGCGTCTGTTTCATCTTCTGGAACTCGGTCAGGCCGAGCGCCGCTTCCTGAGCCGGGTCGAGAAAGTTTACCTGCCTGCGCCCGGTCTCGGGCACGGTCGTGGTGCAGGCAACGCCGACGAGCGCGGCGACGAGGGTAGTGAACGCAAAGAGAGAGGCGGGAGGTCTTTTCATGTGGTTTTGTCAGCAGGATAAAAGCAGCGACACGGTCTTGTTAGAACGTGCCGGCGAAACCGGACTTAGAAAAATCCGTTTTCAGCGTAGGGGGGATGCTGAGTGGTCAGATGAAAAAGGAATACGCGCAGGGCGATCCCGTCTTTCAGAAAAACAGTTCGGCGAGGGAGGCGTCGTCGAGCAAGCCCGGATCCGCCACAGCCATGAGTTGCCCGAGATACTCAATGGCCGCCATTTCCGAAGCCGGGTCAAAGGCGTCGGACTGATCGTCTGAGAGAGCGATGGTCCCTGCGCTGCCGTCTGGTGCCGTGGCGCGGTTGAGCAGAGGCACGAGGAACAAAGCAAGCGTGGCGCAGGCGGTTGCGCCAATGAGCGCGACGCGACGAGTGAGGAGGGCCTCAATCCATGTCCGCAGACCCCGGGGAGATTCCCCGAGCTGTCGCACCTCTCGCAGCACGTTGCGGACGAAGAAGGGGGATGGAGCCACCTCTTTTGCACGGGTGAGTAAATCCCAGGTCCGGTCTTGATGTTCCTCTTGATTCATTCCGGATGAAACACGCCAAAATCCAAAGAGTTTCGATTTTTTGAAAAATATCAAACGGGGCGCGGGGCGTCGATGAATCCCTCGAGCTGGCGTATCCTCGTGGGGTGCCGCATTTTCCGCAGCGCCTTGGCCTCGATCTGTCGAATGCGTTCGCGGGTCACTTGGAATTGTTTGCCGACCTCCTCGAGAGTACGGCTGTATCCGTCGACGAGTCCGAAGCGTTGCTCGAGCACTTCGCGCTCTCGTGGATTGAGCGTGTCGAGGACGTCGCGGATGCGGTCCTTGAGCATGGACATGGAGGTCATGTCGCTGGGATCCTCAGCCCCTTTGTCTTCGATAAAGTCGCCGAGACTTGTCTCGTCACTGTCGCCGACGGGTGCCTGGAGCGAGATCGGTTGCTGGGCCATTTTCAGCACTGCGCTGACCCGCTCGACGGGGAGGTGAATCTCTTCCGCGATTTCCTCTGGAGAGGGTTCGCGGCCGTATTCCTGCACGAGCTGCTTTTGCACCCGCATGAGCTTGTTGATCGTCTCGATCATGTGCACCGGGATGCGGATCGTGCGCGCCTGATCGGCGATGGAGCGGGTAATGGCCTGGCGGATCCACCACGTCGCGTAGGTGGAGAATTTATAGCCGCGACGATACTCGAATTTCTCGACCGCTTTCATGAGGCCCATGTTGCCTTCCTGGATGAGATCGAGGAAGGAGAGGCCACGGTTCGTGTATTTCTTGGCGATCGAGATGACAAGACGCAGGTTGGCCTCGACCATTTCATCCTTGGCGCGGCGGGCTTCGTTGACGTAGGCATTGAGCGAGCCGGTGAGTGCGTCGAACTCCTCCTGCATCATCCAGACTTCCTTTTCAAAGGCGGTCCTCGCACGTGTCGCCTCGGACTTATCCTTTCGCTCATCCCCCTGAGCCGCCTGTGAAGCCTGATTCTTAAGCGCGGTGGAACGAGCCGCGAACTCGGTGGTGATAGTGACGAGGTCCTCTGTCACCTTTTGTTTGAAGTAGAATTTGCTGTAGGTCTTCGCGAGTTCAGCGTGATCTTTCTCAAAAGCATCGGTGACCTTTTTGATCGAAGTCTCAGGCTTGGGGTTGCGGAGGTCCGAATAACTGGCGGCGATTTTGTTGCGCAGAGTCGCGACCTGATCGCAGAGTTTCTCGAGGTTTTTCAAGTAACGGGCGCGGCTTTCGATCTTCTTGTCGATGATGAGCCGGTCAAAGCGCTCGTCGCCCTCTTCGAGGCGCTTGGCGATATCGAGGTAGGCATCGGGGATGAAACCGAAGCGGGTGAGAATTTTCCGTATCTCGCTCTCGGACCGCTCGATTCGCTTGGAGATCTCGACCTCCTGCTCGCGGGTGAGCAGGGGGACCTGCCCCATCTGCTTGAGATACATCCGCACTGGATCATCAAGGATATCGAGTCGTCCCTCGCGCTCTACGGGGCGCTTTTTCCCGTCGTCATCCCCACTGTCTTCTTCGAGCGATTCCTCCTCCTCCTCGTCGACGGCTCCGGCCTTGACATTGTCCACCTCGGCGGCGTCGATGATGCGGAACTTCATCGTGCGGAGTCGCTCAATGAGATCTTCGAACAGTTCGGGATCCGTCTCCGTGTCGGGGATAGCCTCGTTAATGTCCTCGAAGGTCAGGTAGTCCTGCTCTTTCGCGAGGCGAATGAGATCGCGGATAATGGGTTTGAACTCGGGTGAATCGAGCGGGAGTTTGCCGCCACCTTCGGGCTCCTTACTTTCAAAGTCGACCGTCTCGGGCGAGAGCGGATTACGCAATTCTCCGGATTTTTTGTTCGCCCGTTTCCCCGCAGACTTGGTATTCTCGGCGGTGCTACCGTTTGCGCTATTTTTGACGGCCATTTTCCAGACGAAAGAGAGGAAAGAAAGAAAGAGGGGAAGGGTCCACGACGGCGGAATCCGCTAACATTCGTTTAGTAGTTCTCGCAGGTCAAGGAGGACTTTGGAGAGCAGCGTGACCTCGTTTTCAGGTAGCCCCGGAGCCCCGAGTTGGGCCTTGGTGACCGAAATCTGGCGCTGGATGCTTTGTTTCCGCAACGCAGTGAGGCAGTCGCGAGCGAGTTCGGGGGTGATGCGGGCGCTTTCGTCGCTGAGGAGCCGGTTCACGCAGTGCTGCTCGGCCGGCCCGAGCTGGCCGACGAAGGCGTTTACGCTCGCGGGGCTCGCCGGATCGAAGTTCGCCTGCCACACTTGGGCGAGGACCTCGGTCTCCGTAAGGTTACGGAAAAAATCAGGGATAGGCTGCTCCGTGATCTCCTTGCGGATCTCCGCGTCGATAAGGATCCCCCGGCAGAGGAGACGGATCGAGCGGTTCGTTATCTCAATAGGGGCGGTTCTTTCATCGGACTCGACCGGTTCGGAAATGCGATTTTCTCCTCCACGCTCCGGACGTCCCGAGCTCTCGGATTGGCGGCGCAGGTTCACGGCATCTCGTTTGAACTGGGCCTTTTCCGTTCGCGACTTCGCGGCAATTGCATCCCGCACCAGCTTGCGGATATCGTCCTCCCCGACTCCGAGGCGTATCGTGACGCGGCTGATGAGCGAGTCCTGCATCATCTTGTCCTCGATCAGGGCGATGTCGGCGGAGAGGTCGCGGGCAAAGTTGAGCCTTTCCCGCAAGCTCCCCTGGTTGAGCTGGCCACCGCGCCGGTCGATCTGAAAATCGAAGAACTCAGGAGCGGACTCGAGGATCTCGCGGAGTGCTCCGATTCCCTGTTTGCGGATGAGAGAGTCGGGATCTTCCCCCTCGGGGAGCAAGGCCAGCCGTATCAGCATGCCCGACGGTGCGAGGATGCGGAAGGCCTTGCTCGCGGCATTCAGGCCCGCCGTATCGGAGTCAAAGCAGAGCACTACCTCGTCGGTGTGGCGTTTCAGGATGCGGGCGTGGTCGGGGGTGAAAGCTGTCCCGAGCGGCGCGACAATGTTCTCAATTCCTGCTTCATAGGCCGCGATGAGATCGAGCTGCCCCTCACAGATGACGGCCCGCTTTTCCCTCAGAATAGCCCGCTTGCTCTTATCGAGGCCGAAAAAGGTTTTGCTCTTACTAAACAGCACCGTCTCGGGAGAGTTCACATACTTGCCGCCGCCTTGATCTTTCGAGAGGACTCGACCGCTGAAGGCGATGGGCTCGCCGAAGTCGTTGTTCACCGGGAACATGAGCCGGTGCCGGAAAAAGCTGTAGGCGCCCTTGTGAGGATTGTTTTCCTCGCGCCACTTTGCCAGACCGCCCTCGACGAGCTGGGCGATCGAGAATCCCTCGTCGCGCGCCCAGTCGATGAAGGGCTTTTGCTCAGTCGGCGCGTAGCCGAACTTCCAGGTCCGCGAAGTCTCCATCGTGAGTCCGCGCGATTTCAGGTAGTCGCGGGCCTCTTGGGCCGCCGGACTTTTAAAAAGGAGCCGGTGGAACCAGTCCGCCGCCGCCTTTTGCAGCCGCAGGATGTCGCTGCGTCCGCGCTGTCTGGCCTCTTCCTTCGGATCGAGGACCTCTTCCCGAACGACCACCCCGACCTGACCCGCTAGCTTTTTCGCTGCCTCGGGAAAGGAGAGATTGTCATAGAGCATCATGAACTTGATCGCATCACCCCCGGCCTGGCAGCCGAAGCAGTGAAAGATCTGCCGCTGCGGGTTGATGTTGAAGCTCGGCGACTTCTCGTTATGGAAAGGGCAGATCGCGAGGTAGTTTGTGCCCGCCCGTTTCAGAGGAAAATAGCCCTGGATCAACTCGACGATGTCCGTCGCGTCAAGGATCTCCTGCACTGTTTCCTGGGGGATGATCGCCATATCGGGGGGCCGCAAGTCCTCTCGAAACAGAACTAAAGCGGATCGGATGAAACTCTTAACCCTCTTGGACCGTTGTGGCAACGGGGGAGGGGCAAACTCCAACTGGATTCCGCCCTGAAATCCTCCATGTTGGCTCCGTGAACCTCTCCGAACTCCAAACCCAGCTCAAACGCCTCGACCTTACTCCCAGTCGCAAGCTGGGGCAGAGCTTTCTCGTCGATGACTCGATCTCGGGCTGGATCGCAGCGCAACTCCAGGTAAAGCCGGACGACTGTGTCATCGAGATCGGGCCGGGCTTCGGTGCTCTCACCGGGCATCTCGTCGGAAAATGCCGCCGCCTCATCCTCGTCGAGGCCGACGGTCGCCTCGCCAAATTTCTCCAGGAAAAATACGGACCGCTGGGCGTCGAAGTCATCCACGGTGACGCGACGGAGTATGACGTTCGCCCGCTCTTCCTCGAAGGCAGCGTCAAGTTTATCGGCAATCTCCCGTATTCCGTCGGCAACGCGATCCTGAGCCGCTTCCTCGATGCCCCGAGTCCGGTCAGCAGCGCGATCATCATGGTGCAGAAGGAAGTAGGGGACCGCTTTGTTGCCGTCCCCCAGACGAAAAACTACGGCATTCTCAGTCTCATGTTGCAGGAGCGCTGGCGCACCACCGCCCTCCGCACGGTCGGACCCGAGCCCTTTCACCCGCGTCCCGCGGTTGACTCGACTATCCTGCGCTTTGACCCGCGTCCTTTCGACGAGCTGCCGATGCACTCGCCCGAAGTCTTCCGTAGTGTCGTGAAGCAGGGCTTTTCCCAGCGGAGAAAGCAACTCCATAATAATCTCCAGCTCGAGGCGTCCCGCGCGGCGGAGATTTTCGGTGCGCTTGGTTTTAAGGCCAGTGTCAGGGCCGAAGAGTTGTCGCTCCTCGAATGGGTAAATCTCTCGAATCAGTTCGACCCGCACCCGTGCAGTCTCCTCCCGCCTTCGGCGACCGAGTTGCTTGATGTCGTCAATGAGAACGACGACGTCATCGGGTCACTCCCGCGCCGTGAGATCCATGAGCGTGGGCTCCTCCACCGCGCCGTGCATGTTTTTCTCCAGAACAAAGTCGGCGAAATCTACCTGCAACTGCGTTCGCATTTGAAAGACACCCACCCCCGCAAGTGGGATAGCAGTGCCTCTGGTCATCTCGATCCGGGGGAGACTTATCACGACTCCGCCGTCCGCGAACTGTGGGAGGAAGTCTGGGTGCAGCCGAAAGGTGAAGTCACCCGCGTCGCCCGCATCGCCGCGTCCGCGGCGACCGATCAGGAGTTCATCGAAGTTTTTCTCGCCGAAGCCAAAGGAAAAATCCGCGTTCACGGCAAAGAGGTCGACAGTGGCCGGTGGTTCCTGCCCGAGTTCATTGAAGAATGGATCGCAACCCGGCCGCAGGATTTCGCGACCGGATTTATCACGTGCTTTCGGGCGTGGCGGGGTGGGGGGGATGATGGCATTGGTCTCCCGCCCACGCAACGCGGGTAATCCTCGGCCTGAGGGGAGGGCTCGGGTTGCGCGGCTCTTACCGACAAAAAATGACACTGCCGTTGAATGAGATGAGCGCCAAAATTCTAAGACGCACACTGTGGTCATTGCCGCCGGTCTTGTTTTGCACCTATTTCCTGCGGAAGGCGCTTTACGGCAGTGGCAACGTTCCGGAGATGGCAGCATGGCTCCTTTTTGCCGCAGCGATGCTGATCCTGGTCGCCATACAGTTGGCGTTTCCGATCGCGGGCATGATTGGTGATTGGGTCTCACGGTTCAGTATGCCGGGCGGCATCGAGATCCCCCCCGTCTCATATATTTTGGCCGACCGATACGAACGGGAGCGACGCTGGGAACAGTCGATGGCGGAGTTTCAGAAAATCATCGATTATCATCCTGAAGAATTGTCCGCGCACCTTGGTCGGGTGCGCGTTGCGAGCCGGGGTTTTGATGATGGGAAACTTGCAAGGAAACTCCTGCGGAGAAGCTTGCGGAAATTGCGCGATGCGGAGTCGCAGAGGGCGCTTCGGATGGAATGGGAGAGGCTGATGAAAGAAAAGGTGAAAAGGTCATGATACAATTCGTCAACTATCTCTTCTCACACTACACGATAAAAAGGCCCTTTCGCTCTGCCGTGTTGAAAATGGGATTCTGCATCGTTTTGAGCGGATCCGGCGTCGACGGGGGAGTCCGCTCCTGCCCTATCGGGTAGGATTCAAGGCTGCGAAAATTACCGCATTTCCTGAATGTGACTTTCAGAAATCCGGATATACTGCCGAGGTTCGTTCCGCACGTCCATGGCTCTACTCATCACTTACGTTCTCATTGCCCTTGTCATTTCGTTTCTTTGCTCGCTCCTTGAAGCCAGTCTCCTCACGATCACTCCGTCGGCGATCAACAGTGCAGAACAGCGGGGGGCCCGCTGGGCCGGGCGGATGAAGGAGTTCAAGGCCGATATCGATCGGCCCCTCTCGGCCATACTCACTCTGAATACCGTCGCCCATACCATGGGGGCAGCCGGGGCGGGGGCCCAGTATGCCCGCATTTTCGGCAACACGGGTGAGGCGATTTTCGCCGGGGTGCTGACGCTGGCGATTCTCGTCGTCACGGAGATCATTCCAAAAACACTGGGTTCACGCCTCGCGGTGCCGCTTGCCGGCTTCACCGCGACCGTCCTGCCTTTGTTAATCACGGGTCTCGCTCCGCTCGTCTGGTTTTCGCGGCAGATCACGCGAATGATCACCCCGAGCGGACATGTCATCCCCGAGATGCACCGTGAAGAATTGCTCGCGATGACCCGCCTCGGGGCCGAATCTGGCCAGATCGATGACCAGGAGAGCCAGTTCGTGCAGAACCTCATCCAACTCCATTCGATGAAGACCTGGGACATCATGACTCCGCGTCCGGTGATCTTTGCCCTGCCTGAATCGATGCCGCTCACCGACTTCGTCAAAGCAGTTGAGGACAAGCCTTTCAGCCGCATTCCTGTTTACAAAACGAACCGTGATGAGATCAGCGGTTTTGTCATACGTGGAGAGGTTCTCATTGCCCACCTCAAAGATGTGGAAGATAAATTGACGCTCGGCGAAGTCGCTCGGCCTATCGCGGTGGCAGCTGACCATACCGCGGTGGACGCGCTCTTCCGCCGCTTCATCTCCGAGCGCCATCAAATCATGCTCATCGTCGATGAATTCGGCTCCACCGTGGGTCTCGTGACCTTTGAAGACGTCATCGAGACTATTTTCGGGTTCGAGATCGTCGATGAGAAAGACAAGGTCGCCGATCTGCAGCTCCATGCGCGCAACCTCTGGAAAGAGCGCGCCCGCCGCATGGGGATAGAGCTCGATGAGGATGGGCAACTCCCTCCGCCCGTGGCGCAGCCCTGATTCCGTGCCCCTGTTGCGGCGACGGGAAAAGTTGACTTCATTTCACCCTTCGCGGAACTTCCCGCCCCGCTTATCACCAAAACACCCATTCAGTCATGTCTCTGAAATCCCTTATCCTCACCATTACCGTTCTCCTCGGCTCGTCCACCTTCGCGACGGCCGGACCGAAAGTCCTCCTTAAAACGACGAAGGGTGATATCACCATCGAACTCGATGCGGAGAAAGCCCCCGAGTCATCCAAAAACTTTCTCGCCTACGTGAAGGACGGCTTCTACAACAAGACGGTCTTCCATCGCGTCATGGAGGAATTCATGGTCCAGGGCGGGGGATTCGAGTTGAAAGAGGACGGCTCGATCGAACAGAAGACGACCAAAGACCCCATTCAGAATGAGGCGAAAAACGGGCTCAAGAACGCACGCGGCACTGTCGCGATGGCCCGCACCGGCGACCCTCATAGCGCGACTGCCCAGTTCTTCATCAATCACGTCGACAACGGCAATCTTGATTACCCCTCCTTTGACGGATGGGGCTATGCCGTCTTCGGCACGGTCGTCGACGGGCTCGATGTCGTCGATAAGATCGCCGAAGCCGAGACCGCCACGAAGACGCTCAAGGCAGGTTCGGGCGGACAGACGAGAGAGGCGCCGATGGAGAACGTGCCCGTCGAAAATATCGTCATCGAATCGGCTACGGTCATTGCGGAGTAATTGCTTACAAGTTCTTTTTATATTATATGAGTGAAAACAAAGAAGCCCTCCCGCGTGTCTTTTTCGACATGACGGCAGGCGGAGAAAAACTGGGCCGCATCGTCATCGAGCTACGTTCCGACGTGGTGCCGAAGACGGCGGAGAATTTTCGGATGCTCTGCACCGGGGAAAAAGGCATCAGCTACAAGGGAAGCCCCTTCCACCGCGTCATCCCCGACTTCATGTGCCAGGGCGGTGACATCACCCGTGGTGACGGCACCGGCGGCCAGTCCATCTACGGGCGACGCTTCGACGACGAGAATTTCCAGCTCAAGCACACTGAGCCCGGCATCCTCAGCATGGCCAATGCTGGTCCGAATACGAACGGTTCCCAGTTCTTCATCACCACGGTGGTGACGGAATGGCTCGACAAGGCCCACGTCGTTTTCGGTAAGGTCGTCGAGGGCATGGACGTCGTGAAGACGATCGAAGGCTACGGCGCTCGCAGCGGCAAAACTTCGAAGGCCATCGTCGTCGAAGACTGCGGTCAGCTCTAAGCTTTCCCGGTCTGATCAAAAATTCATCGAGTCGTCTCCGGGAATCTGATCTCCGGAGACGACTTTTTCTTTGGCAGGGGCCATCGTGCTTTCATGAGTGAATCCTACGACGCCGTCATCATCGGGTCCGGTCCGAATGGTCTCGCCGCCGCCGTTTACCTCGCGCAGGAGGGTGCCTCGGTCCACGTGATCGAGGCCCATGATCAGATTGGAGGTGGGGCCCGCACGGCGGAACTGACTTTGCCCGGTTTTCACCACGATGTCTGCTCGGCGATCCATCCCATGGGGGTGGCATCGCCATTCCTAAAGTCGCTACCGCTCGATCGCTTCGGGCTCGACTGGATCCATCCTGAGATCCCCCTGGCGCATCCCTTTGACGACGGCAGTGCCGCGGTTCTCTTGCGATCCATCGGCGAGACGGCTGCGACTTTTAACGCCGCCTCGGGCAGGAGTTATCGACGCCTTTTCGAGCCATTGATAGGGGACTTTGAGAAGACTCTCCCGGATCTTCTCGCGCCGCCGCGTTTTCCTGAGCATCCGTTCGGGATGCTGAAATTCGGCTTGCGCGCCCTGCCCTCGACTCTCGAATCGGCGCGGGCCTGGTTCAGTGATGAAAAGGCAAGGGCGCTTCTCGCGGGGAATGCCGCGCATTCGCTGCTGCCGCTTGACCGACTCCTCGCGACGAATGCGATCGGGCTTATGCTGATGCTCGCCGGGCACGCTTCCGGATGGCCGGTTGCCAAAGGCGGATCAGGGAGAATCACCGACGCCCTGGCCGCCTATCTGCGCTCTCTCGGAGGTTCGATCGAGACGGGGCGACGGGCCGCGCGGATCGACGAACTCCCCTTGGCCAAAGTGTATCTCTTCGACACTTCCCCCGCCGCTATGGCGGGGATCGTGGGGGAGAGGTTACCGGCATCTTATCGGCGGAGACTGTTGAACTACCGACATGCTCCGGGGATTTTCAAAATTGACTACGCCCTCGATGGGGCTGTTCCGTGGAGGGCTCAGGAGTGTTGCGCTGCCGGGACGGTGCATCTCGGAGGCGGCATCGATGAGATTGTCATTTCCGAGCGGGACACCAATCGCGGAATCCACCCGGACCGCCCTTTTGTCCTGACTGCCCAGCAGAGCCTCTGCGATCAAAGCCGGGCACCGGCGGGAAAGCACACCTTCTGGGCCTATTGCCATGTCCCCCGGGGCTCGACGGTGGACATGAGCGATGCCATCGAGCGACAGATCGAGCGCTTTGCTCCCGGCTTCCGGGACCGGGTCCTCGCGCGCCATACCATGAATTGCGCGGACTACGAGCGCTACAACCCTAATCTCATCGGGGGAGACATCGTCGGGGGTATGTCCGACTGGCGACAACTCCTGACTCGACCGGTTGTCCGCGCAAGGCCCCACACCACGCCCAATCGGGCTATTTTTCTCTGTTCGGCCTCCACCCCTCCCGGCGCGGGAGTGCATGGGATGTGCGGCTACTGGGCGGCGCGGGAAGCGATGGGGACCATCTCAGAATCTTAGTCTTAATCTAATCCCGGTAGTAGGAGTGCGAGTAGAATCAAGAAACTCGCCCATTCAAAAGCGAGGCTTCACCGGCATGACCGGCGACGAGCATGAATCCCCGGCGGGCTCTCCTTGAGACCTGGGAGCAATGTCGCGAGCGACTCGCGGAAATTCGCCCGGCTTGACCTACCCAGGAGCAACCGTCTCATTTCTTCCTCACACTCGGGCCGTTGATCCATTGTGGTGGGATCATGATCTGACGCGCGACCGCCGGGACCCCGCGTTCGTGCTGCGAGAGCTGGGTCACGATGAGATCGACGGCGGCGGCGGCGAGGTGATCGCGGCGCTGGTAGATCCCGGCGCAGGAGGTCATGGCGGGCGTCCAGTCGTGGACGACAAAACCAATGTCGTCAGGTACCCGCAGACCGAGTCGCGTGAGCCACTCCGGCACGTGAGTGTCGAAAGAGATGAGGACGTCGGGCCGGTTTTCGTTCATCCATTTGGAAAAGGCGGCGAACCCTCTTTCGATCCGGTTGTGGGGCAGGAGGAGCAGGGGAATGCGATCTTCGGCGGGGAGACTCTGTTGAAAATGGAAAAACCCGCCGCTATAGCCGAACTGCGAACGATTGACAATCCACTGCGTCACCGCGACGCCGATGCGATGGTAGCCTCTCGCGGTGAGTTGCTCGGCTGCGGTCTGGATGCCGAGGGTCATGTTGCCGGCGCACATGTGCAGCGCCGGTTCGCGCATCGCGTAGCCGAAGGCAACGGAGGCAAAGGGGGAGTAGTCGAGCTTGCTGCACGGCAGTTGCAGGCTCTGCGGCGAGACAATGACTCCCTCGATCCCCCGGGCGAGGAGGATCTTTTGCAGTCGCTTCGGCGTTAGGCCCTCCCGTCCAAGCCAGAACTCCTCGACCGCATAGCCGTGCCCGAGCGCCCGCTGGCGAATCGCCTCGATGGGAACGTATTGGTAGGAAGGGCCGAGGAGATTATCCTGCGGCACTTCTTCGCGGATCACCGCGATGACCGCGCGAAAGCGAACCGTTTTCCGCGACCGCACCCGGTGCATGAGCCGGGCAAGATCGGGATCCGGTTCGTAGCCGAGCGCTGCCGCGACCGCTTGCACGCGGGCTCTCGTCTCGGGAGCGACCCTTGGCGCGTTGCGCAAGGCTCGTGATACAGTCATTACCGAGACACCGACCTCGCGGGCGATATCGTGGAGAGTGGGGGTGCGTTCGAACATGATGTTAACATAACGCAGATTTTCCGCGGGTTCGCACTCGTTTCCTTACCTGCGAGCAGTGTAGCGTGGTGGTGCTCATGAAAAACAGAATCCCGATACTCTCACTGGCGGTCGCACTTACCGTTTCCCCGGTCGTGGCGCAAACGCTCATTCCCGCCGGCTGGGATCCCGCCCTCGCCGGAGATCTCGTGATGGATCCGCTCATCACCGTGACCGCTCCCCAGGTAAAAGGCGCGCACGACGCGGAAATGGTCATCATCGGGGATCGTGCCTATGTCGTGGCGGAAGTGAACGACGTCCGCGCGGGCGAGTCGGCGGGCTGGCCCGAGATCTATGCAACCCTGTCGATGGTCAGACTGAACCCTCTCGAGTTGGAGGCCGTCATTCCCATCGCGAAGGGCGAGCAGGTTTTCGAAAATGAGACGTTGCCGGTCGGAGCTTGTTTTGTGCCGCGCATCCTGCAGAAGGACGAGAAGACGCTGCGCTGCTACTTCACGAGCGAGGATCCGGGTAAACGACAGTCGCAGATGTGGTATCGCGATTTTGATCTGAAGTCCGGTGCGTTCGCTCCGACGATTCACAGGGCGATGCTCAAGACCGGCGCGGGGCTTGTCGATTTCCAGCCTCAGCATTTCCATGCCGACGCCGCGGCTTCGGGTTTCACGAAAAAGGCGGCGGACTCGTCGTTCTTCATTTTTGATTCCTTCAAAAGATTCGATGACAAGCTCTACGTGGCGATCAACAACTTCACGGGCAAGCAGAACGCTCTCGCCCTCGTCCACGACGATCTTGCCACCTTCGAAGTGCTGGGTCACTACAACGAACCGCAGTCCGAGCAACTCAGTGAATCGGCAGTGAACCGTCTCCCCGACGGCACCTGGATGGCGATCTGCCGCAATGATGCGGGCAATTACCATTTCACGACGAGCCCTGACGGACGCTCCTGGACATCAGGACGCGAGATGCCTTTCGTCACCAACGGAGGCAATTCGAAGCCGACCTTCGACAAGTTCGGCGATCTCTATTACCTCGGTTGGCAGGAGCGCACGCAGATCCATGGCGTGAGTCGCAGCGTCTTCAATGTCGATGTTTCGCGCGACGGGAAAACCTGGGAACGGAAGTATCGCTTTGAATCGACGAAGTCTTTTCAATACCCGACCTTCCGCGAACACGAAGGAACGATCTGGCTCTGTGCGACCCAGGGCGACATCTCGGCGAGCCGCAAGGAGCGAATCATGTTCGGCAAACTGGAGGCGGTAGGGGCGTTCGCCGATCAGGCGGGAAAGGTGCGTCAGCCCATCCCCGCGCCACCGGAGGAGCCCGCAATCATGAAGACCGGCATCAAGCTCTTCACCGACCGCGACTATGTCCTTGAGGAAGCGCCCGAAGCGGTCATGGGTAAACCCTTTCTCCGCACCAGCATCGAGAAGACCGACGTCGTCGTGAAAAAGCCGGGACTGCTCTACGCACTGACGCCGACGATCCGACCTAAGGCGGCGAGTCAGGAGGAGCCTCTCAAGGCGGCCGGTTTTGTGAAAGTGGATGTGCCCGAGACGCAGTTTTTCCCCGGTGAGATCAACCGTGTCAGCCTCTATCAAAAGCAAGTCGCGGCAGGGGACCGGCTGCGTTTCAAGAAGCTCGTCTTTCTCGTGACGGGCGAGGGGACGGAGATCGACGAGCATCGTTCCGCGCCGCCGAAGCCGTGGAACGAAAATGCGGGGGAAGCGCTCTACAACGGCATCGTCCTGCCCGAGGTCTGGCCGCCTGGTCACCTCGATCCGAAGTCCGCCGAGCCGATGGCGGTGCCGTACCTCGAGCATCCGCCCGGGGTCATTCCCATCGATGTGGGGCGGCAGCTCTTCGTCGATGATTTCCTCGTCGAGTCGACGGATTTGAAACGCGTTTTTCATCAGGCAAAAAAATTCGGGGGCAATCCGGTCTTCCGCGCGGAGACGGAAGTGGAAAAGAAGCGCAACGAGGTCGTGTATCTCGGTCAGGGTGGAGTTTTCTATGATCCGGCGGATTCGCTTTTCAAGATGTTCTACACCGCCGGCTGGCGCGGGCCGCTCGCGATGGCGACGAGCCCCGATTTGAAAATCTGGACGCGCCGCGGCGAGCTACTTCCCGAGGGCGCGGCCTGGGGTGATGGCGCGGGCAAGACCGCAGGCACTGACAACGCACTCTGGTATGACATCCACGCGACCGATCCGAAGGAGCGCATCAAATACCTCACCTGCTGGATGCACGTGCCAAAGGATCAGCAAGTGCCGGGCTTAACGCACAGCCTCCAGGTCTCCGATGGGAAGACCTGGTCGAAGCCGGTTCCATGCTCGACGCCAGCCGGTGATTACGGCTCGATCTTTTACAATCCCTTCCGGGGGAAATGGGTCCAGAGCATCAAGCAGGACAGCCAGCGCGGACGGAGTCGCTACTATGTCGAAAGTGAAAACTTCCTCGATGGCGCCGATTGGTCGAGAGCGGTTTACTGGACCAATGCCGACCGCCTCGACCAGCCCGAGCCAGACGAGACGTATCCCGGACCACCCGCGCCTCCGCAGCTCTACAGCCTCGCCGCGGTTGCCTACGAGAGTCTCATGATCGGCATGCATCAAATCCATCGCGGACCCGATAACCGGATCTGCGATGAGGGCGGCTTTCCGAAGCTGACGGATCTGGAACTCGGCTTCAGCCGGGATGGTTTCCATTGGGATCGTCCGGATCGGCGTGGGTTCATTCGCGGCGAACGGGAAGAAGGGGCCTGGGATCGTGCTTACCTCCACACGACGACGGGAGTTTTTGTGGTGCTCGAGGACCAGCTCGTCTTTCCCTATTGCGCCTACTCCGGTGATGCGGGTGGAGGCAAAGGTGACATCTACGGCGGAGCCTCGATCGGTCTCGCGAGCCTGCGTCGTGACGGTTTTGCCTCGATGGAGGGCACCGGTATGCTGACGACGCGGCCGGTGACGTTTTCCGGTGAACATCTCTTCGTCAACGCCGTCGGTCGCCTCCGTGTCGAGCTGCTCGACGAGGCGGGGAAGGTGCTCGCCACTTCCGAGACGATCGCGGTTGACTCGACCAAAGAGAAGATCGAGTTGCCGGACCTCGCCGGACTGGCCGGCAAGCCGGTGCGTTTCCGCTTCCATCTCGAAGACGGTTCGCTCTATTCCTTCTGGGTTTCCAAAGATCCCGACGGTGCCAGCGGCGGTTATCTCGGAGCGGGCGGCCCGAGATATGCGGGGTTAAAAGACGCGGTCAAGAAACCATGAGGAGCCGGGCATGCAAACGACGCGCGGCGGAAGAGCGGCGATGCGCCTTGCCGTTACGTGGTTAAGATTCGCCTACGCTCGTCATTTTCCTTCGGTCCATCCTGTTATCCCCATGAAATCCTTCTTCACCTGGTTCAACAATCTCTACACGGTCTGGCTCGTCGGCCTCTCGGTCGTGGCCTTTCTCTGGCCGCAGACGATGCTCTGGTTCGACAAGCCCTGGATCTTCTGGGCGCTCGCGGCCTCCATGCTGGGGATGGGGCTCACGCTGAAGATCGAGGATTTTAAAGCCGTCGGTCGCATCCCCGGAGCGGTCGCGCTGGGCTTCGGTGCTCAATACACCCTGATGCCGCTGATCGGATGGCTCATCGCCACGGTGCTGCGACTCGAGCCCGGCCTCGCCGTGGGCATCATCCTCGTGGCGAGTTGTCCGGGGGGCATGGCGTCTAACATGATCGCCTATCTCGCGAAGGCGAACGTGGCGCTCTCCGTGGTCCTGACTTTGTGCTCGACGATCCTGGCCTTTTTCTTCACGCCGATGTGGACGAGCCTGCTCGCCGGCAGCCGGGTGCCGGTGGATGTGTGGGGCATGTGTCTCTCGGCCCTGCAACTCACTGTCGCGCCGGTCACGCTCGGGGTCCTGATCCGCTGGAAACTTCCGCGCACCGCCGACCGCATCGGCGCCTGCGGACCGACTGTCGCGGTCCTCGCCTTCACCCTCGTGACCGGCGGAATCGTCGCCGCTAGCGCGGAGTCCATCGCGGCGAACTTCGGCGTCCTCGTCCTCGCCGCCACCATGCTGCATCTTCTTGGCTTCGGTGTCGGTTACGGGGTGACAAAGTTCTTCCGCTTTCCCGAGTCCGTCGCCCGCACCGTCAGTATCGAGGTCGGGATGCAGAACGGAGGCATGGCTGCTGCTCTCGCCAAAGCGCACTTTGCCGCGATGCCTCTCGCCGCGGCAGGTGCCGTCTTCAGCGGAGTCATGCAAAACATCATCGGTGGCCTCGTCTCGGCGTGGTGGAAGAGAAGAAAAACCGAATGAGCCGCCGCGATATCTATTACTGGAAGTGCGATCGTCCCGCCGCCTTTCACGGCACGGGACCGCGCAAGACGTCCGCGCATTCCGACGACGAGGAAACGGACAGTCGTTTATCCATGGAGTTGCTCAGGCATTTCGGAGCAGGAAGGGTGGACGTATTTACCGCCTATTCCCAGGGAATATACAGCACCTGGAGAGTCAAGGTCGACGGGCGTGATATGTTTGTCAGGACCGATGACAGCGCGGACAGCGGTGACCGCATTGAGATGGAATCAGTCGTCCTGAATCGCGTCCGCGCTTTGGGAGTTCCCGTTCCCGAGGTGTTCGCGTTTGATTCGAGTCGTCTTCACGTGCCTTTTGCCTGGCAGGCGCTGGAACTGGTTCCCTTCCCGGATTTAAATCACTGGTTTCGCGGGAGACAACTTGAGGCAGGACCGGTCGCGTTCGAGATCGGCAAAAATGTGGCGAAGTGGCAATCGCTGCAGCCGCGCGGATTTGGTCCCTTCGACCTGGAGGCCTGGAGGGAGGGAAGGGGGCTGGCGGGATTTCATCAGACCTATGCGGACTACTTTTGCGTGCGGCTGAGCGACCATCTCGACTATCTCGTCGAAGGCGGATTTTTTGCGAAGGATCAGCGTGAAGAGATCGAACGATCGATCGGGGATTATGCTTCGCTGCTCACGATCGAAAAGGGCTGCCTCGTTCACAAGGATCTTGCCCTCTGGAACATCCTCGGTCCGGCGAATCATGTGGCCGCCTTTATCGATTTCGACGACGCGATCTCGGGTGATTCGATGGACGATCTTTCTCTCCTTGCCTGTTTTCACGATGCGGCTTTTCTCGAACGAGCCTTTGCCGGATACGAGAGCGAGCGCGCTCTGCCCGCTGACTGGCGTCGTCGTTTCTGGCTGCATCTCCTGCGGAACCTCATCGTAAAGGCCGTCATCCGCCTCGGCGCGGGTTACTTTCAGCGCGACTCGGGATTCTTCCTGATCACTCCGGACGGTTCCGGGGCTGATTTGAGAACGTTCACCGAAGAGCGAATCTCAACGGCCCTCCGCGGTCTGCGCGAGGACTCAGACCTCTCTATTTTATGAATGAACATCCCGATATCCAACTCGGCACCTGGCTCTCGATCGGTTCGCCGGTCATTGCGGAACTCGCTGCTCTCTCCGGATTCGACTGGGTCCTTCTCGATCTCGAACACGGCTGCGCTTCCGAAGCGAGCATTCCCGATCAGCTCCGCGCACTCCGTGGCACCCTCACCAAAGGGATCGTCCGCGTCAGCGCCCCGGCACCCGACCAGATCGCCCGCGTCCTCGACTGGGGAGCCGACGGCATCATGGTTCCGCGGGTTGAAAGTGCGGCGGCGGCCGATTCGATCGTGCGCTTTGCCTGTCATGCGCCATTGGGAAGACGCGGATTCTCGCGCACGGTGAGGGCGACGGACTACGGGTTGAGGGACCATCCTGACAAACCAATCATCATGGTGCAGATCGAGAGTCTCGCCGGCGTGGGGAGTGCGGAAGCCATCGCCGCGGTGGAGGGAGTCGATGTCCTCTTTGTTGGTCCGGCGGATCTGCGTCACGACATCGAGCATAATCCATTGGGCGAATCGCCCGGCTACGAGGAATGCCTCGACGTGGTCCTCGCGGCGGCCCGTTCGGCCGGGAAAGAGGCGGGGATCCTCGTGCGTGATGCTGCCGATGTCGCTGCTCACGCGGACCGCGGGTTCACCCGCATCGCGGTTGACTCCGATCTCTCCATTCTTCGAAAAGCCTATCAAACCCTTGTTTCCCAAAAGCCATGAAATACGCCTATCTGTTTATCTCTGCTGTTTTGTCAGGATCCCTCTTTCTTCATGCGGATGACGCCCCCGAAGCCCCCTTCGCGGCGATGACTCCCGATCAGGTCCGCGCCTTTGAAATTGAAGTCCTCGAAAAAGTCGCCGACCTCGCCCTGATCCCGCCCGTGATCAATACTTCGCCACTGCCGAAGTATGACTACGATCAGCTCGACTACGGCATGACCATCGGCATCGCCGCCACCCCGAAAGGCCGGCTCTGGGCCGCCTGGGTTGCCGGAGGAGACAGCCCCGAGGCCTTTTTTGTCGTCAACTCGAGTGACGACGACGGCGAGACCTGGTCGAAGCCCCGTCTCGTCATCGACGCGCAGTCGAAGAACCTTCCCCGCCCACGCAGCATCCTCGTCGGCAATCTTTGGACCGATCCGCTCGGGCGAGTCTGGCTCATTTTCGATCAGAGCATGGACATGTTCGACGGGCGCGGTGGGGTCTGGGCGACGATCTGTGAAAACCCCGATGCCGACGAACCGGTCTGGTCGGCCCCGCGCCGCCTTTGGCACGGTGTCACGCTCAACAAGCCCGTCGTTTTAAAATCCGGTGAGTGGATGCTGCCAATCTCGCTCGATCAGCGGGGAGGGCTCGATGTTTTTAAAGGCTGCTTCACCGAACTCGATCCCCTGCGGGGTGCCAATGTCTTCGTCTCGTCCGACAAAGGCGTCACCTGGGAACGTCGCGGGGCCGCAACCTTTCCGAATCCCGACTGGCACGAACACATGGTCGTGGAGCGAAAGGATGGTTCCCTCTGGATGCTCGCCCGAACCGCGAAGGGAATCATGGAAACTGTCTCGACTGACGGCGGCCGCACCTGGGCGGAGCCGACGCCTTCCGCGATCCATCATCCCGTGGCGCGTTTTCATGTGCGGCGACTCGCCTCGGGGAAGATCCTCCTCATCAAGCACGGTGCCACGATCGAGACCCACGAAGGCCGCAGCCAACTTACCGCCTGGCTCAGCGAGGACGAAGGCAAAACCTGGCAGGGCGGTCTGATGCTCGATGAGCGCAAGGGCATTTCCTATCCCGACGGATTTCAGGCCGACGACGGGACGATCTACATTTCTTATGATCGTAACCGCTCCACCGACGGCGAGATCCTGTTGGCGAGATTTACCGAAGAGGACATCCTCGCGAAGGAGCTGAAAGGACCGAAGTCGAAGCTGAAAATGCTCATCAGCCGTCCGCTCGCCCGCGAAGTGGCGAATATCCCCGCCTTCGAAAAACCGGCGCCCGGGGTGAATCGCGAAATCGACCTGCCCCTCGTCGATTTGTCGGGGGAAAAGGCACGTCACTCCGTCGTCGCGGCCGGCACCGCGGAAATTTATCAGGGACACTGCGACACCGTCCTGCTTCCCGACGGCAAAACGATGTTCACCGCCTGGTGTCTCGGTCACGCCCAGTGGATCGGTCCGCTCGCGAAGAGCGAGGATGCCGGGCTGACCTGGACGGCTCCGCTCGAGGTTCCAGAGAATTGGGCCACCACTTCGAACACGCCCGCCCTGCACCGCCTCGTCGGACCCAACGGCAAGGCGCGCCTTTTCTGCTTCGCCGACGGCCTCGACTGGAGCCGGGGAGGCAAGCCACCCTATCCGATGCACCAATCCGTCTCGGAGGACGAGGGTCTAACCTGGACTGCGATGGTCCCGAACGGCGTCGAGGGCGAGGTTCCGCCGAAGACGATCCTGAGTTTTGACGAGAATCGGCGGCTTGTCATGTGGTCCGATCTGCCCGGCTACGTCGTCCAGAGCGAGTCGGGTGACGGCGGGCTTACCTGGAGCCCCGGCAAGGCCATCCTCCGCGTCCCCGGTCGCTGGGCGCAACCTTGTGTCATCGCTTCGCCCGATGGGAAGCGCTTGGCGATGCTGATGCGCGAGAACAATCGCGAGCATCAGTCCTTGATCTCTTTCAGCGAGGATGAAGCGAAAACGTGGAGCGCGCCGACCGAGCTTCCCGCCGTTCTCACCGGCGATCGTCATGTCGCGAAATACGCGCCCGACGGACGTCTCGTCGTCGCCTTCCGCGACGTCGCAAAGACAAGCCCGACCTTTGGCCACTACGTCGCCTGGATCGGGAGCTTTGAGTCCATCGAAGGTGGCAAGCCCGACGGTTACCGCGTGAAACTTTTCCACAATGCGGACGGTAGTGAGACCAACGTGCTTGGGAAAGGCAATGGCGACTGCGGGTATTCCGATCTGGAAGTCCTCCCCGACGGCGCGATCGTTGCAACGACTTACCTGAAGTATGCTCGGGGGCCGGAAAAACACTCGGTCATGAATACCCGCTTCCAATTGGCCGAGACCGATGCCTTGCTGAAAGCGGCTGACTGACCCGTCAAGCGCCAGCGGAAGAGCGCCTGATTTTGGAGGGGGATTTGTGGAACCCAGCGGAGTTCCCCTCATTGGAAGCACAAAGGGGGAACATTGGCATGTTCCTCTCCGGGGAAATCCCCAAGGAGGGCGGACATTCCTGTCCGCCTTTCAGAATGTCTGCAGACTCAAATCCGGTATTCAATACCTCTCGGGAATCAGTTGAAGTCTCTGCACGAAATGCCACGCTGACGAATACCTTCCCTCCCTTATGAACGCTCACCACACCTCCCTTATCCACACCTGCCTCATCGGCTTGTCAGCCCTTTTCCCTGTCATCGCTGCTGCCGACGAGGCAAAGACGACCGAGCCTGGATTCACCTCTCTCTTTGACGGGAAAACCTTCACCGGCTGGTCCCATTCAGGGAACTGGGTCGTCGAGGATGGTGCCTTTTATCGCAATGACCAAGGCGGCTCGCTCACCTACACCGCCGCGCCGCTGCCCGATGACTTCGAGCTGCGCTTCGAATGGAAAATCTCCGCCGGAGGCAACTCGGGTGTCTACTACCGTCCCGGTCAGGTCGAGTATCAGATCCTCGATAACACCGGCAGCTCCTACGGGGAAAACGCCCGTCAGGCGGCGGCTTCGGTCTTTTTCTGCATGGCTCCGAAGAAGGACGCGACGAAGTCGGCGGGAGAGTGGAACACGGCCCGCATCATCTGCCAGGGTAGTGTCATCGAGCATTGGCTCAACGAGGAGCGTGTTCTTTCTTTTGACTACGAAGATCCCAAATGGACCGAGTATGTCGAGCTGCTCGCGATCCGCGGAGGCGATCTCACCGGACGCGGCGGCAAGCTCTGGCTGCAGGATCACGGGCAGGATGTCTGGTTCCGGAATCTCCGCTGGCGTGAAATCGCCGAGGGCGAGACGATCATTCCTGATCCCGTCTTCGAGCCTATACCGGTGACAGGCGAGGCGCTCGAGAAAGAGCGGGAGCGGGTTAAGGCCTTGATTGAAAAGAAAGCAAAACCTTGATTTTCATGGATTTATATAGGATTTATTTCCAAACCGTCTAACCATGGTGCGCTGATCTGCGGAGGCATCCCGCCGAAGGGCTGGTAGGCGGGGAGCTGGATCACGCTCATGCTGTGGGCCTGTGAGGCGATGAAAAAGAGTGACTCGGCGCAGTCATCCGTCTGGATCATCGCTGCGCAGTGTTCCGCCGTCGGGCGGACGGGACGTTTCTCGACGAGCGGGGTGTAGGCCTCGCCCGGAGCATACTCTGAGACGACGATGCCGTGAGCGGCGAGCTGCGGACGGGCGGTGAAGAGCAGACCGTGCACCGCCCACTTGCTCGCGGTGTAGGGGACACCGGCGAAGGAGTCGAAGCCGTGTCCAGCCGTCGAGGAAACGACGACGATGCGACCGCTTCCGTGCGCCGCCATCGGTTTCGAAACGGCCTGCATCATGTTAACGACTCCGAGAACGTTAATGTCCATGACACGGTGCCAGCTTTCGTGGGCGGCGATCCGGGCGGGATCGGCGTGGGCCATGAAGCGGTCCGGTGTGTTGATCCCGGCGGTGTGAATGAGGGTGTGCGGCACGCCCTCGCGGAGGACGATCTCCATCGCTGCCGCGACGCTGGCGGGATCGGCCACATCACAGACGACGGGAACGATCAGGGGAGAAAGGGCGGCACTTTCCTCGAGCGACTCGAGAGTGCGTCCGAAGACAAAGGTTTTTGCTCCGGCCGCGGCGAAGCGTTTTGCCGCAGCCTGCCCCATCCCGCCGCCGCCGCCGGTGACGATCACGATCCTGTTTGTCCAGTCTTCATCCATGGCGGAAGGTTAGCAGGTGCGCGGCAGGAGTCCAGCGGACGAATCACTGGAGCCCTCTGGCGCTTTTGTGTCTCTTTTCCGGATTGCCGCGCGACGGCCACAAGGTGAGAGAGGCAAGTGGCGCCGCCGGACCTACGACCCCCCCTTGGGCTGCCGCAGCTCATGGACATCGTGTCGCTTCTCAAGGGAACCGGCTCAGCCCAGCGCCCCCCAGACACGAATCCCCTCACACTCTTCTGCCGCATCAATCCCGTCCGGAATCAAATCCGGGCGGATCTCGGCGAGCGGTTTCAAGACGAAGGCGCGGCCGAACATCCGGGGGTGGGGGAGAATGAGATCTCCTTCGCTGATCGTGACCTCGTCGTAGTAGAGCAAGTCGAGATCAGCAGTGCGGGGAGCATTCACTTCGCGCTCGGAAGGTCGCCCGAGTTCGCTCTCGATGGCCTGGGTGCGGGGGAGGAGCTCGAGCGGGGATAGCTCGGTCTCGATCTCGATGACGGCATTGAAAAAAGTCCCCGAACCGGGAGGGCAGTCGACCGGATCGGTTTCGAAAATGGACGAGACGAGAAGGTGATCGGAACTTCGCACTCCCGAGAGTGCAGCAACGGCGGCACGCAGATTGGCAAGGCGGTCTCCGAGGTTGGAGCCGAGGCTTATTCCCACTTTTGCCATGGCCGGAGCGACTACTTTAGTCCAAGGACATCCTGCATGTCGAAGAGACCGTTTTTGAGTCCTTCGCTCTCGATCCAGCGGGCCGCGCGAACAGCGCCCTGGGCGAAGGTGAGGCGGCTCGAGGCTTTGTGGGTCAGCTCCACTCGCTCGCCATTGCCGGCGTAGATGACGGTGTGATCGCCGACAACATCTCCGCCGCGGAGGGCGTGGACCCCGACCTCGTGATCGGTGCGGGCCCCGACGTCGCCGAAGCGCCCGTGTCGGCAGTCCTTGTCGTAAGAGAGATTCCGCACTTCTGTAAGGATTTCGGCAAGGCGGCGGGCGGTGCCGCTGGGCGAGTCGAGCTTATGGCGGTGGTGCATCTCGACGACCTCAAGGTCGAAGCCTTCGCCAAGAATCTCGGCGGTGCGGCGGGTGAGCCAGAAGAGGGTATTTACCCCGACCGAGAAATTCGGGGCGTGGATGATGGGGATGGATTCCGAGGCGCGCTGGATCAGTTCGAGTTGAGCATCATCGTGTCCGGTCGTCCCCATGATGAGAGGTTTGCCGACATCAACGCAGCCCTCGATGAGCTCGTTAGTGAAAGAGGGCAGAGTGAAGTCTATCACTGCATCGCATTTAGCGAGAGCTTCCTCGAGCGAGTCGCCTATGTCGATCCCCGCAGCGACGCGGGTCTCGGTGTTTTCACTGACGGCGGTGGCGACGGCCTGGCCCATGCGGCCGCGGAATCCGGTGACGAGTATGTTGAGCATGACGGGAGGGAGGGGGCGGAGTCGGCGGGAAGAACGCGGACTATCGGGTGAAGGCTGATAGTGATTACGAGACGAGACCGAGGGCGACGAGAGTGGAGCGAAGTTCGGCGACTTTTTCGTCACTCATCTCCACCATGGGAAGGCGCAGTTTCGGGCAGCATTCTCCGGTGAGCCCCAGGGCGGCCTTGATCGGCACGGGATTGGTGTCGAGCTTGAGGAAAGCGCTGAAAAGTTCGGCATACTTCTCGTGGATAACCTCGGCATCGGCAATTCGTCCCTCGAGCATGGCCTGAGTGAGATCGGCCATGGCGCCTGGAATGAGATTCGACGCGACCGAGACCACCCCGACGGCCCCGGCTTTCATGAAATCGATCGTGAGGACGTCGTCGCCGGAAAGGATCTCGAACCCGGGCGGGAGGGCGGCACGCAGTTGCACGACCCGCTCGGTCACGCCGCCAGCCTCCTTGATCGCCCGGATGTTGGGAAATTCAGCAAGGCGTACCATCGTCTCGACATCGATCTGGATGTGGCAGCGTCCGGGAATGGAATAAAGCATCAAGGGTAGCTCGGTGGACTGGGCGATGGCCCGGTAGTGCTGGAAGAGGCCCTCCTGCGACGGCTTGTTGTAATAAGGCGTCACGAGCAACGCGGCATCCGCACCGGCAAGCTCAGCGGCCTGGGTCAGATCAATGGCCTCGCGAGTCGAGTTCGAGCCTGTTCCCGCGATGACGAGCCCGCGGTTTTTGGCCTGCTTTACCGCCATCTCAATAACGAGCTGGTGCTCCTCGGTCGAGAGCGTCGCCGATTCGCCGGTCGTGCCGACGGGAACGATGCCCTTGATGCCATTATCGAACTGTTTGTCGATCAGCTTGCGATAGGCATCGGGATCTATCATGCCCTTTTCATTGAAAGGGGTCACGAGGGCGGTATGGGCACCTTCAAACATGAGTGTAGCGGTCTCCTTAAAAGAGTGAAGTTAGAGCGGGGAAAGAGTTCCGGCGAAGGTGAAGTCGGCGGGACCGAGCAGAGTCACCTTTTCGTAGCCGCCCGAGGCGGTCTGAGTAAAGCCGACTTGCAGCGTGTCACCGCCGGCGACATCGACGCAGATGGGTGAGGGGGCCCCGGTGAGCTCGTGGTGGATGATGGCGCAGGCGACCATCCCGGTTCCGCAGGCGAGGGTTTCGTCCTCGACGCCGCGCTCGTAGGTGCGGATCGCAATATGGTCGGGCGAGAGCACTTTGACAAAGTTCGCGTTCGTTCCGGCAGGGGCAAAATGGGTGTGGTAGCGGGTCGCCGCCCCGAAGCGTTTCACCTCGACTGCGGGGAGATCATCGACGAAGACGACGGCGTGCGGGACCCCCGTGTTGACGGAGTGGACGGTATGGGAAACGCCGTCCAGAGCGAGGAGCTGGTTGAGCTTGAGATCGAAAGGATTACTAAGCTGGATGCGGACCCGATCACCAGCGAACTCACCCTCGATCACCCCCGCGATGGTTTCAAAGGTCGTCTTTTCGAGGGTATTGCCTTCGAGGAAGTTCACAAAACGGGCAAAACAGCGGGCGCCATTTCCACACATCTCGGCTTCTCCGCCGTCGGCGTTGTAATAACGCATGCGGTAGTCGGCGCCTCTTTCCGCGGGCTCAACCGCGAGCAGGCCGTCGGCCCCGATCCCGCGCTGACGATGACACAGGGAAGCGATTTCCGCTTTGCTCAAGCTGAGAGCGTTGTCACGGTTATCGAGGACAACGAAGTCGTTACCCGCCCCGTTCATTTTCCAGAAATTGACCATCTTTTGCTTCGTTTTGGCGAAGGGGAAGTTAGACCGACTTGGCCGCATCCACAAGCGGTTTGACGAAGGCTCTCACGTGCGCGGCGACATCAGGATTGGCTCCCTGCTGCTCGATCTGGCGCACGATGGCGCTGCCGACGACGACTCCGTCAGAGGTGCGGGCGACCTCGGCGGATTGCTCCGGCGTGGAGATGCCGAAGCCGACGACGACGGGGACGCTCGTGTGGCGTTTGATCTCGGCGACATTTTCCTCAATGCCCTCGGCGAGAGAGGTCTGGGCGCCTGTGACGCCTTCGCGGGAGACATAATAAATGAACCCCTCGCTTGCCGCCGCCAGCTTCGGGAGGCGTTCCGCGGGTGTTGTCGGGGCGATAAGGCGGATGTGGCGGAGTCGTCCGCTCTCGGTTAGTTCGCTGTTTAAGGAGGCTTCTTCGGGCGGTAGGTCGAGCAGCAGGATGCCGTCGGCCCCGGCGGCAGAGGCGTCTTCGTGGAATCTGGCGAAGCCGTAGTTGTAAATGGGATTCAGGTAGGTGAAAAGCACGAGAGGGGTCTGCGATCTCTCGCGAAAGCGGCGGATCAGTTGGAGGACGCCGTGAGTCGTGGCTCCCGCCTCGAGGGCGCGGTGGGCCGCCATCTGATTGACGATGCCGTCGGCCATAGGGTCAGAGAAGGGGACCCCGAGCTCGATGACATCGGCCCCGGCTTCTTCGAGAGCAAACATGATCTCAAGCGACCGCTCCATATCCGGATCGCCGGCGCAGATGTAGGCGACAAAAGCCGATTTTCCCTCTCTCTTGAGGGCGGCAAAACGCTGATCGATACGATTTTCAGTAGTCATGAACGGGGCGCATTATCGCCGCAAACGGCGGCGGCGAAAGTGGAAAAGGCGGAGATCCACTCAAGCGAGGGGTCCCGGGAAGAAGCACCCCGAAATTCCCCGTGAGCCACGGTCGCGGTAGATCTCGGCGGAATACATCACAGTGGCGGCACCTATGTCGCCACTGTGACTGCCGGGGAAGGGTGACGGCATCCCGAATAAGAGGGGTGGACTGACCGCTCTCCGGCCAATCCTTCTCGCTCACTCACCGGCAAGTGCCTTCTCGATTGCTGCCTCAAGATCGGGGCCGCGCAGATTTGAGGCGACAATCCTGCCGCCTTTTCCAACGAGGAAGGTCGCGGGGATACTGCGGATGCCGAAGCGCTGAGCTAGTTCATTTTCCCAGCCTTTACCATCAACAAACTGGGGCCAGGGCATTTTGTTGTCAGCGATGAACTTCACGACCGCAGCCTTGTCCTCGTCGAGTGAGATACCCACGACTTCGAAGCCCTTGTCCTTGTATGTCTCGTACGCGGCCGTGACGTTCGGCATCTCCGCGATGCAGGGGCCACACCAGGTCGCCCAGAAGTCGACGAGGATGACTTTGTCCTTCATTTTTTCCAGATCGATCTCTTTGCCATTGAGGTCGGTGAAGGCGATCTTCATCTCGTCACCCACACCGGGGAGGTAGAGGTCACCGCCGACCTGGTCGAGAAACTGTGAGACCTGGGCGCTCTGGGGGTGGTCGGCGAGATCGGCCTTCACCCGGGTGATAAAGGCCTTGGCCTTGTCACGCTGGTTCGAAACCATACTGGCCTCGATGAGAGGGCGGGCGATCTCCTGAACGATGACCTGCAGGTCGGCTTCCAGTCCCTTGGGTTGGGCGTCGTAGCGCCGCGTGAGAAGATCGGGGAGCGGTTCAAACTTTCCTATCGTCATGTTCGCTCCCACGAGCATCGCGAGGGCCGTGTCCCTGTCCTGAGCTTCGGGATTTTCCGTGAGATAGGCCTCAAGAGCGGCGATCTTCTGGTTTTCGAATCCGCTGGTGATCTCGAGGGCTTTCTGGGCCTGTGCCGTTGAGAATGCGGAGAGGATAATGAGTGAGGTGAGAGCTTTTTTCATTTGAGACGGGGGGCGTTAAGAACAAATCTACTTCAATTTGACGTTATCAAGAACGAAGCTTGTGATTTTTTAATACGGGAATCAGTGAAATTTCTGCACCGGTCCGACTTCTTCGATGGGATTTAACTCGTCTACGAGGGTGATGCCTGTGCCCCGGCCCCGAGGGATAGCGCCATCGACTGGCAGGGTGGCGTGCATCTGCGGGATTATGATTCAGTGAGGATACCGTTGGCATTGAGGGTGCCGATCTCCGCTTCGAGCCCCGGTGTCGCGATGGGATCAGGTGTCTCAAAAGGCGCTGAATTCCCCGGATCGGAGAGGACCTCACTGCGGCGCGGGGTTTGCCCGGGCACTTCGAGAAAGAGATTTCGTTCCTTTCTCGACTACTTTGCATAGGCGGGAATCGCAAAGTTGATCGAAAGGTGAGCTCTCACGAGCGCACCTTTAAAAAGCTGAAATTTATGGAAATTATTCAATCACTCGGGAAGGGCTGATGAATTACGGACTTTCGTGAATTGATTTCCGCCGTGAACCCTCCTAGCTTGAATTCTCCGGCGGACCTTTTTCATGAGGCTCCCCCGTTCCACCCTATCATGGACTTTGACTGGATTGACTGCCATTTTGACCTCAAAAAGATCACCCCGAGGGAGGTTGAAGAGGTCTTTGAGGATCCGTTTTCCATCCGACTCCTCCCCGAGACAGACCAGCACACGACGGAGGCTCGCTATTTTAATCTCGGTAAAACGATAAATAACCGCTTTTTGTTTTCGGTGTTTTGGACAGACGGCAAGCGTTACCGGGTCGTCCTTTGTCGCGAGATGACCGACGATGAAACTTCTTTCTATGAGCGGAAAAACGCAGAGTGGCTCTGAGGCGCGCTCGTGTTCCCTACTCAATCCTGTTAACTCTCCCCGCAACCCTGTTACGCCCGTGAAAACCATTGACCGCTGGAGCCAGATTCCCGAATTTGAGGATGAAACGGAGGAGTCGCTCTTCTGGGCGGGGCATGCGCTCGATCCTCGCCTGATGAACGCTTCGATCCAGCGGCAGAGCGTCCGCGAATCGACCACGATCACGCTGCGCTTCGATCCGCAGATGCTCAGTCGAATCAAGCGTCTCGCGCGGCACCGTTATCTTAACTACCAGAGCATGATCAAGCAATGGCTGAGCGAACGGCTTGAAGAGGAGGTCGGCAAGCAGAATGAGCGTTCCGGCGATCGTAGCGGGGACCGTTCCGGGGACCGCAAACAGGACTGAACCCGCGCGCGTCATTTTCATGAGTTCCGAGGATCCGCAAACCGAGATCGCCCGCCTCGTTGCCGAACTCGATCGGCATAACCGTCTTTATTACGAGGAGGCCGGTCCGGAGATCTCTGATGCCGAATACGACGTGCTCTACCGGCGTCTCGAGTCACTGGAGGCCGAGTATCCGCTTTTCGCTGATCCGAACAGCCCGACGCGACGTGTCGGCGGTCGTCCCAGTGAGGGGTTCGAACAGGTCCGGCACCCGGTCCCGATGCTGAGCATCGACGATCTATTTGAAATTTCCGGGGAAGAACTCGACAAAATCGAGGCGAAGACGGGAGAACGCCCGCCGAAAGAACAGGAACTCGTCGACTTCTACCGACGACTCCAGAAAGGGCTCGGGACCGATAGTATCCCCGTGACGATCGAACCTAAGATCGACGGCGTCGCTGTTTCCCTCGTCTATCGCGGCGGGCGGCTCGAATACGCCGCGACTCGCGGCGACGGGACGACGGGAGACATTATCACCGCAAATGTCCGCACGATTAAATCCATCCCTCTGACGCTGCCGGCGTCGGCTGGTGCTCCCGCGACGCTGGAGGTGAGAGGGGAAATCTTCATGCCCGGTGAGGGCTTTGCGAAGATGAACGAAGAGCGTGACGAGGCGGGTTTGCCGACTTTTGCCAACCCCCGCAACGCCACCGCCGGAGCCCTGAAAATGCTCGATTCACGTGAAGTCGGGAAAAGGCCCCTCGACTTCATCGCGCATGGATTCGGGCTGATCGAGGGCGGTGAAATCGGCTCGATTACCGACTTTCACCATCTGCTCGATCGCGCCGGAATCCGGAAAAACGAACCTCTCTGGATCGCCGATACGCTTGACGACGTCCTCGCCGCGGTGCGTCGTCTCGATGCCGAGCGGCATTCTCTCTCTTATGGGACGGATGGCGCGGTCATCAAGGTGATCGATCGGGACGCCCAACAGCAACTCGGCTACACCAGCCGCGCGCCGCGATGGGCCGCTGCTTATAAATACCCGCCCGAGCAAAAAGAGACAACACTGCTCGACATCACCGTGCAGGTTGGCCGCACCGGTAAGTTGACTCCCGTTGCCGAGCTCGCCCCGGTGCTCGTCTCGGGGACGACCGTGCGTCGCGCCACGCTGCATAACGAGTCGTTCATTCTCGAAAAGGACGTCGGCATCGGCGACACGGTCCTGATTCAGAAAGCGGGGGAGATCATACCCGAGGTCATCAAAGTCGTCGCGAAACGCGGTGGGGAAGGCCCCTTTTCGATGCACGCCCATCTCGGCGGCGTGTGCCCGGTCTGTTCAGGGCCGATCGAGCGGCGTGAGACGGTCTCTGGCTCGAAGGCGGAGACGCGGATCGTAGTGACTCATTTTTGCGTGAGCTTCGAGTGCCCTGCCCAGGTCGCGAGTCGGATGCGTCAGTTCGTGAGCCGCAAGGCTCTCGATATCGAGGGCATCGGCAGCACCGTTGCCGGTAAACTGGTGGAGAAAGGTCTTATCCGCTCGCCCCTTGATCTCTTTGAGATTTCCGCGACTACCCTGGCAACGCTGAACCTCGGGACGGACGAGAGTCCCCGAATCTTCGGAGAAAAGAATGCCGGTCGGATCGTTCTGGCCCGGGAGCGTGCGGTGAGGGAAATGCCGCTCTCCCGCTGGCTCTACGCGATGGGGATCTCACAGGTCGGAGAATCCGCCGCGAGGGAGTTGGCGCGGCTTCATCGTAGCTTTAGAGAGATTGCTCACTCCACGGTTCTTGCTGAACTGCGTAAGTTAAAGACAGGCGAGAGTAAGGAGAAGAACTCCTTTCTCGCCCCTTACGAGATCGCTTCGGAGGTCGGGCCTATCGTCGCGGCAAGTGTCCTCGATTTCTTCCAGTCCTCTGCCGGTGCTCGCGTTCTCACTCGACTTGCGGAACTGATGATCGATCCGCAATCCGATAACTACGGTCCGAAGCCATCCGAGGGCGGGGTGGGGGCGGGAAAGGCCCTCGCCGGCGTGACTTTTGTGATTACCGGTGCTCTTTCCGCACCGCGGGATGACATCGCTGCGAGGATCATTTCGGCGGGCGGGAAGGTATCGGGGGCGGTGAGCAAAAATACCAGTTACCTCGTCGCCGGTGAGGGCGGAGGGTCGAAATACGACAAGGCTCAAAAGCTTGGGGTCGCGATCCTCAACGAGCTAGACCTGGACGCACTCCTCGCCGCGGGCTCAGCGGGCTCAGCGGGCTCAGCG
>JANQVJ010000005.1:213777-216003 GCA_030730365.1 Verrucomicrobiales bacterium
GCGGGCTCAGCGGGCTCAGCGGGCTCAGCGTCGCCCGAAGAGGCGTGAAAACCACGAGCCCTTCCCTATCGTTGAACGGCGTTCGCGCTGCTGATTGAGCAGGAAGAGCGTGTGGTCGTCGGTCAGGGTGGCGGAAGAAAGCAGTCCTCGGCGGGAGACTTCGGCCCCGGGAGGCCGGAACTTCTTTTCTCTGACGACCGTGCTGCGTTCGGAAAACATGGAAGCTGGTGGTGCTGGTGGGATGAGGGCGACATTCCCAACGAACCACCGAAACATCAATCGTGCAATAAGGGACTCCCTCGTTCCCCGCTCGGCGGCAGTCCGAAAAAGGTGGACGCATTCCGGGAGGTCACCTGACAGACCTCTTCGTAGGATAGCCCGTGGACGTCGGCCAGGGTCCGGGCGGTGAACTCGACCATGGCGGGTTCGCACGGCTTACCCCGAAAAGGGACCGGTGCGAGGTAGGGAGCATCAGTCTCGACCATGACGCGGTCGAGCGGAGTGATGCGGGCGGCCTCTCGCACTGCCTCTCCATTCTTATAGGTTAGGACTCCGGTGTAAGAGAGATAGTGCCCCAATCCAAGGGCTCTCTCCGCCTCGATGACTGTTCCGGTGAAGCAGTGCAGGACTGCAGTGACCCCGGGGAAGTCCGCCAGAACCTCCATGACGTCGCCCCCGCATTCGCGTTGGTGAACCACGACCGGCTTCCTCAGATCGTGGGCGAGTTGGAGAAGTCGTGCAAAGACCTCTCGCTGGCGACGTCTCCATGTTTCGACCGTTCCGCCGTCTCCGGGGGGATGGTAGTAGTCCATCCCGATTTCACCGATCGCGACGACTTCCGGCTCTGATGCGATCCTGGAGATGTCCGCGAACCACGTATCCCTCTCTATTTCATGGACATAGCTCGGGTGAATCCCCGCCGTGGAATAGACTCCGGGGTAGGTGCGGGCGAGGCTCAGATTCGTGAGAGAGTCCTCCACATCGCAGGAGATGGTGACGATGCGCTCTACTCCGGCCGCCGCGGCACGGGCGATAACCTCGCTGACCTGCCCTGCAAAGCGCTCCGAGGCCAGGTGGGCGTGCGTGTCTGTTAAAAAAAGGTGAGATTCCTCTTTCATTCTCTTTTTCCACCTCTCTAACATGAGCAAGGATGCGAAACATCGAAAATTTCTGAAAAAAACCATTTTCAAGCCCTTTAACCTGTGTTAATCGAATAGGGTGCGTAGCGGTGTAGAAACGCCGCAAGACTTTGAACCTGATGAGAATCCAACGCTTACTTACCGGAATCTGCGCCCTCTCGGTCGCTTCGATCACTGGACTTACTCACGCCCAGCAGACGGTGACGGACCAATATGGGACTGAGATCCTCGTTGATGTGCTTCCGCCAACGGTTCAGTCCCAGGTTCAGCAGACTCGCTCTGTGCTTGATGCGGGCGGCGGCGAAGGGCCTCTCAAGGTCGACCAGCTCGGTCGTTTCCACATCGATAATTCCGGTGGCAATGGCGCGGGTGGCAGCACTGGAGAGGGCGAATATCTCGTGAATCAGCTCCTCGGTGTCGTTCTTCTGCCCCGCCCCGGAGATGTCCGTCCCGACGGGTGGCCCGGTGTTGAAGGCATCTGGCACGACTTCGAAGATTTTCCAAGTTCGGTCGGTCTCGTCCTGCAGAGCTACATGGGCCGCCCCGTGTCGCTGGCCTCACTCGATCAGATGGTGAAGGATGTCATCGTCGCTTACCGCGAAGGTGATCGCCCCGTCGTCGATGTGCTCATCCCTGAGCAGGACATCACATCCGGTGTGGTCCAGCTCGTCGTGATCGAGTCTCAACTTGCCCGCATCCGCGTGGAAGGTGTCGATGCCGACACCGAAGAGTTCATTCGCAGCCAAATGCGGGTGAAGAAAGGTGAGGTGATTCGGGCTTCAGAGGTGCTTCGTGACCTTTCTTGGGTGAACCGCAGCCCCTACCGCAAGATTGATATGGTCTACGCGCCGGGTTATGAGTTCGGAACCACCGATGTCATTCTTAAGAGCTACCAGACACGCGCCAACTGGTTTTACACCGGTTACGAAGACTCCGGCACGGACTTCCTCGGTAAAGACCGGTTCATCGTTGGGTTCAATTTCGGTGACCTCTTCGGCCCCAATCGCACTCTCAGCTACCAGTATACCAGCGACTTTGATCAGGAGCACGTTCGGGCTAATTCGCTCGTCTACACCCACGCACTGCC
>JANQVJ010000005.1:216103-244210 GCA_030730365.1 Verrucomicrobiales bacterium
CACAGCCGCGGGGTGAGTCAGTTTGAGATTCGCGGGGTCTTCTCTCCCGGTGGCTTCAACAATCATAACTCCGACGCCGTCTTCGCTTCATCGAGGTCAGGTTCGTCCTCAGACTACTTTTACGCCATCGCCGGATTCGAACACCAGCAGCGCCTTCACAAAGACTGGTCAATGCGCTTCAAGGTCGAGGCTCAGGATGCCAATGGCAAACTTGAGCCCTCTGAGCAGATTGGAGCGGGCGGTTACGACACCGTCCGTGGTTTCGACCAGCGAGTTGCCCGTGGTGACCACGGAGCCTGGGGAACTTTCGAACTCTATACCCCTGAGCTTTCGATTGGTCGCATCCAGGATTGGGAGAACGAGACCGACAGCCTCCGCTTCCTTGGCTTCTTCGATGCCGCCGTTCTTGGCAACGAAGATCTCCTCCCCGGAGAGGCTTCCAGCTTCCAGATGGGTTCGGTCGGGGTAGGTCTTCGCTGGAGCTACAGTGACTGGTTCAAGTTCCGTCTCGATTACGGCTATCCCGTCTTCACTGAGAACGTGATCGCTGACGAATCGGGCCGTTTCCACATCGGCGCCACTGCGACTTTTTAAGTAAACGAAGTAGAGTGAGCCGGTGGAGGCGCATCCTTCCTTCGGTTCCATCAGTCTGAGATTTCGCTGCGCCGGGATCCGTTCTTTTCCGCGAGGAAGCTTCGGTGCCCTAAGCAAGGGCATGCATTAGTGGTTTCCACTGTTTTCCCGGCCGGGGAGGGCGAGATTACACTTGATTGCTTTTTGCGTTGAAGTTTAACTACGTCCCTAATCAAAGGACCAATCTCTATTCTAAACCACCTTACGAAATCATGGGAAGACCCGTTACACTTTTCACCGGCCAGTGGGCCGACCTCGACTGCGAAACAATCATCGTTAAAGCCAAGGAAATGGGCTACGACGGCGTTGAATTCGGTTGTTGGGGAGATCACTTCGAAGTTGACAGGGCGGATGCCGCCTACTGTGCCGCGAAGCGGGCGCTCCTTGAGAAGCACGACATGCGCTGCTACGCGATTTCGAGTCATCTCGTGGGACAAGCTGTATGTGATAATATCGACGCGCGGCACAAACAGATTCTGCCTGATTACATCTGGGGCGACGGTGATCCGGAAGGGGTGCGCCAGCGTGCTGCCGAAGAGCTTAAGAAGACGGCGATCGCGGCGAAGGAGTTTGGAGTCAGCGTCGTAAATGGATTTACCGGGTCGTCGATCTGGCACCTCATTTATTCATTTCCTCCGGTCCTCCCTGGGCAGATCGATGGCGGCTTCAAGGATTTTGCGAATCGTTTTGGTCCCATCATGGATGTCTTTCAGGAGAACGGAATCAAATTCGGTTTAGAGGTGCACCCTACTGAGATCGCCTTCGATATTGCGTCGGCTGAGCGTGCTCTCGAGGCGATCGATTACCATCCGGCATTTGGCTTTAATTATGATCCCAGCCACTTTGGTTACCAGGGCGTGGACTACGTCGAGTTTATCTATCGCTTCTCGGATCGCATCAATCATGTGCACATGAAAGATGTGTCCTGGGCTGACCATCCGGTCGACGCGGGAGTCTTCGGTGGACACGTCGATTTCCACAATCGTAAGCGATACTGGGATTTTAAATCAGTCGGCCGCGGCAAAATCAACTTCGAGCGTATTATCCGCGCCCTTAACGACATCGATTATGCCGGACCTCTCTCAGTCGAGTGGGAAGACGGGGGCATGGACCGCGAAGCCGGAGCTTCCGAGTCGGCCAAGTTCGTTAAACAGGTCGACTTCCCTACCTCGAAGATAATTTTTGACGCCCAGTTTGATCGCTAAGGTGTATGAAGCTCCGTTTGTTCGCTAAGAGGCGTGCCCGCACCGTGCCCTTGCGCTGGGAGGCGCACGCGGTAGTCACTGTAGCGGTGTATAACGCCGCCTCGCGGGGACATTTGGCATAACGGCTGAAGGCCTAAGTCCAACGCGGAACTTACGGCGCTAATCTTCCATCAACGCTGGAGTGAGCGTGCATCAGCGTTTCGTGAGGGGGGCTCCCGTTAAAAACGCTGGAGGGGTTATTCCAGCGAGGGCCGGCTACTACTCCTCAACACCGAGCGTTCCGGGCTGGAAATCGAGCGGCAGACTGACTTTCGGAAAAGCTTTTAGGGTCAGGCTCAGAATAACTCCGTATTCGTTTTCACCACTGCGGTTGTCGCGGATGATCCCCCCGAGGCTGGCGGTCCAGCTGGCAAGGTCGCGGTGCACACTATACTGCTGATACTCAAGAGTATTGTCATCTCTCTCAAAACGATGAGCAGTGCTGAAGCCCCAGTTATCACTCAGGCGGGTATAGGTGGTAAGGCTGTATAGATCTGAATCTTCGAAGAAGGGATGATCGGTGATGAAATAGTGCTGCAGTCCGAAGCGGAACCAGTCGGTAGGCATGAACGAGATGAGCGAACTGAGCTCAGTGAAGTCCATTGAATTGTCAAAGAGGGGGAGCTGGGCCGTGGTTGAAGCGCTCATCCAGGGAAGGGGACGCCATTCGACGTCGGTGAAAAAATTGGAGAAGGTCCGGTCAAATTCGGGGTCCTCGATGAAGGTGTCGAAGTAGTTGTTAACTGCGAGCCAATCATAGGAAGCGCCGTCGCGCTTGGTGATCCATCGGTTAGAGATCCCTGAGCGAAGAATCTGCCAGTCGCGGATATCGTCGATCGAGGTGAATAAAGGCATATCGATGGGGCGAAGCCTCGTTGTCGGGGTAAAGCGGTCGATCGGTGAGAAACGACCGGTAAGATCGTCGGTGCCCACATATGAATAATTCAGGTAGGGGCGGACGACGTGGAGGAGCCCATTGAGCCCGAGGGCACGGTTCACGATGTTAGGAGAGCGTTTCGACATCTTGAAAGAGAGGTCGACTCCGGCGTGAGTTGTGGTGCGGTCGAGAGAGTCGAGTCCCGGAATTTCAAAGCTGGAATAGTTGGTGTAACCGGCACCGGCGCGGGGCACAACATTTAGGATGCCTCCCAACTGGGTCGGGAAAAGGAACTCGTGGTAGGAGTGGAATCGGTTGAAGCCGCTAGGCTCGACCATGCCGGCAAGGATTGAGGCGTCGTCGAGTTCTTCGTCGATGATGCCGTATGAAGTCATTCCGTCGTAGAAGAAGCCAGTATCACCGAGAGGGGTGCGGATGATGTCGATGGCGAGTTCCGGACTACGGGTGTCGGTCTGGAAGAACTCATTGAACTGGAACCGGCCGGTTAGGGAGATCTCACCCTGATCGAAAAGTTTGTTCAGATTGATGAGATTGTCCGGATTCGGGTCAACCCGGAACTCTGATGGGAAAAAGTCTTCGTAGAAAAAGGCGTCGCTCAGCTTGTTGATATCAAAATCGAGATAGAAGGTCTCATCCTCCGAGCCGGGGAAGTAGAACCGGTGTTGCAGATTTGCGCGGTAACGACTTGAGTCGACGGTCCCATCGGGGCGTTCACGGCCGTTGAAACTGAGTTCTGGATTGGCGTCCGCTGCGTAGTAAAGGTTGAGACCCCCGATACCTTCATTGCCCTTAAACTGTTGATCGCGCAGTGCGAGGCCACCGGCGAACCCGCGCTCGGTGCGATAATCGAAATTGACCTTGGCGAGAATGTCCTCGCCGATCATGAACCCGTAGCGGTTAAGGAGGAATCCTCCCCAGGCGGAGTTCCAGCCCGGTGTGAAGAAGTAGCCGAGCTCATCATCCATGGGCTGGACGAAGTAGGGGAACCAGAGAAGGGGAGTCTCCCCGACATAGATCCGGGCCCCGTGCATGACAATCTTGTCATTAGGGTAGACTTCGAGCTTCTTAACCCTGACTCGGAAATTCGGATTTGCTGAGTCATGGGTCGTGAAGGTGGAATCGAGCATCGTAATTGGCCCGTCGGTGCCTTCTTCGGGGCGGACGATATTGTCAGAGGTGTAATAGACCGGCTCGAGCGCGCTCTTTAGCTGGCTGGTCGTTAACTCACCGGTTTCGATGTTGTAGATAATCTCTTCGGCTTCGATGACTTGACCATCTTTGAAGATGCGGACGTTATCCCTCGCGAAAAGGTTGCCGGAGGACTGGTGATATTCGATCTGATCAGCTAGGATCGTCACATTGCCGTATTTAACAACGACGCTGCCGTGCGCTTTCGCGATTCCCAGATTCTGGTCGTAGTCGGAGAAATCGCTCTGAATATCGAGGTTCACAAAACCGGCGCCCGGATCTGATGCTTCGGCAAAATCAGCCGCCTCATCCTGCGCCGAGACGGCGCCGAGAGTGAGAGCGAAAACGCCTGCAAGGAAGCCAATCGCCGCGAAATTCCGCAAGCGATTGGTGTTCATGTTTTTGGAGGTTGATTCCCGGCGGATCAAAGCAATCGGACTAGGTTATGGCTCATGACGCGAAAACGCCAAATTACCACCTCCCATGTACTCCCATCTCTCCAAAAGACCAATGAAATTTTCGGATTTTGGTGGCGTTTTGTTAAGGGATCTTAACTATTCGGAAGGCCGACGGGAAGATCTCACGCAAAGGCCTTTTTTCGATGGTTCGCGTAAAAACCGATAGAAAAGCTCGAGAGCGGCGGAGTTTTCGCGACCTGAGGCGGCCCCAAGGACCGATTGGAGCGTTTCCGGGCTTAGATAGACTGCTTGGAAGGCCTTTTTCACTTCGCGTCTTTCCTCTACGGTATAGCCGGCACGCTTCATCCCGACAGCGTTGATGCCCACAACCGTGTTGATATCTGCGCCGATCACAAAGGGAGGAAGATCCTGCGTAAACCCCGAATGCCCCTGGCACATCACGTAATCTCCGACCCGCACGAACTGGTGGAAGGCCGAACCACCCCCAACAAAGCAGTGGTTACCAAAGAGGACGTGCCCGCCGAGCAGGACATTATTGGCGAAGGTGTTGGCATTTCCGACAATGCAATCGTGTCCGATATGAGAGCCTGCCATGAGGTAGTTGTCGTCGCCGAGTATGGTATCGGTGGCCTCGTGGATGCTGCGATGGATCGTTACATACTCCCGCAGGACGTTTCGCTCGCCAACGAGGATACCGGAACGGATCGATTCATCAAATCCGCGAAATTGCGGGTTGGAGCCGAGAATGGCACCTGCGCCCACGAAGGAGCCTTTGCCGATCTTCGCTCCGGAACGGATCTGGGCCGCACCTTCGATGACACAGTCATCACCGATTCGGACGCCCGACTCGATGATCGCAAAGGGACCTACTTTTACGCCGGTGCCTAGGTCTGCGCCGGGATCGATAAGGGCGGTGGGATGGATTGACATATTTTCAGGAAAAAGACCGCCCCGGGTGTGGGGCGCGCCTCCTTCAAATTAGCCCCGCCTCGCGAAAACTAAAGTAAGGATCGCTCAAACGTTCCGAGCGGCATCCGATGATGATGTGATCGGTGAATTCGATTCCGACAGCGAGGGTGGCATTTTTCAGCCGGCGCGTCACTTCGTGGTCGGCCTGACTGGGAGTGGGGTCACCCGAGGGGTGGTTGTGAACGACGATGATCGCGTGCGCGCCGTGGCTAATTGCCTTCCGCAGGATTTCGGACGGGTTTGCAAAGGACTCGTTGCCGGTGCCTCTGAAGATCTCAGTGAGATGGATGAGGCGTTTGCGATGATTGAGAAGGATCACCCGGACCGACTCCTGCGACAGCATCTGCATTTCAGGGCCGACGAGGGAAAAAACATCTTCTGGGGATGAGACGGAGAGTTCGCTAAACGGTTCGTGGGCGAGGCGGCGGCCGAATTCGAAGACGGCGGCGAGTTGAGCGGCCTTTGCCGGTCCGATCCCGGGGAGATGAAGGAGTTCTTCTGTCGTCGCGCGGGACATGTTGCGCAGATTTCCGAAGCGTTGGATCATTTCCCGCCCGAGGTCGATGGCGCTGGTTCCGGCGCGGCCGGTGCTGAAGAAAAGGGCGAGGATCTCGGCGTCACTGAGCGCCTCAGCCCCCCGCTGGAAGAGCTTTTCCCGGGGGCGCTCGTCTTCGGGAATGTCTTTGATTAGCATAAAATGATCGCTTGATCCTTTGGTAAGGAGGGAAGGTAAGCAATTATTATTCCCTCTTGCGCAGGGCTTGTTGGCCTCTGAGATTATCTCTTTCACTACTTTCCATGAATCGTGCCACTATTGCCGCCATTGCCACCCCGCCGGGAATGGGGGCTGTCGCACTCCTCCGTCTGAGCGGAGCCGATGCGTTTGCCATCGCGGCGCGCGTTTTCAGCGGTCGTTCCCAGGCGCTGTGGGAGCCGCGACGTCAGCATTTCGGTCGTATCGTCGCGCCCGACGGGAGTGTCATCGACGAAGTGCTGCTGACCTCCTTTCCCGGTCCGGGGAGCTTTACAGGTGAAGATGTGGTAGAGATCGCCTGCCACGGCGGGGTCATCGTCACTAACGAAATACTCGGCGTTCTCCTTTCCGCCGGGGCGGAACCGGCCGGTCCGGGGGAGTTTTCGGAAAGGGCTTTTCTCAACGGGAAAATAGACCTGACCCGTGCCGAGGCCATCATGGACCTGATCTCCGCCCGGACCGATCTGGCGATGAAGGCGGCCGGCGAACAGCTCAGCGGGCGTCTAGGGGCTGAGATCGAGAGGATCCGACTCGATTTCATTGGTTTGCTGGCCCATCTCGAGGCATACATCGATTTTCCGGAAGAGGACATCGATCCTGACTCGAGCAGCGAATTACAGGCGAGGGCCGCGGGCGTTCTTGCGAAGTTGGAGAAACTGCTGGCGACGGCGGATCAGGGGCGCATTTTGCGTGAGGGAATACGGACGGTGATATGTGGGGCCCCGAACGCGGGGAAATCGAGCCTGCTCAACCGTCTCCTCGGGTTCGATCGCGCCATTGTGAATGATGTCGCGGGCACGACACGCGATACGATCGAGGAGCTCATCAATCTACGGGGCATCCCCCTGCGGCTCGTCGATACAGCCGGTCTGCGCGAGGGGCTCGAGGCCGTCGAGCGTGAGGGGATCGAGCGCAGCCGGGCCCAGATTGCGGCCGCCGAATTGATCCTCCTCGTCGTTGACTCGAGCTCAGCTCCGGATCAGGTGGATGAGGTTGAAAAGATAGACTTTCCACCACATGCAAAAGTAGTCCGCCTTCTGAACAAGTCGGACCTGACGACGCATCCTGATCGGATCGCTGATGAGGGTTTCCCTGTTTCCTGTCTTGATGACTCCTCGATTGCCGCGCTTCGCGATCATCTATACGACAGAATCACGGCCGCGACAACTCTCGGAGCGGGGGAGTTGGTCTCGATCAATGCAAGACACCAACACTGCCTGAACCGGGCAAAGGGGGATCTCGTCAAAGCGATCGGCATGATGGCCGCGGGACTTTCTCCGGAGTTCGTGGCGATGGATCTGCGGGCGGCGCTCGATGCGGTGGGAGACGTCGTTGGACGCACCGACATTGAAGAGATCCTCGGCGAGATCTTCAGCCAGTTTTGCATCGGAAAATAAAAACGCCGATCCCCGCAGGGATCGGCGCTTTCACAAAAACAGAACTACTTCAAAATAGGACTCTAGCTCGAACTTTCAGAAAGCTCAGGCAAAGAGATCGGTCACCGGCTTGCCCTTATCGGCAAAAGTGAAGGGGCGCTGTGTTGGCGAGTAAACCGTCTCTTCCATGTTCAGACCGAGCCCGTATCCAATCGTGGCGAGGAAGTCTTCGGGTTTGACGGGGTTGGCTTTCACCTTTTTCCCGCCACCGTCAGTTTCCCCGTAGACCGTTCCGCCCTTGATGCCGCCACCGGCGAGGACGCAGGAGTAGGCGGCGGGGTAGTGATCACGACCGGCGTTCATGTTGATGTCGGGAGTGCGCCCGAATTCGGTCCCGATCGCGACAATAGTCGACTCGAGGAGACCGCGGGACTCAAGGTCCTTCAAGAGTGTGGCGACTGCGACGTCCAGCTCGGGAAGACGGGAGGCCGTGCCACCGGAGACATCAAGGTGCATATCCCAGCCGCCCGAGACCACTTCGACGACGCGCACACCGCTCTCAACGAGCTTGCGAGCGAGGAGGCACCCTTGCCCGAGCCGGTTCTCGCCGTAATCGCCCCGGTTGGACTCGTTGGAGATATCAAATGCAGTCAGGGCGTCGCTCTTGAGGAGTCGGTTCGCCTGTGTGTAATACTCGACATAAGACTTGGGGCCGGTGTACTTGAACTTATCGGCGAATTGCTGGCCGAGCTTTTGCGCCATTTCCATGCGGCGATCAAAGCGCTCCCCCTCGACGATGAGGGTCGTGTTGGGAACGCCACCCGACGGATCAGCGATAGGAAGAGGGCTGAAGGAGGGGTCCATGAAGCCGGCATTCGAGGTGCTCTGTCCGATGAGGACACTGTCGGGGAGGATATCGCCGCGCTTGCCGAGGAGCGTCTGAGCCCATGGTCCGATCGTCGGGTGAACGATCGTCGCCCGCTTTTCGTAACCGGTTCGCATGATGTATTCACCCTGCTCGTGAGCGCCGTTCGTGGAGGTCATGGAATTAATGACCGCAAGTTTGTCCGCCTGTTTGGAGAGCTCTTTGAGGTGCATCCCGAACTTCATGTTGTCGACATTGGTGTCGATCATATCGGTATCGGCCATGACATCTCGGTTCTTCTTCGGATCGAAGGTGTCGAGGTGGGTCATCCCGCCGGCGAGGTAGATGTAGATGAGATTCTTGGCTTTCGCCCCGCTCTGCGCCTGAAAGGTGCGGGGGAGGAAGGGGACGCCGACGCTGAGCCCGAGGGTCAGTTTGGCGGTCATTTCCATGAAGTAGCGGCGGCTGAGCGGATCTTTTCCGGCGAGTTCGGCGATATGGTCCATGAGATTGAATCGGGTGGGGTGCGGGAGCGGGAGCTGGGGAGAAACAGAGTGGATTACTGGATAAAAAGGAATTCGGGGCCGTTCATGAGCGCCCAGGCGAGGTCACTGATGCCTTCGTCACCGAAGTCTTCGATCATTCCAGTTCCCAGATCGAGCTCGTCTTTGGTGGGGAATCGGTTCAGAAGGGTAAAGAAGACCCCGCGCACTTTGTCATCGGGGCCGTCGAGGGCCTCGAGATCGGCGACGATTTTCGAAGAGATACCGGTGAGTTGCTGGGTAACGGTGCCATTCATCAGCGCCAGCACCTGTGGAACGGATCCGTCGTAGTTGTGATCGTCGGTGATGCGACGGTCGGACTGCCCGAATGTATCGAGCATAGAGGCGGCCGGGGCAGGCTGCGGGAGTTCGGAAGCGCGCAGCTCGGTGTCGTTCACGAGGACAGGTGAGTAGTCGTCGCCCGACTCGGAAGCCATCGCCATCGCCGATTGGCCACCACGGAGACTCTGCCACATCTCGTAATGACGCCAGACGTCGTCGTTGCTCGCGGTAGTGAAGTCGATGTTGAGGATCTTTTTGTAGAACGAGCCGTCTCCGCCCGTTTTCTTATCGATCTCGACACCGTGAGCTAGCAGCATCATGGAATCCCATGCCTGCTCGGCCCTCATCCTGCGGAGTACTGGACCTGCAAAATAATAGGGTTTGGTAAGATCCGGTTCTTCGAAAGTCGCGATGGACTGGTAGGCGCGGGTGTTGTACAAAATGCGCATGAACTCGCGGAGGTCGTAATTGACCCGGCGCATCTCGGACTCCAGATACCGCAGTACCTCGGGCTGGGAGGCGCGCTTGAGTTCGTCTTCGCTGAGGTCGTTGACCGGCTCGACGATCGCCCTTCCGAAAGCCCGGCCCCACATCCGGTTGGCAATGACGAGGGAGAAACGTGGATTGGCAGGGGCCGTCAGCCAGTCAGCGATAGCCTGGCGGCGGGTCTTGCCACCCAGCTTTGCGGCGTCACCAATGAGAGTACGTGGCTGGGCGACCTCGTTGGGTTTACCACCCTGGCCGATAAAGTCGTGGGGAAGCACGGTCTCGAGCGTTTCGTTGTCGGTGATGTTCCACCCGAGCGCCGCGACGAAAAAGCGGAACTGGTTGCTGTTTTGATCCCTCGGCACGATGCCTTTGGTCGTTTCAGCCCACTTCATAAAATTGTCACGCCAACCGGCGGGCGCATTCGGCATCTCGACCGAGGCGGCGCCCATCATCGCAGAGGCGGGGCGGTAGCCGAGGGAACGCTGGGTATTGCCAAAGAATGCCGCCATTTCATAAAAGTCCCCTTGAGTCCATTCATCGAAAGGGTGATCGTGGCACTGCGCGCAGGAGATGTCGATGCCAAGCATGACCTGGCCGAAGTTGGCGAAGGCGTCGAACTCCATCCCGGTATCGCGAAGGAGAAATCCTGAGGCTGGATTCTGGCCGACATTGCCCTGTGCCGTCAGCATGTCGGTCACGATCTCATGGTAGGGGCGGTTGGCCTCAAGTTGGTCCTTCCACCATTGGATGTAGGGATCCATGCGGACGCCATTGTCGAAGTCGCTGCCATGGAGACGATACATGTCCGCGAAATAATTGAACATGTTCGACGAGAAACCGGGAGAGAGGAGCAGTTCGTCGATGAGCGCCTCGCGCTTGTCGGGGCGCGCATTTTCGGCAAAAGCGAGGAACTCTTCGCGGGTGGGGATGCGTCCGAGAATATCGAGATAGACGCGACGAACGAAGAGGTCGTCGGGGAGCGGTTCGTTGAAGGAGTTAAAACCGTTCTTCTTAAGGTTGCCGGCGAGCATCGTGTCGATCTGGCGGGCGGACGCTTTTGTGAAGCTGTCGTCGCCAATTTTGGCAAGTCGCTCGGCGGCCTCCTGGTCTGCTTTGATGAAGCGATCCTTTGGCACGACGATCTCATTTCCGTTCTGAAGCCTGAACTTCAGGCTTTCCCCTTCGATGCCGAGGAAGATGGCCTGCAGTGGCTTGCCGTCCGTGCTCGTCCAGGTCCGCGCCTCGGCGAAGGGGAGAAAACACGAACCGGCTACTGCAAGGAGTGCGCCGAGGGAAAAAAGTGAGATACGTGGATTCATGCGTAGAAAAGGGACTTCTATTAGTTGCATATCGGAAAGCGAGCCTTTCGTCACGACTATTTTCAGACTATTTTTTCAGGCTTTCCATCTGAACGAGGCGTTTTTGGGCCGTTTTGCCTCATTAGTCGGCGGAAAAGCGGTAGATTGACGCTCCGGTCCGGATGATCAGGCTTCCATTCATTGCGAGGGGGGAGGCCATGATGGTCCCGTTGAGCTGGTTTTTGGCGACCACTTCAAAAGTGCGACCGGGCTTCAAAACGGTCACCACTCCCTCGTGACTGGCAACATAGATGTGGCCGTTGGCGAAGAGCGGCGACGAGGAATAGTTGCCATCAACACGTTCCGTCCAGTGCAGCGATCCGGTGCGTGAATCGAGGCAACTTGCGATACCGCCGTCGGCGATGACAAAAAGCTCGTCTCCCACAAGGAGCGGTGACGGCCTCGCAGGGATGCGCTTGGGTTCTTTCCAAACGAGTTTGTCAGATCCGGTGATGTCCCCGCTGCCGTCGGGCCGGACCGCGATAAGTTCAGGTTTGCCAAAGCCGGTGCTCAGATAGATGAGACCGGTCGTGCCGCTGTAGACGGGGCGGGGGACCACGGAGAAGCCGTTGCCGTGGTCGAGTCGCCAGATCTCCTTGCCGGTGGCGGGCTCATAACTAACGAGCCACTGTGCCCCCATGCAAACGAGTTGCTCTTTGCCGTCACGTCCCGAAATAATGATGGGAGTGTTGTAGGATTTCTTCTGATCACCGGTCTCGGCACGCATCGCGGGGCGTTCGGTCGTCCAGACGGTTGCGCCGGTTTTAACGTTGAGAGCGGTGACGAACTGACGGTCTACTCCGTCGCAGATGAGAAAGATCAGTCCTCCATGGACCAGGGGCGAGCTGCCGGGGCCAACCCCGTGCTCAAGGTCGATTTTTTCCTGCCAGAGGATGGATCCTTTCTCCGTATCCACCGCGAAGGTGCCGAAGTCACCGAAGTGGGCGAACAAGACCCCGTTCTCCAGCACCGGAGTGGGCGAGGCAAAGCTGTTTTGGGCGTGTATCGTCTGGGGATTTGCGACCGTCGTGAGCGGGACGGTTTTTTCAATCGCGCCGGTCTCGTAGTTCAGGCTGACGGCGGAAAGTTCGATCTTGGTTGCGACCTGGCGTGCAGCAAAGGTTTTTTCCTCTTCGCCGGATTCCTTGAGGATGGCGAGTCGTTCCTCTTCGGTGGGGAAGACCTCGACGGCGGTGGTGACCCACAGGTTCTTCCCGTCGAACACGGGCGAGGACCAGCCGCGTCCGGGGAGATCGGTTTTCCATTTCACAGACTCGGTCTCGCTGAATTTTACAGGGACATTCTCCGCGGTGGAGACGCCGTCTCCGTTCGGCCCGCGGAACTGGGGCCACGATTCGCCCGAAGCGAGTTGGCTGAAAAGGAAAGGCAGGCTATAGATCAGGGCTTTCATCATGAGTATTGATGGTTGGGGGTGGAGAGATAGACAAGATGTTGGTCGACCCGTTCACGATCGGGAATAGAATCCTGCGCGCCGGCGCCCAGGGTGGCGAGAGCCCCCGCACAATTGGCGGCGCGGAGGGCATCGGTGAGAGATTCTCCCTGGGCGAGGCGGGCGGCAAAGCAGCCGGCGAAGGCGTCTCCCGCGCCCACTGTATCGATCGGCAGGACGGGCAGGGTGGGGATGGAAAGGGGTTCTCCCTCGCGGCGAAAGACGAGGGTTTCATCCGCCCCTCTGGTGACGATGAGGTTGGCGATCCGCAGCTGGTGCATCATATCGCGGACGAGCGCCTGTTCGGTCAGCGACGGCGGGAAGCCGAGGATCTCGTGCGCCTCGGTCTCGTTGACAATGGCGTAATCGGTCCGAAAGCGTTCCCACGGAAAGACGGGATTGGTGGGCGAGGGATTAATGATCACGGGGATGCCCGCTTCGTTGGCGATGATAGCCGCCTCGACGAGGGCCGGCGCGGGAATCTCAAACTGCGCGAGGAGGACGGATCCCGCTTCGACTGCGTCGCGATGGCGGGTGATGTCCGATTTTCGCAGCTTGAGATTCGCGCCCGCCGCGATGGTGATGGTGTTTTCTCCGGTCCGATCGACGGTGATGAAAGCAGCCCCGGTCTGCCCCGGAACCGTTCGCACGTGGGTGATACCGATACCGGTGAGCTTGAGCGCGCTGCGGTAGGCGGCACCTTCTTCATCCGAGCCTACCGCGCCGAAGAGGACAACTTTGCAGTCCTGACGTGCGGCGGCGAGAGCCTGATTGGCTCCTTTCCCTCCTCGGTAAAGATCGAAGCGCTCAGCCACAACCGTCTCGCCGGGCGCGGGCAGGCTCTCGACGCTGGTGACGTAGTCGATGTTGAGCGAGCCTATGACCGTTACCTGCTTCATTTAAGGAGAGGAGGAAAAAGAAGGGATGTTACCAGAATCTCAACCGACGGGAAGTGATTGTTTGCGTCCCTCCGAATCGACGCGCACGAGAGTGACCTCGTTGGAAAAGATCTCCTCGGCCTCACGATAGACGGACACGCCGTAGCTAACTGAGGTGTTGCCGGTCCGGGCCTTGAGGGCCTCGAAGCGGAGGATGACCCCTTCGCGGACGCTTTGGCGAAAGACGACTCTGTCCATCGCCACGGTCACAAGTTGGCAGCCGGGGAAGTCCATCGAGGCGGCCATCCATGCCATCTCGTCGACCCAGGCAAGGAGGTAGCCGCCAAAGAGGAATCCATACTGGTTCATGTGTTCGGGCAGGACGAGTCGATGATTCTCCATCGTTCCACCATGGCCGTTACGCGGGCAACCCGCCATCGATTTTCGCGGCGCAGAGACGGCGCGTGGGGTCGTGACCGGGGGGGATTCTTTAACTTTTCGGGGGTAACTTTTGCATGTATCCTGTGATCCCACCGTCCTACACCCCGGGCTCGCGATCCTTTTCTCCATGATCAAATACCCTATTGCCGCCACCTTTCTTCTCATCGCGGGTCTTGTTTCCTCCGCTGTTTCACAGGAAGAAACCGGCGAGACGCCACCCGCGTCGGAAGCCTCCTCCTTTGCCGGAAAGACGATCGATCAGATGACCGCCGACGAAGTTCTGCGTCTCGTCCGCTATAGTTACACGCTCTTCAATCGCGATTTCACCGGGGTGTTGCAAATGGGCCTCACGAAAAAAGTCCCCTTTCTTCTCTCACTGAAGCCCGAGTCGATTCGGTTTATCTTCGACGACCCGGCCCAGATCATCTACGTCGATACCCGGAATCAGGAGTTCTCCCTTCTCGAGGGGCAGGGCGGCAAAGAGATGTTACCCGTCAGCGCGGCGCAATACAGCGAAGCGATCCGCGGCACCGATGTCACCTACGACGATCTCTCGATGCGATTTCTCTACTGGCCTGACGCCAAAGTCGTGCGGCAGGAGCGGGTTAAAGCGCGCGACTGCGTCGTCGTTCGGGTAAGGAATCCCGATGGGTCGGGCGCCTACGCGACGGTCGATATCTGGATTGATAAGGAGAGTGGCGGCATGCTAAAGATGCTGGGATATAACCGTGAAGGTCGCCCCATCCGGCGCTTCGAGGTGCTTCATGGCAGGAAATTCGGCGATGTCTGGATGGTCGATGAGATGCGCATCGAGACGATCAGTGGCGCCACAGGTGGACAGATCGAATCGAGCACGCGGATGCGCATCCAGACGACGGCGAACTGATCTCCCAGCGGCGGGATCTCCTCACTCTCACTGCGCGGCGACCTCGTGGGCATGACCGGCGCGGATGAGATCCATTTCGCCCATCGGCTTGCCGAGCAACTGCAGGCCCACGGGGAGTGCTTTTCCGTCTACGTTCACGGTTCCACAGGGAATCGAGATGCCGCAAATCCCCGCGAGGTTTGCCGAGATCGTGTAGATATCGGCAAGATACATCGAGAGCGGATCACTGTGATGCTCGCCCATTTTGAACGCAGGGGTCGGTGAGACGGGTGAGGCGATGAGGTCGACTTTTGTAAAAGCGTCGTCGAAGTCCCGGCGGATAAGGGTGCGCACCTTCTGTGCCCTCAGATAATACGCGTCATAGTAACCTGAGCTCAGCACATAGGTTCCGAGGATGATGCGTCGCTTTACTTCGTCACCGAAGCCTTCGGCCCGCGATTTTTTATAGAGCTCGATAAGGTCGCCCGCCTCGGCCCGATGACCGTATCGCACCCCGTCGAAGCGCGCGAGGTTGGCCGATGCTTCGGCGGTGGCGATCACGTAGTAGGTGGCCACGGCGTGTTCCGTATTCGGGAGCGAGACCGGAATGACCTCAGCACCGAGGGATTCGAGGAGTCGGATGGCCGACTCGACCTTTTCCTTTACCTGGGGGTTGAGACCGGCGGCAAAATACTCCGAGGGGAGACCGATCCTGAGCCCTTTGATGTCGCGTCCGACCGCCTCCGTGTAGCGTGGAACTTCATCATTGAGACAGGTCGAGTCGCGGTCACACCCTCCTGAGATGACTTCGAGCAAGCGGGCCGCATCGGCGACGGTCTTGGTCATGGGGCCGCATTGGTCGAGGGAAGAGGCAAAGGCGACGAGTCCATATCGGGAGACTCTGCCGTAAGTGGGTTTGAGGCCCACGACACCGCAATGCGAGGCAGGTTGGCGTATCGATCCTCCCGTGTCCGTGCCCAGGGCGGCGATCGCGGTGTGCGAGGCGATGACGGCGGCGGACCCCCCGGAAGATCCGCCGGGAATTCTCGAGGTGTCGTGCGGGTTATGGCAGGGCTTGATCCCCGAGTTCTCATTGGACGAGCCCATTGCGAACTCGTCCATATTGGTGCGCCCGAAGGGGATGGCCCCGGCGGCGCGCAACTTTCGGACTACAGTGGCATCGTAGGGTGAAGTATATTTCCCCTCCAGCATCTTCGAGGCGCACGAGCAGGGGTGCCCTTCCACATTGATGAGGTCCTTGATTGCGATGGGAACACCACCGAGAGGCAGGCTGAGATCACACCCGGCGGCGTCAACGAGAGCCCGGTCGAGATCGTAGGAGAGATAACCGCCGATGGACGGGTCTTTACGATCGATTTCGCTCGCGAGGGAGGTCAAAACCTCCGCCGGGGTGAGGGATTTCGTCAGATAGGCTTCACGGAGCTGGGCGATGGTGAGTTCGGCGACGTTCACGGGAGATAGGGATGAAAAGGCAAAGGAAACGGAGGGAAGGGGCGCGCGAAAGGATCACTCCACCACTTTCGGCATGCGGAACTGGTCATGCGAGACGGCCGGGGCGTTCTGCAAGGCCGCCTCCTGCGAGAGGCTCCCGCCGGTGGCCACGTCATCCCTCACGACATCAAAGACCGCGCCGGCATGGGCGGTGGGCTCGATGCCGGTAACGTCGATGCGATTGAGTTGCTCGACATACTTCAGGATCTGGTCCATTTGCTCCTGATAGCGCGATGCCTCCTCGTCAGAGAGGGCAATACGGGCGAGATGGGCGACGTCGCGGACCTTCATGATCAGAGGACCTGGCCCGCTTCTTTCCACTTGTCATGGAATTCGCGATAGACTTTGGGAGAGATTTCAGAAGGCTTGATCTCGCTGCGTCCGCCCCAGAAGACATTGGTGTATTCGAGCGGAATACCCAGGTCTGCGAGGTGGGCGTCAATCGCCGCCTTGTGCTCGAGAACCCGATCTTTTTCGGTACCGTGGACCACCCCCATGATGTTTACTCCGCCAAAGCGAGGGCCCCCTTCACGCCAGTAACAATGGGTCATGATGAGGTGGCGGCCGACTTCGGAACCGGCTCTGGCCTGCATGCCCTCGGGTACTTTCCAATGGAAAAGGGCGTTGAAGCGGGTTACGCGCTGACCTGTTTGGCTGGGTTTGACATGCTCTAGAAAAGTGGAAAATCTTCCAATAACCTTCTTACGGTCAAGTGATTCTGCAATTTCTAGAAAGCGATCCCGCTCGAAGTTGATGGCGTCGGCACGCGGTCCCCAGGGATCGGTGCAGATCTCTTCAGGAGTGAGTTCATCTTTGATCGCGAGGAGGACTTCCCACTCTTCTTCGCTAAGCTCCACCGTCGTAGTCGTGTTCATCTCGGCGGGGCCGTCCGAGCGTGCTCCCGGTTCCATCGTCTTGCGCCGGACGTGCCCGACCCCGAGGGCAAAGATACCATTGGCCGGCATGAGGACGAACTCGTGAGCACCGGTGAGTCGGCGCAGCAGTTCCGCGTGTTCTTCGAGGGACTCGCCCTGGGGGACTTTGAGCGTCGTCCAGAGCTTGTAATCGCTGCCCGAGATCTCCCGGTCGGTCGAGCGGGTCACGACGTGGCCGCTGAAGGGGTCCTCTTTAAACATGAAGTCAAAGGTCGCATCGAGCTTCTCGGGATCGACCTTCCAGGCGCAGAGGGCGCCGTGGGCGAGTTTGGTGGCGAGGAGCGTCTGGCGCACGCGACGGATCACGCCGGCCTCGAGCATCGCCCGGACCCGAGTCAATACGGTCTCCAGGTCCACTCCCGATTTGTCTGCGATGTGCTGGAAAGGATTGCGCTGGAAACCGCTCACGAGATCCTCGGACACTTCGAGGATGCGGGTGTTGACGGGATCATCGTGATCGGTAGGCACGGGGGAGAGGGTTTCGAGACTCATGTGGGCGCAATCTAGACATGTCAGGGGTATACGGCAAGTTTGAGTTGGCCAATGCGCAGTATTCGGACAATCTGTGCCTGATGGAGGTAAAAGTCATCGATTTGCAGTTTCAGGGAAGGGTAGGCGTCATCGCCGCTTATCTCGTGCAGGGGAGAGGGACCCATGTCCTCATCGAGACCGGTCCCGAATCGACCCGCGAGCAACTTCTCGCCGGTCTGCTCGAGCACGGAGTCAGGCCTGAAGAACTGGCGGGGGTCTTTGTCACGCATATTCATCTCGACCACGCCGGTGCGGCCGGCTGGTTCGCGGAACAGGGAGTGCCGCTTTTTGTCCACGAAAAGGGATCCCGCCACCTCGTTAATCCTTCCCGGCTGGTCGAGAGCGCTCGCGATGTCTACGGCGAGCGTTTCGATGCTCTCTGGGGGGACATGGTTCCCGCATCGGCTGAATTCGTCCATCCGCTGACCGATGGAGCCGTCACTGAAATCGCCGGGTTGCGGGTCGAGGCCATTGCTACTCCTGGTCACGCCTTTCACCATCATGCCTACAGAATCGGGGGCGCGCTCTTCGCGGGCGACGCTGCGGGGGCGAGGCTGGACCTGACTTCATATACCTCGGTGACCTCCGCACCGCCTCAATTCGATCTCGATTACACGCTTGCGAGTATCAAGCGGCTCCGGGCTGTCGCTCCGGAAATACTTTACCTCACCCACTTCGGAGCTGTCCCTAATCCGCTCGATCACCTCACCGCTTACCATGACGCGGTAGTGATGAATGCCGAGTTTATCCGCGAGCGGATGAGCGAGGGATTTGACCCGGCCTCGCTTCAGGTGGCCTACGAGGCTTTTCAGTTGGAACAAGCACTCCGGCACGGGCTCCCGCGGGACGACTGGGATCGCTACGAGGTCATCAACGGGACGGCGATGTGCGCGGACGGACTGCGGCTCTACTGGGAGAAGCAGACAGGCGCCGAGAGTTGAGTTGCTATTCCCCCGGGACTTCGGTAGATTCGAAGAGATACGTCGATATGAAACGCCTGCCAGACCTTGTCTACGCGTCATTTCTGTGCGCGGGTGCCATCACGGGTCTCGATGCTCAGGATGCGCCTGCCGCCCCGGCGACCACACCCGGGACGCTATCGGGGCGTCCGGTGGAGTTTAATGATCTCGCTCGTCTGCCATACGCCCAACTCATCCGTATCGCCCAGAGTGATGCGAAGGCAAAGGCCGATGCCAAGAGTTACAAACTGCGTATTCAGAGTAGGAACGCTAATGTCACCCCGAAAGACATCGAACTCTTTCTGGATGTGAAAGACGCGCCGCTTGTTCTCGTCGTCGATAACGACGGGTTTGTCGAAGTTCCCCACAACGAGGACCTCATCAGTAAAAATCCCGATCTGGTGGCGAACCAGCCTCGCGGGTCACTCAATATTTTTGTCGAGCTGGAAGTGCCAAAGGTCTCCCCACCCCAGATCAAAGACGGCAAGGTAGCATATCAGGAGCTTTTCCGTCCCCTCGTCGAGATCCAGACTGAGATGCGAAAAGTGGATCCTACCTTTGGTCTCTCGGGCCAGCAGCAGTTTGTCCTTGAGATTGAGACCGGGGAAGAGCCGATCAAGATCACGCGGGCGTTTGGGGCGCGCACCTACCGTCCGAACAGCCGCGGCAAAGTCTACATGATCATGGAATCCTATCTCTACGAAGAAAATCCCGAGGTAGAGATCCCGGACAAGGCAAAGATGAATGTCCTCCCCGCCTCACCCGAGGAGATCGAGGAGATCCGTTCACGCTGACTCATTGGGGACCGGCCCACCCACCCCTCACTTCTCGGGACGGCGGCGCCGACCAACTTTGGCCGTGTTGCCGGTTCCGGCCGTCTTCTTTGCCTTCCCGGGTCGCGCGTAGTCTCCCGATGGCTTCGCTGATTTTCCGGGTTTTGCCGATTTCCCGAAGCGACCCGAGCGGCTCGATTTGCCTCCCTGCGCGGGAGTTTTACGACCGTCTTTGCGCTCGGAGATGCGTGACTGGACCCGGAAGACGAAGGGGAGTCCCTCCATCGGGAATTCTTTCCGGATCTGATTCTCGAGAAATCGTTCGTAGGTCCGCGTCATCAGCTCAGCGTGATTCACGAAGAGGAGATACTCGGGCACGGGAACTCGTTGAGGCTCATCGTCCCGTTTCTGGGTCGCGTAAAGCAGCTTGAGCCGTTTACTGTGCCGAACCGGGGGCGGGTTCCTTTCGATCGAGTTGTGAAGGAGGCGGTTCAGCACTCCGGTCGAAATAGGATCCGCGGAGACCTTTACGACAAGTTCAATCGCTTCGAAGATTTTCCCGAGGTGGTCACGCTGCTTCGCCGAGATCGCGACTTTGGGGGCGTAGGGGATAAAGAAGAGGTCGTCCCCGAGTTCCTCCTTGAACTGGTCGATACGATCCTGAAATCGTGCATCGGGATGATAAAGGTCGAACTTATTCAGGACGACGATGCAAGGCTTGTTCTCATCGATGACCATTTTGGCGATGCGCCTGTCCTGAGTCGTCACCCCGGAAGAGGCGTCAATCACGAGCAGGCAGATGTCGGCGCGGCGGATAGAGCGCTCGGATCGCATCACCGAGAAGACTTCGACGGAGGTATCGCGGCGGGTTTTCTTCCGAATCCCCGCCGTGTCGATGAGTAGGTAGGGGGCCCCGTCGCGCTCGTAGGGAACATCGACAGCGTCGCGTGTGGTCCCCGCGACGTCCGAGACGATGCTGCGTTCGTCGTTTAGGATAGCGTTGATGAGGGATGATTTGCCCACGTTAGGGCGTCCGACGATCGCGATCTTCACGGCAGACTCTTCGGTTTCCTCCTCTTCGCCCTCGAGCTCTACAAAGTTCAGGGCGGCGAGATGCAGGTAGATTTCCTCCTCGAGTTCCCCGAAATTGCGTCCGTGCGCGGCCGAGATGTCGAGCTGCGTTTCGAACCCGAGCACGGCAAACTCGGCCGCGTCGTTGTCGGTCTTTTCCGTATCGACCTTGTTGGCGAGGAGCAGGGCCGGTGTGCCGCTGTTTCGGAGCACGTTGGCGAGGTCCTGATCAATGGGATGGACGCCGTCACGGGCATCTACGACAAAAAGGATGAGGTCGGCTGCGGCGATGGCAATATTTGCCTCGACGCGAACCTGGTCCGCAAAGCCGTCGTCGAGGAGCGCCCCGATGCCGCCGGTATCGGTGAGTTCGTAGGGGATACGGGCCCGACTCACCTCGGTAGCGAGACGATCCCGAGTCACTCCTGGTTCGTCGTAGACAATCGCGATGCGGCGGCCGGCGAGGCGGTTGAAAATGGCCGACTTGCCCACGTTGGGGCGTCCGACAATGGCGATTTGAGGTTTACGGTTACGGGACATCGGGATCGGGATGGGTGTGCCCTGATTCTCTAAGTTGGTGAATACCATCCCGGAGATACAGGTATCCGGTGATCAGGGTCAGCGCCGCTGCGAGGTAAATCAACACCTCAAGAGGCCAGGGGCGGGAATTGATGCTCCAAAAGTCGATTAAAACCCAGCAGACGCAACTTAACTGTAGGAAAGTACAGATTTTACCGGGGATGAGAGGTTTGACGCGCGCCTTTCCGTTCGTCAGGTGAATGATGAGAACCCCGACAGAGATGATGACGTCCCGCGCGATCACGAGAGCGGCAAACCAGATCGGGAGCCCGGCGTGCCAGTTCGTCACGCTTAGGGTAACCACGCCGGAGAGGAGGAGTAGCTTGTCGGCGACGGGGTCGAGGAAGCGGCCGAGAGGGGTGCTCTGGTTAAAACGGCGTGCGATATACCCGTCGAGCGCATCACTGAGCGAAGCGGTCGCAAAGACAATCAGTGCAATGATGCGGTAGGTGATGTTCTCCTCGCCGGCCGTGATGCTGGCGCTGTAATAGGCGGCGAAGACAACAAAAACCGGGATCAGGAGCAACCGGGTGACCGTGATTTTGTTGGCGAGTGTCATGGTTGACTATCCTACACGGCAATTTGAACTGCGGTAGTCCTTATAAGTCGACAAGAGATTGCGGTCGGGTAAACTTCGATGGTATTTCAGAACCGATTGAGCACGAGCCATGGAGGGAAAAGGAGAAAAAGTCAACGAGGCCCTCGAGGCAGCTCTCGCGAGTCGCAGTCTGCGCTTCTTTCGCGCCGGGCGCGATTCGGCGAAGGGGAGAACCGGTCCGGAAGATACGGGGCGGTTCGCTGACAATCTAATGGTCCTTCAGGAGTGCGCCCTCCTCCTCGGGGAAAAGCTTGAGATGAACGCCGTTTCCCATGCCCTCTATTACGAGGGTGATGAGACCGCGGGCTTTTGCTTCGATCCCAACTCCAGTTTGCAGAATCCAAACGTGGCCGGTGCGATGGTGAATCGCCGCATGCCGATGAATGAATTCATCTCCTCGGTGCGGGATTACATTAACTCATGATCCCGCAGAATTTTGCATCCGCCCTCGATGCCCTCAGGCATTCGGGTTCCGTCTTCGGGGTGTTCCTTACCAGAGGGCATGACCTGATCTATCAGGACACGACCTTTCCCGAGTCTCGCATCAGTGAGCTGGTCACCATCCTTGATGATATCGCCTACTATTTCGAGCAGGCAAAACGCCGCCCGGATCAGCTTTCGTTCGGGTATGACGGAGGCAACATCCTCATCCTGTTGCGCGATGATCTGAGGCTGGTTCTACTTCATCACCAGAGCGACGAGATCGATCATGTCGCGAAGGCATCGACCGCCTTTCTTAAGGACTACGGGATGAGCACCCTTGTAGGGAAGTGGGCTGTCACGAAACCCGTTCCGGTTTGAGCAGGGCTCGTTCGGGTAATAAAAAAGGCCGCCATCACTGGCAGCCCTTTAGTTCCTGAAACCGGGTTGAGCTTTGAGTCTCAATCTTCGTCCGAATTCGACGAAGAGGCGTTGGCAGCGGTTCTCAGAGTGAAGCGGAACTTGTTCTTGTTGCGCTTGGCGTTGGAACGGGCCTTGCGCTTGGTCTTCTGTGCAGGAGTCTCGAACGAGCGGAGGCGGCGCATCTCGTCCATGATGCCCTCGGTCTCCATTTTGCTTTTGAGACGCTTCAGGGCGCGATCGATCGGCTCGCCTTTTTTGATATCAACTTCGGGCATGGTAAAAATCAGTGGTTTCAGGAATGGTCGCTTCCGACGCATGTCGCGGCGGAAAGGCGGGAATCTAGGGGGCGAAGGTCACTTCGTCAAGAGTGAGAATAGTTAAGATGCGTGAATAAATCAGTCTTCCTTCTGCAGGCTGGCGACCACGTTGAAGTCCTCGAGGGTCGAGGTGTCTCCCTTTACTTCACCGCCAGAGACGATCTCCTTGAGGAGACGTCGCATGATCTTGCCGCTTCTCGTTTTAGGAAGCATCTGGGTGAAGCGGATGTCGTCCGGTTTGGCGATCGCACCGATCTCGTTACCGACATGGTTGCGGAGTTCTTTGGCGAGTTCATCACCGGGCTCGATACCGGTTTTCAGGGTAACAAAAGCGACCACGGCCTGTCCTTTGATCTCGTGAGGGCGGCCGACCACGGCGGCCTCGGCGACCGCCGCGTGCGAGACGAGAGCGCTCTCCACCTCGGCCGTGCCGAGACGGTGGCCGGAGACATTGAGGACGTCGTCGAGACGGCCCACGATCCAGAAATACTGGTGTTCGTCGGTGCGGGCGCCGTCGCCGGCTAGGTAGATGCCCTCGTATTCGCTCCAGTAGGTCTCTTTGAAACGTTCCGGATCCTTGTAGATCGTCCGCAGCATGCTCGGCCAGGGTTTGCGGATGACGAGCTTGCCGCCCTCGTTCGGTCCGCACTCTTTGCCGGTCTCGTCGAGAATGGCGGCATCGATTCCGAAGAAGGGACGCGTCGCCGTGCCGGGGGTCGTCGGGGTCGCACCGGGGAGGGGAGAGATCATGATCGCCCCGGTCTCGGTCTGCCACCAGGTGTCGACGATGGGGCAGCGTCCACCGCCGATCTTGTGGTGATACCACATCCATGCTTCAGGGTTGATTGGCTCGCCAACGGTGCCGAGGAGACGCAGCGAACTGAGATCGTGCTTTTCGACGTGGTGATCACCCGCCTTGATGAAGGCGCGGATCGCGGTCGGGGCGGTGTAGAAAATGGTCACCTTGTAGTCCGAGATGATCTGCCAGAAACGGTCCCAGTCGGGGAAGTTAGGCGCACCCTCATACATCACCTGCGTGGCACCGTTGGCCATGGGACCATAGACAATGTAGCTGTGGCCGGTGATCCAGCCGACGTCCGCAGTACACCAGTAGATGTCATCGGGCTGGTGGTCGAAGATGTATTTGAAGGTCGAATAAGTTCCCGTGAGGTAGCCGCCCGTCGTGTGGAGGATGCCTTTCGGCTTTCCTGTCGAGCCCGAGGTGTAGAGGATGAAGAGCGGATGCTCCGCGTCGAAGCCCTCGGGCGAGCAATCGGCTGATTCGCCTGCAATGGCCTCGTGCCACCAGACGTCGCGACCGGCCGTCATCGTGACCTCATTGCCGCAGCGGTTGAGGACAAAGACCGTCTCGACTCCGCCGTAGGATTTCAGCGCCTCGTCGACATTGGTCTTGAGAGGGACAATGCTGCCGCGGCGCCAGCCACCGTCGGCGGTGATGATTGCTTTTGCTTCGGAGTCTTCGAGCCTGTCCTTGATCGAAGTCGCCGAGAAGCCGCCGAAGACCACCGAGTGCACCGCGCCGATTCGGGCACAGGCGAGCATCGCGATGGCTGCCTCGGGGACCATCGGCATGTAGATGAGGACACGGTCGCCCGCCTTAATGCCTTGAGTCTTCAGCGCATTGGCGAAGCGAGAGGTTTCCGCGAGCAGATCCGAAAAAGTAAGATCGCGGGTTTCGCCCGGTTCGCCGACCCAGTGAATCGCGACCTGATCACCTTTGCCGGCAGCGACATGACGGTCGAGACAGTTTTCCGAGGCATTCAGCTTGCCGCCGATGAACCATTTGGCGAAAGGCGCATCGGACCAGTCGAGGACGGTCTCCCAGGGTTTTTGCCAGGCCAGGGCCGAGGCCTGTTCGCTCCACCAGCCTTCCGGATCCTGAATCGAGCGCTGGTGCATCGCCTCATATTCCTCCATCGATTTGACGTGGGCGGTGGCCGAGAACTGGGCGGGCGGGGCGAAAATACGGTCTTCTTTCTGGAACGATTCGATGTTGTTACTCATGGAGAGGTCAAAAGGCAAAAAAGCGAACCTAGCAAGTCCGGCCAGAAATGGAAATGCAAAAATTGGCGCGATCAGCGGAAGGTTCGAGTCAAAGACGGATCGATTTAGCGACTTCCCGTCTCCAATTCATTTGGAAGTGGAGAGAAATGAGGGCTAGATGCAGCGCCATCCATTTATCTCGCGACGGGATCCTCTCTCCAGAACAGGCTCTCTCGCGACCGGCGGTCTTGCAGTATCCGGTGCCGCATCGTCGGCGCTCGGGGTGACCGGGACCGCACAGGATTCCGTTTCTGTCGCTCAGTGCCTGCTCGACGCCTCCACCCCCTTCCGAATCCGCGGACGCGTTGGGTGGTGCCGATTTGGTGATCTTCTGGTATTCGTGACTCCGGCGCTACTGTTGAGGATTTCCTTTCTCATCCCCCCGGCACCCTTCCCGCCGGAGGCCTGGGGTCGGAGGGGGTCGACTCTGGACATCGTCTCCGCGCTCACCCGTGAGGGAGTGAGGGGGAGTGGCGGGTCGTTATCTTCGCGCGGATAACCGGGTCATCGTCCGGCTTACACGATGAAGGGATACGTTCGGGCTTTAAGTCTCCGGGGGACTATCCTATAAGCAAGGGAGCCCAAAAAAATGAAAAGACTGATTCTCCCTGCCGCGCTTGCGCTTTTCATAATTGGTTCCGCTTATCTTTCCGTCGGTCAGGTTGGAAAAGAAAAAGTAAAAGAAGATCCCGGAGCAGCAGGCGAGGCTGCACCCGGCAGCGCCAAAGAAAAAGGCAAGGCGCAGGAAAAGGCAAAAGGAAAGGCCAAGGCGGCAACTGTCGTGGTGCCTTCGATCGAGTTGAAGGGAGAAGTCTTTTCGCTGAGGGATGAAAAGCGGCAGCGGGATTTCCCGGTGGTTGCGACGGACGAGGCCGGCACGCTGTGGATCGTCTACGTAGAGCATGATGGTGAAGCGGATACCCTCTGGCTGGGCCGGAAGACGGAGAGTGGACTGGAGGCCGTCGAGGCTCTGAGTGAAGAGGGAGTGATCCATCATCCGGCCCTGGCAGTCGATGGCTCGGGGACGATCTGGGCATTCTGGGGACAGACCGGCCCGGAGAACGTGGTCCATCTCATGGCACGATCAGTGAAATCGGGAACAGCCGGAGAAATCCTCACGCTGGCGCAATCTGGAGGGAGTGATTCATTTGCGGACGCCGGCACCGACGGTAGCGGTCGCGTCTGGGTAACGTGGCAGTCAATGCGGGCGGGGGAGGGTGATATCTTCGCGCGCTTCCACGATCCGGCTTCGTCCACATGGTCGGAGGAAATTGCCGTTTCCAACGAACCTGGTGGAGACTGGGAGCCTGCCATTACGTTTGCTGGAGAGGAGGCCTGGATTGTCTACGACAGTTCGCGGGGCAATGAGTTTAATCTCTATCTGGCAAAAATTGACGGGAGAGGGTCGGTTGAAACCTTTCCTCTCGCACACACCCCGCGTTATGAGGCGCGGGCCGATGTAACGGCAGCGGCTGACGGGAGCGGCCTTTGGATTGCCGCCGAGCGGGGTCGGGTCCGATGGGGGCTCGACCTCAGAGGCCACGTCATCACCAATGGGCTGAATGGGCACAAGGAGATCCTCTTCGGGAAGTTCGACTTCACCACGGAGACCTTTACCGAGATGCCGCTCGGTCCCGCGGGCGAGGCCGGGAACCCGGTCAATCTTCCGGCTCTCGGCGTTGACGCATCTGGAAATCCCTGGCTCTCCTACCGGTATTTCAATGTCAACCGCTGGCAGATCGCCCTGACCCGTCTCGATCCCGAAAAGGGGATCTGGCATTCGCGGCGAGGATTGCCGGGCAGTTCCATGGGGCAGGACCGGAGATCCAGCTTTGTCCAAGATGGAAGCGGCGGGCTCTGGTTCAGCTGGCCTTCCGATCTCCGCATGGACAAGACCTGCGGCGTCGCCGGGGTATATCTCGCCGAACTTGAGACCGGGAAACCCTTCCAGCCGGCCTCACCCCCGCTCGCGGCAAAAGTTCCCGACGATGAGCCCTTCGCCCCTTCTCAATCCACCCCCGAACGCCCCTCCGGGGAGCGGCATCAATGGACGCATGACGGTGAAACCTATACGCTCATCTGGGGAGACTTCCACCGCCACACCGACGTCTCGAACTGCCGCACCGGGCAGGAGGGGTGCATCGTCGAGCAGTTCCGTTATGCCTACGACATGGCCAAACTCGACTTCCTGGGGACCTCTGATCACACTGACATTGTCAAAATCTACGATCCTTACGAGTGGTGGCACAATCAGCGTCTGCATGATGTTTTCCACACACCGGGGAAATTCACCTCAATGTATGTCTACGAGCGCGAACAACGCTGGCCCTGGGGACATCGCAATGTGGTGTTTGCCCGGCGCGGTGGGCCCATCGTCTATATCAAGCGGGCGACCTACCGGAGTTCACCCTGGCAGGCACTCTATCCGGCGGAGGCGAATCCGACCCTGACAGAGATCGAACCACCGGAACTCTGGCGCATCCTCAAGGCCTATGGAGGACCGGTCGCGATCGTGAGCCATACCGGTGCGACGGGGATGGGGACCGACTGGGGGCGTTACGATGAGTCGACCTTCGATTATTCCCTTGAAAATGTGGTGGAGATATTCCAGGGGGCGCGGGTGAGTTACGAGGGCATTGGAACACCCCAGCCAACCGCCGGTCTGCGACCGGGGGAAACCTACACCGCCGACACCGGGGGCGAGGTGCCGGCTCCTCCCGCGCCGATCGAGGACTTCGGGAAATTCAATGCGGGGGTTTATCAGAATGCTCTGCAGATGGGGCTCCGGCTTGGAGTCTTTGCCAGCTCCGACCATATCTCAACGCATGTGAGTTACGGCGGGGTATATGTGAAAGAAATCAGCCGTGAAGGCATCATCGAGGGGCTCAAGGAGCGACGCACGGTGGCCGCGACCGACAAAATCTATTTGGAATTTGTGTGCAACAACGAGGTCCTCGGATCGATCTTTGAGACGGACGGGAATCCGGAGTTCCGCATCTCGGTGAACGGCACCTCGCCTTTGCGACGCGTGACTATAGTGCGAAATGAGGAGGATTATCGCGTCTGGGATGCGATCGGGGGGCAGACACTGAAAGAGACATTTGCTGACGACAAACCTGTCCGGGGACAGGAATCCCGCTATTATCTCAGAGTCGAGCAGGACGACGGCAATATGGCCTGGTCATCACCGGTTTGGGTGACCATGGCGGAGGAGTGAATCATGGCCGAAGAGGAGTGCAACGGCTATCTGCTCCTAGAAATCGCGTGCGCGCTC
>JANQVJ010000006.1 GCA_030730365.1 Verrucomicrobiales bacterium
AGTCGTAGAGGGTGTCGCCCGCTCGGAAGTGGGGACTTTCGAAGGGTGGGGCTTTGAGGGGTGCCGGGGGAGAGGGGATTCCATCGTTGGCGGGATCACCGCCGCCAAAGGGGTCACGGGAATCAGTGGGGTTGAGGAGCTCTGATTCGTTGTAGATCCAGGTTTGCACTTGGTTCTTTCCTGCAAAGTAGGCGCGGGTGAGGGTTTCGGCCTGGGCGAGGGTTTGGGAAAGGAGGAAGAAGAGAATGAAGCGGATCATCGGTTTGGGATGATCGTTGGCGGGCGGGAGATATCAATATGATTCGGTGGTCCGGGGTGTGGGCCTGCGGGCGGGGAGCTCCGGAGCGGGTTACGAGAGGAGGTCGGTGCCGAGGATCTTGATGAGTTTCTCGGCGGGTTTGGAGAGTTTGGTTCCGCTCTTTTTGAGGAGGAAGACTTTGCGCGCGGGGCCCGGGGAGGCGAAGGAGCGAAAGGTGATGCCGTTTCGTTCGCGATCACGGACGGCGAGTTTCGGGACGACGGCGTAGCCGAGGTTGGCGGCGACCATGGCGAGGGCGGTTTCGAGTTGGTCACATTGGAGGCGAGGGGCTCCGCGGGAGAGACGGCAAATTTCGAGTGTTTGATCGCCGAGGCAATGTCCGTCGGAGAGGTGGATAAGTTCGTCGGAGTTGAGGTCGGTGGGCAGCGGGGAATCTTCGCGGAGGGCGAGTTGGTGTTGGCGCGGGAGGGCGAGGAGAAGGGGCTCACTGAACATGAGCTTGGTCTTCAGGGCGAAGCGTTTTTGATCGTCGGATGTGACATCGCTGAGGATGGCGAACTCCATGGCACCTTCGGCAATGAGGCGGACGAGGTCGGGTGTTTTTCTCTCGCTAACGTCGATGGTGATGGCGGGGTATTGGCTGCGGAATTCCGAGAGAAGGAGTGGCAGCAAGTAGGGAGCGAGGGTTGGGATGATGCCGAAGTTAATGGAGCCGGTGCGGAGTTCCCCGCGGGCGGCGAATTGCTGAAGGAGGCTGTCTTCTTCGGCGAGGAGGCGTTCGGCGTGCTGAAGGAGGAGGCGGCCGGCATCGGTAGTGACGACCCCGCGCCGACCCCGTGTCACGAGCTGCTCATCGAGCTGGGTTTCGAGGTCTTTGATGCACTGGCTGATGGCGGGTTGGCTGATGCCGCATTGGCGCGCGGCACCACTCATGGACCCGGCTGCGATGACTTCTTTAAAGTAGCGGAGTTGCTTAAGGTCCATGAGTGGATGTTGGACTCAAAATGAATTTGGGCAAGTTTGTGGATCATGACCGGGACGGATCATGCCACTTTTTGGCGACGAACTATGGAAGTTCGCGAATGCGGAGGTTTTTGAAGTCGACAGGCGAGCCTTCGGATTCGAGGCAGAGGTAGCCGTCGGCAGGGTCGCAGTTGGTTCCGCCGGAGACTTCCTCGCCGTTCACCCAGAGGCGAACTTCGCCGTTGATGGCGCGGATGTAGTAGTGGTTCCATTCGCCGACTCCTTTGGTGAGGCGTTTGGTGGGGAAGCTGCGGGTGCCGTTGGGGGCGACGGGTGGGAAGGGCTTCATTTTTGCAGGACCGGTGGGAAAGACGTCGCCATGGGAGGTGAACCAATCGGAGGGTGCGCCTTTGCTCTTTTCCCAGTTGGTTTCGTAGGCGAGATCGAGAACCTGGACTTCGATGCCATCAGGGAGTTGTCCTTTGCCGGCGGCGAGGTTGTCGATGGAGGCCTGGCTGGCCCAGGCGAAGACGCCGGAGTTTCCGGCGGGCTTGTTGTGTCGCCATTCGCAAACCATTTCGAAGTTTTTGATGGTCTTGGTGGAGCGGATCACGCCAACGGGATTGCCGGTGCAGGCGACGGAGTTGCCATCCCAGGTCCAGGTGTCTTCCTTGCAGTTGACGTTGACGAAGTCCTCGCTGGTGAGGTCCCGCCAACCTTCTCCGGTGCCATCGATGACGGCTTTTTTGAGTTCGGGGGCATCGGCAGTCGCAGGTTTTTCATCGGAGCGGCTGAGGGTGGCGAAGACGGCGAGGCCGAGGAAGGCGGCCCCGAAGGCCGTGCGGGATGAGAGATATTTTAAAATCATGATCTTGCAATACGGAGACAGGAACGCATCCTTAACAGATTCTACTACAAAATCGACAATTAATCATGACCACTCATTCTACATCATATACGCGGCGGAAATTCGTTGGCTTTGGACTCGCGGCAGTTGCCGCTTCAACATCAGGAG
>JANQVJ010000007.1:0-32792 GCA_030730365.1 Verrucomicrobiales bacterium
AAGACTATCGGTGGTGCGGGTATGCCTCGGCCGTGGGCGGGAACCGCTGGGCGAGAATTGGCTTAGGTCGAATTCTCCGGCACTCACCTTTGGTCAGCGGAGAGGATTTCGAAGAGGATTGGAAAGCGACGTAATTCGTGCTTGAACCTTCCCGCAATCAGGGCGTTTCTCTGCGCGGTTTCCGTATCTGACTCTGTCAGGTCGATGACAATACCCTTTTAGATCCGCCGCCACCACGATGACTTACGCCGAAATCCTGCAGAAGAGAATAGAGAAGAGCGGGAGTTCCCTCTGCGTCGGGATCGATCCCCGTCTCGATCTTCACGATTCGCCCGCGGCGATCCGGGCGTTTTGTGAAAAAGTGATAGACGAGACGGCGGAGTTTGCCGCCGCTTTTAAGCCGAACATCGCCTACTTCGAAGCGCTCGGGGTGACAGGATATGAGATGATTGAGGCGCTCATCGGCCGCATGAAGAGCACCGGGGTCCCTGTCATCCTCGATGCCAAACGCGGCGACATCGGGACGACGCAGGAGCATTACGCGAAAGGCTACTTCGAAAACTGGGAGGTCGATGCCGTCACACTCAGTCCCTACATGGGCTTTGACTCGGTTGAGCCGTTCCTCCAATATCCGGGAAAAGGCGTCTACCTCCTCGGGGTGACGTCGAATGCCGGCGCGGCAGATCTCGAGATGCACGAACTCGCCAGTGGTCGCCGAGTTTTTGAGCTCGTCGGCGACATGGCTGGTCGGGCCGCGTCGACGGTGTCGGGGGAGGGGAGCATCGGCCTCGTCCTCGGTCTCACGAATGTCTCGGCCGACGTCCTTGCCCGCATGCCCGACGTGCCGCTCCTCATCCCCGGGCTTGGTGCTCAGGGAGGTGATCTCGAGACCCTTCGCGGGGCGGGGCGGACCGCGCCCTCGGTGATCAATGTCTCACGCGGCATCCTCTACGCCGATGAACACCTTTCTTTTTCCGAAAAAGCCAAAGAATATGCGAACCAAATTGCCAGCCTCTCCTGAAGAAACGATCGAGCTGCTCAAAGACTACGGAGCGGTCGAGCAAGGCCACTTTATCCTCGCGAGCGGGAAACACTCTGCCTACTACGTGAAAAAGGGCAAGCTCGTGCAGCACCCGTGGGAGTTGCAGGAGATGATAGCCCAGCGCGTCGAAGAGATGCAGTCACTCGGCCGCATCGATGTCGTTCTCAGCCCGGCGATGGGCGGGGTCCCGGTGGGGCAGCAGGTCGGACTAGCCCTCCATGCCCGCACCATCTACGCCGAGCGCAATCCGGCGACAAATCAGCTCGAACTGAAGCGCGGTTTTGAAATCAACCGGGGCGAGCGGCTTCTCCTCGTTGAGGATGTCATCACGACAGGCGGTACCCTCCTCGAACTGACCGATTTCATCGAATCACAGGGGGGGGAGGTAGCGGGCGTCTTTGTCGTCGTGAATCGTTCCGGCAAGACCACGGTGGGCGCCTACCCTGTCGTCTCCTGCATGGAGATCCAGTTCCCCGTTTACGACCCCGGTGAGGTTCCGCCTGAGCTCAGTGCGATCCCGGCGGTGCGCCCCGGCACAAAAAAGGTGGAATAGCGGGTTTTTCCGGGAATCTGGCTCCCGTTGAAGTTTATTTATTTTTCCCTTTACACTTTTCGCGAAATCCGACATTAGATGCCCTGTAAACTCACCAAAGCTAATTAAACCTACCGATGTCCTTAAAAATGTCCTTCCTTCAGCCCAAGCGCCAGTTCCTTGCTCTCGGCGGTGTCGTGCTCTTATCTCTGATCGTTCCCGAGGTTTGGTCTCAGGATGCTCCCGCCGCGGGTGGCGAAGAAGCGATAGCCCCGACCACCTTGATGGACATGATTCTCGGTGGCGGCGTTTTTATGCTTCCGATCGGCATTCTATCGATCTGGATGATCACCCTGGCGGTGTTCATGAGCCTGCAACTCTCCAAGAAAAAATACATCCCGGTCGGTCTTCGGGACGAGGTCCTCGGCTTCATGTCCGATGTTCGGGTACGCAGCTCGATTGATGCGGCGGCGCAGGATTCCTCCTACCTTGGGCGTATGATCGTGAGTGCCTACCCCATGGTCGATGCGACCGATCCTGAGACTCTTGGCCGCGCGAAAGTGGAAGACGCCATTGCTGATTTCACCACCCGTGAAAACCTCGGCACGATGGTATTCGTCGGTTATTTCGCCGTTATTGCCCAGGGCGCGACGATGCTCGGTCTGTTCGGAACAGTTTCAGGGATGGTGCTCGCGTTCGATTCGATGGGTCTCAGCGGTGGTTCCGATCCGGGTGCACTTGCGAAGAACATCTCGATCGCGCTGATCACGACCGCGGGCGGTCTTGTCGTGGCGATTCCCAGTATTTTCCTGTTCTACTTTTTCAAGAACCGCTTCAACCGGATGGTCAGCGATGCCCAGCAGGTTGTGATTCAGGGGCTCGAGGCGGCAGTGGCGACAGTCAATGCCGATCAGATGCTCGCCCGCGTTCCCGAGGGGATTGCCGAGACCTGATATTCCGGCCGGAGCCGACAATTTTTTACTCTCGCACTGACACAGATCCAGTCACATGGCCTCTAAAAAACTCAGAAGCGCCGGGGTCGGCATGAGCGATGATCTTGAGATGGACATGTCGCCGATGATCGACCTGACCTTCCTGCTCCTGATTTTCTTCATGGTCGCCTCGCACATTATCACGGTGCAGATTGACCGTCGGGTGAACCCGCCGACCGCGAAGAACTCTCAGGTGGCGCAAGACGCCTCGGGCCGGGTCGTCGTCAACATCCTCGCCGATGGTACGATCTGGGCTCAGGATAAGGTCGAACTCACCAGCACAGAGTCGATCACCGCCTACGTCGATGAAGCTCGCGTGAGGTTCGAAGAGTCTGGAGTTCAGACCCGTCTTAATCTTCGTGCGGACGAGGATGTGGACACTCGCATCATCAAGCGAGTGGTGCAGGCCGCCGCCGAGGCGGGGGTCGTCGAAGTGATCTTTGGCAGCTACGCTGTCGACAAATAATCCTTTCCCTCTTTCACCCCCCATGGCACGCAGAAAAAACGCTACTGATCCGGATCCGGTTCTGGACATGTCTCCGATGATTGACGTGAGTTTTCTATTGCTCATCTATTTCCTTGTTACCTCCACGCTTGAACCGACCGAAGCTGATCTAGCAATGACAATGCCCTCGACTCAATCGAGCTCGTCATCTCCTCAGGTTGAGATCGATCAGATGAAGGTCGAGGTCAATAGCGCTGGTCATATCGTCCTCAATGGCGAAGTCCTCGACACCGACGCCGAGACACGCGAGGTCCCGCTGTTACTCGATCGCCTCAAGACCTATGCTGAGAGCGCTAAGCTCACCGAGTCCAAGCCCATGGTTATTATCGCGGCGGACGATGCGGCTAAAAGTCAGCGCTTCATCGATGTGCTGAACGCGCTGGCCGATCAGAGTGTCAATATCCGAAACGTAACCATCACCGGCTTCAAAGAGGAGTGATCTCTCTCCCGGGATGGCGGAGCAGGTGAGCAATGAATGAGAAGGGAAGAGACCCGTTCCCCCCCCTTTTTTCTCTCTGCGCTCGCGCGAAAGCGAATTCTTTGGCATCCTCACCAAAAAAAGCGTGAGGTCCGTTTTACTTTTTGGTATATCTGAGGCAGATGGCTGACACGAGGCGTCCGCTGCCCTATCCCCCTTTTTTCAGATGAAAACTGATCCTTCTCAAAATCCCCTGCTTACGATCCGCGTGATCGGCCTTTTTCTCGCCCTCGGCTCGATTAATCCGATCCTGGCTCAGGATGAAGAGGACGCCAGTGTCGAGGGGCTCTACCGCAAAGCGGTCGAGCAGAACATGTCCGGTCAGTCCGAAGAGGCGTCGAAAACCTTCGAGCGTCTCTTTGATCTTTCGGGCGGACTCGAGACTCTCTTCGAAGATTACGGCGCCCAGGCCGGCGGTATCATCTTCGATTATGGCATGACCCTGCTGCCGCAGCAGCGATGGGAGGACGCCAAAAAGGCCTTCACCGATTGTCTTAATGCCGCCAAGACCGCCGTCGATGTCGAGTCACCGGTGAAGTCGACAAACCCGCGCGAGAATATCGCCCGTTTCCAACTTGGTTTCTGTGAGGCGCAATTGGGCAATCACGGCGAAGCGATTCGACTATACGACGAATATATCGCCGGGAATCCTCCGCAGGAGGAACTGGCGCAGGTCCGCAACAGCTTCAAGCTGCGCTATGGAGGTTCGCTAATGAAACTCGGTCGGGTCGACGAGGGGATCTCTGCCATTCAGGAGCTTTTTGATAATCGCGAGGCCTGGAAAGTCAGCCCCCAGTTTCTCATGCAGGGGGTTCTCGAACTCGGTCTCGCCTGGGTCGAGCAGGCCAACGGTGCCGGCACCGATGAGGCGGCGCTGGAAACGATTTCGGACCGAGGGCACGAGTTCCTCGATAAAAACGGGGCTCTCATTCACCTTGATCCGCTTGACCAGTTCCGTTTCGGTTTTGTTGATCGACTCCGCAAACTCGGGTTTGAATCGACTAAAGCCGGTCTCTACTCGCTCGCGCTCCGTTACTTTTCTTATGTCCCGACGATCGAGGACGTCCGCAACGACCTGAATCTCAGCCTGGCCCGTCAGCCCGCCGGAGTGGGCATTCCCTCACAATTTCAAAACATTATCGACCAACTTACCGAGCGCGAAAAGGCCGAGATCCATCCGGACGCTGAGACCCTGCGCCTAATCGCCAGCTCTTACGAGCGCATGGGCAACGTTCACGGTCCGCGAGCCATCTACTGGCACCTCGCCGAGCAGTTTCCTGAGATCCCTGCAGGGGTTCGAGGCGAGATCCTGCATGAGGCTGCGCGCCTCTCCTCCATGCTTGGCGATTTCACTGCCGCCCAGTATTTTGGTGAGAAATTTGCCTCGGAGATGCCAGATGATCATCCTCTCCGCAACAATGTCTCGACCTTTATGCTCCAATCGCTCTTCACTTCGAGGGCTTTTGATGAAGTGATCAGCATCTCCGAGCGGGTCAGGGAGCGTTTCCCTGCCGGGGACCCGCAGCGAGAGTTGGCCGATTCGCTTTACCCTCTGGCGCTCTACTCGCTTCAGAAGCACGCCGAAGCCGAACCTATCTTTTCAGAGTATGTGAAATCCTACCCTCAGGGTGGCAATCGCGAGATCGTTCTTTTTCACCGCGCGAGCAATTCGCTCATTCTTCGGAAAATGCGCGACGCGGCCGAGCAGTATGAGGATTTCCTGAAGGAGTTCCCAACCTCCGAGCGCTTTCTTGACAACGTCCTCGCCGATCTTTCCATCGCCCGATTCAATCTGGAAGACTATCCCGCCGCGGTCGCCAATGTAGACAAGCTTTCCGCCGAGCGTCCGAGTTCGATCCAGATCGGCCGTACGCAGAATGTGAAGGGTGATGCCCTCGTTATCCAGTCGAGTAATCTCAGCAAAGAGCAGGAAGAGCAAAAGGTGACGATGCGCCAAGCTGGTCTCGATGCCTACCTCGCCGCAGTTAAGGGGGGGACGGCGGCCCTCGCCAGTGATCCCGATCGGGCAGATTTCCACAAGGAGACTATTGCTGAAGCGATTTGGAAAGCAGCCGACATCTATTTCGTGGATGGCAGCATTGAAAAGGGCCTCGAGCAGTATGATACCTTCTTCCCCGATTACGCGGGGACGTTCTACGAGCCGCAGATCTCCGTTTTCTCGCTTGAGTATTTGGAGGGTGCCGGGCGAGGTGAGGAGGGACTCGTGCAGGTGGAAAAAATGATTCTTTTTCTCGGCGGCAAGCCGTCGGAAGAGCAGGATCTCACTCTGCTGCGCCAGGCGATCGGTTCGTATTCCGAAGCGTCGGTTCGTATCCGCGGAGTCGAGAAGACTCTCGCAACGCTCGAAGCTTTCCCCGGGATGGATCCCGCCAATCAGGCGCTCCTGACGTGGTTGAAGATTCAGAAGGTTATCGTCTTGCAGGAATCCCGCAAAGGCATGGACAAAGAATCGCCCGAGTATGCCGCGATCGAGGCGCAGATCGGCGAGGTATTCGAGCAACTGCGGCTCTTCGAGAAGCGCAATCTCTCCGAGTTCGCGCTCCAGCAGATCGGTCTCTACTTCTCGGGGACGGATAACCCCTTCCTCGGGGTGCCTTACTTTGAGGAGTTGCTTGCCCGGACCAATCCCGAGGCGACTCCCTTTAAAGGGCCGGCTGAGATGGAGCTGGCCAAGATCGAAATGCGCGCCGCCGATCCGGCGAAAGTGCAATCGGCACGCGAGCGTTTCCGCCGCATTATTGCCGACGAGAGCGAGGATGCGAGGCCGCTTAAAGCCCCGGCTTATCTTAATCTCGCCGATCTGCACATGAAGGTGAAAGAGTGGAGAGATGCCCTTGCCGCTCTTGATGCGATCAATAAGAATAAAAACTTCTTCAGTAAAGATCGTGACAAGCGTGCCGAGGCGCTCTTTAAAATGGGCGTCGTGTTTGATGAACTTGGTGACCCGGCGGAGGCCAATCAGGCCTACCTCGGGGTGGTATCCACTTATGCCGGGTTATACGACTGGGTTACCCTTGCCTGGGAGCGGTATATCCCCAACAGTCTTGCCGACTTTGAGAAGATGGAGCTGACCGACCCGATCACGATTGCCCTGAAGCGGCAGAAGCAACTCACCCTCTACAAGCTTTCTGTTAAATACATTTACCAATGGCAGAAGCTCGATGAGCAAAAGGATGCTCCCTCGGGTGCTTTGGCGAGACTCCGGCGGGGGATTGTCGAGATGAAAGATAGTCTCAAGATCACCCCCGTCGAAGAGCAGAAAATCCTTCAGGAACTGGGCATCGCCCCGACCAACTAACCCACGCGATACCGAACCGAATCATCACGATGAAAACGATCACATTGACGCTTTTTTCCGGGCTCGCGCTGCTCCCTGCTGCTCTGATCGGGCAGGTGCGTGAGACCCCTGTCACCCTTGGCCTTGTCGAAGGCGGCAACCCGCAGGGTTACATTCAGAATTCAAACAATCAGGGGATTCTCTTCGCCACCACTCAGGGCGGCCAGGGGCAACTGGTTCCCTTTGAGCGGATTCGCGGTGAGGGTCTCGACAAGCTTATTCGCTACGAAGAGCGCAACGAAGTGTTAGGCACCCCGCGTGCGCTTTTTGCGGCGGGAAAGTATGACGAGGCGGCAACTGCATTCGGCAAAGTGGCACAGGACTACGCAATCCTCTATTCTGCTCCGCAGAATTTTGCGAGTGAGGCGCTTTTCTACCAGATGGAGAGCGTCAAGCGGGCCGGGAAATATAGCCTCCTCGCCAGCCTCGTGAAATTCCCGGCCTCCGCGACGATCGGGACTAAGCTGGTGGAGAGCTATAAGCGCCCTTTTGAGTTCATCAAACTATGGTCTCTCTTCGGGGCAAATGACATTGCCGGCCTCAAGGCGGCTCTCGAAGCTTATGAGGAGCCCGTCACGGGTCAGGCCAAGCTACTGAAATCGCCGAACTTCAAGCAGCTTCCCTCGAAAGAAATTGCCCAGCTTTCCTTCCTCCGTGCCAAAGTCTATGAGTCCGAAGGGGCCAGGGACAAGGCGCTCGAAGACTACTACCGCACCTTCACCCTCGCAAACGGGAACGACATTCTTCTTTCGAAGCTCGCCATGGGCGCTGCCATGCTGATTCAAAAAGAGGACCCTCTCCTCGCGTCCGGAAACGCCGCCGCGCTGACTCAGATGCAGAGTATTGCCTACGTCTTTAGCAAGCGCTTCGGGAAAGAAACCATGCCCGCCGACTTCCAGGCTTATGCCGTGAAGCCCGCGGTGGCCAAACCTGCTCCGGCAGCCGAGGAAGCAAAGCCCGAAGGTGAAGCAAAGCCCGAAGGTGAAGCCAAGCCCGAAAGTGAAGCCAAGCCCGAAGGTGAAGCCAAGCCCGAAGGTGAAGCCAAGCCCGCCGAGGCCCCCGCGGAGCCAAAGGCCGAGTAGTCGCGGGCCGGAGGGTGCCTGCCACCAAGCTTCGGAGCGCGGCGATTCCTCACCAATACGAACGCCGCTGGAAGGTAGGATGCGCTTCGAGCCCATGCACCAAGGTATGGTCCGGAGGACTCTTTAAGACGCAGTCGCTCTTTTGGTCCGCCTCCCTGATTCTCCCGGCGGGCGGGGTAGACCTGGCGATTTGGCGTCTTTCCCCCCGAAGACACAGGCTGGAAGCCCACGCTACTTTTTGAAATTCAAGAGGGTTGGGTGCCTGACTGGATGGGAGCCGATGGCGGATTCTCGGCGAACCAGCGGTTAGAAAAAGACCAGACGCAGCCTTTGGATGAGTTTGTCGAAGTGATCGAGCCACCCGGGCTTTTCTTCGTTGAAGTGGAGGATCAGTCCCGCCTCTTCATAGCGGACGCGAGCGCCCGGGGTGTGATCGAGATACCAGTTCAGCAAGGATTGCGGCGTCTCGTTCCGGAAGGTGCGGTCGGGCGGTAGCTTTGCCCTGATCGTTTCGTCCCAGCGTCTGTTGCTCTCCCAGGCGACCTGTGCACCCACGCCGATAAACCCGAGGAGATGGATCTCTGCGTCGCTGATGTCTTCCGGGAGAGTGATGCGAGGAAGGGTGACCTCAAAAAGATTCTCGGTGGTCCGGGGATTCGGCATATCAGGCAGCCCCGCAAGGGAGAAGCTTAGCTCCGTCACCTTGGGAAGAAAGACAAAGCGAAGGGGCTCGGCGGGCGGCACGTTTGCGGCGATCGAGGCGAGGTAGAGATCCTTCTCTTTTTTATGGGAATTCCAGTTTCGGATGACTCCGCCGTCCGTGAGGAGCCCGCAGTGCTCTTCGAGGTAGTGGGGCGACGAGGCCCGCACGAGGGTGGCGGGTGCCGGGGTCTCGGGGCTGCGGAATGCCACTTCCTGGACCCGTTGCCGCTTCCTGAAATTGTCCGCGCGGAGCTGCGTCATGAGCTCACGATGCGATTCCGTAAAAGGGGCGGCTGGGATGAAAAGATCGGTGATACTCTTTAAAGAGGGTTCGCTCTCCATCGGGGCGAGCCACTGGAGGCGGAGATCCTCCCCGAAGGAGACCTGGGCGCCGCGTTTTTGCTCGAGAGTCGACATCTGAGGCTCGCCCGTGAGGACGCGGACGAGGCACTCGAGCGGACTGTCATGCCAGATCAGCAGCTCCGTGTCGACCCGCAGCCACTCCCCCGAAACCTCGGAGCGGGGGGCTCCGTCGTTCGAATCGTTGAGATCGTAGCTAACCCCTGCCCCCGTCCGCTGGTCTCCCGCATTCATCCCGACACAATGCGGATAGGGCATCCCCGCGGTGCGGAAGAGCAGGCGCAGGACCGGCGTCTCGTAGCGGCGGGGAGGGGAAAGGCGGGCAAAAGACTCCGGTATTCCCCACTCGCGCAGTTTTTCCGGCGGAATGATCCCCAACGTGGCCGGATCCCGAAAGGTCAGCTCCGCCTGCCAGTTTCCTTCGTTCGTGAGGGGATCGTCCGCCTCGGGGACCCGCGTGGCAAAGGCGACGAGCTCTATTCTGTCATCTCCCTCGAGGGTGGGGCTCCAGCGGTCGTTCTTCGTGGCGGGCCGGAGCTCAGGGTCCTGCGACCAGTCGAGGACGAAGGATTTCCCCGCCTCCGCCTCGATGTAGCCGGGCTCTGCCATGACCTCCGCTGCCGGTCGCACCACCTCCGTCTTGCGCGTCGACGCGCGCAACAGACCCAGATCACCCGACTGGAAGCCGTAGACGTCCCGAGTCGCCGTCGCCGCGCTGTGGAACGCGTCCCTAAACCGGAGCTCGCGGACGATCAGGGCTGCGGCGAAGAGACCGTAGAGGATGAGGGCGAATAGGAAAACCAGCGCGAGCCGTTTGCTCATGGTCATCATCGTAGTCTGTGATGAGAGGTGGCGAGAAGTAAAAAGTATGAGCCAAATTCGCATTTTCAGTCTGAATCGAGAGTTCCATCGGAGCACTGTCGTTAAAAATGCGCATTTTTTCGCAAGATTGTCATTTATTGAGCGAATGGCTTATCAAAAAGTGGCTTTTTGAATGGAAAGGGCGGTTTTATAGGTTGCTAATATTTCAAAAGCGACGATTTTTGAGGAATTAGCCAACAAAACACATTATGGCCTCGAAAAAACAGCAGGAATTAGACGGAGCGCAGGCGCTCATCATGACCCTCAGCAGCCTGGGGATCGAATATGTCTTCGGATATTCGGGCGGTGCCGCGCTCCCTATCTTTGACGCCCTCGAAACCGTCAAGTCGAACATCAAGTTCGTCCTTACCCGTCACGAACAGGGCGCGACCCACATGGCTGACGGCTACGCCCGAGCCACCGGCAAGCCTGCCGTGGTGCTCGTGACCTCCGGCCCCGGTGCCGGTAACACGATCACCGGCATCATGACCGCGCAGATGGACTCCGTGCCTATGATCATCGTGACCGGTCAGCAGGTGACTTGGATGCTCGGCAAAGATGCTTTTCAAGAGGCTGATATTTTCGGAATCACCATCCCCATCGTGAAGCACAACTACCTCGTTCGTGAGACCAACGAGCTTCCCCGTGTCGCTCGCGAGGCCTACCACATCGCCACGACGGGGAGGCCCGGACCAGTGCTCATCGATGTGCCGAAAAACGTGAGCCAGTCGCCTTTCACTGGTGATCTCGAGTGCGAAATCGATCTGCCCGGTTACAAGCCGGAGAAGGGTTTTGATATCGACAGCACCTGCATTGAGGAAGCGGCTCGTCTTATCAACCTCGCGAAGAAACCCGTCATCCTCGCCGGACACGGCGCGATGCTCTCGGGGGCCGAGCGCGAGTTGATGGAGATCGCCACGAAGCTTGACTGCCCCGTGACCTCGACCCTCCTCGGTAAAGGCGTTTTCCCCGAGACCCATGCCCTTTCTCTCGGGATGCTCGGCATGCACGGGACCGCGTATGCGAACAAGGCCATCTGCGAGTGTGACCTCATTTTCAATATTGGTTCGCGTTTCGACGACCGTATCATCGGGCAGGCTGACAAGTTCGGGGCCAATGCCAAAATCATTCACATCGATCTCGATATCTCCGAGATGGGCAAGATGATCGTGGCCGATGTCGAGGTCGTGGGAGATGCCAGGACCGCCTTGAGGCAGCTCATTCCTCTGGTGGAGAAACGTAAACGTCCTGAATGGAACGAGCACATCAACGGCTACAAGAAGAAGTATCCCCTTGCCTACAAAAAGCAGGGAGGACTCCGCATGCAGCACGTTCTGGACGAGATCAACGACCTCACCGGTGGCAATGCGATCATCACGACCGACGTCGGTCAGCACCAGATGTGGGCAGCCCAGTTCTGCACGAACGATGAATCGTTCAAATGGATCAGCTCGGGTGGAGCCGGGACGATGGGCTTCGGCTTCCCCGCCGCCATCGGAGCCCAGTTAGCCTGTCCGGAGGAGACTGTCATCGCCGTTTGCGGTGATGGAGGATTCCAGATGACCCTTTGCGAACTCGCCACAGCGGTGATTCACAAGTTGCCGGTCAAGATCCTCGTGCTCAACAACCACTATCTTGGGATGGTGCGCCAGTGGCAGGAGCTCTTCTTCGACAACCGCGAGAGCGGGGTGGATCTCATTGGTAACCCCGATTTCGTGAAGCTTGCCGAGGCTTACGGTTGCAAGGGCATTAACATCAAACGTCCCGCCGACGTCCGGAAGAAGCTCCAGGAAGCCCTCGACTACAATGAAGGCCCGATCCTTATCAATGTCGAGTGCATTAAGACCGAGAACGTTTTCCCGATGATCCCCGCCGGCGCCGCTCTCGAAGACATGCTCACCGAGCCGCCGAAATACAAAATGGCCAAACCGGTCGGATCGACCTGAGGGCCAGCCTCCACCTTAGCTGTTTAGCGACTAGCTATGTAGCAGCAGAATCACCAAAAGGAAACCCAACGATAGGGACGGTTCCAGTTCCTGAATCTATTTTTCAAAACCCGCTAAAAAGCTAATAGCTAATAGCTAAACAGCAAAAAAGCCAAACCGCTATCTCTCATGGCCCGAATCATTACCACCACCGATAAGAAACCTAAGCCGCGTCCTGATATCGTCGATGGCCACACCCTCAGCATGTATGTGAATAACAAGCCGGGTGTGCTCATGCGTATTTGCCAGATCTTTGCCCGTCGCGCTTACAACATCGACTCGCTCGTCGTCTCGCAGGGACGGGATCCGCGTTTTTCCCGCCTCACTCTCGGGATCAGTGGCGATCCGGCCGGTCTCACGCAGATCATTCTACAGTGCGACAAGCTCATCGACGTCATTCACTGCTTCGAACATACCCCAGAAGACGCGGTCGTGCGCGAACTGGCCCTCATCAAGATCAAGGCCGTGAGTGCCGAGCGTCGTACTGAGATCCTCCAGATCGTGGAACACTTCGGCGGCAAGACCGTCGATTTCGGCGAGTCGTCCATCATCATCCGGATCGAAGGCGCGAGCGACAAAGTCGATGCCTCGATTCGTCTGCTGAACAACTACGACATCGTTGAGACTGTCCGCACCGGTAAGGTCGTCATGGCCCGCGGTGAGCAGGTGACCTGAGTGGTCCTTCGTAGGTTCTTCTGGAAAATGGCAGGCAGCGATGCCTGCCATTTTTGTTGGGAGTAGGTTTTAGGTTTTAGGTCTTGTGGGTCATGTTCCCCGATCGTCCACTTTCCCCGTAGAGGAACTTGCAAAAGTTCCCCTGCGAGGGACGCCCAATGGGGGCAGTGGCTTTTGAATGGCGGAGGGGGTGGGATTATCTCATTCGCTGCGCTCACGAGATCTCTTCGCTCGCCGGAGGCTCGCTGCGAGTCGAACGGCGTTCGAACCCGGCTTCCGATAATTCAAAAGCCACTGCCCCCGCTTCGCTGGGGCAGTGGCTTTTGAATGGCGGAGGGGGTGGGATTCGAACCCACGGAACCTTGCGGCTCTGCAGTTTTCAAGACTGCCGCGATAGACCACTCTGCCACCCCTCCGTGATTGGTGCGATTTGAATTTACGCGTCGTGAATCCTACACGCTTTTTGAAGGCTTTCAATGGCCGGTTTTCACGGCCGGGAATCGAGCTGGAAGACCTGACCGGAGAGGTTATCGGTGGTGGCGAGGAAATGAATAAAGCGGGCCGCTTCTTCTGTGGTGTTGAACCGCCTGAGGGCATGGCGCTCGAGGGCGGCGGCGCGGGCGGCTTCGCTCAGTGCGGCGGTCATGCGGGTCTCGAGGAATCCCGGGAGGACACAATTGACGCGAATGTTCCGACCTCCGAACTCTTTCGCGTAGCTTTTCGTCAGTCCGATGAGGCCGGCTTTGGCGGCGGCGTAGGCGGTCTGTCCGGCGGGCGGTTGCAGGGCGGAGTAGGACCCAATATTGATGATGTGTCCATCCCGCGTCCGCATCATCCGACGGGCGGCGGCCTGCGAGCAGAGGTGGGCGCCTTTGAGGTTGGTATCGATGACATTGGCCCAGTCCGCGGGTGACTGACGGGCAAGGAGGGCGTCTCCGGTGATCCCGGCGTTGTTGATGAGTACGGCGATACGCTCGCGGGTCTCAAAGTAGGCTTCGACGGAGTCGGCACGGCGCACGTCGAGTTCGTCGCGCCCGGGACACTCGACGAGATACTCCGCTGCCTCAAAGACAGCGGCGATGGCCCGGGCGAGGTCCCCCTGACCTCCGGTGATGATGACGAGGGGGGAACTCAAAGCGGAAAGGTCGATGCAGGACGGAGAGGGAAACCGGCGAGCTCACTCAAAGGTAGAACCGGTCGCGGGGGCCGGGGTGGTGGCGGGCTGGGCGGGCTGATTCGGCTCGATGACGACGGCGTGCTCTTCGTATTCGACCGTCGATTGGCTGAGTTGGACGACATACTTGATCGCTTCGGTCAGCGGGATGGCGCGAAGGGAGAGGGTGATGAGAGTGTTTTGCCGCTGCTCGGGAGTGCCTTTGTAAATGAAGTTTGCGGCAACGGAGCCTCCCGTGAGCTCGGTCGAGCGGGCCGAGAAGTAGTCGAGAACGTCGCCGAGAGGGGCGCCGGAAAAATTGATCTCAGGCACGATGATGCGGCTGAGTTTACCCTCGAGGTTATTTTTCGGGCCCGCGTTTCGGGCGATCATGCCCCTAGCTTTGATCGAGTAGTTGCGGGCGTAGACGAAGTCGGGCTTCCGGGCGAGGACTTCCTCGAAAATAACGAGGGCTTCCCTGTATTTCCCGGCATTGAAGAGGAGGACACCTTCATTGTATTTGTTTTGCACGGTGTCCTGGGCCGAGGTGGAAGGCAGCGTCAGGCTGGTGGCGAGGAGGATGGCGAGCGACCAAAAAAGGGGTGATTTCATGGATTTTACTGATCTCGTGAGTGGTGACTGTTCGTGAAGGAGCTTTCTTCCCCACCGCAGGTCCTGCGGGATTCCGCAAAGGGGACCCGTTTTGCCTGCCGACACCGCGGAGATAAGTTCCGCGGCTGGAATCAGCCCAATGCCTGAAAGGAAACTTATCAAATTCTCTAAGGGGTGTAAACGCAAATGCGTTAAAAGGGGAGTTGATCCGGGGAAGGAACCTCGCAAAAAATTAAGATTTACTCTCGAAACTGCTCCTCAGACGTGGGGAACCGTGTTAAAACAATGCCGTCCGGAGCATGGGGTAGGCCTCACCATCGCCAAAAATTTATTGAACTTCTTTTTCGAAAGTCATGTCTAGATTCCATTTCATCTTCATGAGTGCTCCTGTCATCGGGCGATGGTGCCGATACGCTTCACCCCCGCTTGTCCTTCTTTCGGTGATGTCTCTGGGAGCTCCTTTTCCGCTCCGTGCCCAGTCGCCTGGTGCGGCGACTTATCCGGTGGACCCGGCGGCGGCGGCGGGGATGACACGGGGGCTACCCAACGGGGTGACCGGTCAGCAGGCGGAGATGATGCGGGTAAGGACTTCGGCCCAGGGGGCCCAAGGCGAGGCGGCGGCGGCGCTGATGGCCCGTTCGGCGGATATGTCGATCGAGCAGCGCAATCAGGAGACCGCTCTGCAGATGGCTCGCGAGAAAAAGTCGATCAAGGAGTCCATGACCGAGCGGCTCAAGTTCGAGCGAGCCTCGGCCTCCTATAACAAGATCTCGGCCAATGACATGTCGACCTGGAAGACTGATGACGGTGGGCTACGGGTGGAACGGAATGTGCCCGATGCCTTTCTCATGTCGCTGATCGAGGAGGAGGAGCAGGCGGCGGCGCGGGCCGAGGCGAGCGGTGAGAAAAAAGGTTTCGGCCTCTTCCGCAAGGATGATGATTCGGGCTCGGGCGCTAGTTTTTTGAGCGGGATCCGGCCTCCGCGACTGCCGTTTTTGGGTGGGGGCGGACGGGGGAGTGAGAGCGACGCCGCCCCGATCGACGGGAACAGCTCAGCGGACCCTAGTGACACGAGCGAGCCCTCTTTTGCCGGCACAGGCGGATCGGTTTCGAGTTCGCCGACTCAGGCGAGTGCTCCGCCGAAACCGGGAGTGGTCCCGATGATCTCGGGTGCTGCTCTCGCCGACGGGCGCTCTCCGGTGAACCAGCGCGAGACGCCCGTTTCGGCCGACCGGCCACCATCGTCGGCACAGACGGTGTCTAGTTCGGATCAGATGACGGAGACGGAAAAAAAGAAGACGGGCCTTTTTTCCAAGCTGCAGTTGGGGGATGACGAGGACCACCGTTCTCTCGTGCCGGTGAGCAGCTCCGCCAGCAGCGGCGGAGGCGGTTTCTTCGGATTCGGGAAAAAGAAACCCACCGGGGAGGTCCGAACAATCGATGGCGGCTTGTTCCCGGAGGGCGCCGCGAGCGAGGCGGCTGGCGGCATGCGTCTGAGCGGGAATTCCGTCTCGTCGGGCGCCAGTGGCGGCGACTCTTTTGCCTCGACCTCGTCGGAGATGGTGGCTCCCGCTTCGTTCTCCTCGTCGGTCGAACTGCCCGGTCAGACGGTCGAGAAGACGCGAGGCTTTTCCCTTCCCAAACCGAGCTTTTCGATCCCCTCGATGTCCAAGGCGGCGGGCGGTGGGGGCGGAAACGTCCCGACGCTGACGACGGTCAACAGCACCGGGTCGAGCTATTACACGGTCGCCAGCACGGCCCAGTTCATGGTCTATGGCGAGAATCAGATGCAGTCCGAGGTGCGGGCGCTCCCGGCCGGGTCGGTCGTGCTGATGACGAAGCCAGGCGAGCAGTGGGCTTCGGTAAGGCTCCCCAACGGGACGGAGGGTGTCTTGCAGAACAAGCATCTGCGCCCCGCTTCGACGGCGGAGGCGGGCGGGGAATTTGTGTCACCGTCGGTGGCAGAGTGAGCGGGGTGTGTTAGGATGGCACCGGATTTACCGGTCGGAAGGATTCGGGTAAAAAAGCTCTTTTTGTTTCGATATGAGAATCTCTGCATCCCTCTCCCTTATTCTTTCGTTCCTGTTTTTCACGTTCCCGGCATCAGCGGGCGAGAAGATCACGGTGGGGGGCACCGATTATCCGAATGCGGAGATGACGGAGGTCTCGCGCGACGGGATCATTTTCAAGGCCGAAGACGGCAGCTATGTGACGCTGCTGTGGGCTGACGTCTCTGCCGCGCAACTCTCGGCGGTGAAGGTCAAGTTCGCGGGGGCGCTTGAGAATGCGCTCTACGACGCGCATTACGTGAAAGGCACCGTCTTCCAGGTCAGTCCCGACGGGGTCGTTATCCAGATCGATCTGGACGAGGAAGACACGGGACCGGAGTTCAAAAACGGAGCGCGGGTTCTCACTAACGGCCTCGTCATCGTGAAGGATCTCCCCACGAACCTTCCCCAGAGCGAGGGAGCTTCCATCGAGATCACAGCGCACAAGCGCCAGACCTACACCTACGACATGGGCATCGCGGCGAAAGAGATCCCTCTGTTGACGATGGCGAAGCCGCTCTGGGGCCAGGAGCAGGAGTGGAAGAACACCGAAGGTCAGTCCATGTATGCGAAACTCGTCGCGGTAAAGGATGACAAGGGAATGTTCGAAAAGGGCGGCAAACGATTTGTTTACGACCTCGCAAACCTCGACGACGAGGGACGCAAGCGTGCCGCCGAGATCGCTGAAAAACTGGCCGGTTTCCCGCTGCCCTGAGCGTCGCGAATCACCCTGCAGTATGGTGCCTTTTCCTCCGTGACATCGTGTCGGGAAGTCGCTATTTTTCCAGTCCGTGAAAGCCTGCGCTCTATCCCTCCGTCTCGCCCTTGTCGTCTTCTGGCCTCTCCCGGTATTCTGCGCTCCGAGGCCCGATGAGATTGCGGCGGCGATGAAACGTGCCGCCACTTTTTATGCGGGCGAAGTCGCGATGAACGGCGGTTACGTGTATTATTACTCGATCGATCTGACGAAGCGCCTCGGCGAGGGACCGGCCACGGCGACAGAGGTCTGGGTGCAGCCCCCCGGGACGCCGGCCGTGGGCGAGGCCTATCTCGCGGCCTCAGCGGCGACGGGCGATGCTCTCTATCTCGAGGCGGCGCTCGCGGCGGGCAAAGCTCTCGCCTATGGACAGCTCGAGTCGGGCGGGTGGCGCAACTCGATCGACTTTGATCCCTCGGGGCCGCGGATCGACCATTACCGGAACGGAAAAGGGAAGGGAAAAAACTTCTCCACCCTCGACGACGACATTTCCCAAGCGGCCCTACGTTTTTTGATGCGGCTCGATGCCGCCACCGACTTTGCCGAGGCGGAGATTCATGGCGCGGTCGAGTATGCGCTGCCGCGGCTCCTCGCGGCGCAGTTCCCGAACGGTGCCTTTCCCCAGGGCTGGACCGGACCGGTTGGGCCGCGCCCCGTGGTGAAAGCCTCGTTTCCCGATTACGACTGGCGCAGTGACGGGCGCATCAAGGAGTATTGGAATGAATACACCCTCAACGACGGGCTCGCCGCTACGGTAGCTGACACGCTCCTGGTGGCCCATCAGGTTTACCGGGACCCCGTTTATCTCGAAGCTCTCAAAAAACTCGGAGGATTCCTCGTCCTCGCGCAGCTCCCGGAACCTCAGCCGGGATGGGCGCAGCAGTACAACGGAGCGATGCAGCCGATCTGGGCGCGGGCTTTTGAACCTCCGGCGGTGAGCGGACGAGAGTCCGAGGATGCGATGCTGGCGCTGCTAAAGATTGCCTCCGCGAGCGGGGATAATTCAATCGCTACCCCTGTTATCGCCGGGGTCAAATACCTCGAGCGTTCTCTCCTGCCCGACGGGCAACTGGCCCGCTACTACGAACTGGGAACAAACAAACCTCTTTACATGCAGCGGGCCGGGAAAGGCTACGAGCTGACTTACGATGACTCGGCCCTGCCCGATCACTACGGGTGGAAGAACCCCGCACAGCTCCCGCTCATTAAAGAGGCCTACCGTGCTCTCATGGCGGGACGACCAGTCGGCGAGGTGACGGGACCGGAGGCACCCGGGGGAGGGACTGTCGAAAAAATCATCGGCGCTCTCGACCACCGGGGACGCTGGATCACTGTGCACGATGGCGGGGAAATCCGACTCGTCGGGCAGCCGAAATTCGAGGAGGGTGAGGAGTATCTCAGCAGCGCAGTTTTTGCGGAGAATCTCACGATTCTCAGTCGATCTCTCGTCGCTCTTAATCCTTGATTCTCCAGTGCGCCTGACGGAGCTGCGCCATGGGGGAGTCGGCCATTTTCTCATACCAGACACTAACGAAGCTGCCGTCATCAAGTTCCACGGTGGAGGGATAACCGAGATCGCCGCCGATGCCGTCTTCGGAAATGGCGAAGGGTTCGGACCAGGTCGCTCCCTCGTCTCCGCTGATCTGGGCCTGATTGCCAAAGGGCTTGCGGCGGTAACCGTAGGTCATGAGAAGGCGGTCGTCGCGGAGCCTGAGCAGGTGTGAGGGTAGACCCCAGACCCCGATGGAGTGCGGGACGGTCCAGGTTTTCCCGCCGTCGGTGGATTCGGTCTGGAGCGTCTCGCCTTTGTTGGCCGTGTTGTGGTTGCGAATCTGGGCGACGATTTTTCCGCTCGCGCACTGGATTGCGTGGAGCTCGTGATAGTCGGCCGCGAGGTCGCCTTCGCGGGTCGGGATCTCTGAGAGCCACTGCCAGGTCTCGCCGTCGTCTTTCGACTCGGCCGCCCCGATGCGCTTCTCATCAGTCCAGAGCTCTTTCCCAAGATAAAGAAGACGTCCGTCGGCGAGCTGACAGGGGCCGTGGGGACTGTTCACGATCGTGTCGATCCGGCCCGAGAAGGAGAGCCCGCCGTCATGCGAGCGGAAGCACCAGGTCCCGAGTTCGCCGTCGCGTGTTTCGTCGTCGGTGATGCGGGCATGGAGTGCGAGCCAGGCGGGGTCGTTCGCCTTTGAGCCCGCTGCCGCGACCATGGGTGCATAGGCCAGCGAGGTGAAGGTGGTGACGATGAGCGTGCCCCGCGCGGTTTCGAGAATGCCGGCGTCGCGGTCGTCGATGGGGCCGTCATGGATGGTGCGTGGAAAGGTCCAGGTCGCGCCGTTGTCTCGGGACTGCATCATCTCAACGGTACCGAAGGGGCAGACATGGCCCTCGCGACGCCCCGACCAGACGACGATGAGCTCGCCTTTTTCGGTGCGTGTCAGGGTCGGCCAGCCATGGTAGTAGTTTGCCTGTGGGGAGATGGTTTTTGTCCCGATCAGTTCAATGCCCGCGGCCTTGGCGGGACGGGGCCCGTAGAGAGCAGCGGTGGCGGCGAGGGAGAGTCCGGTGAAGCGGCGGCGGGAGAGCGGGGGAGTCATGGGATGATTTTCGGGAAGCGGGAGGAAAATGGGTAGTCCGTGATCGTGGGGCACAAGAGGCATGAGATGAAGAGGGAAAAGAACACTTCCTTCGAGAGGGGGGACTTTGTATGGTGGGGCATGAGCACGGGCGAAAACCGGGTCGAACGCGACACGATGGGGGAGATGGAGGTGCCGGCGAACGCTCTCTGGGGGGCGAGCACACAGCGGGCGGTTTTGAACTTTCCGGTTTCGGGCGAGGTGCTTGATCCGGCCATGATTCATGCCTACGGGCTCATCAAGTGGGCGGCGGCCCGCGCGAATCGGGAACTGGGCATCGTCCCGGGCGAGTTGACGGAGCTAATCGAAGCGGCGGCCGCTGAGGTATTCGCGGGAACGCTTGATGGCCATTTTGTCGTCGACGTCTTCCAGACCGGATCGGGGACGAGCACGAACATGAATGTGAACGAGGTCATTGCGAACCGCTGCTCGCAACTCGCAGGCGAGCCGGTCGGTTCAAAGCGGCCAGTGCATCCGAATGATCATGTCAATCAGAGCCAGTCCTCGAACGATACCTTCCCCACGGCTATGCACGTGGCGGTGGCGCTGAGCCTGAAAGAGGATCTCCTTCCCGCTCTGAAAAAGACTTGCGACACCCTCGTGGAAAAAGCGACGTCTTTTCACGAGGTGCTCAAGATCGGGCGCACGCATCTGATGGACGCGACTCCGGTGCGGCTCGGGCAGGAGTTCGGGGGATATGCGAGACAGCTCGATCTCGCGGTGATGCGGGCAAATAAGGCACTCAAGGCTCTTTCCGAACTCCCTCTTGGTGGCACTGCGGTGGGGACCGGTCTGAACTGTCCGCCGGGATTTGCGGGGCTCGCGATCGGATTCCTTTCGGAGAAAACGGGTATCGATTTTGAAGAGGCGGAAAATCACTTTGAAGCCCAGTCGGCGAGGGATGCAATCGTCGAGGTGAGCGGGCAGCTCAAGACGATCGCGACGAGCCTGTTTAAAATAGCGAACGACATTCGCTGGCTCAGTTCGGGGCCGCGATGCGGGTTGGGTGAGATCGCGCTGCCTGCCACGCAGCCGGGCTCATCCATTATGCCCGGCAAGGTGAATCCGGTCATGGCCGAGGCGGTCATGCAGGTGTGCGCTCAGGTGATCGGGAACGACACTGCGGTGACCTGGGGCGGAGCGAACGGTAATCTGGAACTCAATGTGATGATGCCGATGATGGCGCAAAACACGCTTCGATCAATCCGCCTCCTCAGTCGCGTTGTGGATCTCTTCCGGGAACGTTGCTTGGAGGGAATCTCTGCGAATGAGGAGCGATGTGCGGAGTTGATCGAATGGTCCATGGCGATGGTCACGACCCTCGCCCCCCGCATCGGATACGAACTTGCTGCCGAAATTGCCAAAGAAGCCGCCACAAAAGGGAAAACAGTCAGGAGGATCTGTGAGGAGCGGGCGATCCTTTCGCAGGCCGAACTCGATCAGTGGCTCGACCCGGCGGGAATGGTTTAAGTGCTGAAAGAGGAGGGAGTAGTGACGGAAGACCGCGTTTTACCGGGGAAAACGAGATCCTTCCGGAGTGATGGCTTTTCACGGGTAAGTTCCTCTTGAAATCATTTTGCTTTCCTGATGATTTCAGCCTGTGCTAAGGTTCCCCCGTTGTTGTATTATAAACTAAATTTGGACCATGCCGAGACGAGCCAGTAGTGGAGTTAATGTCGGGCAGATCGCCGGGATCACTGCCGCGATTCTCGGATTTGTCGTGATCGCCGCCCTGCTTTTTAAACTGATCGCCGGCGGCCTTTTCGGGGGAGGAGACAAGCCTTCGGCAAAGCGCTCGACCGGCAATGCCACGCTCCTCAGTCTCGAGACCTATCGCAGCAATGGCAACAGCCTGCGCGGGAATGTCTACCGGGTCGAGGGCAAGGTCGAGGAAACGCTGCGCTGGACCGCCGACCGCGGCCGACTCATCAGCTTCGAGGCCAACGACGCGACCGGGACGATGCCCGTTCCTATCCTTGTCCCCGAAGATTTCAGTAACATTAATATCGAGCGTGGTAGCGAAATGGCCTTGGTCGTGCGTGTTGACCGCGATGGCACCCTCGTGGCCGAAGCGATTGACGAGTGATTTTCTTTTTCCTATCTTTTCTGTTCCTCTCATTCAATTCCTCCCTCTCATGAAAACCCAGCTGCTCTGCACGCTCTCACTCGCCGGTCTGCTTGTCGCCCTGCCCGCAGCCGCGCAGGTCTACACGCCGCCGAGCGGAGGCGGGAGCGGAGCTCCCGCGGGTGGCGGAGCCCAGCCCGGCAACACGACCACGATCGTCAATCAGGGCGGTAATCAGCCCCAGGGAAATCAGCAGATGGCGGGCAACGACGTGCCCTACTTTGACCCGACGACCGACGTCTTTTCGTTCGACGGGAAAAATTTCAACGTGAACGACAACCGGGTTTTGCGGGCTCGTTTTGAGAAGTATCTCAATGCCGAAGAGGCCAGTTCCGAGGCGGACATCGCCTATCGCGCCTCCCTCCGCGAGATCCTCGACACGCTCTCTCCCCACAACCGCGACGTGACCAAGTTCCCCAAGGCGGTCGCGATGCTGCAATACACCGCCCAGTTTCCCCAGGATGCCCGGCTCTGCGAATCCCTCGCCAATGCCGTCTATCGAGTCTACCTCGCGCAGCGCTCCCAGTCCGAATTGCAGACGCTGAACACGCAGCTCGACGATCAACGCCGACAGCTTGACTGGAACTTTGACACGTGGACCAAGCCTTCCAACATTCGGAAAGAACGCAAGCTCTCCGACGACCCCCAGGCAGCCGATCCTCCGGCGGTGAATCCAGCCAATGCGGGCCACATCCAGCGTTACGTCCAGCGCATCGCCGAGGTCGAGGCGGAGCGTGTCGCGAACAAAGCCAAGGGGCAACTCTCCGAGATCGAGGCCAAGCTCGAGTTCCAGGCGCTCGTGGTTCAGTTTTTCCTGCAGCGCCGCTTCGAGCATGTCGTCATGGCGACCCGGTTTTATACTGAGTTTTTCAAAGACGGAGCCGGCAAGCTGGAGTTCGAAGAAGGCTCCGAAGTCGAGCAGTCTTTCAGCAAGACGATAGGATTTAACCCTACCATCACGACTCTCGATGCCTTTGCCAACGAAGCGATCCGCGATGTCGGTCAGTCGGTCGAGTCTTTCGGTTTCCTCCTCGACCAGGGCGAGATCGACGGGGCGATGCGCCAGTTGCAGCAGGCCTTCGTCACGGGGGAGCACCTCCCGTCGGTCCAGAGTGTCCCCCGCGAACGCAAGCGCCTGGTCCTGACCTACGCGCAGAATTCCTTCCAGCTTGTCAATGCGATCGAGGTGAAGGATTACGCTCTTGCTGAGAAGCTTGTCACCGATATGAAGACCCAGGCGGGGGACTTCGATTACTCCAAGCCGACCGCTGCGATCGAGACAGCCAAGCTGAGCAGCAACATGCGGATCCGGACGGCAAAAAATGCCGCCCTCCAGGGAGATAACGAAGCCTACGAAAGCAACATCCTCGCCGCGGCCCAGATTTGGCCGACCAACCCGATGCTGCAGGAGCAGTTTAACCTCATTGCCGACTCCGCCGATGTGCAACAGCAGGCCAAGCTGGAGTTTGACCGGCTCCTCAGCACCCAGAGCTATCGGCAGATCTTCACCGATAAAGCCCGTTACATGGCCGCCACCGCCGAGGATCCCGAGCGGCTCAAAGCTCTCGAGCAGATCGTGGGCAATATCCAGGAGATCGAGACGGTCATGAAACAGGCTGACACTCTTGCGAAAGCGGGCAACAACTACGCCGCCTGGGAGATCGTGGAGAAAACTTTCCAGCGCTTCCCCGATGATGTCGCTCTCAGTGCGAAACGTTCCGACTTTGCCACCGACGTCGCCACCTTCGTTAAAGCCCTGAAGAATGCGGAGAATCAGGAAAACCGAAAGCAGTTCGGCTCTGGTCTCGCCTGGTTCCTCTCCGCGCGTCAGATTTATCCCCAGAGTGAGTTTGCCGAGGAGGGGATCAAACGTCTCATCGACAATATCCTGCCTGAAGAGGGCGGTGCGGTCGGGAACGGAGGGGGCTCCTCTGCCGGAGAGGGTGACTCACTTTGAGATAAGTTTTGGAGGTTGGTAAAGATCTCCTTGCTTGATTTCTTGCCACGCGCTGTATCCCGGAGACCTCGCGCGGGAGTGGCGACTTCCGCTGCTTTAGGCTGAATCCGCAAACCGGCCACAGAGAGCGCGCAAAGCACCGAACGTCAATGGGGAACCGTGTCCTGCGGAGAGCCCTCACCCGCCCTGTGCATTAGAAAATCTCGCAGGCGAGGAGAAAATGCGTGCGGGGGCGGTTAGCGGTTCACGCCACGCATCCGTGACGGAAATATTAGATGAATTTTCGACAATCAAATTGACGGGGAGGGTTTTGAAAGCAATCTAGAAGTCACCCTGCCCATCAATCTTCCATGATACGTGGATATCTTCATCAATCACTCTCAGCTGCTGCCTCCGTGCTGGTTCTTGCGGTTCTCAGTTCCTGCGCTGTCGATGAAAAGGCGGTTCTCATCACTTCCGGAAGCCTGACCGGTGAGGGGAAAAGGGAGAAGAAAACCGAAGTGAAGACCGGCCCTGCCACCCTCTCGTGGGCGGAAAAGATGAAGGCGGATCAGGAGCGAAAAAAGGCGGAGCAGGCTGAGAAAGCCGCCGTCAAAGCCAAAGAGGAAGCTGCCAAGACAAAGAAACTCGCCGCCGCCAAAAAACTTGAAGACGCCGCTGCGCTGAAAGCCGCCCGCGAAGAGGAGAACCGCCTCGCCGCCGAAAAGAAAGCGAGGGCAGCCGAAGAAGCTGCCGAACTCGCCGCCGCCGAGGCAAAGGCAAAAGCCAAAGCCGACCAGGCCGCGGCGGATAAGAAAGCCCGTGAAGACGCTCTCGCCGCGAAGGCGCGTGAGCGCGAGGCCGCCAAACTGGCGAAGCTGGAAGAGAAGAAAAAGGAGGAAGCTGACCGGGCCGCCCGTGACGCTTCGCGTGAGGTCGCCAGCTCAAATCGTGGCGGAGGCGGATTTTTCTCGCTTCTTTCGATTGGAAGCACTTCCAAGCAATACAAGAGCGAAGGTCACGACATTTTCGTGAACGAAATGCTTCTCCCGACCCTGAATCCTTCCAACGCGAAGATCGAGGTCAGTCTCGGCGAGCAGCGCGCGCGGGTTTATCGCAAGGACGGCGCTGCTAAGGTCCTCGTCATCGACACGCAAATTTCCTCGGGCAAACCCGGTCACGCCACCTCGACCGGCACTTATCACATCAAAGAAAAGCTCGTCATTAAGCAGTCGACCCTTTACGGGACCTGGGTCAACCCGTCAGGTCAGATCGTCAGCAGCAGCGGTGACAGCCGATCGCGTCCCTCCGGCGGTTCACGCTTCGTGGGTACCGACATGCCTTATTGGATGCGGATCAACGGCGGCATCGGCATGCACATCGGTGACGTCCCCGGCTACCCCGCCAGCCACGGCTGCATTCGCGTTCCCGAGACGGTCCAGCCCCTCATCTACTCGAAAGTGGGTCTCGGCACACAGGTGACGATCATGCATTGATTCGGCTTCGTTTGATCGCAGCGGAACTTGCCAAAATTCACCCTTCGACGGACATCGCCCCAGGGAATTCTTGCGAATTTATCTACGGGTCCCAAGGATGCAGACGCCCTCTTTTTTTGTTCCGCCTCGCCAACTTTCGGCCTCGCCATCGGCGAAATCGTATTACACTCAGGGACATGAGTGAATTGCCGAATCCGATCGTCAAGCTGGGGGTGAATATCGACCATGTCGCGACGCTGCGACAGGCGCGTTACGCAACGATGCTCGAAGCGCATAACGCCGAGCCTTCTTTGCTGGCGGCGGCGCATGAGGTCGAGGCTGCTGGAGCTGATTCGATCACGGTGCACCTGCGTCAGGATCGCCGCCATATTCAGGATGCTGACGTCTTTGAACTCAGGGAAAAAATCCACACGAAGTTGAACCTCGAGATGGGTAACACCGCCGAGATTCTCGCGATCGCCCTGAAGGTGAAACCCGACTTTGTCTGTCTTGTCCCCGAGAACCGGCGTGAGATCACGACCGAGGGCGGGCTCAATGTCGTCAATGCCGACACCTCGCTGGAGCGCACCATTCGCACGCTGCAGGACGCGGGGATCAAGGTCAGTCTCTTCGTTGATCCCGAGAGTCAGCAGGTTGAGGCCTCGGCCCGACTCGGGGCCGACATGATCGAGCTGCACACCGGTTCTTTCGCCAACGCCGCACCCCGGGGGGGAGAGGCCGAATTTCTCCTGCTGCACGAGGCGGCCATCCTCGGGCATGGGCTCGGGCTCCAAATCAATGCGGGGCACGGGATCACTCTGATCAATCTGCCGAAGCTCATGCAGGTGCCCCACCTCGCCGAGTTGAATGTGGGGCATCATCTCGTGGCCCGGTCGATCTTTGTGGGGCTGGCGCGATCTATTGGCGAGATGCGCACAATGATGAGTGCTTACCCGCTTAAGCCCGGCCCGTGAAGGTGGTGCTTCCCTGCGGGAAGCGCTTGACCACGCCCCTCCCGAGGGTGTTCACTATTCGCGAATTGAAATCGTTTTCTGAAACCTACCGGCGCATCGGGCGCGAGCTCTTCGGAATGTCCAGTCTCTGGCTGGCGGATGATCATCTCGTTTACGTTAAAGGGACGGGTTTCCTGATGCCCTTTCTCGAGGAATACAAACGCTTCCGCCTCTCGGACATCCAGGCGATTACGCTGGCAAGGACTTCGCGCTTCGGGAAGGGGATCCTCTACCTGACGGGGCTGCTTTTGAACGTTGGCATCGCAGCCCTGATCTTTGCGCTTTCCGACATATTACGCTCGATCACGGTGGCGGCGATATCGTTCTGTGTCGCTGGCGGGCTGGTTTTTCTCGCTCTGCTCGTGAGGCATCTCATCCTCGGTCCCACCTGCGTCTGCGACGTGCAGACGAGTCTCACACGGGAGCGCCTGCGACCGCTCAACCGCTATCATCGCACGCTGCAGGCCGTTGCCCTGATCGAGCATCTGGTGCGGGAAAAACAGGCTGGCTTGTCCGGGGCGTCTGCGGGCGGTCCGACGAGCGCGACCATTGAGAGTCGATCGACGGACTCTTTTTACGGCGGGACCTTTCAGGTCCCCTTGCTGGTTCCGCCCGCTTTCTGTGTTTTCCTCGCCTTGGGTCTAGCCGGCCTTGCGGGACTGCACCTCGAGAGTGTCCTGCTCACGGCGTGCGTCCTACTGATGATCCTCCTCGGTAGTCTGATGATCACGATGACGCTGGTCGCGGTGATACGAAAGGCGACTCCCGACTCTCTGCGCATGGTTCTGTGGATCGCGATGGGCATCCATTTCCTCGTCGTGGGTGCGGGAGCGGTCTACTTCCTCACGGCCGCGACAGCCGAGCCGGCCTACACCGTCGGCCTCGCCGGACCGCTCGAAGCTTTCACTGGAATTGCGACAAACGGTGGTGCCGTTTTCTACACGACCTTCATGGTGCTCTTCCTTGCTTATTTCATCACCGGCCTCATCGGATTGATCGAGGTGGGAAAATGGCAGCGTCGACTGAGGCTCGGCGTTGCTCTCGAGGCGGGCGACTACCGCCCGACGGGGGATGAGGGGGGTGAGAGGAATGAGTAGCCCCATCGCCCATTCGATTTGTCTGATCCATTCGGAACGGTCCGCCGTGGCCCGATGTCCCTCGTGTCGGGAGTTTTTCTGCGGGGAGTGCATCACCGAGCATTCCGGGAAGCTCATCTGCGCCGCCTGTCTTGCGAAGGGGGCGGCCGAGCGATACGCCGGCAAAAAAAAGCGGCACGCTTTTCGACCGGCTATGCTGCTGCAGTTCCTCCTTGCGCTCATTTTCTGCTGGGCTCTCTACTATTTTGCGGGACAGTTTCTCAACGATATCCCCGATGAATTCCACGACGGTACGATCTGGGAGTAAGGCGACCCGATGAGCAAAGTGATCCGCAGAACGACCCGTCGCCGCCGCGAAACCGGAGCCCTTCAGATCCTTGAGGAGGCCTTTCATCTGCTGCGTTCGGCCGATGTGGCTTGCTTCTGGACCTTCTACCTCGGGGCGGTTCCCTTTGCTCTCGGCATGCTGTATTTCGTAGCGGACATGAGCCGCAGCAGCCTTGCCGAGCGCGATGCCGCTTTCGTCGCGGTGGTGATGGCGGCGCTCTACTTCTGGATGCGCTACACCCAGGCGAAGTTCTGCGCAGGCCTCTGGCAAACGCTCAGCCCTGGCTCGAGGCCTCCGGTCGTGGGGCGCGACCGTTTTGCAAGGCTCTCGGCCCTGTGGCTGCTGCAGGCCCTGCACCTCCCTATCCTCGTTTTCGGAGCCTTTTTTGCAATTCCGTTAGGGTGGGTCATTGCCAGTCAGCAAAACTTCAGTGTCCTCGCTCTGACGCATGACCACGGCGGGCGACCGCTGCGGGAGTTGCTCCTGAAAAGCATCCGGTTTTCGCATCACGAATGGGCACAGAATCATGCAATTCTACTGATCTTCTTTTTTGTATCGCTCTTCACCTGGGTAAATATCGTCGCGACCTGCGTTCTTGTGCCCGGTTTCGGGAAGTCGCTCTTCGGGATCGAAACCATTTTCACCCTGAACCCGATCGCGGCAGTGATGAACACGACCTTTATTTTCGGCTCACTCCTCCTCATGCAGCTGGTGATCGTGCCACTGCTGCTCTCGACCTACGTCCTGCGCTGTTTTTATGCCGATTCCCGCCGTTCGGGGGCGGATCTCCTCAGCCGGCTCGCGACCTGCCGGGTGAAGCGGGAACTGGAGCAGCGCCGCGAGCAGGGAGCCCTCGCCCGTCTCCCCCTGATCGCTCTCGCCGCGCTCTCACTCGCAGGCACGGGCGCGATCAACGCGGGTATGGTTGACGCGGCCGAAGGGGACGTCTCCGTCGCGGTGGAAAGCGCGGGTGAAGAGCGGTCCGAGCAATTTCGCAGGGAAATCACCGAGACTCTCGAACAAAAAAAGTATCAGTGGCAACTCTCCCGGCGCGCTCTTGCGAGGGAGGGGGAGGAGGAGGAATCGTGGCTCTCCCTGCGGATCAATGAGATCGCTGACTCCGCGAAAAAACTCGTCGATGCGGCGGGGGAGTGGTTCGAAAAAACGATGCGCCGGCTTATGGAGCGGAATCGCGCGGACAGCGGGGATAAGAATCCCGATCTCAGCTTTTTCAAAGAGCTCAGTTCCGGCGTCTCGCTCGCCCTCGTCGGGCTCATCCTCGGTCTGCTCGTCTGGCTGGGATTTACTCTTTATCGCAAGCATCTCAATCGCGAAAGGGTCGAAGTCGTGGACGAAGGCGTCAGCGCGCCCATTGACCTCGCGAGTGAGGATATCGTCGCGACCCAGTTGCATGAGGATGAATGGCTGCGTCTTGCTCGCGAACAGATCGGGAAAGGGGAGGAGCGTCTCGCGGTACGTGCCCTCTTCCTCGCAACCCTCGCCCACCTCGGGGACAGGGGCTTGCTGAAGATCGCCCGTTTCAAATCGAACCGTGATTACCGCAGCGAGCTCGCGATGCGGGGGCGGAATCTCGGTGAATTGCGTAGCGCCTTCGACGAAAACACGACCCTTTTCGAGCGAGTCTGGTATGGGATGCATCGACTCGGCGAGGGATCGATCGACTTTTACCTGAAGAACCACGAGACCATTTCCGGGGAATCAACGAAGGCCGCCGGACCGGTCCTACCGCTCACCGGAGGGAAAAAGTAGAGCATGCTGACCAGGGCAAATAGATTGCGGCTGGGCCTGATTCTTCTCGGAGTACTTCTCCTCGGCGGCTTTTTCACCGTGCTTGAGCGGCGCTTTGCCGAGGGTGGCCTATACCCTCATTATGCGAGTTTCCGAACCGATCCCATGGGGACGAGTGCCTATTACGAGACCCTCGATCGTCTTGAGGGCATTGAAGTTTCACGCAATCTGAAATCGCTCAACAATCTGAAGGAACTCGATGGGAAGACCGTCATCCTGCTGCTCGGCTATCCTCGCGAGGACTTTGATAATCTGCGGGCACCGCTTAATTCCGAGGTCATGCGGGCCGTCGACGAGGGAGGGCGTCTTGTCATCACTCTGAATCCCGAACTCGTTCCCGAGGCCTTCAAGCCGAAGCTATCGGAGAAAGAAGAAGACTGGGTCGAGGAACGGCGTCGCATCCGCGAAGAGCGAATGCGACGTGCTCTTGAGCGAGAGCAAGAAAAGGAAGAATCCGATGGAGGTGACGACCGGAAGGAAGGGGACAAAGAGGACGAATCCGAGCGTCTCGAGCAGGAAATGGTCGAAACGGCCGGTCCGCTTTTCACGACATACACGGGCTTTGATTTTTTGACCCTCGAGGGCTTCGAACGTCCCGAAGGTGGATGGGAGACCGAGTCAGGTGAGGCGCTCGCGTCCGGTGAGGCGCTCGCGTCCGGCGGCATCCCGTCCGAACTCCCGAACTGGCGCTCGCAGTTTCGTCTTAAATTGATCGATCCGGCTTGGAAGAGCGTCGCTCTCGTCGACGGAAAACCGGTTGTGATCGAGCGTCAATGGGGACGCGGCAGCATCGTCGTAACGACGGACAGCTACTTTGTCAGCAATGAAAGTCTTCACTTCGGGGCCGAGGCGGGATTTCTTCTCTGGCTCCTCGGGGACAAGACCAGAGTTGTGTTTGACGAGACTATTCACGGGACGGTTGAGACGGGCGGAGCGATGAAGTTGATCCGCCGCTACCGCGCCCAGGGCGTTTTTCTCGGGCTCCTCGTCTTTCTCATCCTCTGGGCCTGGCGCAGTGCTTCGACCCTCGTGCCGGGGTGCGAAGAGAACGAACGGGGACTCGTCTCCGGCACAGGGGCGGTCGCCGGCGAGGAGACCGGTTCCGGTTTTACGCGGCTGCTGCGGCGCAGCGTCCCGCCGTCGGCCCTGCTCTCCGAGTGTGTCGAGGTTTGGCGAGGCTCGCTTAGCGCTGCGACCCCTCCCGTGGACACTGCGAGCCGCATCGACGGACTCGTTGCCGAGCATCGCCGCGATCCGAAGCGGCACGGCATTGTCGAGACCTACCATGCCATCACCGACCTGCTTCGAAAACGTTGACAAGTCAGGCAAGTTCCGCGATTTAACCCGCTCGCCGGAGCTATCCAGCAAAGGCAATACGGTTTGAAACAAAAGATCTGAATGACTATTTGGTATTGGTTAGGGCACACCCTCTCGAAGTGGTTCGCGAAGCTGGTCTGTTCGTATCGGGTGCAGAATCGCGAGGGACTCGAGAACTTGCCCGGCGGGCTCCTCATCGCGTCGAATCACGTCAGCTTCCTCGATCCGCCCTTCATTGGAGCCGCTTTTCGCGAGCCGCTCCATTACTTTGCGAGGAAAACGCTGTTTGATCATCCCGTCGCGAACTTTCTCTTCACGCGGGTGAATGCCATCCCGGTGAATCAGGACAAGCCGGAGATCTCTTCGCTGAAGCTCGTCATCAACCTGCTCAAGGAAGGGGAAAAAGTCCTCATTTTCCCCGAAGGCGAGAGGACTCTCGACGGCAAGATGAAGACAGAGGGAGAGCCCGGTATCGGCATGATCGTGAACAAGGCGAATGTGCCCGTCCTCCCTGTCCGGCTCTTCGGCCCCGAGAAGGCGCTCCCGCGCGGCAGTGGCAAACTGAGGCGGCACCCCGTAACTCTTGTCGTGGGTGAGCCGATCGATCTCAGCGATCTGCTCGAGAAGTCGGACCTCGGCACCAAGGAACGCTACCAGGCGATCGCGGCAAGAATCATGGCCGCCATCGGTGCACTCGAAATGACGGATAGCCGCGGGGAGTGAGGCGACGTGCTCACTGCCCGAGGTTCCGGAAAATCACGAGATTTTTCGTGCTGCGACCGGCGGCGACGATGTCAGGACGTCCGTCTCCGTCGATGTCGACGATCTTGAGGTCCTCGGCTGCGACGAGATCGTTGGTGACCCAGGCTCCCTGTTCCCAGGAGCCGTCATCTTTTTGAAGAAAGAGCTTTAACCCCACGTGCCCTTCGGCATCGGGTTCGCGCCATCCTGCGACGATGTCCTCGCGGCCGTCACCGTTGAAGTCACCTACGCCGAGGGCGTGACCCTGATTTAAGGTGTCGGTGAGGAGGCTACGGGTCCATTTGCCCTCACTGCTTTCGCGGTAGACGGCGAGGTCGTTTCCATGAAAGGGCTCGATCGAGGCAATGAAGTCTTTGCCTTTCGCGATCTCGCCCACGCCCCTCGTCGGGGGGGTCGAATTTTCGGGCGAGATGAGCAGGGTCGATTCGCGTTCCCCGATCTTTTCGCGGACGATCCCTTCGGCTCCGCCGATGTAGAGGTAACCGTCGCGATGGTCGAGGTTGTGGGTGACGTGGAGCTTCGCCCCGAGCACTTCATGGGTCCAGGCGTTCCCGTCGCCCGCATCGGTCGGGTCGACACGGTAAGCTCTTGCGTTGACAAAATTTTCCCCTTCGCCATTTTTGTTTCCGATGCCGTGGAGGGGGAGGACGATGAGTTCGTGAGCTCCGTCGCCGGTCGGGACCCAGCGCATGCGGTGGGTCGTGGGGTCGTGATAGAGCGGGACGGGCTTCCAGGGGCCATTTGCATCCGCCGGCCGCTCGAGATAAAAGACCGCACCGGACTGGGCCTTGTCGGTCGTCTCGCCGGGATTCCACTGGGCCCCGACGACGACCTCCACTTTCCCGTCACCATCGAGATCGGCAGCGGTGAGACAAACGTTGTCGCGCAGAGTCAGGTTGCGGGCGAGAGCGGCCTTTTTCCAGTTCGGGCTGCGATACCATGAGATCTGGCGTTTGTCGGCGAGGAGGATGTCGGCAGCGCCGTCCCCGTCGACGTCCCCAATGGCAATACCGTAGCCGATCTCGACGGCGTCATCGATGACAAGCGGCTCGAATTTCGGCGGTTTCATCTGACTGATGCCGGTGGAAAAAGGCAGCAGGGAGAGGGAAAAAAGAAGGATCCGGGTGCGACTGAAGAGGGGTGGGTGCATGA
>JANQVJ010000007.1:32892-45956 GCA_030730365.1 Verrucomicrobiales bacterium
GGCCGCGGGGGCGGGGCGTTCGGATTCGGCGGAGGCGCAGGAGCTTTGGGCGGGCTGGCCGCAACAAAAGTCCGAATGTGGGGAATCTCGGGCGGGTGCTCTTCGATGACGATCTCGGTCTCGCCCGAAGCTTTTTGCGCGGCGAGGGCCGCCTGGAAGATGGCGATGGTGTAGGGCTGGAAGCGGGTCGCACCCCAGTCCTTGCGCTCGGCGGTGAGCTTGGTGATGAACTCGGCCCTGGCGGTGGCGTCGGTGAGGGTGGCGGGGACGGCAGCAGCGACGCGGGCGTCGAGTTCGGTGTGCTCTTTGTTGCGCTCTTCAACCATGTAGGGGCCGACTGCGTTGGCGATCTTCATGTATTCGGCGTCGGGAATGAGGTCGAGATTGTAGCGGACCACTTCGATAGCGGGGGAGGCGCGGGGCTCTAGCTTGTCACCTTCCCAGACGGACCAACCGGCGGGGACACGGAACTCCTCAGACTTGGCGCGAGCCTGGAGGTAGGTCTCGAAGCTGTCGGGGGCGACATGGAAATAGAAGAGGGTGCGTCGATTCGTCGCGGCCTGTTTGCAGAACTGCTCGAACTCGGAGTTTGCCGCGAGAAACTGTTCGGTCGTCCAGCCGCCGTCGTCCTTCATCTCAAGACTCATCTTGATCTTCTCGGTGCCGGACTGGGTGATGTGATACTTGAAATCTTTGGGACCGTATTTGCCTTCACCGAAGAAGGCGGCGATCTTCTTGAAGTCATAGCGGAACCTGGAGACGCTCAGTTCGGCTTCCTCCTGCGCGCCGAAAATACGCTGCAGGACGGATACTTCTCTCGAGGCGACGCCTTCACGATTCGTCCAGACAGGCTTGAGGGCGTCCCACGCGGCGAGATTGTCGCGGTCGCGGCGGGTGAGGCGGTATCTCTCGGTTTTGGCGAGGTAGGCCCCGGCGTCGTTTTTCTTCGTCCCTTTGATTTCGTAGGTGTAGGAGCCGATCGCGTTGCCGGTGTAGGCGAGGTCGGTGAAGTTCTGCTCGATGACGTCGCGAATTCTGAAGGCGTGCCCGTAGGGATCGCCGATGAAGTAAAGTTTACCAAACTTACAGACGAGATAAAGGGCGCGGGACTCTTTGTCGGCCACCCGCGGGTTGGGCATGAGGACCTCTTTGGCCCGGGCTACCTCGACCTCGGGGATGGTGGCGAGCATCGCAGCGAGCTCGCGATTGCGGGCGTCGGCCGTCTGGACCTTCGTGTCGTTCTCGGTTTTGGAGGAGAGTTCCTGATCGACCTTGGCCTGCCACTCGGCGATGTCCGAGGTCTTGTCGGCGAGTTCTTCGTTGTTCTTTTCAAAGTCCTCGAGTTCGGCGACAAGCTGGGTGGCCTGTTCTTCGGTAGGGAGGTTGTTCAGGGTGCTGCTGTGAGTTTGCTCAAGTTCCTGCAGGTTCTTGAGGGTCTTATCCCGGCTCACTTTCATGGCCTCGAGTTCTTCCTTTGACACCTCGGGTAAGTTCTCAACAACCTTTTTCACGGCGGCACTGATCCCGAGGCTGCTAATAATGAGGATAAGCAAAAGAATGCCGACGACGTTGGTCAAGGCATCCATGAGCGAGTCCATGCTGCGCTCTTCATTTGCTCTGGGTCTGCGGGCCATGGGTAACGATGGAAAAGAGGGAGGGAGACGGTGGTGGGGGAGCGTTCCGGTAGTGCCGGGTTAGGGCTCGAGGAACTTGGCGAACATTTGCAGATCGACTTTGCCTTCGCCGGGGAGGGGGAGGCGACCGGGAATCAGTTCGGTGCCGTTCGCACGGTTGTATCCCGAGACGAGGGCGGAGGCTTCGTTGAGTGTCTTGACCGCCCCCGGTGAACCGCGGACGAGGAAAATGAGGCGGTTGTACGGCTCGGTCGCGATGGTTTTGAGGAAGTTGATGAATTCTTCGCTCTGATTGAGCGAGGCGATGGGGATCGCGGTGGGCTCGGCGGTGAGGCTGCGATGGAGGTAGACGCCGCGATCGGAGATCTCGGCAAAGAAGGGGCGGGTCGTGGCGCTGCTGCCGCTCGGGCGCACGCGCAGGGCGGCGGGCTCGGGAGGGGTGCCGCGCTTGGCGATCTCTTCTTCCTTTTTCTTGATCTCTTCCTGCAGAAATTTCTCGTCGGCGACAAGCTTCTTGTTGGTGGTCTGGAGCAGGTTGAACTTGGCGATGAGTTCCTCGCGGCTCTTGTCGATGTCCTCCTGATTTTCGAGCATTTTCTTCAGCGTCACCAGCTTGTCCCGGGCGGTGATGATGTCCTTGTTCTGCTGAATAAGGTTCTCAATGAGCTGGCGCAACTTGTCCTGGTCTCTCTGCTTTTCCTCTTTCTCTTTTTCCAAAAGGACATACTCACGGGCACGTTCCACCTCTTCGGACGTGCGCCCTTCTCCCTTGCTCATTGCGATGAGGTTAATCACTACAATGATAAGGGTAAGACACCCGATGATGCAGATCAGGATACTCAGGAAGGGGAACAGATTGACGCTCCCCCCCGTATCTCGTGCTCGTTTAGCCATGGATTAGGGAAAAATGGTAGCAGAATCAGCCGCGGCTGAACCAGCCTTTTTTCTGGATCACGACCTGCTTGCCGTTCAATTCGCCGAGGACGGCATTGAGATTGCGAATGCCTTCGGCAAGAGACGAGACCTGTGAATCGAGGGAGCGTTCGAGCTTCTTCTCGTATTTCTCGGTGCGGTCGTCGATGCCCTGCATCTGCTTTTCGATCGCGGCGGCGACTTTTTCGTATTGTTTGGTCTGATTGCCGAGGCTCTCGGACATGCCCTTTTGCGTGGACTCGAAGCGGGACATGATGTCTCTCTGATTGGCTGCCATGGCGTCGCCGATGGCCTTGAGCAGGCCCGGGTCAGAGCCGGCATTGGAGGCGCCGCCGCCGTCATTGAGGCGCTTAAGGAAGTGGTCGACGCAGTATTCGTCGACGTCGGAGACGAGATCATCCTCCTGCCCCTGCAGCGAACTTGCGGGGAAGCTGAGCATGATACTGAAGACGAGCGCGAGGAGGGTGGTATCGAAGGCCACGCCCATGCTGCCGAGAACGGTGAGGAGCGGTTCTTTGATCTGACTCATGTCGCCGCCTTCGCCGGCGCCGAAGACGGCCCCGAAACCGCCGATGGCCGCCCCGATCCCGACAACCGTGCCGATGAAGCCCATGATCGGAATGGCCCAGAGGAACACCTTTACCATGCCGTAGCTGCCGTTCGCCTTCGCCGCGTCGACCTCGGAGAGAGAAGTGATCATCTGCGCGACCTCAGGGTTGTTTTGACGGACGTAGAAGAACTCCAGTGCTTTGCGGATGCGGTTCACGATGTAGGTGTTGCGCAGCGGTTTGGGGAAGTTGGTGACGTGATCGTGGAAGGCCTTGAGGTTCGAGGTGTTGATCTCTTCGGAGATGTCGGTGGGGAGCGCTTGGATGAGCATGGCGCGGCGCTGCTGGCGCAGGTTGCGCCATTTCAGGAATAACAGGCCCATACACCAGAACGTAAGCAGGGTCGTGACATACTGGGTCGTGCCCCGCTCGCAGAAGAGCTGGCGGAGGTATCCTGCGAAACCCGGCTCGACGCCGGCTTCTGTCTTCGGAAAGAGGAACATGAGGATATACCAGGCGAAGGTGAGGCCAAGGCCGATCCCGCCGCCGATCCAGACGCTGACGGTCGAGGGGTGCGGGCCCACGTGGCCCGAGTGAAGGGTGAGTTCCGGCAGCTGCTCATCGTATTCGGCCGCCATTTCTTCGCCGGCACTGCCATCGGAAGCGGCGTCCGGAGGAGGCGGCCCGAAATTATCGGGGATCTGGATGCGGGTGGAGCAGCCGGGACATTTGACCGTTTTTCCTGCAAGATCGGGTTCGGCCTGGAGTGTAATGTGACAAGTGGGACAAGCGAAATTCATGTATTCGGTGATGTATCAAAAAATAAGAAAGGTCTGTTTTTACCCTGGGCCGCGCCGCGGAGCGCGAATGATGGAGCGTTGTCCTGAAAATTTCGAGGAAAAAATGCCGGAAATCTTTGCATTGGAGAATTCGCTTTTGCACGGCTTTCGCTTATAGCTGGAGAAGATGAATTTCATAATGCGAAGGTGGGTCTCTTTCGTCGCGACGGCGGCGGTGCTTACCTTCCTGCCCTCGTGCTCTCTTCAAGTGAAAGTGCGGGAAGAGTGGAATGTGATCTCGCGGCAGCCCATCGAGCTGGGCGAGGCCTCGCGGACCTGGGAGTCGATCAGGAAAGGGGAGAGCCCGGACCCGGAGGGATTGGAAATCTACAATGAGGCGGTGCGTCGTGCTGTCGTGCAGATCGGCGGGAACTGGGCCTCGAACAAGGACAGGCTCTCGGCGCTGAGCACCAGCACGGGGGAGGTGAATCTGCGGGTGAACTCGGTCAACGTCCAGGATCTGGGTTTCGCGGAGGAGATCGTGCCGGCCGCGGTCGTGAGGGTACGCCGCGGTCTGCGCTCTGAATCGGTCGTGAACGGAGTCGGGGCGTCGCTCCTCGTGAAGCAGCCGCGCAGTGAGGCGGAACCGATGATTCCCTCGTCCGGCCTGTGGTATCCTGTCACGGCGGTGTTGAATCTCGACCACCCTGCCGCGCCGGTGCTGGAACTGATCGACCCGACACGACAGGGAAAATTGACGTTCCAGGGCAGAGAGTTCCCTCTCTCGGCCAACTACACGGCCGCGCTGGCTCGTGATTTTCACGATCGGCAGTTCGAATTTAATCGGATCGCGGGCCTGCTCAGTTTTGACAAATTCGCGGACAGGATCGGGCTCTATCGGGTGAGTGCTTTTGATGCGGCGAAGCAGCCCTGCCTCTTTGTCCACGGCATCAACTCGAGTCCCGCGACATGGAACGAGACGATCAACCGGCTCTACGGGGATGAAGAGATTCGGGAGCGCTACGAGTTCTGGAACTTCGGTTACCCGACGGGTGCACCCATTCCCTACATGGCTTCGCGCCTGCGGGAGTCCATCCTGCAGATGATCGAGTATCGCCGCTCGCGCGGGGCAGAGGGTGCGCCTATCACGATCGTGGGGCACAGCATGGGCGGGTTGCTATCCAAAGCAGTCACGATCTCGAGCGGCGACGCCGAGTGGAGTCAGCTCTTCAATGTGCCGATCAGTCAGTTGAATGTGCCGGAAGAGGACCGGGAAATGCTTCGTAAGATGATTTATTTTGAGCCCATCCCGCAGGTAAAACGGGTCGTCTTTTGCGCAACGCCGCATCGTGGCAGCAGGATGGCGGAAAATCCGGCGGCGAGGCTGGTCGTGGATCTCATTGAAGTTCCCTCGCATCTTCTCAAGCTCTCGAGCGAGATCATCAGTCAGAGCGCGAATGCCCTGACCCCGCTGGGGCTGGAGTTCGCGAGGGACCGCATGACCTCGATCGAGCAACTCAGCTCGAAGGCGCGCACGACCTCGGAGTTCCTCAACAAACCGCTCAACCCGGCGGTGACCTATCATTCCATTATCGGAAACAACAGCGCGGCCCATGTCTCCCTCGAGAAATCGAGCGACAACATCGTCGCCTATTCGAGCGCACATCTTGAGGGCGTGGCCTCGGAGGCCGTCATCCGGAAGGCGGACCACGGCGTCCACCGTAGCGACGGAGGAATCGAGGAGATCCTGCGAATCCTGCGGCTGCCCTGAGTGGCGGGTATGTGGCGGGAAAAACCGCGATTTCGCCGTTTTCAAATCGCGGGAGTCTTGCTAGGCTCTGCGCCATGAAAAAATTCCCGTTACGGAACCCGGCTTTCGCCGTTCTCACTGCCGCCTTTATCGTCGCCATCGCACCGGTCGTGATGTGTCAGGAAAAACTCAAGGTGCTCCTCGTCGACGGGCAGAACAATCACGCCTGGGCGGAGACGACTCCGGTCATGGTCGGGATCCTCGAAAAATCGGGTCGGTTCGAGGTGACTGTTTCCACCAGCCCTCCCGGCGCGCCGCGCGGCCCGAGACCACCGCAGGATAAAAGCGATGAGGCCAAGGCAAAGTTTGCCGCCGAGATGAAAGCGTGGGAAGCAGCCACAGCGAAGCACAAGACTGGGTCCGGCGAGGCCTGGGACCAGTGGCGCCCCGATTTCGCGGCCTACGATGTCGTCGTATCGAATTACAACGGCGAACTCTGGCCCGAGCCGGTCCGCGAGGCCTTCGAGGCCTATGTCAAAGGCGGGGGGGGATTCGTCCCCGTCCACGCGGCGAACAACTCTTTCCCCGAGTGGCCAGCCTACAATGAAATGATCGGTGTGGGAGGCTGGGGCGGTCGCAGCGAACTCTCGGGCCCTTATCTGCGTCTTCGTGCGGGCAAATGGACCAATGATACGACTGCGGGTCGTGGCGGATCGCACGGGAAGCAGCACGAGTTCGTCGTCGCTACCCAGGTGTCGGATCATCCGATCACAAAGGGCCTCCCGGAAAACTGGATGCATGCGCAGGACGAACTTTATGATCGTCTTCGCGGCCCTGCCATCGATCTGACAGTGCTCGCGGCTGCCTTCGCCAGTGAGGAGACGGGTGGATCGGGCGAATTGGAGCCCATCCTGATGACGATCGCATACGGAAAAGGCCGTGTCTTTCACACCACCCTGGGGCATAGTGTCGTCTCGATGGGCGGGGTCGGATTTCAGGAAACGCTGAAGCGCGGCACCGAGTGGGCCGCGACGGGGGAAGTGACCTTCCCCGAAGTGAGTCCCGAAACACTGCCGGCCGACCGGGTCGCCACGGTCACGCCGGAAGTAGTGGCGAACTGACTCACCATCAGGCCAGGTCGATCAGACCTTCTCGAAGTCCCCGTCGACCGGCGGGGTCTCGCGGGCTTCGCGTCCGGCTTTTTCGCGGCGCTGCCGCATCATCTCCTCGGCGGCACGCTGACCGCTTCGGGAACCCTCGCGGATCCCGTCCTTGAGATTTTCGGGCGTGATCTCGCGAATGACCGCTCCGCCGAAGGCGGCTGCGTAAGCGAACGCATAGGCGACGTCGTGGATACCTTTGGAAAAGTCTTCTTTTGCTTTGGGGAGGGCGTCTTCAAAGGCGCGGCGGGCGTCACGGCCACCGTTTTCAAAGGCATCGCGGATCGTGTGCGGGATGTCGCGAAAGGGATCGCGAGGAGGTGAGCCCCCGCTACCGCGCGATTCCGCAGCAGGATCTTCGGCATTCTCTTCAGGGGAGGCGGAGGGATCGTGATTCATGACTTGTAGAAGAAAGGAGTTAGTAAAACACCGTTAAGATCATCTGGCAGGGACAGGTTGCTATTACAAATGCAGGGGGCGTTTGTAGTGAGCCTCCCGTCTGCTCAGCGCAGTGGGCCCCCCGGGGAGATCACCGGAGCGGGCTTGCCGGAACTTTCGGCCGTGGGTGATACGGGAAGGCTTGTCTCCGAGCGTGACGAGGGCGATTTGAAAGAGAACGAAGCGCGAATCGCCTCTTTCATCTGCGCCCAGTGCGGCTCGACTTTTTGAAAAAGGCCGAATTGGCTCGCGATCCAGAAGACAAAGAGGACGAAAGCCACTTTCCCGAAATCCGCACACCACTTGCTTCGTTGCTTTTTGAGTTCGTTCTCAAGTTCATCGAGGCGGGCGGACTGCAGGTTGAGTTTGGTGAGGAGGAGGCTCGATTCATCCGTGACAGTTTCTGTTGCCTTGATGTCCTCGAGGGCACGCTGGCGGGCCGTGACGACTTCTTCGTGGGCGGCGAGGACGAGGGACTCGAGTTTTTCGAACTGGACCGGTTTGGAAACAAAATGGGAAGTAAGCAGATTCTCCGACCCGAGAGAGCGGAACTCGGTCTCAAGTTCGTCAGAGGGGAATCCGGTGATCATCAGCACCGCGAGTGGTCGCTCGAGGAGATCGCCGAGCATTTTTAGCAGCTCGATCCCGCTCATTCCCGGCATGTGGTAATCAACCGTGACCAGATCGATGGAGGGTTCCGTGCGGAGAAAGTCGAGCGCCTCCTGCCCGCTGCGGGCGATGAAGACTTTTTCGAATCCCACATATTCGTGGAGGAAGGTCTTAAGGCCCAACTGGAAGGAGGGATCCTCATCCACGATGAGAATCGCCGAGTTGCCGGTGTAGGGCCGGGCGTCGAGAGGGCTATCTTCGTTGGATCGGTTTAAACTCATGGCAGCTGCGAGAGGTTGATGGCGACCCTCAGTTTTGATACAAGGGGGGCGGTTGTCCAGCTCCGAATGATCGTTTTAACTTCACCGAATCGCGGCTCACGCCTTGCATTGGCGGCGGGAATGCGTTCCCTTCCGCGATGCGATTAAAACACGGGATCGATCTGGGCTACTGCACGAATATCCACCGGGGTGAGACGTGGGCGGAGACCTTCGCGGGACTGCGCACTTACACCGATGCGGTGCGGCGGCGCGTCTCCCCCGAGGCACCCTACGGTATCGGCCTGCGTCTAAGTGCCGTCGCGGCCCGGGAACTCGCGGGCGACACGACACTGCGGAACGACTTCCACCGCTGGCTCGAGATAAGCAACTCCTATGTCTTTACGATCAACGGATTTCCCTACGGCACTTTTCACGGCAGCCGGGTCAAGGAGCAAGTCTACGCCCCTGACTGGACCACAGCGGAGCGCCTCGCTTATACCAATCTCCTCTTTGACCTGATCGATGAGTTCGCCCCCTCCGGTGAAAGTGTCAGTGTCAGCACCCTGCCGGGATCGTTTAAAGAATTCATCCGCCCTGATACCGCAGCAGATCAGCGCGAGGCGATCTATCGCCACCTGCGGTCATGCAGCGAGCATCTCGACCGGCTCCGTGATCGAAGCGGACGCGATCTTCATCTGGGGCTCGAACCCGAGCCGCTCGGACTCTTTGAAACGAGCGGGGAGACGGTCGCTTTTTTCGAAGGACTCGTCGCGGGCCTCGGCAGCGGGGAGAAAGAACGACTTCTCCGTAACATCGGGGTGAACTACGATACCTGCCATCTCGCGGTCGAGTTCGAGGAGCCCGCCGCCGCCATTTCAGCCCTGCGCTCGTCCGGGATCCGCATCAGCAAGATCCATCTCAGTTCCGCTTTGCGCCTGCAACCGACGGCCGAGTCGGTCGGTCGGCTCGCGGCCTTTCACGACGAGGTCTACCTGCACCAGGTCATCGTCTCGGACGGTGCGAGGGTGATTCAACGCTTCAGAGATCTCCCCGACGCTTTTGCGTGGTATGAATCGGCGGAGAATCCCGGGCGAGAGTGGCGGGTCCATTTCCACGTCCCGATTCATGCTCATCCCGAGGCGTTGTTTGCCGATACCCGCGATCATATTAGCGGACTCCTCACCCTGATGGGGGATGACCCCGGCTGGTGTGGCCATTTTGAAATGGAGACCTACACCTGGGAGGTGATGCCGGCGGCGATGCGCAGCGGAGACGTCGTCGAACAGCTTGTCTCGGAATACGACTGGTGTCTCGGAGAATTCCGCCGCTGCGGACTCGCCTGAGTGAAGCGCCGAACCCTCGTGTTGCCTCTCTCTTGCTCCAAAAGGTCTCGTTTTTGAGTCGGCAACCGGTGCGTCATCTTCAGGAAACGATCCATCTATAAATCATGATCGGGTATCCCGTAGATGAGGCGAAGGAGTAGCCGATTCGTCCGCAGCAGTCCCGACGCGCCAAAAAAAAACCCCGGAGACGGCCAATTTCGCCGCACCGGAGTCTTAATGAGAAAGGAAATGTCTGAATTGCCGGATTACGGGGCCACCTTCATGACACCATTCATGATCGCCCAGTGGCCGGGGTAGGTGCAGATATAGGGATAGTCACCAACTTCGGTGGGAGCGGTGAACTCGAACGTGTCCTGCTCGCCGGCCTGGACCAGTTTGCTGTGGTGAAGGATCTCCTCAGAGTCCGGCACCGCCTGCTTGGTGGTGAGGAAGGTCGGGTCGGCCATGCCGTTGTTCGCGGCCATGCCAACGACGTCTTTCTTACCGGGCTTCACGATGAGAACATTGTGGGGCTGACGGGTGACGCTGTCGGCAGGGTTGATGAGGGTAATCTTCACCTTCTGGCCGGGTTTCACGGTGAATTCTTTGATGTCGTAGATGAATTGGATCTTGTCGGCGGTGAGCGTGATCTCGGCGACTTCTTCAGCGCGGGCGGTCATGGATCCCGCGAAAAGAGCGGTCAAAGAGAGAGTAAGGAGGATGTTGTTCATTGGTTATAGGTAGAGTTTGGGTGGGAGCGGCTCCGAGAAGAGGCGCATTGTAATTTACGTCAACTGCTTCGCAATGGACGATTTCCCGACAATTTTGAAAAACTTTTAAAAAACTCTTGGAAAAACCCTAAAAAACAGTATTTTTATGGAAATTTGATAAATTGCTGATAATTCGGCCGTTTCGCTCATTGTAATTATGAATAGAGTTTTGATTGTCGCAGGGGGACGCCAGACCGGTGAGCGCTACCAGCAAGCGTTGGGTCAGGAGGGATTCCAGACGGCTGTGGTCTGGAATCCGATCCAGATGGTCGAGTTCTGTCGGCAACACACTCCGGATTTCATGGTTGTGGACCTCGATCTTGCCGAGCTAGGTCTCTGGAGCGCGCTCCAGGCAGTGCGCGGAATCGGCACTCTGGCGAACATTCCCTTTTTCGCTCTCGCCGCATGTGCAAACCCGCCGCTTTTCGAAAAAGCGAGGGCGGCCGGATTCCTCGCCGTGGTCCCCGCACACGACGGCAGTCGTCAGGTTCTAGAGTGCCTCCGCCGCGAAGTGGATCGTCACCGGTCTCCGGTTGAGGTTGATGATGAGGGTGCGAATGCCGTGAGTCGCGATCCTTCGCTGAACCGGCTGCGTGAGCTTGCCCGCAGCATCATCGAGACGGCATTGTCGTTGCGTCCCCGCATTGACGAATACGGTGAAGACGGCCCCGAGCTCTTCGGGTATATAGAGAACTCGGGTCAGGAGATCCGCAGGAGACTCAACGGTGTCGCCGATTTCTCCCTACATGATAGGGAGTTGCGCCACGACTTCCGCAACATGATCGGTTCGGTGACGGGATTCGCAGAACTCATTCTCATGGAGATGGGGCTTTCCTATGAGTCGATCGAGGGCCTCACGAGACTGCGGCGGGATTCGAAGGAGTTCGTCGAAATCCTCGACATGCAGAAAGCCGAAGCGACCGCGTGATCGTCCTGTCAGGGGAAAAGCGGTGGCTGCGGGAGTCTTTCGCCCGTGATTTTCGCCTACCTATTTTACCATCGTCGATATAGGGTGCCGCATGATAGTAGGCATCACCGGTGCAAGCGGATTTCTGGGTTCCGCCATCATCGCGGAGGGCAAAGGCCGCGGTTGGACTGTCGTGGGATTCTCACGAAGCGAAAGCACCGTCGACGGTGCCGATGAGACCCGCTCGCTTGCTGATCCAGGTAATATCAATCTCGATGGCCTCGATGCTCTCATCCACCTCGCGGGCGAGCCCATTGTGGGGCTCTGGACGAAGGATAAAAAACGCCGCATTCACGAGAGTCGCGTCGATCTGACCTCTGATCTCGTCGAGGCGATCAATCGGATCGAACGGACGCATCGTCCCGCCGTTTTCGTCTCGGCCTCGGCGATCGGCTACTACGGAGACCGCGCCGGTGAATGGCTCGACGAGGAGAGCGATGTCGGCTTCGGCTTTCTCCCTGCCGTGTGCCGAGACTGGGAGAGAGCCTCGGCGGGGGCGGAAAAGCTCGGGGTCCGGGTCGTCAATCCCCGTATCGGACTCGTCATGGGGCGTGAGGGATTTCTCAAACGCCTCCGCACGATCTTCAAACTCGGCCTTGGCGGGCGCCTCGGACGGGGGGATCAATGGATGTCGTGGATCCACGTGCAGGACCTCGCGCGGATCTTCGCCGCGTGCGTGGAAAACGGCAGTATCCGGGGGCGGGTCAATTGTGTTTCCCCGCGTCCCGCCACCAACCGCGAGTTCACGACGGTCTATGCCCGAGTCCTCTGGCGGCCGGCGCTCTTCCCCGTGCCGGACTTTTTACTCAACCGCCTCCCCGGCGGGATGGGCAGTCTCTTCCTCGACAGCCAGCGGGTCGAGCCCGTCGTGTTGCAGTCCTTCGACTTCGAGTGGTCTTTTCCCGATCTGGAATCAGCCTTGCGCGATATCGAAAGGAAGTCCTAGCCTGAGTCTTTGAACTTTACCTTTTTGCCCGTAAACTCTCCCATGGCCGCACCGCAGAACATTGTCGGAATCGTTTACGACTACGATCAGACCCTCAGCCCCACCTACATGCAGGATGAGGTGCTCTTTCCCAAATTCGGAATTAATCCCGCCGAGTTCTGGAAACGCTGCAAAACCCTCGTTGAAGAGCAGGGCTACGAGAGCGAGCTCGCGTATCTGAAGGCCATCATCGACTACCTCGAGATGGACGGGCCGAGCAACGCCGATCTCACCGAACTGGGGAAAGGACTGCAGTTCTTTCCCGGTCTGCCCGAGATGTTCGACGAGCTTGAGGGTCTCCTGACTGACGAACATCGAGCCATGGGGGTGAAGATCGAGCATTACATCGTCTCCAGTGGGATGAAGGCGCTCATCGACGGGAGTCGCTTGCGTCCCTACATTAAGGAAATCTTCGGCTGCGAGTTCGCCGAGAACAGCTCCGGGCGCATCTCTTTTCCCCGTCGCGTCATTTCGCACACGGCCAAAACGCAGTATCTCTTTCGCATCAATAAAGGCATGTTAGACCCGTCGGATGACGTGAACGATCACATGCAGGATCACCTGCGCCCCATCCCTTTCCCGAATATGATCTATCTCGGCGACGGTCCCACTGACGTGCCCTGTTTTACCGTGATGAAACGATTCGGTGGTCACAGTATCGCGGTCTACAATCCCGGGGACGAGACGCGAGTCAGCTTCCGTAAGGCCTACCAGCTCTCAGGCGTGGCAGGTCGCATCAAGCACATCGCCCCTGCCGATTACCGGGCGGGAAGTCATCTGCGGCTCATCCTCGAAGAAACGATCCTCGACATTGCCGCCCGTATTGTGGAGGCGCGGCGGCGCGAGGTCATCGACGGCACTATCGCGGCTCCGACGCATTGAGTGCTTAGTGCTTAGTGCTTAGTGCTT
>JANQVJ010000007.1:46056-49060 GCA_030730365.1 Verrucomicrobiales bacterium
CTGCGGACCATTGGCCGGGGGCGTTGGGGGTGCGGAGGTAGCCGTAGTTCAGGCATGAACCGGCTGAGGCGAGGACGAGACGCGAGAGCTTGCCAAGGGGCCCCATTCCCATTGCCGAAACGAGACGGCCTCGAGCGTGGTGATACTCGACGAGTTCGACGAGAGAGAAGAGGTCTCGCATTTCATTGATCACGACGGCGACCTTGGCGACATCAGCTCCGAGCGAAAAGGCCTCCGCCATTTTGTCGGCGAGGAGGTCACGACCGGGAAAGCCGGTGAAATCATGGTAGGAGCCGATGAGAAGCGCTTCCGCGCCATGCACCGCGGCGGGGAATCCGGAAAAAGAGGCGCTCCCGAGGGAGGCGATCTCGGTGTCGACGAAGGATGCCTTTGTGAGATGACGGTGATAGAGAGCGAGACGCTCCTCATCGCTCAAGCCGCCGGCGCCGCCTTCGTCGGGGCGGCGGACGGTGAGCAGGGTGGGGGAGGCATGCGCGGCCATTGTCGCACCCGCCTCGTCGGCAAGTGCGGTGAGATCGTCGAGGCGATATTCGAGGACATCGCAGGAAAGGGTGGCGCCCGCGTCGAGAAAGGTCAGGTCCTCGGGGCGGGTGACAGTCGCGACGACGCGCGGGGATGACAGGTCAATGCTCACATCGGGAGGGAACGACGGGAAGTGCCGAAAATCAATGGGATATGCGAGGACCGCGCGGTTCCCGGGTTACACAAAAAAAGCCCCGCCGTTCCCGGCGAGGCCTCTTGATGACGCGTCATCGGGCCGTATCAGGCCTTCTGCGTGTCTTCGGGGAAGATCGTATCCTGAGTCTCCGGCACCCCGGGGACGCGGATCGGTCGGATCGGGAGCGGTCCGTTCATGTCGATGGTGTCAGGCACGAGTTTCTGCTCGGCGGCCCACATGTCGTCCCAGGTGATGCGTTTGCCCGAGTAGCACGCGGTGCGCCCTAGAATCGCGAGGGTGGTGGAGTTGCCGATCCACTCGGCGTCATCCTTGCGCTCACCGGAACGGATCGCGGCGAAGAACTCTTCGTGCTCGAGATCATACATGCTCTTGGGCGTGCGCGGCTTGCGCCAGTTCCAGGCGTTCTCTCCGAGGATCTCGGCCGAGCTCGTTCCGAACTTGGCGATGCCCTTGGTCCCGTAGATCGTGTCTCCGGTGAAGTTGTAGGAGTCGAGATACTGACGCCACTCGACGTGGGCGGTCGCGTTGTTCGCGTATTCGTAGGTGATGCTGAAGTGATCGTAGATGTTGCCCTGATTGTTGGGGCGGGTGCGGCCGCCGGTGCCGAAGGCGGCGACGGGCCTGGCGTCCTGAAAGGCCCAGGCGACGCGGTCGACGTTGTGACAGCCCTGCTCGACGATGCCGTCACCACTCAGCCAGGTGAAGTTGTACCAGTTGGCGATCTGCCACTCGGTGTCGCTCATGCCGTCGGGACGGCTCGAGGGATCGGGCATTGCCTTGACCGGACCCGCGTTGTAGATCGAGTGAACGCTGACGATGTCGCCGATGGCGCCGTCGTGGAGACGCTCGAAGAGGGCGCGGCCCTGCTCGCTGTAGCGATAGCAGAATCCGCAAAGGACCGAGAGGCCCTTCTCCGCCGCGATTTTGCTGGTAGCGAGGAAGTCCTTCACTCCGGCGATGTCGGTGGCGCAGGGTTTTTCGACAAAGGCGTGGATTCCTGCCTCAACCGCGGCCTTGAAATGCGTCGGACGAAAGGCGGGGGGAGTCGTCAGGAGGATGACGTCAACGCCGGAGTCGATGACCTGCTTGTAGGAGTCGATTCCGCTGAAAACGCGGCCGTCGAGCCCTTCGGCGAGCTTGTCTTTGGCGATAGGCGACTTACGCACCATCGCGAGTTTTTTCTCCGCTTCGGCGAGGTAGAGATCGCCCGCGGCCCAGAGTTCGACATTGTCATCAGCGGCGAGGGCGTTCAGCATTGCGCCGCCGCCCCGTCCGCCGGTGCCGACGACTCCGATCTTGAGTTTCCTGTCATTCGGGGCGCCAAAGGTCACGTTGGGGAAGCCGATCGCGGCCACGGAAGTGGCAGCAGCGGCAGTTCCGGCAGTCTTCACGAAACCGCGTCTCGTCGTATCAGTCTGGGGTTTTTCTTTCTTCTCGCTCATAAAAGGGAACAAAATTGTTTTCCACCCGGCAAAGGCGGGAGAGGAAGTTCATGCACGATAGCGACGCTGTCAAAAGCGCTTCTTTACGCGATCAGTCTCCTGCAGGACGGTTCCGCCGGGCCCTCAGATAAACGAGATGGGGCTGCAAGTGCCTACGCGTGACGGATTTCCGGTTCTTATTCAAAGACGCATGGACCGAAATGGGCGCGATTCAAGGCCTTCGTCGGCGGCACGGGGTGGTCGCAGTGGCGCCGCGAGACTGATAAAAAGATTAAGTAAAGGCCGCGACGATGGTGAGAAAGTCGTCGTGTCTGGTGTGATCGTAAGGGACGGTGAGAAAGCCTGCCGCACGCCCCGCGGCGCAATTTGCCGGAAGATCGTCGATGTAGATGGTCTCTTCGGGAATGAGCTTGAGTGTCTCGCGGGTGACGTGATAGATCTGCGGATCGGGTTTCATCAGGCCGACCTCGTGCGAGTAGATGCGGCCGTCGAAGTGGGCGAAGACCGGATAGGTTTTTTCAAAAAAAGGCACATGAATCCCGTTCGTGTTCGAGAGCAAATAGAGCGGGCAGCCCTCGGCCTTGCGGGCCTCGATGAACTCGACCATGGGAAGGTTCAGCTCGAAGATGTCGGCGAAGGAGCGATGGAAAAAATCGGCGTCACCGGTGTAGCCGATTTTCTCCGAGGCGGCGGCGATGAAGGCTCCGGGCGAAAGGAGTCCCAGTTCGAGCTCCACCGTGAGGGGGGCCACGAGCGGGAGCGCCTCCTCCGCCGCTACCTTCGAGAACGGTGCCAGTTTGCGGGTCGCCTTGCTGAAGTCGAAGGTGATGATGACATTACCGATGTCGAAGAGGTAGGCATG
>JANQVJ010000008.1 GCA_030730365.1 Verrucomicrobiales bacterium
TCGCCGGCGAAGGCTTCGCCAAAGGCCAGGTCGGCTCGTCCGCGATGCCGCACAAAATGAACAGCCGCAGCTGCGAACGGGTCAACGGATTCAAAACCATCCTCGGCGGCTATCTCACGATGGCCTCGGGCCTCGCCGGGGATCAGTGGAATGAGGGCGACGTCTCCTGCTCCGTCGTGCGCCGCGTCATGCTGCCCGATGCCTTTTTTGCCGCCGACGGACTGCTCGAGACTTTCATCACCATCCTCGATCAGATGGACGCCAACGCCGCCATGATCGAGCGGGAAAATCGCCATTATCTGCCCTTCCTCCTCAGCACGACCATCATGATGACCGCCGTGAAGCGCGGGATCGGACGCGAGACCGCCCACGAAGTCATCAAAGAGCACGCCGTCGCCGCCGCCCGCGCCTACCGTGCCGGCGAGAGCGCCAGCAACGACCTCATCGACCGCCTCGCCGCCGACGGCCGTCTCGGCATGAGCGCCGAGGAGCTCCAGTCCTGCCTCACCGAAGGCAAGGCCAACGCCGGCGCCGTGGAGTTGCAGATCAATCATTTCATCAGCGAAACCAAAAAACTAGTCGCCAGCATCGAAGGTGCCGAAGCGTATACTCCCGGTAGCATTCTCTGATTCCTTCCCTGAATGCCTCAATCCCTCAACGCCTGAATTCCTTCCCCACATGACTCCCCAACTCACCGAATTTTTCGAGTTCCTCCGTTTCCCGAGTATCTCCACCGATAGCCGTCATCGGGAAGACGTGAGAAAATGCGCCGGATACCTTGTCGAAAAATTCAACCGCATGGGGCTGAAGCCGGAACTGCACGAGACGCCCGGGCATCCCATCATCGTCGCCCGCAGCGAGGTCAAACCGGGGCGTCCCACCGTCCTCATCTACGGTCACTACGACGTCCAGCCCGTCGATCCGGTCTCGGAGTGGAGCACCCCGCCTTTTGAACCGACCCTCGTCGGGGACAAGATCTACTGCCGCGGCGCGACGGACAATAAGGGCCAGCATTTCTCCCACATTCTCGGCGTCGAAGAGACTCTCAAGGCCCACGGCGAACTCCCCGTGAACGTTATCTTCCTCCTCGAAGGCGAAGAAGAAATCGGCTCGCCCAACCTCGCCCCCTTCCTCGAAATGCACAAAGACTCGCTCAAGTGCGACGTCTGCGCCGTCTCCGACACCGGCATGATCGGTCCCGGCATCCCGACGATGACCTACGGCCTCCGCGGCATCGCCTGTCTCGAATTCAAAATCCACGGACCCACCCTCGATCTCCATTCGGGCGTCTACGGCGGTGCCGTGCCGAATCCGGCAACGATGGTCGCGCGTCTCGTCTCGACCCTGCACAACGAATTCGGCAAAGTGCAGATCCCCGGCTTCTACGACTCCGTCGTCGATCTCGAACCCTGGGAGCGCGCCATGTGGGCCGCCCTCCCCGACGGGAACGCCGCCACCATCGCCGAGACCGGAGTCCACGGGCTCTGGGGCGAAGCCGGCTACACCGCCCTCGAGCAGCGCTGGGGACGCCCCACTGCCGAGGTCAACGGCATCGGAGGCGGCTACCAGGGCGAAGGATCCAAGACCGTGATCCCCCGCGAGGCCATGGCCAAGCTCAGCTTCCGCCTCGTCCCCGACCAGAACCCGCAGGAGATCCTTGCCCTCGCCGCCGCCCATTTGAAAGCGCATTGCCCCGACTCGTGCCGAATCGAGGTCGAACTCGGACACTACGGCCCTGCCTACGTCATGGACCCGCATTCGGCCCATGGGAAAGCGGCCCAGCGCGCCCTGCAGCGGGCGTTTTCAGGCGAACCAAGATTGATCCGCGAAGGCGGCAGTATTCCGATTATTCAGGCGATCAAGAACATCCTCGGTGTTGATTCGTTGCTGCTCGGTCTGGCCCTGCCCGATTGCCAGATCCATGCCCCGAACGAGAGTTTTACGGTCTCGAACTTCGAAGGCGGGATACGGTTGAACCGGGCGCTGCTGGAGGAATTGGCGGGGTGATTGGGGAGATATGCATGGAGCGGGGCTTGCCTAAGCCCCGGTGCCTCGCTGCTATGATGGGGGCTTGGCAAGCCCCCTTCCTTGTTCTTTCCATGCTCTCAAGGAGCGGGGCTTGCCTAAGCCCCGATGCCTCGCTGCTATGATGGGGGCTTGGCAAGCCCCCTTCCTTGTTCTTTCCATGC
>JANQVJ010000009.1 GCA_030730365.1 Verrucomicrobiales bacterium
GCAGGATTCCTGAATTAGGAGGCCAAGCCGACCGTCGCGAAGGAGCTTTTCGAGAGCGTTTGAGAAGAAGGAGGCGTAGGGATGTTTGCGGGTGCGGGCGTGGCATCTGCGTGGCCGGGGCCAGTCGAATTCCGGTTCGCGATCGTATTCGCCACGATAGTAGGCGTCCTGGGCATCAGCAGCCCTTGCAATCTCGTCCGTCGAAAAAAAGTTCTTCACCACGAGGTATCCCTCTTGCTGGAAAAAATCACGACGACGTTCCTGGGGACGCATGTGGACGGCTAACCTCGCATCGTAAAAAACGCAAGAGTTGTGCGGGTGTCCCTACTTCAGGCGGAACGGAACGGGGATGGAGTATTTGTAGCTGGTGGCTTCTCCGAGGCCGTTGCGTGCTGGCTTAAACTTCCACTTGCTGATGGTGCTCACGGCGGCGCTGTCGAGGCTTTGGTGGCCGCTTGACTTTGAGACCTGCGCTGAGGAGACGCGGCCGTTGGATCCGACCGTGAAGGAAACCATGACCGTGCCCTCGTGCCCGGCGCGTCGGGCGGAGGAAGGGTAGCTGGGACGTGGCTGGCTGATGGCAGAAGGTTTGGAGGCGACTGTATTGGCGAGAGCGGCGCGTTTGGCGGCTGCTTTCTTCCGGGCCGATTCGGCTCGCAGAGCGGCAGCTTGGCGTTGGCGTTTTTCTTCCAAAATCTTCGCGGCCGCGGCACTTAGACGTTGTCTCTCGGCGAGGCGGGCGGTATCTGCCTCGCGCTGCTTTTTGACGATCTCGGGATCGATCTTTGGTTCAGGGGGAGGAGTAGGTTCGACCACTTCGGGCGGAGGCGGGGGAGGCTCCGGCATCGGGGCGGGCTCTGGCTCGGGAATAGGCTCCGGTTCGGGTTCTGGAAGCGGTTCCGGTTCCGGGGTGATTTCGGGAGCGGGTTCTTCGATGGTCTCGGGAAGGGCCTGCAGCATGCCGAGTTCGATGATGGCCAACTCCTTTTTCGCGGGTTCCTCGATTGGGATACGAACTCGGACCCACTTGTAGGCACCGGCGTAGAGCGCCGCCGTGCAGAGCGCGACGGATGTCCAGATCAGGGGTTGGCTACTCCGGGGATTCATTCTTTTTATCGTAAGCGAGGCTTAGAATACCACTTTCCCGCGCAATTTCCATCACGGGAAGGAAAGTTCCGACATCGGCGCTCTTGTCACTGCGAATGACGAGCGAAGTGATCTTGGTGTGGCGGATGGCATCGCGGAGCATGCTGCCGAGTTGCTCCTGGGTCGTTTCCTCGCCTTCGAGAAGGAGGGTGTTGTCGGCCAGAATGACGAGGGAGAGGCTTTCCAGGTCGGGATTTCCAGTCGCAGTTTCCAGCGGGCCGCCGGGAAGCTCCACGCGGAGGTCGGGCTTGATGAACTGGCTGCTCACCATGAGGAAGATGAGGAGCTGAAAGACCACGTCGATGAGCGGGGTCATATCGATCCCGGCATCAATGCGGCGTTTGCGGGTGATGAGCATGGCTCAGGACTTGGAGAAGAATCGTTCGCGGAGATGGGAGGTGACCTCGTTGAGATCGTGGACGAGCTTGTCCACTTTCGCTTCGAAGATCTTGGCCATGGACATCGCCGGGATGGCGACGAGGAGGCCGGCCACGGTGGTGAGGAGTCCGGTCCAAATGCCATCGGCAAAATCGGCGGGGGTGACGGTTTCGCCGAGTTTGGCGATTTTCGAGAAGGCGATGACCATTCCCCAAACGGTGCCGAGGAGGCCGATGAGAGGGGAGATCGCGGCGATGAGCGCGAGCATGCGGAGCCCGCGTTCGTGATGATTGATGAGCCGGGAGGCGGCGCGTTCGGTGACATTCAGGCAATGCTCTTCGCCTCCGCCCGCCGAATCAGCGAAGACGCGGCTCACCGAAACAAGAGGGTTGAGTTCTCCCGAGGCGAGTTGGCCTTGATCGAGGTCACGAATGACCTGTCCGGTGCGATAGCGATGAAGCGAGTAGTAGACGAGGCGCTCCAGCACGATCACCACGGTGATGATGGAGAGGATGAGGAGCGGCCACATGAAGCCGCCGCCTTTGAGAAAGAGATC
>JANQVJ010000010.1 GCA_030730365.1 Verrucomicrobiales bacterium
CTGGTAATCCAGCAATTCACGCATCACGCGATTTTTTCAATACGCCCGATCTCTATCAAGAGATCGGGCGTTTTTTGTCATGCCGCAAGGAGTTGATCACCGTGATTGTGACCAGAAATACACCCAGCGCTCGGACACCGCCTTGCCATCGGCATCCTGAAGCTCGCAGGTCAGGTCCATCGTCGCGAGCTCCGCAGGTGGCTTGCAGACGATGAAGGCACGAAGAACCTGCGGCATGTGAAGATCCGGGCCACGCCCGAGACCGGCGGGGAGGTCATCGACATTCGGCATGCTAATGTCGGTGAGGCCTACGTGGAGCAGCTCGACGGAGGTCTCGTTGATGGTGACGACCGGCTTGTAGTCTGAAATGTCATCCCATTTCGGATTCCCCACCTTGCGTTCAGGCAGGAGCGGCTTGGCGAAATCGATGGAGATCAGCACCTCGTCGGGCTTCTGCACCGGTGTGCCGATCCGGGTGGCGCGCACGGCGAAGAGGCCGGACGGCGCGGGATCTCTCATCCAGCGCAGGCGGTAGTGGAATCGATAGGGCTTCCCGATCTCCAGTTCGGGTGTCGGCTCCCACAGCAGGATCACGTTGTCGTCGGTCTCGTCGTCAGTCGGCATCTCTATCAGGTGAAGTTTTCCTGAGTCGAATCCCTCAACTGGTTCGACCTGGACACTCGGGCGATTGTGATAGAGAGCTTCCGGATCCTGATAGGAAGCGAAGGACCGGTCCCGCTGGAGCAGTGCCCAAGACCGAGGTTTCTCCATGGTGAAGACGCAGTGCCGGAAATCACGCTCGCCGTGCTCAAGCGGCCGGTAGTGCAGGTTTCCGCTGTCGAGTTCCATCAGCAGACCGTCGCTGTCGTGGACTTCCGGGCGGAAGTCATAGGGCTTGGGGTGCGTCCCCTCGCCGAACCAGAACATGCTGGAAAACGGCGCGATCCCGAGCTGCCGGACCGGCTGGCGGAGCGTGATTTCCGCGACGATGTCCATCACGGTTTCCTCACCGGGCGTGATGGTGAACTGATAGACACCCGCAACGCTCGGTCCTTCAAGCAAGGCGCTCACCCGCAGGGAGGTTGCCTCCTTTTCCGGGTGTTCGAGATGGAACTCGGTGAAATCGGGAAACTCCTCGGGCACGCCCGGCAGGCCACTGTTGATCGAGAGACCGCGCGCCGAGAGCCCGTAAGGAGACTGCGCCGGGATCGCGCGGAAATAGCTGGCACCGAGGAACACCAGGAACTCGTCCATGTAGTCCCGCGAGTTCAGATGCGTCCGCGCCCGCCATCCCGCGTAGCCCGAAGGCGGAGGGGTGTCGGCGGGAACCGGCTGCTTCCCGTAGTCAAAGAGGTCGGTGTTAAACTGCAGGACTTGGGATTTCCCATCCTTCACCTCATGCAGGGTGACCATTTTTTTGGCGGTCCAGCCGGGATGGAAGAAGTCGATGGAAAACGTGCCTTCCTCGTCGGCCCACAATCCGGACTCCATCTTGAAGCGGATGTCGCGGTGGCCGTCATACGTTAGATTTTTCCAATAGTCGGCCAGTTCCAACTTCGGCTCGCTGTAGGGCTTTGCCGCGAGGTCGCGCGCCTTCTCACGCAGCTCGTCGAAAGTGGATCCTTCGGCGATTCTTGTCGTCACCGGAGTGATGACAATGAGCCAGGCGGCGAGAGTGAGGTGGCGATGGATGGTCACGACGCAGCCTTGGCAGACATCCGCCGGTTTGGCAATCGCCCGGCGAATGTCTGTGTGGATCGCAACTTCATGCCCTCCTCGAGGGCGACGGGAGCAGGAAGCGCTGCCAGTCCGGGATGCCGTGGAGGTTGCGGATGAGCACCGTGGCGGGAAGCGCACGAGGGATCGCGGGTTTGCGCTGGAGGTGCAGTCCCGCCTCTTGAGGGAGGCGGTCGGCCTTGCGCTCGTTCACCGTCCGGTGCGAGAGCACACAGTTTTCCCACGACGATGCGCCGCCCCGCGAGCGCGGGACGATGTGGTCGATGTTGCCCTCGTGGAGAGCGAGTTTCCGTCCGGTGTATTTG
>JANQVJ010000011.1 GCA_030730365.1 Verrucomicrobiales bacterium
CACCACGAGATTGAAAATCGGCTTCGACATGGAGCGAGAGTAGAGAGGAGAGCGGGGAATTGTCAATCACGGCGGAGGTGACTGCATGATTGTGGATGAGGAAAAGAGCAAGCGGGGGGGCTCACGCCTCCGCCGAGGCGGCGAGGATCGCTTCGAGCTCTTCCCAGCGGGTGTAGAGGGCAGCAACGGCGGCCTTTTTGGCCTCGAGATCTTTGAACATGCCCGGAGCGGCTTCAGAGTTCTCGATAAAAAAGGCCGGATCATTCAGCTTTTCCTCGATCCCCGCGATCTCGGCTTCGGCGGCGAAGATGGTCTCTTCCATCGTCTCGAGTTCGCGCTCTTCTTTCCACTTCAGCTTGCGGGGTTTCTCGGCCGGTGTGGCTTCAACGCGGGCTTTTTTCACCGGCTTGGGTTTTGCGGCAGCGGCGGCGGCGTCCATTGCGCGGCGTTTCTCGAGGTAATAGGAGTAGTTCCCCTCGTTGATCGAGACATCACCCTTGCCGTCAAAGACGATGACGCGGTCACAGACACGGTCGAGGAACCAGCGGTCGTGGCTCACGACGAGGGCGGTGCCGCCGAAGTTGATGAGTGCCTCTTCGAGGACGCGCAAAGTCTGGAGGTCGAGATCGTTGGTCGGCTCATCGAGGATGAGGAAATTGCCGCCCCGGCGCAGAATCTTGGCAAGAAGGACGCGGTTTTTCTCACCGCCCGAAAGATTGCCGACGCGATCGTTGATGCGCTCGTTCGTGAAGAGGAAGCGGGCGAGATAGGAGCGCACCGAGATCGACTCTTCGCCGAACTTCACCGAATCGAGCCCCTGCGAGACTTCTTCGAGGACGCTGTTGTCCTCGTTCAGCTCGAGGCGGGTCTGATCGACGTAGTTGAACTCGGTCCGTTTGCCCATCTTCCGCGTCCCCGTGGTGGGATCGAGAGTGCCGAGGATGATGCGCAGCAGAGTCGTTTTGCCGGCTCCGTTCGGTCCGACGATGCCGATGCACTCGCCCGCTTTGAACTCGAGATCTATCCCGAGGAAGAGCGGCTCGCGATCATAGTAAAAGCCGACTTCTTTGAGATCGACGACCACGTTCGCCAGTTTCGGCGGCGGAGGGATGACGAGCTCCATGTCGAGATCCTTGTCCGGCGCCTTTTGCGCTTTGACGGCGTAAAAGTTGTCGATGCGGCTGCGCTGCTTAGTCCCGCGGGCCTTGACCCCGGCACGGACCCACTCGATCTCGCGGCTGAGGAAGCGCTGCCGCTTGTGCTCGACGGCCTGATCGCGCTCCTGCCGCTCTTCTTTGGCGATGAGGTAGTCGCTGTAGTTGCCGTCGTGGGAAAAGAAACGTCCGTCGGCGAGTTCGACGATGCGGGTGGCGATGCGGTCGAGGAAGTAGCGATCGTGCGTGACGAAGAGACAGGCGCTGTTCGACTCGGCGAGGTAGCCCTCGAGCCACGCGATCGCTCCGGCGTCGAGGTGGTTGGTCGGTTCGTCGAGGATAAGAAGATCGGGCTGGGCGAGGAGGGCACGACAGAGACCGACGCGGCGTTTTTCTCCGCCCGAAAGCTGGCTCACGATACGATCAGCGGGAGGAGCGGCGAGTTCGCGCATGAGCGTCTCGATGCGGTTCTCGAGATTCCAGCCGTCGCCGTGCTCGATCCCGGCAAGAAGACGGTCAGTCTCGGCGTGGCTCAGCTCGTCGTGCCCGTTCTCGTAGCGATCGATCATCGCGATGAGCTCGGCAGCGCCGTTGCGGATGTTCGCCTCCACCGTGGCGTCCTCGTCGAGTTGAAACTCCTGCGGCAGATAGCCGATGACGAGTCCCTGCTTCCGCGAGACAGTGCCCCCGTCGGCATTTTCCTCGCCCGCGACGATGCGGAGGAAGCTCGATTTTCCGCAGCCGTTCCGACCGACGAGACCGACCTTTTCCCCCGAATAAACCGCGAGTGTCGCGGCATCGAGGACGGCCTGGTTCCCGAAGGAAAGGTGGAGTTCGGAGGCGGAGAGGACCGCGTCGTTCTGATTCGAGGGATTGGCCATGGAGGGGATGAAGAGTCGCGAATGTAGGCGCAGCCCGTCACAACTCAACCCTGTTAAGTAGCAGAGTGAAGAGGGTTGAATGCACCACCACTGGCCTGGTGCCCGTCCTTCCCGGGCTTCAAATCCCGACCGCTTCGCGCCACACCTTCGCCATGAGTCCATGTCCGGCCTGGGTCGGGTGGACGCCGTCAGCCGCCCAGTAGGCGGGCTCGGTTCCGGCCTTGACGGCCTCATCGAACTTTGCCTGAAAGGGAACCCAGATCGCGCCGGCCGCCTTGGCGACTTCTTCGGCGAAGCTGCGTCGGGTCTCAAACTCGGGGAACCAGCTGTCATTGACCGCGCCGCAGCGCAGCACGAAGGGTTCGCAGACGACGAGGGTGACTGCGGGCAAGGCTGTCTTGGTTCGCTCGAGAAGGGCGGTGAAGCCGTCCCTATAGACCTCGGGCGTGCCGTCGTAGTTGCCGTTGAGCTTGTGCCAGATGTCGTTCACTCCGATGAGAATGCTCAGTATACCGGGCTTCAGGGCGAGGCAATCCTGCTGCCAGCGCGCTTCGAGGTCGGGGACCTTGTTCCCGGAGATCCCGCGATTGTAAATGCTGAGCCCGAGCGCGGCGTGGTCGGTGAGGAGCTGTCCGGCGAGGTGGAAGGGATAACCGCGGCCGAGCATGGCGGGGTGGTTCGCGTTGCCTTCGGTCTTGCGGTCGCGACCCGCGTCAGTGATGGAGTCACCTTGAAAAAGAATCGTCGCGCCCTTTTCAAGCTTTACCGCCGGGGCGGCGAGAGCGGGGCAGGGGAGAAGTGACGCGGCCGAGCCGGCGGCGGTGAGGGAGAGAAGATCGCGGCGGTTCATTTGGGGAAGGGGTTGAGGGGTTGAGGGGTTGAGGGATTGAGTTTTGCTTTTGCGCTCGCGTTGACGTAGGTCGACATGGCGTTGAGGTGTTTAACGAAGAGACCGGCCTCGATTTCGTTGTCGTCGGTCCAGACGCCATCTTTGTTTTGGTCCTCGAGGGCGGTTTTGACTTTGCTGCGGACGTTGCGGGCGGCCTTGAGCCAGCGCTCGGCGGTCTCGGGATCTTTGCGGGAGGCGAGGACTTCGTCGCGGGGCTTGGCGAGGGCTTCGCGGAGCTTTTCGATTTTGCCTATCAGGTCGCCTTCGATTTTGAAGCCGTAGCGGTCCGGGGTGTTTGAACCGTCGTAGGTGAGCGCGTAGGTTTTGTCTTCGCAGTAGAGCGGCTTGTTCGTGTGCAGTTCGTAAAAGCGTGCCCATTGCCCGTCGGGAAGGCGGCTCTTTTCGAGCCAGTCGAGGGCCGCGGGGATCGTGGCGCGGTATTTCTCTTCGCCGGTCGCAATCCAGATTTCAAAGAGGGTCGTGCAGGCGCCGAAGGACTCGGTCGAGGTCAGCGCGGGAGGCTCGAACTTGCGCGCCCAGACCGGGATCATTTCCTGATTGTACTGCTGCGCCCAGGCGGGCTGATTGCCTTCGAACTGGGCAAGGAGGAGAAAATCGCCGCAACGTTTTGCCGCCTCGAGGTATCGATCTTTACCGGTTAGTTCGCGGGCACGCAGCATCAGCAAAACAAGTTTCTCGAGATTGCCGTCGTTGAGGGTGTGAAAGTTAGTGTATTTCTCATTTGGAAATTCCCTCGGCCATTCCATGGGCATCGTGGCTTTTTTCACGATGCCGTCGGTCGGGGCGGGGTCGCTGAACTGCTGAGGCCACGAACCGATCTTTGTCTGCGCGGCGAGGACACGGTCAAAGGCGTAGGTGACCGCCTCGCGCAGTTCCGCATCGTCGCGACCGGCGGGATCGTGAGAGAGTTCGAGGAGGAGGCGCAGCGCCGACTGCGTCTTGTTGTCGTCGAGGGTGGAGGAGTTCCTCTGTTTTCCGATTTCCGTTTGCCCGGCGAGGACCTCTTTTCTCAGCCACCAGTTTTTCGGATCATCGCCTCCGAAGTCAAAGTCCGCCGGCCACCCGCCCGACTCGAGTTGGCAATCAATGAGCGCCTTTGCCGCCCCCTTTGCCCCCGCGAGAAAGGCCTCGTCGCCTGTCGCCTGCCAAGCCTGCAGCATCGCCAGACCGACCGTGGTCGTACCGTGCGGCTGGATCGAGATGATCGTTTTGCTCCGCTTTCCTTCGACCATGGCTTCGCTGAGATCACATTTCCAGGCCGAGGCGTAGCCGCCGTGAGAGGCGAGTTTGAAAAGGTAAAAATCGTTCGCCTCGCGCATTGCCGTCGTCACCCTCGCCGGATCGGGAAGGTCCTCGGCGGTGAGCAGTGGGGGGAATGTCAGGATCGCGGCGAGGAGCGCTGAGGACATGATCGTCTTCATGGAGTGCGGGCGTCGCCAAGTCTTTGCGCAAAGATCCATTCGTGGAGTTCGGGTTTCGCGTAGACGACAGAGGTGATGAGATGCCCCTCGCCTTCGAGGATCGTGATCTGGGCCTTGGAGCCTCCGGCCGCCTTGATCGCCTCGATCATCGAAGTAGAGCGTTCCAGCGGGACGTCTTCGTCCTTATCGCCGTGAAAAGCCCAGAGCGGAGTCTCTTTCAGCGCCGCGGCCTTCGAAGGATCACCGCCGCCGCAGAGCGGAATGATCGCGGCGAAGACACCCGGATTTTCCGTGCCGAGATACCACGAGCCCGAGCCGCCCATAGACGAGCCGGTCAGGTAGATGCGCGACTCGTCAATGGGGAGTGCGTCGGAGAGCGAGCGGATCACCTGCATGAGATTCGCGGCGACCTCGTTGCGGAATCCGACGGCCCGGTCGGGACATTGCGGAGCGAGGACAAAGCAGGGATGCTCCTCCTGATTCGCTTCTTCCGTGAAGGGCTTCGTCGCGCCGCCCATCTGGGCTTCGTTGTCCGAGCCGCTCTGGCCCGCGCCGTGCAGCCAGATCACGAGGGGGTAACGCTCCGTCGCCTTCCAGCGGGGATTGCCGTAGAACTGGTAGTTGAGTCCCTCTTCGGAAGTGTTCCTGACAAAGGTTCCCGTGACCAGTTTGGCGAGGGGGCCGTCCTTGAGCCCGGCATCGCGGGCCTGTTCGCGGAGGAGCCCTTTCACGTAGGCCTGATCGGCCTCCGACAGTTTATCGAGCGGCACCTTAAAGGTTTGAAAATCCGCCGAGCGTTTAATCCGAACTTCGCTCGCCGTGAACTCCATCAGTTCACCTTCGAAGGTCGACTTTCCGTCCGATGAAGACCAGGTTCGCTTTTCGGCGAAGGCGCTTGAAACGAGGGTGAAGGCGAGCAAGACGAGAACGGGGATCCGCATGCGCGGAATGTAGTGAGAGCCACGGTCTCTGGCAAGTGTGTTCTGTGAGGGAGAAGGAAGGGGCACCTCCCTTCGCGGGAAGTGGCAAAGAGGCGAGGCGGGATTCTCGCGGCCCGCCATTCTCCGGGGGCGTGGGTGCTGCAGGCTCGTCTTCTCACTCACCCCCCGATCGCAATCATCCGCCTGCCGGGTTGATAATTCTCCCTGAACTCGTGCATCTCGGGTTTTCGTTCGACGACGTGCATGAAAAAGCGGGCCACCTCTCCGTCGGTCATCGCCGGATCGCGGAGGACTTCGCGCATGTCGAACTCAAGGTGGCTGCCGAGGCAGGGCCGCAACTTTCCTTCGCAGGTGAGGCGGAGCTTGTTGCAGGTTTCGCAGAAATGGAGATTGGTCATCGCGCCAATGAAGCCGATGATCTGTCCGGTCCCGGGAATCTCGAAGTAACTGGACGGTCCGTTGGTGCGTATGTCAGGACGCGCGGTGAGTGCCCCAAGTTTGAATTCGATGATCTTTTTCGCCTCCCCCGAGGCGAGGAAATTGTCCTCCGTGAGGACTTCGGTCGTGCTCACGGGCATGAGCTCGATGAAGCGCAGGAGAAGGTCCCGTCCGCGGGCGAATTCGATGAGGTCCCAGAGCTCATGCTCATTGCGGTGACGCATGAGGACGGTGTTGATCTTGATCTTCTCAAACCCGGCTTCGCGGGCGGCGTCGATCCCGGCAATGACTTCGTCGAAAAGGTCGCGTCCCGTCGTGGTGGCGTAAGTCTTCGCGTCGAGGGTGTCGAGGGAGATGTTGACGGTGCGGACCCCGGCATCTTTCAGGGCCTGAGCGGTGGTCTGTCCCGCGGCGTCGCGGCGGGCGAGGAGAGTCCCGTTCGTCGAGATACCGATGTCATCGATCCCGGGGATGTCGCGGAGCTGTTCGAAGAACCAGATGACATTGCGCCGCGTGAGCGGTTCACCCCCTGTGATGCGGAGTTTGGAGATTCCGAGACCGGCCCCGACGCGGATGACGCGGAGGATTTCCTCATAGCTCAGCACTTCGCCGCGCGGGAGCCACTCCTGCTCCTCGTGCGGCATGCAATACTGGCAGCGCTCGTTGCACCGGTCGGTGATCGAGACCCGCAGGTAGCTGATGTGATGGCCGAAGCGGTCCTCCATGGCGATTTACTCGGTTCTCTCCCAGGCGACGACCCGGCCATCGATGAACTCGACGGTGCTGCCGATGTAGGGATGGTAGTTGACGCCGGTGGACATTCCCCAGCCGGATCCGTAACCATATCCGTAGGCGGGATGGATGCCGTAGCTGGAATAGAAAGGGTGACTGGCGTAGCTGCCAAATCCGATCGAATTCGTCTGGACGGGGGCGGTGCGGAAGTAGGCCCACTTTTCGCTGCCGCGTCCGTCCCGGCTCCCGCTCATGACCCGGCCCGGCCTCCCCCAGGCAAGGTAGACGGCGTCGCGGGACATGCCTTCCTCGATCTTGCCCTGATCGACGAGCGCTTTCTCTTTTTCAGAAAGGCCCGCAAAAAGCTCGGGGCTCTGTTTGATGCGCCGCTGCGCGGGGTTGAGCGTCTCGCAACCGGGGAGGGCGAGGGCACAGAAGAGCGCGAGCGAAAGAAGGGCGGGGGAAAAGGATCGTGCCATGGGGGGCGGCGTAAAAGGTGGTCGCTTAAAGTGGGCACGGAGAAGGCCACGCGCAAGTGATTACGCGGCCCGTCCCTGGCGGGAAAGAGGTGAACAGGAATATCCACCCTCCTTGGGGTGTATTCGCTCTACCTTTCCGTCGGCCGACGCTTTTTCCGTTCACCCGAACTCGGGCCAGTCGTGTTTCGGGTAACGTCCCCGCAACTGCGCCCGGACAGCGGGGTAGCTCCCGGTCCAGAAGCCGGCGAGGTTCTCAGTGACCTGCACAGGGCGGTGACCCGGTGAGAGAATTTCAATGACGACAGGGACGCGGCCTTCGCAGATCGTGGGGGAATCCTTGAGTCCGAAGAGATGCTGGATGAGCACGGAGATGCGCGGTTTCTCTCCGGTGCGGTAGTGGACCCGCACGCTCTTGCCGGTCGAGAGGCTGATGGACTCGGGCGTGAGGAAGTCGATCGCCGCGGCCTGGTGCGAGGGCAGCCAGTCGCGCACGACATTCCAGGCCTGCCGGTCCTTGATCTCTTTGTAGCTCATCGCTCCGGCGCAGATCTGCTCGAGCATGAGCTGTTTGGCCTCTTCATCGATGGGCGAGAGTTCATATTCGGGAGATACCTCCGCGATGAGATTGATGCGGGCGAAATAGGCGTCGACCTTGTCGTCCCAGGCCTTAAGATTAAGTTCGCCCGAGAGGACCCGTTCGGCGAGGATCGCGGCGGCTTCGCCCCTCGGAATCGTGCCCGAGGGTTTTGTCTCGAGAACGAGGTCGCGGAAACGCCGCTCACGCCGGGCCTCGACGCGGCGGTTGCGCTCGTCGTAGACAGCTCCGTCCTTTTCATCGAAGTCGTTCGGGAAAAGCTCGCGCAGGCAGATTTCCTCAATGCGGGTGCAGAGGTCCAGCTTTACCGCTACATCTTTCCCCTCAACCTCGATCATCTCGCCGGCGATGAAAAGATGGGTTTCTTTAGTCGCGGCGACGCTTTCCTTTTCGAGTTGGCCGCGTCGTCCTCCGATGACGGCGCAGGAGAGGGTGGCGGCACTGTGGCGGAGGGCGAGGCGGTCCGAGAATCCGCTCAGGAGGACGCGGCCGATGAGATCACCGTCGGGCTCCGCGACATAGGTGCCCTCGCCCGACCATCGCGAGGCGAGGCGGATGAGTTGATCGGCGACACGGCCGACATCGCGGGAGGCTCCGGCGTGAATCCCGAGTCTTTCTCCGACTTCGCGGCGGAACTGGTTCCGCTGCATCTCGGCCCAGGCGCGGAGGAGCGCCTGAAAGTCCGAGACATCATCGGGCCGGGCGAAGTCCGCCGGCATGAGGTGTTCGGAATGCTTTTTGCGGGTGGGAAAAAGCGGGCGTGACTGGGTCAGGGCGGTGATGAGGGCAAAATATTCGAGGCAACCGTGACGCGATGACTCGAGGAGGATGCGTCCGAAACGGGGCGGTACGGGGAGCGCGCCCATGGCCCGACCATCGGCGGTGAGGTCCTCGTTTTCATCGAGGGCACCGAGAATGCGGAGACGTCGGATCGCTTCATCGAGGGCGCGGGGCTCGGGCCGCTCGAACCAGTTGAACTCCCGCACTCGGGGCACGCCGCTGGAGCTGAGAATGAGAACGGCCTCGGCGAGGTCCATGCGCTGGATCTCCGCGGGGGTGGCGACGGCGCGCTGTTCGTGTTCGCGCGCGCTCCAGAGCCGGATCGCGGTGCCCGGTCCGGTGCGTCCGGCGCGTCCGGCCCGCTGATCGGCGGAGGCGCGCGAGATTTTCTCAATGTGCAGGGTCGTGATGCCGCGGCGATGATCGAAAGAGGAGCGTCGCTCGAGTCCCGAGTCCACGACGAGGCGCACTCCGTCTATCGTGATCGAGGTCTCGGCGACGTTGGTCGCGACGACGATCTTCGGTTTGCTGCTGCGCGAGACGGCGGCGTCCTGCTTGTCGGGGGAAAGTTCCCCGTAGAGTTCGTGCAGCTCGAAGCCACTGCTCCACGAGGCATTTCGGATGGCCGTGACGGTCTTCTGGATTTCATACCGCCCAGGCATAAAAATGAGAATATGTCCCTGAATGCCATGCTCTTTTAGATGGTCTTTGATCGCGCGGGAGATGTGATCCCAGAGATCGCCGGTGTGGCGTTCGCGCGGGGGCTCGAACTGGACGACCACGGGAAAGGTTCGCCCGTCCGAGATGAGATGACGACAGCCTTCGCCGAGGTATTGTTTCAGCGCCAGCGTCTCGAGGGTCGCGGACATGACCACGATCTTGAGGTCGGGACGCCGCTCGCGCTGCACGTCGAGGCAGCGGGCGAGGCTAATGTCACCGAAGAAATGGCGTTCGTGAAACTCGTCGAGGATGACCGCTGCGACATCGGCGAGGTCGGGCTGCTCGATGAGTTTGCGAATGAGGATGCCCTCTGTCACGAAGCGAATCCGGGTGCGGGAGGAGACCTCGTTTTCAAAGCGCACCTGATACCCGACCTCGTCGCCGAGACGAGCTCCGCGCTCCTGTGCGACGCGGTTCGCGAGCATGCGTGCGGCGAGGCGGCGCGGTTGCAGCACGTAGATTTCACGATCGCCGCAGATGCCGCTGTCGGCGAGAAATTGCGGGATTTGTGTCGATTTCCCTGAACCGGTCGGAGCCTCCACGACGATGCGCGCCCGATCTTCCCGGAGAGCGCCGAGAAACTCGGACTCGAGTTCAAAAATGGGAAGGGAACGGTCTCGGGACATGCGGGGCGGGCCCGACTATTCCGGTTTTCGCCCCGCCGTGCAAGTGATTAGGGGTGGGTGAGTTCCGGTCCGTGGCGGAGCCACCGTCGACTGCGGCAGGCCGGGTTCTAAATCGCGAGTTTTCCCCAAAGCCGAAGTCCACTCCTCCGCTCGGTTCCATCGAAGCGATACCGGAATCCATCTCGGCGAGCAGCAGGCCTGCCGCAGTCCAGGGTGCCGGTGATGCCGTCTCGAACCGGGAATCGACTGACCTCACTCCGGCCGCCGCATCTCGAAATCACCGAGGTCGTCCTTATCGCTCGAGTAGGTCGCTTTGAAGGTGTTTTTCGTGATGGTGGCCTTGTGGCCGAAGGTCCCGAAAATACCAAGCGTTTCATCACCGTTAGCGAGATAGGTGCCGCCGCGACGGGTCACGGGGTAGCGGACTTTGTAGGCACCGGAGAAGATGTCTGCCCAGGTTGCGTGGTAGTGGAAATCATACTTCCCCGGTTCGTCGGTGGCGGGAGTGACGATAGCTCGGAGATCTCCGGTGTGGCCGTTGCTCGCGGTCGTCCACGATCCGGTCCACGGACCTGCGGGCGAGGTGATTTTACCGGACTTGTATTCGGCGACGGACTGGTTCCATTTGCGTTCGTAAGTTCCGCAACTGGTGAGAAAGAGTCCGGCCAGGGCAAGAGTGAGGATGGGCAGAGACTTCATTTGATGGTTTGTGAAGGTAGCGAGGGAAGGACGCGTCGGCAAGTGGCAGAAACGCGTCAGCCCTGGCGCGGTTCGCTGCGACCGCTCCCGCTGTTGATCGCACTACAAAGGGAGAGAATGTTTTTCGCTTTCTGGAGGAGGAGTGTCGCTCGTGTTCCTGAGCCGGGTGCATTCCCGAACTTCACCTCCTCGCCGGCGAGGAGGAAATCGAGCAGTTCCTGCTGGGCGGCGGGAGGAAGTTTCGTTGCTTCGTCGCGCGAGAGGCGGGCGAGATACTCCTGGGTCGTCTCGTAGCGCACCGGATCAGCGAACGTGGCGGCGAGAAAGTCCTTGAGTGTCTCGGAGAGAGCGAGAGCGTAGCGATTCGGCTCGAGTTCACCTTCGCTTTGCGCGAGGTTCCGTAATTGGCGTTGCGCGATGACCACGGGAGACTCCTTCCCTGTTGCCGTTTTCCGCGACCGCAGGTAATACCAGGCGATCAGGGCGATGCCGGCGAGGAGGAAGAGAAAGAGGGCGCTGTAGATGATGAGCGGCCATATCGATGTCTCGGGCGCGAGTTCGACGATGTCGTAGAGCTCATCGGGCGAGGTGCCGGTCTCCTGGGCGAGGATTATTCTGGGAAAGGCGGGGATCATGAGGTTCCCTGGCGGCGTTTGAAAAAGCGGTGGAGGGCGCCGTGATACTCTTCGTCGGTGCGCAGCGAGATCTTGTCGATAGAGAGGCGCTTGAACTGCTGATCGATCTCCGCCTGCCAGCGCGCCGCCTCGGCATTGTAGGCGTATCGGATGCGGGGATTCGACGTATTGACCTCAATCTGGCGTCCCGTCTCGGGATCCTCGAGGCGCACGTGACCGGCCGCGGGAAGAGCGAGTTCGGCGGGATCGCTTACCTGAATGGCGACGAGGTCATGCTTGCGATTCACGATGCGCAGGTCGGTGGAGAGGTCTTCGTCGAAAAGAAAATCCGAGAGCATGAAGACGAGGGAACGTTTCCGCACCGCGTTTTTCAGCAAATGGATGGGCGCGGCGAGTGAGGTGCGGTGTCCTGCGGGTTCGAAGAGGAGAATCTCGCGGATGAGGCGCAGGGCATGCGCGGTGCCTTTTTTCGGCGGCAGGTAGAGTTCGACCTCGTTGGTGAAAAGGACGAGCCCGACCTTGTCCTTGTTCTGCAGGGCGCTGAAGGTGAGGAGGGCGGCGACCTCGGCCATCATCTCGCGCTTGCTCGGGCCGACGCTGCCGTAGTTGCCCGACGCGCTGATGTCGACGCAGACGAAGACCGTCATTTCGCGCTCTTCGGTAAATTTTTTCACGAAGGGGTGCCCCATGCGGGCGGTCACGTTCCAGTCGATCGCGCGGACTTCATCGCCGGGCTGGTACTCGCGGAAGTCCTCAAAGTCGATGCCTTCGCCCTTGAAACAGCTGTGGTATTCGCCGCCGAAACTCTCGCGGACGAGTCCCTTGGTGCGCAGCTCGATCTTGCGGACCTTTTTGAGGATCTCGGTGATCTCGGAGCGGGAATGTTCGGTAAGGGGGGCGGATCCCGCTTTGGCTCGACTCTTCTGCATCAGGGGAGGGGGGAAAGGGAAAGTCCGGTTCGTCTGGACTAACCTTTGAAATCCTTGCTCAGTTTCGTGATCTCCTCCACCGTCATTTCCCCCTGACGGATGACGAGCCGATAGCGCACCGTGAGTGGTTTTTCGGGAATGACGTCGGTCGCGAAGTAGGTGCCGAAGCGGCCATACTGCCGCTCGCTTGCCCTGGCCGGTTTGGGATTGCCCGGATGATCGAGGTAGGCCACGGTGAAGAACTTGTTGTCGAGGAGGAAACACATCCCTTTCCAGAGAAGGTCGCGGGTCTGATCGTTGTCCGTCTTTGGCGTCCAGTTGATCGCGATGCCGGGTTGGCCGATACCGGAGACGGGGCGGATGTAGTAGGTGGCGTTAGGGCTCACGTCGTGGATGTCATTATGCGCCCGGAAGTGAAAGCCGGCATGCTGCGGGTCCCCGTCGAGTCGCAGCGAGGGCACCGTGGGAGTGAGCTTTGACTCGAAGCCGACGACGAGGTCCTTCACCGGATACGAGAACCGCATCGTGCGTTCCTCGGTCGCGAAGACCTGCCCGTCGTCTCCGACCCAGTCGATCACCGAGATGAAATGGGCGGTCTTTTCGTCCGCCTCTTTCGCGGAGAAACTGCGGTGGAGTTGGTGTGCTTTGCGGCAATGCCACGTATCGACATTATTCCACTGTTTCCCGTCGCGATCGGTGTAGCTGATTTTCGAAAAGCCGTAGTAGATGCCGCGGTGGTGGGTGAAACTGCCGCCCGCTCCTTTGGTGAGGAAGTCATCCCGTTTGTCGGGGCGGAAAATGTGGCAAAAGGGCTTGTAGGTCTCGTCGCGACGCTGCGGGCTGCTCTCGTCGATGGCCTCGTAGACGTAGCGGGCAACGGGGCGATTCTGGAAGGTCAGCTCGAGGTGTTTGCCCTCCGTGTCGGTCCAAGTAAACTGCGCTGATGCGGGAGCGTGGGCGAAAAGGAGGAGGAGGGCGAGGAGAGCAGGAAAAGCGAAGGGGGGCTTCATAGAAGGGCGGGAATTCGTTGTCGGATATTAGGGGGCGGCGAGTCCCTGCTCGACCATTTCTTTTTTCGGGAGACGGGGGCGGATCCGGGCAGAGGTGGGCATGCCGGTGAGTCGGTCGAATTCGTCGGCGGTGCGCAGCTCGGGAGCGGCGTCTTTCGTCCTGCTTTCCCAGTCCGCGAGAGCGGACCGCATCGCGTCCAGGAGAGGGGAATAGCGCTCGTCGGCGGCGAGATTTTTGATCTCGTGCGGGTCTAGTTTGAGGTCGTAGAGTTCCTCGGCAGGGCGAGGCGCCGAGAAGCAGATCGACTGGGCCGGGGTGAGTTTGCCTTTTTCATGGAGCCGCACGAGTTCGAGGTAGGTGGGGCAGCGTACGACATCGGCCGGCGGGGTGAGGGGGAGATCCTCGAAGTAGTTACGGATGTACTTGTAGCGTTCGTTCCGCACGGCCCGGGCGTGGTCCTCGTAGTCGTGCCAGTTTTTCTCGGCGAAGACGTAGTCCCGAATCGGTCTTTCCGGATCGCTAAAGAGCGGCGAAAAATCGACTCCCTCGAAGGTGATTCCCGGTTTTTCGATTTTAGCGAGGCTGAGGAAGGTCCCGGCGATATCGATGGAGCTGACGAGGCGCGGGCAGACCGAGCCGGGAGAGATTGTCCCGGGCCAGCGGGCGATCATCGGGGTCTTGATGCCGCTGTCGTAAAGAGTCGTCTTGTCACGGGGGAAAGGACGTCCGTTGTCGCTGATGAAAAGGACGAGTGTCTTGTCGGCAATTTTCTGTTCTTCGAGTTCGTCGAGGACTTCTCCGACAAAGCGGTCGAGCCGGGTAATCTCGTCGTAATACTGCTGGTAGTCGGCCCGCACCGCAGGCGTATCAGGATGGTAGGGTGGCACCCGGATCTCGTCGGGGAGGGCGCCCTCTTCGAGGATAGATTGATCGTAGGGCCGGTGCGGATCGAGGGCGGCGAGCCATAGGAAAAAGGGCCTCGCCCGGTCGCGCTCGCGCATCAGCGGAACCCAGTCGGCCGCTCCGCTTTTCGCATCGCCTTCCAGGGTCTCTTCAAAGTTGCCCGCCGTCGCCGCGTCGCCCGCGGGCAGTTGAAAGCCCGAGGTGTCGACGTCTTTCACCACATCGAAACGATCTTTCACTTCCTCGCCGAGATGCCACTTTCCGGCTGCGCCGGTCCAGTATCCTTTTTCCTTCAACTTCTCGACGAAGGTGACCTGTTCCTTCGGCAGCGGCCAGTGTAGTTCCTCGGCATCAGTCTGGTGGGGATAGCGACCTGTCAGGATACTCGCGCGGCTGGGGCTGCATGACGAGGCTGTGAGAATCGCGTTGTCGAAGCGCATCCCGCCGTCGGCGAGGCGCTGCAAGTTCGGTGTCATGATGGATTCATGTCCGTAGGGTGAGGAATCATCCCAGGCGAGGTCGTCGGCGATGATGAGGACGAAGTTCGGGAGTCGCAGAAGTTCCTCCGCCTTAGCCACTTCCTCCGCAGAGGGAGCCTCCTCTTCCTTGTCGCTCTTCTCGTCCTGTGCCGACGCTGGCAACGCGGCGGCAAAAATGAGAACGAAAAAGCAAATGGACGCGAAACGGCACGGCATGCGGCGAATGAAGCAGATTCTTTAAGAAATGCCAAGTTTACTGAAGGGAAAAGGACATCGCAATGTTCACTTGCGTCGCGTGGACGACAGGCCTAATCGATATAGAGCGGTATTGAGCTGCGGCATTCCACGGGGAAAAACCAACCTGAACTTCCATCTTCTGATGAAACGCCTGATTGAGATGAAAAAATGGAAGATCCCTCGCCGATTTTTTCTCCTCTCACTGCTGGCTGTGATTTTGACGGTTGGGAGCAGAGAGACCACTCTGGCCCGGGGCGGAGAAGTAGCGGTCACCTTTACCAACGCCACCCCCAAAAGTGTGACTTTGCATCGTCTTGACCACGGAAAAGCCGCCCAGTCCTTCGACACGATCGCTCCCGGCAAGGTCTTGGCCGTGCAGTCCCTTCCGGGTCAAATTTGGATCCTTCTGAAACGAAATAACAAAGAATTGGGCCGTTACCTGGTCACTCCCGCCCCGCGCCAGTCCTTCCTGATTTCGACGGAGGTCGCTAACGGGCCTCTCGAGAAGGCGGTCCCGGCTGATCCCGCTGCGAAGCTCGCCGGCAATACCGGATCCAAGGTCGATGCGCAGGAGGCTCAGCAACTAATCAACTACCATAACGAGAAAAGGCAGGAAGTAGGTGCAGCCCCCCTTACCTGGTCCCCGAAGATCGCGCAATACGCCCAAGGGCGCGCGGATACGATCGCACGGACGAAGAAGTTCGCCCACCTTCCGCAAGGGCGTAATCCCTATGGTGAAAACCTCGCCCAGGGCGGCAGCGGCGGGGGAGTATCGGGTTTTACTGCCCTGAACGCCGCGGAGAGTTGGTATGCCGAAAAAGCGAAGATGCCGAAAGGAGCGCGCATCATGACAATGGACCTTTTTAATCGCGGAGTCGGGCACTACACACAGATGATCTGGAAAGGCACCACCGAAATCGGCGTCGGTATTGCCAACTTCCAGCAAAATGGTTTAGCGATGACCATCGTGGTCTGCTGCTACCATCCGCCCGGTAACTTCATCAGCGGCACCATTTTCTAAGCACTACGCACTCACAGCAGCGTCTCAACGAACTCCGCCGGGACAAACGGCTTGAAATCCGCGGCGGTCTCGCCCGTTCCGATGAAACGAGTAGGCACTCCCAGTTCGTGGCGGATCGCGACGACACTTCCGCCCTTACCTGATCCGTCGAGCTTGGTGACGATGACGCCGTTGAGGTCAAGTGCTGATTGGAATTCGCGGGTTTGCGAGACCGCATTCGAACCGGTCGTGGCATCGACGACGATCCAACGTTCGTGCGGGGCGGATTCGTCCTGCTTCGCGAGGGTGCGCCGAATCTTGCGGAGCTCTTCCATGAGATTGTGCCGCGTGTGGAGACGGCCCGCCGTGTCGCAGATGAGGTAGGCAGCTCCGGTCGCGATGGCCTTCTGGTGGGCATCAAAGCAGACCGCTGAGGGATCGCCCTGATACTGCGTCGTGACGATAGGGACGTCGATGCGCTCGGCCCAGACCGTGAGCTGCTCGATCGCGGCGGCGCGGAAGGTGTCGGCGGCGGCGATGACGACGCCGTGGCCCTGTGACTTGAGAAAAGCGGCGAGCTTGGCGACCGAAGTTGTCTTGCCGACTCCGTTGACCCCTGCCACAAGAATGACGGTGGGTTTCCCGGGAGGGCCCGGCGGGGGCAGGGGCAGGGGGGTGTCACCGAGGATGGCCTTGATCTCGGTGCGGCAGGCCTCGACGACGGACTCCGCATCGAGCTTGCCTTTGCGGTCGCGAAGCCGGTCGACGATTTCAGTCGTCAGACGGATGCCGAGATCACCGGAGATGAGGGTCTCTTCGAGGTCGTCCCAGTCAATATCGTTTCCGCGAAAGCGGTTCAGAATCGATTTAAACAGTCCCATGGATCAGCGCTTCAGTATCTTGTCGAGGACGCCGTTCACAAAGCGGGCCGAGTCGTCGGTGCCAAATCGCTTCGCAATCTCGATGGCCTCGTTGATCGCCGCCTGCGGCGGAATGTGGCTCGCGTGGAGAATCTCAAAGGCACCCAGTCGCAGGATATTACGGTCGACCGCGGCAAGTCGCTGGAAAGAGAAATTCTCGAGCTGATTCCTTATCATGGAATCGATCTCGCCGAGGTTATCCATCACCCCGGCGATCAACTCGGCGGCAAATTCACGGACGAAAGGCTTCGCATCGCGCAATTCCCAGAAGGCCTCGAGGGTTCCGGGTGAATAATCGATGATGCCCTGAAGGTCGTTGCCGTAGAGGAACTGTACAGCCGCCTCACGACCGTCACGGCGCGGCGACGGGGCTTTCTTTTTGGTGGTTTGTTCCCTGGAATTGGAGGAATCCATCTGAGTGAGTGAACACTTCACGCCCGTCGCAGAGGGCGACGATTTGGCATTCGATTCCTCGTTTATTCTCGATGAATTGCAAGCCCTCCTTTGTCCCCAAAAGCACCACCGCCGTCGCATAACTGTCTGATGTGGTTGCGTTAGGACTGATCACGCTCGCGCCGATGCGCTCGGTCAGTCCCAACCCGGTGCGGGTTGAGACGATATGGGAATACCTTTGTCCGCCGAGCTCGAGATAACGGCGCGTGTCACCGGAGGTCGAGATCGCCGCGTTGACCAGAGTTATCGTCTCGAGGTCTTTGAGATCGCGTCCGAGCTCAAGAGTCTCGATACCTATTTTCCAACCTGCCTCGCCCGGCGGTCCGTCGCCGACGGCGATGTCACCGCTCGCGGCGACGAGACTGCGGGGGAATCCGCCCTCTTTCAGAATCGCGAGGGCTGCGTCCGCAGCGTAGCCCTTGGCGATCCCGCCCAGATCGAAGAGCATGCCGTCGATCTTTTTCAATATGGTGCGTTTTTCCGGATCGAGGACGAGATGGTGGAAGCCAGTGCGGGCTTTCGCCGAGTCGATTTGATCAGGAGTGGGAAGCATCCGATTCTTCCTCCCCATGCGCCACAGCCGGATGATGGGTCCGGCTGTGATGTCAAAAGCACCGCCGGACTGCTCCGTGAGTTGACCGGCCTTTTCGAAAAGAGTGAAGAGATCCTCGCTCACCGGAAAAGCCTGACCTGCGGGGGCTTTCGCCAGCTCATTGATCTCGGACTCGGGCAGGTAATCCGAGAGGGTGCGGTTTAGCGCGGCGATTCGGGCAAAGGCCTTCCGAGCGGCGAGAGTCAGATCCTCGACCCGACCCTCTTCAGCCCAGGATCGTACCGTGAACTCGATCCCCATGTGGGGCTCTTTGAAAGTGTAGAGTTGCTCTTCACCCCGGACTGTAATCGCCGAAAGCAGGGCGATGCAAAAAAGGCGAACCGGAAGGCTCGCCTTTTTCACTAAGTTTCGCGCCGGATAGGACTCCGTCATTGATTTGATCAGCCGCCGATGCGACCCAGGTTCCAGAGCAGGTTCATCTGCTCGGCTTCGGGGACTTCGAGGGGACGAACAATGCGGAAGCCGAGCCAGTGGGCATCGGTGTGGTACCAGATCGACTTGGGAAGCTGGGGATCTTGCACCTTCCAGTTTTCGTCGGAAAAGATGCGGCGGGCCGAGCGGAGTTCTTCGGCCGGGTCATACCAGGAACCGCCACGGGCGACGCGGGGATAGAGGGTCGTGGGAATGGCGAGGGGATTTTCGGCCACCTTGCCTTCGCGACCGGCATAGCCGTCGGCGAGATACTGGTCGAGGACCCATTCCATGACGTTGCCGTGCATGTCGTGGAGACCCCAGGGATTAGGCTTTTTCGTGCCGACCTTTTCGTAGCCGACGCGGACCTGCTCGGGATCGAGCACGGCGAAATCGGCGAGCTGCTCGGGCGGACAGCTGTAGGGGCCGGTCGTGCCGGCGCGGCAGGCATACTCCCACTCGGCCTCGGTGGGGAGGCGGTAGTAGTGTCCGGTCTGGGCGCTGAGCCACTGGCAGAATTTACTCGCGGCGTGCTCGGTCATGCAGATGGCGGGGTAGCCGTCGGTGCCCATGCCGAAGCTCATCTCGGTGTAGGGAGTGGTCGGGCTCGAAACGATGTCTACTGGCTCGGCCCCGTCGGGAATGTTCTCGGGTGATCCGTCTTTGTTGCGGGCAACTCCTGTGATCATGAAGGGCTCATACATGTTCCAGGTGACCTCGAACTTGCCCATCCAGAAGGGATTGACTTTGACCTCGTGCTGAGGGCCCTCATCCTCCATGCGACCGTCTTCGTCGGCGGGGCTGCCCATCATGAATTCGCCACCCTTGATCGGAACCATGTCAAATTTCACTCCCGTCTTGGGGATCGTGCCGGTATATTCCTTCATCTCGGCCTCGGACTTCTCGGTCGACGTGGTGACGATGTTTTCGCGGATCTTTTCGACGAGTTCGAGGTTGTCGGCAGGCCCGGCAGCGGCGGCGGATTCACTGCCCCCGAGTTTCATGTCAGCGGGCCAGACGGCACCCTGCTCGACCCAGAGGCGCAGCATGTTCTGCTCTTCGGCTTTGAAGGGACCGCCTTTGCTGAGGAGCGGGAGGACGTTGATTTTGAAATCCATGCGGGGCTTTTCCTCGAGGACGACTCCCTCGGGCCAGACGGCGCCTTCAGTGATCCAGACCTTGAGGATCTCCTGCTGCTCAACGGTGAGCGGCTTTTTCGGAGGCATGATGTCGGCGCTGTCGTGGGGCTCGGCCGTCATCCAGTAAACGGAGCTGCCGTCGGCGTCTTTGGGAATGATCGTCTCGTCGGGATAGTTCTCCCCGCCGGCGAAGGCAGCCTCCATCGTGTCCATGCGGTATTCGCCCTCCTGTTTCTTCGCTCCGTGGCAACTGATGCAGGTGGCCTCGATAAGGGGCTTCACCTGGGTCATGAAATCGACGGTCTGACCGTTGACGGAGAGCGGAAGCAGGGCAGCGGCCAAAAAGAAGGGGAGTGATCGTTTACGCATGGTCAATTTTCGTGAGCGTGGAACAAAGCAAAGAATAGCGGCCGAATCAAGAACCGTCTTCATGGCTTTTTTTACCGATTGTAGACAATGATGAATGGTTGCGTGCGGGGGCGCGAGCGCGATATCTGAATCAGTTGACGCGTGGCGCGGCGCGGCTTTGGTTCCGTCGATGTTTCTCGATGTCGTCAGACTTGTTCCGGGTGCCGCCCTCGGCATCCTCCTTTTTCTACTGCCCCCGGTCGGGGCGGAGTCGGCCGATGACGCGATTCGCGGGTTTGTCAGCGTGGAGCCCTTTGAATTCCGTCTCGAGGCTCTCGTCCGGGTGGAACCCTTTCGCGAATCCTGGCGCATGGAGACCGATGCCCTGGGACCGGTCGAGCAGCAGGCCGTCCTCGAGAATTTGCAAACGCTCCTCGAGTCGGGGGTCAAGGTAAAGGTGCCCGGTGCTCCGCCGCTTTACACGGAGCGCATCGTGCGGTTCATCGTGCCCGACGCGGAAAAGGGTTTCGTCCCGGATGAGCGGGATCTTATCCCCATGGGCGAGGCGCTCGTCGGTCTTACTTTTTCGGCCGGGGCACGCGGAATCTCGGAGATGGAACTTGAGTGGCTTTGGTTCGCGCCGGGGCAGGAGCGTCTCGTCGTCGAGATCGCGAGTCGGGGCAAACCTTCGGCGCGGGCGCTCACGCCGACGGAGAACAGGACGACGTGGAAACAAAGCGGCGAGACGGCACTGCCGTCGTTGCAGGACATTCCTATTCTGGAGACAAGAGAGAGGCGTCCCCTGCGGCACCTCATTTATCTCGGCCTCGCGATGGTGCTCTGGGCCGCGGTCGTCGTCGTGCAGCGGAAAACGAAGTCCCCCGCCTGGGTTGGCTGGCTCATCGTCGGCGGGGTCGTGACGGTCTTTCTCTCGATGAAGGTGCGGTCGCGCGAACTCGTCGTGCCGGCGGGAGCGGCGGTCGAGGACCTCGTCTACGCGCTGCTGCGGAACACCTACCACGCCTTTGACTTCCGCGATGAGTCGGCCATTTACGACACGCTCGAGGCGAGTGTGACCGGTCCGCTCCTCGAGCAGGTCTACCTGGAGATGCGCGAGTCGCTCGAACTCGAGAGCTCCGGCGGACCGAGAGTTCGGGTCTACGAAATCGCTTTGCGCGAGTGCAAAGAGACCGGGGCCGGCGGTCTCGCGCAGGGAGGGTTCCGCACCCGGGCCGAGTGGGTCACGATAGGCGAGGTCACGCACTGGGGTCATACTCACGAGCGCACGAATCGCTACGAGGCGGAGATGACGGTCTCGGCAGCAGAGGAGACTTGGAGAATCAGCGCGCTCGATTTGCTCAATGAAGAGCGGGTTCAGAAAATCTCACGTCGGGAGGCGGCACCCGAGTCATGATGATCCACTGTGAGAACCTGCGTTTCACCTATCCGGCGGAGTCTTTCCAGCTCGCCATCGAGGCGTTTTCCGTTGAAAAAGGGGAGTCGGTCGCCCTTATCGGTCCGAGCGGCTGCGGCAAGACGACGCTGATGAATCTTCTTTCCGGTATTCTATCGCCCGACGGCGGGCAGGTCATCGTCAATGGAGTCGTCGTCAACGAACTGCCGATGGCGGCGCGGCAGCGATTCCGGCTCGGCACGATCGGATTGGTCCCGCAGAATTTCGAACTGCTCGACTACCTCACGATTCGGGAAAATATCCTCGTGCCCTGTCGGGTGAGTTCGCAATTGCGCCTCACCGGGGAGATTGAAGCCCGCTGCGGAGATCTCGCGGAACGCGCCGGAATCGCAGCCCATCTCGATAAATTTCCAAGGCAACTCTCTCAGGGGGAAAGGCAACGCGCCGCGCTCTGTCGCGGATTGGTGACTTCGCCGCCGCTCCTGCTCGCCGACGAACCCACCGGCAATCTCGACCCGGAGAATCAGGATAAAATCGTCTCCCTTCTCCTCGGCGAAGCGGCCCGCATCGGGGCGAGTGCGCTGATGATCACCCACGATCCCGTGCTGCTGCCGCGTTTTGACCGCGTCGTCGAAGTCATGAAACTCCGTCAAAAGGGAGGTGCGGCGTGAACACGCGCGGAGTCCTTTTTCTCGGCCTGCGCTACCTGCAGCGAAACCGCGCCAAGACGCTGCTGCTTGTCGCGGCCTTTACTCTCGTCTGGCTGCTCCCTGCGGGGATCGGTCTGATCGTGGCAAAGGTCGAGTCCCAACTGCGGGCGAGGGCCGGGGGGACGCCGCTCCTCCTCGGGCAGGCGGGCAGCCCGCTGGAGCTTGTTTTTAACGGGATCTATTTTACGAAGCCGCAGGTCGCGACTCTGCCGCTCCGTGAGGTCGATGCCGTCGCCGAAACCGGTCTCGCTGACGTGATCCCGATCTACGCCCGCTATGCGGCAGGCGGCCACCGCATCGTCGGAACGACGCTGGACTATTTTGATTTCCGCCAACTCGAAATCGCGGTGGGGCGAAATCTCCTGCGGCTCGGTGAATGTGTCGTCGGCGCTTCGGTCGCGGAGAGGAACGGGCTGAAGGCGGGTGATGCTGTCATTTCGACGCCGGAGACGCTCTTCGATCTCGCGGGGGTCTATCCGCTCAAGATGACCGTCGTCGGCGTCCTCGCGCCCTCCGCTTCGCCTGACGACGAGGCGATTTTTGTTGATCTCAAGACCGCGTGGATCATCGAGGGACTCGGGCACGGACATGATGAGGCGGAGGATCTCGGCGAGGAGGAAAAGATCGCCCCGACCATACCCGGAGACACCGCCGTGCGTCTCAATGCCTCGGTCCTCGAGTACAACGAGATCACACCCGGGAATGCGGAGCGTTTCCATTTTCATGGTGATGTCTCCGACTATCCCGTCACGGCTGCCATTATTCTCCCGCCCGACGCCCGCAATCAGGCTCTCATCAAGGGGCGCTACACGAAGGCCGGAGGTCTCCAGCTCGTCTCACCCGCGGCGGAAATGGACGAACTTTTTGCCACTGTCTTCAGCGTGCAACGTTTCGTCCTCACGCTTCTCCTCGCCATTGGCATCGCCACCGTGGCGATCGGAGCCCTCGTCTTTTTGCTCTCCTATCGACTGAGAGAGGACGAGTTCCGTCACCTCCGTCACCTTGGGGCCGACCTCGCGACCTTGCGCGCTCTCGTCGCCTTCGAGGCGGGGTTCGTCATTCTCGCCAGCCTCATTGCCAGTGGGATTGGGATGGCTCTTATTCACACCATCGCCCCGGTGATTATCCGGGAAATGATGGGGTAGAGGGGCGTTTCGGGAAAAACCGCTTCGCTCACTCCTTCATCGCCACGGGAGTGTCGAGAATCTCTTTTAGGATGAGCGCCTCGCGAAGCGTTCCGCGATTCTTGAGAATGCGATTCAGGTTGGATGAAGTTTTCCCTCGAACGCGCTCGACTCTAAGAGGCGCGGCCACCTTTTCAGCCTTCCCGGGTCCGTAAAAAATGCGGTCAACTTCCGATTGAACGGGAGCGACCGGAACGGGCAGTGGGGGAGGCGCGTAGGGCCGTGGTTCCTCTATGGGCGCCGGAGCGGCCTGCTCCTGCAACATTTCAAAGAGTTCCCGAAAGGTCTTCGGGGTCTCGATCCCGGCGGCCGGCACCGGTGCGGGAACCGGAATCTCGGGCGAGGTGGGAGCGCGCTCGGGAACCGATGTCGGCGTGGGGGAGCGATAGGGAGACGGCGGGGGTGCCGGCTGCGCCCGGTTGCGGGCTTCCTGTGCGGCGCGTTTTGTCGCTGCCCGGGCGCGCCGAATCTCGGCCGCTTCTTTGAGGCGGCCATAGACCCAGCTCACGAACGCGATGAAAATCATCGCCACGTAAGCCCATGGGATATCGTCGTTCATTGGACTGCTGGCGGCGGGAAAAGGCGGCTAGACCTTGTTGGAAGCGCCCTTCGAATCTTCGTCCTCTTTCACCTCGTTGGCGATGCTGGTGCGCATCTCCGTGTCGGCGACGACGTTGCGGTAGCGGGCGTAGTCCATGATCCCGAGGTTACCGTTGCGGAAGGCCTCGGCCATGGCGATGGGGATGAGGGCTTCAGCCTCGACGAGTTTGGCGCGCATCTCCTGAGTGCGCGCGGACATTTCCTGCTCGGTGGCGACAGCGGCGGCGCGGCGCACCTCGGCGCGGGCCTGGGCGACTTGTTTGTCGGCTTCAGCCTGGCTGGCCTGGAGGGTTGCCCCGATGTTCTGGCCGACATCGACGTCAGCGATGTCGATGGAGAGAATCTCGAACTGCGTGTTGGCGTCGAGCCCACGCTCGAGAACGCGTTTTGAGATATGGTCGGGATTCTCCAGCACGTCTTTGTGGGAAACGGCCGAGCCGATCGAGGTGACGATGCCCTCGTTAACGCGGGCGATGATGGTCTCTTCGGTCGCGCCGCCGACAAAGCGGTCGAGGTTTGTGCGCACGGTGACGCGGGCGCGGGCCCGCAACTGAATACCGTCGCGGGCCACTGCGTCGATCTTGCCGCCACCCCCGGGGCAGTCGATCACGGCGGGGTTGATGGAGGTCCGGACCGCCTCGAGGACAGTCTTAGAAGTGCCCTTTACGGCGAGATCGATGGCGCAGGCTCGATCGAAGGCGAGGGGGATACCGGCTTTGTCGGCGGCAATCATCGAGAGGACGACGTCGGCGACGTGTCCGCCGGCGAGGTAGTGGGCCTCAAGCTGATCCGTGGTGAAATCGAGCCCTGCCTTTGCCGCGGTGATGCGGCTGTCCACGATGAGCGAGGTCGGCACTTTCCGAATCCACATCGCGACGAGGTTGAGTAGACCGATGGGGGCGTTCGACACCTTCGCCCGTATCCACAGCCCAATGAACCTGGCGAGGATCATGAAAATCACGAGAACGACGAGAATGATGAGGCCGATGATAATGAACTTAGTCATGGGATAAGGGGAGTGTCTCGAGTAAGAGGGGTGTTTAGTTTTGTCCGAGCGCTTTTCGCAGGACTGGTTCGAAGATATCGGCCTGGCGCATGAAGCCGAGATCGTTGGGATGAGAGCCGTCAGTGGCGCCCTCGGTGTCGTCACCGAGCAGATTTTCGCCCTCGATGTAGTGAAGATTTTTCACCCCAGAGGATACGAGTAGATCAAAGGCACGGATGAGGGAAGCTCTATTTTCCGCATGGCGGTCCCTCCGGGCTTTGAAAATCCAGGAATTGGTAAAGGACCGGTCTTCGACGAGGACAATCGGAGTATCGGGTCTGGCCTTGCGGAGTTGACGCACAAGTGGCTCCGCTCTTTCCGCTACTTCAGCGCCGGTCATATTGGGGAGGCAGTCGATCACATAGACGGCGGCATCGATCTCGCTGAGAAGAGCCACAACCTCGGGCTCCATCTTACCGTTTCCGGAAAAACCGAGATTGATGACAGGCCGATCGAGGCGGCGCCCGAGGATGGCGGGATGACAAAGCCCTGGACGGGAGGCGGAGGCACCGTGGGTGATGGAAGTACCGTAAAATACGACGGGCTTCGCCGTTCGCGGAGCAATGGGTTCGAACGCGGTGCCTTCGGGGATGCCGATCTCGATTTTAACCGTGCTGTTGTAGAGCGGCAGATAGCCCATGTAGGTGCGCTTGCCGGGATCGAGCCCGGCGATCGTGTAGGTGGTCGCGGGTTCTTTAGGGCGGGTGACATCGACCCACTTCCAGGTGCCTTTGTCGAGAGCGTAAAGATCAACTCCGCTGACACCGGTAGCCGGCATGTGAGGGAGGGCAATGGCTTTGTCACCGACGGTGTAGCGAATCTGAATGGTCGTCGCATCCGTGTTGAACCGGAAAGCAATGCCGGCACTGTCGCGGCTGAGACTCCAAACAGGCGGGCGGACGATTTTTTCCGCTTTGGCGGGAAGTCTGTCATAACGCGAGTGGAGATCGGCAGGGAGCCAGCCTTGTCCTTCGACTCCCCATTCAGAGACATCGCGCCAGATGGTCGTGTCGGTGACCTTTTCCGCTGCGCGGGTCGCCAGTGGCGAAGTGATGAGTAGACAGAAAGTGAAAGCGCGGAGGTAAACCGCGAGGGAGCGAGTGGGAAAAAGCATCATCATCGAGCGCACGAATCAACCCCGGTAATGGAAGCAACGCTTAGCCCCGCGTCAACCTCCGATGCAGGGTCCTCAGCCCGATAATCCTGCGAGCCGCTTATCGAGCCAGTGCAGCGCTTCTTCGCGGCTCGTGAGAGTGCCCTCGAGTTGAAGGTCCTGCGCCTCGGTAAGAATTTCGCCAAAGCGGGGCCCGGCGGGCATCCCCCGGGCGATGAGATCACCACCATTGATAAAGCGGGGCGGGAGGAGGGGCTTACGAGTCACTTCAAAATCCCGGCGTTTTTCGACGACGTAGTCATAGTTCTCAAATAGTCCGTTGCTCCCGGCGCAATCGACGCGATGCAGTTCGAGTTCGTCCTCAAAGTTGTCGCGCGCCATGAAACGCTTCAGAGTCGAGGTGCGCATTTTCTTAACATCTTTGAACTGCATATGGTGCGCGACGGCGGAGGTAGCGGACTTGATGAGGGCATTGGAATATTTCAGTCGTTTCAGGATGCCCTCGGTCATTTGAGCACCGATGTGATCGTGCCCGGAAAAGCGTATCCTGTCGTCCGCTGGGTCATAGGTATAGGTGACCGGCTTGGCAATGTCGTGGAAGAGCACCGAGAGCACCAGCGGCAGGCTCGCGTCGGGAGGAAGATGCGAGAGCATGAGGCGTGTGTGGACGAAGACATCGCCCTCCGGATGCCATTGAGGTGGCTGCTCGCAGCCCTGCAGGTCGATAATCTCAGGGAGGACGGCTTTCATGAGACCGCTTCCCACGAGCAGGTCGAAGGCCCGCAGGCGTGCGGGACTGAGCCATAGTTGGTCGAGCTCTTCGCGGATGCGCTCGGGGCTGATGAGGGTAATGCGGTCAGCGAGGGCGAGGATCGCCGACCAGGTCGACGTTTCGATTTCGAAATCCAGCAACGTGGCAAAGCGCACGGCCCGGAGGAGGCGCAGGTAGTCCTCCTCAAAACGTTCGCGTGGCTCGCCGATGGCGCGGACGAGCCCCGAGCGCAGGTCCGCCTCGCCGCCGACGTGGTCAATCAGCCTTTCTCCGATGGGATCGTAAAACATCCCGTTGATCGTGAAGTCACGCCGCCGCGCATCGGCGGCACTCGTGGAAAAGGTGACGGATTCGGGACGGCGACCGTCGCTGTAAGTGCCGTCTTCCCGAAAAGTCGCGATTTCAAAATGATGGCCTCCACGACGGACGAGGATGACCCCAAAGTGCGCCCCGATGGTGTCGGCGCGAGGGTAGAGCTTCAAGATCTCCCCGGGAGTCGCGCTGGTGGCGATGTCGTAATCTTTAGGGGCGACTCCGCGCAGTCGGTCTCGAACACAGCCCCCCGCGAAGTAGGCCTCGTGGCCCGCTTCCTGCAATTCTCGGACGATCACGAGGGCGGTTTTCTCCATGGCAGAGGGAAGTTTCAGGGCATGCGGATGCCGAGGTCGGCAGCGGTGACATTACGGATGCCGCCTCTGGTCTTCATGTCGTCGAAGTGCCACCATTCTGATTTGATAACGCGAAAACCGGCTTGCCGCATCGCGTTCTGTAAGAGGGCGACGCGGCGCGCGATCTCGGGATCTCCGCCCGCGTAGTTCGACGCGGCGCGGGGCGAGAACTCGTCGAAATCGGATGGCATCGCAACGGGTTTGCCGTCGAGGGTCACGAGGGTGAGATCTACGGAGATGCCGTAGCAATGCCACGAGGGGCCCTTACTCGGCGGAACGACGAATTTCGAATCCCGGACCGCATCCCACAGGGCCTGATGCGCCTCTGGCGGTCTCCATGCGTCCCATATCTTCAGAGCATAACCGCTCGCGGCGAGGACTTTGCTCACCTTTACCAGCTTTTCCGCCGTCGACCGATGGATGAGACAGGGCATTTCGGTACGGTAGAGTGGACGATTCGCCGCTGAGGTGATTTTATACCGCATGTCGATAAAGGCACCGGGCACGGCTTTTTCCACCGAGACGAGATTGTATTGCTTCGCTTTGCGGTAGATCGCAGCATTCGGATCGCGATCAAAGAGTCCCTGGCCGTCGGACATGAAGGGAAGGCACAGGAGCAGCGAAAAAATCAGGGCGGTCGTCCGGGGATGATTCGTCATAGCGTCGGAGAGAAGGTAGGCTGATTCACCTGATGCGCAACGCGTCGGTGCTTTAACCCGCAAGATGATAAACACGAAAGTCGAAGCTTTCGATTTTGATGCTTGTCAAGCCATCGTCGCCCGCTGACACTAAATTCTATGAGAATGTTCTCGAAGCTGATGGGCCTGATTTTTGGCAAAAGAGAAGAAGCAGGAACTCCTGCTCCGGCTCCCGGGCTGGCCGTTGAGGCTGCGCCCGCGGCCCTCTCAGCCGTGGATGTGGAGGCCAACCTCGCCGCTATGGCGAAAGTGCATCCTGAAGACCCCGACTGGAAGCACTCCATCGTCGACCTCCTTAAGCTCGTCGGGATGGACAGCAGCTACGGTGCCCGCAAAGAACTCGCCATTGAGCTTGGTTACAGCCAGGCCGAAATCGACAGTAAAGGTTCCGCCGAGATGAACATATGGTTGCACCAGACGGTCATGAGGCAGCTCGCCGAAAACGGCGGAATGGTTCCTGCCGATCTGCTGGACTAATTTCGAAAATCCCGTTCTCACCCAGGCCCGATTTTCTCTGTGGGAGATCGGCCTTTTTTGGATCAGTTTACCCGGCGCTGGTGAACGGTGTAAAAGGATTCGGTGCCGAGAAGTGTCTCACCGGTCTCAGACGGCACGCTCTTGCAGACTACTTGCAGGACCCTCCCCTCAGGAATCCGGGCAGTATTGAGAACGACGGTTCTTCCGTCAGGCTCAATCACGATGTCCGAGATGATAATCGCGGTGCTGCCGGTCGCGGCGAGGGCCTTGATCTGGTAACTTCCCTGCTGAGAGGCCTGAAGCCGGTCCACCGGGCGATTGAAACCGAGAACGATTCCGTCCCCGGCGAGGTCGAGACGGGTGATGCGGTAAGGATCTGCGGAACCGGTGAGGGGAAGGAAACCTTCGTCGCCTCCTCCGAGGACCATACCTGTCGACATCTCGACGAGGGTCTCGACGGGGGATGGCGTCAGGGCCCGCAAGAGAATGGCGCCCTGCCAGAGCTGTCCTGGTCGATCGGGGACGATCTCGATGAGCTGCTTCGAACCCGGGCAGGCGAGGAGGATCTTTTCTCTCTTGTTCTCCTCGAAAAAGCACATCTGCGTCGGCGGCGACTTCTTCGTGAGCTCGGCCGGAATCACGAGAGAGGGGAGCGTGGTCGGCATAGGGTTGGGAACTGCATCGGCTTGTTCTAGGTCGAAAGGGGGGAGTCCGGTGAGGGATAAAAAATAACCATCGGGATAGTCAGGTAAATGGAGACGTGCGGCGAGGAGCCCGCTACGATTCACCGCAAAGGCATCGACCCTCAGTTCGCTCTCGGTCACCGTGACCAGCCCCTTTGCCTTCGGGTGCCACGCAACGACGCGCGCCCGGGGGGGGGCTCCCGGTTTGGCAGCGGCGGGTGAGAGGGCGAAGAGGATCCGACCGTAAGGATCAGCGATCGGGCCGGCGGTGATGACGACTCCGCCATCACGTCCCGGCCAGTCCTGCACGAGGGCTTGAAAGAAGTCGAGAGAGACATCCTGATTCGTGTCAAAGGCTTGGGTTACCTCATTCACGGAAGCAGTGATCACGGAGTAGTTCGGACCTAGGGTGATCGACGGCAGAGCGGAGAGTTTTACTTCGGAGTAAAACTGCCATCCGATCTGACTAAGTCCCGGACTGAACTTTGCTATCCCGATCTGACCCCGGTGATTCAGGAAGAAAACGTTGGCACCATCGAGCGGCACGATCGCTCGAACCGTCGGTGCTTTGTCCTGAGGATTCAGCTGGACGAAGGGCCGCGCCGAGCTCACGGCGGGATTCGCGTCCACAGCGGCCTCTTCGGATTGGGAAAGGACCGGCGATATCAAGGGATTCCCCGCCATCATGATCACGGCACAGAGCAGGGGCATCCCGTGGGGTGAAAGATAACAGCTCAATTGGATTCCGCGGGTAGGGGTGGCGGCAGGGTGCTAAGTCTGTAGCTGAGGATGACTTCGGCGGACGATTCTTTAGGAACGGTAAGGACGTTCTTTTCCCAGGTTCCTGCCGAAGCCTCGGCGCGGGTTTTCCAGGATTCGGGCAAGGTTATTTGAAGGCCGCGCGGCGCGTCGCGAACTGAGAAACGCTGCTTCATTACCGTGCCGCCTTCATCGAGCCAGAGGCGTTCCTCCACCGCGAGGGCCCCGAAGGTATAGAGAAACTCGGGCATGCCGCCGACGAGACGGAACCCGAAAAAGACCGGTCTTCCGCTCCCTCCGCCGGATCCGGTGAGTGGATGCCGGCCTTCAGCCATCAACAAATAGGGTGATGGGGGTGCCGGGGGCGGAGTGTCCTCACCTTCACCCTCCGTCCTTTCCTCGCCTCCCTCCGGTCCGGGATCCTGCACTTCAAATTGAGGAGCCGGAGCCGGAGCATCAAGGTCGAGCACCCCGAGAAGCCGGCAGGCGAGAGGATCCCAGAAGACGGCACGAGGGACAGCGCCCGAACCGATCACGAAGATCTCCTGAAGCGATGCACTGATCCCTTCAACTTTCAGGTAAGGGGAGAGACTCTCCGCGTCAGTGAGGAAGTTTTTGAGATCGCGACGGGCGATATCGAGTTTCAGCGGAGCAATAGCAGGAGCAGGAGCAGGAGCAGGCGTTTCCGGGCTGTCCGAGATCAAGAGGGGGCTTCCCGGCGTCGCTTCCTGCGCGCTGACAGAGCACGGAAGCAACCCCGACAACCCGGCGAGCGGTAAGAGAACGAGCAACGAGCGGGGAAGCGCGGGCATGGAGAGCGGTGGTGAGGCAGTCTGCTGGTTCAGCCACGGGTGAAGACCCAGTTGTCGGAATCGCCCAATTCAGGATTGAACCGGTAGCCGTCCGTGTCAAAGGACTTCATTGGCTCGGGCTCGTTGATCGCATTTTTAATGATGTAATCAACCATCATACCTCGCGCCCTTTTGGCGAAAAAGCTGACGATTTTATATTCCCCGTTCTTCATCTCCTTGAAGTGTGGTGTCACCAGGCGACCTTCGAGCTTCGAGGCGGGGATGGCCTTGAAGTATTCCTGTGAGGCCAGATTCACGAGGGTGCCTGAGCCCGATTTGGCGAGTGCCGTATTGACCCCCTCTGCGATCCGCTCACCCCAGAACTCGTAGAGGTTTTTCCCTCGTTTCGTTTTCAGAGATGTGCCCATCTCGAGGCGGTAGGGCAGCATTAGATCCAGCGGTCGCAGCAGTCCATAAAGTCCCGAAAGGATGCGCAGGTGTTTTTGAGCGAAGGTCAGGTCGGCAACCCGGTAGGTATCAAGAGTAAGGCCAGTGTAAACGTCTCCTTTGAAGGCAAAGAGAGCGGCTCGGGCGTTGTCCTGTGTGAGAGGGAGGGACCAATTACGGTAACGCTGGTGATTCAGCTCAGCGAGGGGTGGACTTATACCCATCATTACACCGAGCTGTTCCCGATTTTTCTTGCGCAGCACCCCGATGAGTTCTTCGGCAGAGTTAAGATAATCGCACACGCTGATCTCATGGGGAGGGCAGGCGGATTCGAAATCCAGTGTTTTGGCCGGGGAGATAACGGAAAGCATCGGGCTGGATAATGGCGGAGCGTGTGCCAGGCAAGTGTAAAGCAGCACCCCGCAAAGCTCAACCAGTCCGCCATGATGACTTGATAATAATGAGGTAAAAAATTCAAAAAAAGAAAACAAATAGTTTTAAATTTATATAAAATTGTTAATATTATGGGAATCCTAGCTTCCCATGACTTCTCTACCTCCGGTATCGATAGTGTATCTGGCCTTTTTTAGTGCCGCGCTCTTCGTGCTCTTCTTGATCGCTTGCGTGAAGATGCCGGAGGCGATTCGAGGGGTGCGCCGGTTTCTCCGTCAGATGGGCGCCCGGAAAACCCGCGGTGAACGCATGCTGGCGGATTTGGAGAAGTTGATTGCCGACTCGCGTCAGTTGGAGGGTGTCTATCGTTTCGAGAATGTTGAGCCCCATCGCTCGCCCCGTCAGGCTGATGCGGCCGCCGCGATTGCTTCGATGCCGTCGAAGGTGGCGGCAAGGTAATCAGCGGCGATGTCTTCGAGCTCGGGGACGGAATTTACGACCGAAAAGCGTCCGCGGAGAATTTTGCCGTGTCGCAGTCCCTTAGAGTATGCCATTAGCCGCGATCGCAGGGCCTGCATCGCGTGGCGCTCAGTGGGGAATTTACCCCACTCGATGAGGAGGCGCGCGTGCCGCAGGATGAGGTCCCACCGCTCTTCGCAGGAGACCGGTTCGGGGTGGATCCCGGACTCGAGGTATCGTTTCGCATCCCGGAAGATCCAGGGGTATTGCATCGCGGCGCGGCCAATCATGACGCCGCTGACCCCGGTGCTCTTGCGGCGGCGTTCCACGTCCATGCCTGATTGGATGTCGCCGTTGCCGATCACTGGGATTGAAACAGCGCGACTGCAGGCATCGATGACGTCCCAGTCAGCCTCGCCCGAATAGCCCTGGGCGCGGGTGCGGCCGTGGACGGCGATGGCCTGCATGCCGCAGTCTTCGAGGATGCGGCACACTTCGGGGGCATTGATGAGGTTCTGGTCCCACCCGATCCGAATTTTTGCGGTGACGGGGACTTGATCCCCAACACCTTTAGCGATGGAAGAGGCGACCTCTGTGAGCAGCGGGCAGTCGCGCAGGAGGGAGGATCCGCCGTTTTTCGAGACGACCTTTTTGACGGGGCAGCCGAAGTTGATGTCGATGAAGTCGGGCTGTTTCCAGTCGATGATCTTTTTAGCCGCCTCAGCCATACGGGGCCCGTCGGCACCGAAGAGCTGGACCCCGACAGGGCGCTGCTCGTCGTCGAACTCGGTGTAAATGCGGGTCCGCTCGTCGGCCTGCATGATGCCCTCGGCCGAGACGAATTCCGTCACCATGACGTCGGCGCCGAGTTCTTTGCAGATGCGGCGGAAGACCAGATCCGTCACGCCCGCCATAGGGGCGAGATAGAGGGGGAATTGATCGTTCTGGAACCACGGCAGCATGGGAAAGCGCTCAGTCTAGGCCTGAACCGGCCCGGCGGCAAATGCGGTGGCGTCTCAGCGCTCTGCGGCGGACTTATCAAGGCCGTCGTAGACGCCGAAATCGTTGAACCAGATCCGCTTTGCCCAACGGTAGACGGGGTGTTTTTCCGGAACTTCTTCTCCGGTGGGGAGCCACTGACTGTTGCGCGGGGTCATCGCGTCGAGCTCGGCGATGGCTGTTTTGCGAAGCGTCGTGTCGGTCGCGGAATGCTTTTCAGCGAGCGCTTTGACGAGGTCGGGCCGCTCGAGGACGATGCAGCCACGCGTATGTTTCGCCGCCGTCTCGCGGAAGTCTTTCAGGAACTCCGACTGGGTGAGGGAGTCGTAAATCGAGCCGTCGCGGACGTTTTCCTTCGCAAACTGGATGATGGGGCAGGGTTCGATGGCGCCGGTCGGCGAAATGTGGTGGGAAATGCCGTTGGCCATGGGACAAAGGGCGCGACCTTCTCCGTCGTAGTAGGCGTCGATGATGCCGAGAGGCAGCTTCACCCGCATGTTCACGACAAATTGCCGGACACGGCGGGCCTGCTCGGGGGTGAGGGCGAGGGCTTCGTTCGGCTGCGGGCCGACGGGGCGATAGCTGTGATACCAGGCGTAATGAACCCCGCGATCGATCAGCTTGCGCAGCCAGGTCTCGGTGAGGAGGTCGTCGATATTCGTCTGGCAAAGGCTCGTCGCGACGCCGGTGAGGAGCTTGTTTTCGAGGCAGTGGTCGAGACCTTTGAGAGTGCGGTTGAGGACGTCCTTTCCCCCGCGACGCTCGTTGGCGATCAGTTCGGTGCCTTCGATGGAGATGAGCGGGGTCGCGTTGCCGAGTTGGCGCAGCTGTTTCGCTTTCTTCTCCGTGATCATCTGACCGTTTGTGAAAACCTGGAAAAAGCAGTCGGGATGCTCCGCCAGAAAATCAAGCAACTCGCTGTGCATGAACGGCTCACCGCCTAATATCCCGAAAAATGAATTCCCGTGCGACTTGGCTTCGTTAACGATCTTGTTGAGGTCGGCAAGGTCGAGTTTGACCTGCGGTTTGTCCACATCGACCCAGCATCCCTGGCAGCGCAGGTTACAACTGTTGAGGATGGAGATGTAAAGGAAGGGCGGGAAATAAATGCCCTCCTTCATCCGCTTTTTGTAGAGATTGACCGAGTGGATCCCCTTGACCCCGAAGTTCCACATGAACTTCGCGAGATGGCGCTTGTCTGCGGTGCGGAGGACACGGCCGGCGTATTGGAGGCTGGGGACGATCATGGGGAGATGGAGACTTGCGTCTTAGGCGAGACACTTCAGAGCCGAAGCGACCGAGGCATCGTCGTGAACAACGGCATGCAGGGCGGCGGCGATTTTGGCGGGTTTGGGATGCTGCCAGACGTTACGTCCCACGGCGATACCGGCGGCACCGGCATCGATTGCATTTTTTACCATGGTCAGGAGCGCTTCGTCGTCCCCGAGGGCGGAACCGCCGAGAATGATGACGGGAACAAAGCAGGCTTCAACGATAGTGCGGAATTCGTCCGAGCTCGCGCCGGTCGGGTAGGCGGTCTTGACGATGTCGGCTCCCAGCTCGGCCGCGGCGCGGACGGTGTAACCGATGTTTTCCAGGGTATAATCGGCAGGGCGGCCGATTCCGAAAGGCAGTGCTTCGAGGATGACGGGGATATCGGCGTCGAGGCTCTCACTAATGAGCTCGGCCGCTTCGCGGAAAATGCCCGCCTCGTTGCTGTGGTGAGTGTAAAGCATGTTCATGACGGCGTGCGCGCCCACCGTGAGGGCCTCTTCTGCTCCGTAGAGGCGGTAGCTGCCTTCGTCAAGATTGTCGCCGTAGCGGGGCTTGTAGCAGTCGGTGCGCAGACAGACTCCTTTCCCTTCGAGGGCGTCGCCAGCGGCGAGAGCGACCCCGAGATTGACAACGTAGCCGTCTACGACAGGGTTGAGTGCCTCGATCAACCCTATCGGGTCCTCCATCCCGGTAACGGGGATGGCAGTGCCGTGGTCAATGGGAAGGATAACGGTGCGGCCATCGGACTGGAGAAAGCGGGAGAGGTTTTGATCACGATCCATAGGCTCGTAACGAAGCCGTGAATGGCAGAAAGATCAAGGTGCGGCTTTCGCGGCGGGGGCACTGATCACGATCAGATAGGGCCGCACTTTTTTAAACGTCGCGGGACCGATCCCTTTGACGTCGAGAAGATCCTCGATTTTCGCAAAGGGTCTTTTTCTGACCACGGCATCGGCGAGGGATTCGCGTAGCCCGGCCCGCATGAGATCCTCGATCGCGGCGGTATTGACATCGACGGGCTCGGAGGGCGGGGCTACGACGAGGGCGTCGTCGATGGCCTCGAGCCCCCGCATTTCTTCGCGTTCTTCTTTCCGCATCGCGACGATCTGCCCGGCATCCGAGTGCCCCCAGATGCCCTTGCGTCCGATCGCGGCCACGAGTTCTAAGTCTTTTAAATAGGCGTCCCACTCATCCCGCGAGGTGGCTGTCGGTGTCTCTCGTCCGAGACCGAAGGCTCGTGCGAGTCCGTTCTCGACGAGGAGGTGGCCCAGGTCGCGGCCTTCGGAGGTTCGGACGAAGGCATAGTAGCGGGGTTTTCCCGAGCGTCCTCTCGCATCAGCGTAGGCGGTGTGAATCGTAAAAGGTTGGCTCAGAGCGGCGGCGGTGAAGGCGGCGGCTTTCTTTCCGTGCTCAACGGCGGTGAGATAATTGCTGACTCCGAAGTAGCGCGACTGCTCACGGAGTCGGCGTTTGTCGTTCGTATCGCTCACCGTCTGCTCGATGCAGTCCACAAAATAGAGACGAAAGACGTGCTCTTTTCCGTCGGGTAGCTTAACCAGAAAAGAATCGCCGTCGGCCCATTCTGTCGCTATGTAAGTGCAGGGCCCGATCTCTTCGAGACCGCTGGCCCACGCTTCGCCAATGACGGGGAGCAAACTACAAATGAATACACAGAGTCTATTTCGGAAGCCCGGGGAAGCTGTCGACATACTTTATCTTAAAATCTGGAAAGCTATTCACAATCTGTATTTTGAAATCCGGGAAACTCTCCACGATTTGCCACTTCCCCGGACTGTTCGGAAAAGAGGAAACTCGCTGGACATGCAGATCGGCGAAGGATTCGACGACCTGCACTTTGTAATCCGGGAAGCTACTCACGAATTGGATTTTCCCGTAGATTTTGGCGGCCTGCGGCCGCCTCGCCGACGCAAAACTGGTCGAGACGAGGATTAAAAAGACGAGGGACGAAATAAGGGGGAGACGATTCATGAACTGATGGACGAAGGAAAGTATCAAGATATCAAAAGATGGCGCGTCTTGTATGTCGAAAAATGTTGAGTTTTAGCCTCGCTGGATGGGGGTAAAGTGGTGAAACCGGCCATCGTCAGTAAAAACCGATCATTCAAGCGATCGAGCCGTTTGGCAGGGAAGGAAAGTTCTCCGGGAATATGACAAGCTCTCCGAGGACTCGCACTCCCAAAAGAAGTCTAACGGGCAGGTATCCGGTTAGACCCTCTGTGAGGGTGCCCGTCCCTATAGGGAGTGTATCCGATTCGTTCGACACCACAGTGGTCATGCGCCGACGATCCCTCTAGAGAAATGGTCGCCGTGCGAAAAATGAGGGCACCGAGAAGCCGCGCATCGAGCCGGAACGACGCGATCCGGTTGGGGAAAACGTGGAGCATAGCGGATTTGAACCGCTGACCCCCTGCATGCCATGCAGGTGCTCTACCAACTGAGCTAATGCCCCGTTTTCCAGGTCCCTCAGAGGACGGGCGGGGATAATGCAACAAGATCGGCAGATCGGCAAACGGAATTTCCCTCCATCCTGATTTTCCTCGCAAAAGCGGGCGCTCAGGAGGCGGCGATGCTCCACTCGAGCGTCAGTCCCATGCCGTAAGGAAGGGGGACGACGGGGCCGTCTTCGGTCAGATGCGGCTTGGTGTGAGAGGTCTCGCGCTTCATCATGAAAGTCTCTTTTGAACCCTCGAAGCCGTAAAAGGCGGGACCGTTGCTGCAAAGAAAGCGGGTGAAACTTTCGCGTCCGGCGTCGGAGCCAAGATCGGCGCCGGCTTCTTCGAAGGCCATCGCGTAGAGCTGGGGCGCACAGCCACCGGTGTAACAACCGGCCGCGCATCCACATTCGGTCGCTTTGGTGGTGTGCGGGGCGCTATCGGTCCCGGCGAAGAATTTCGACTGTCCCGGGGTCATGACGGCTTCGCGCAGGGCGGCACGGTCGCTCTCGAATTTCACGATGGGCAGGCAGTAGAGATGATACTTCAGCCCCTGGATGAGATGGCCGACGGTGTAGAGGAGATGCTGCGGAGTGATCGTCGCCCCGACACGATCCGGTGCTCCCGTGACAAAGGAGGCCGCCGCCGCCGTCGTGATATGCTCGCAAACGATTCGAAGCCGCGGATGAGCCTCGAGAATTCGAGGCAGGGTTTGAGCATAAAAAATAGACTCGGCAGTCTGATGGGCATCGAAATAGGCGGATCCAATGAGTCCGTGTTGCTCTCCGTGGATGCAGAGGACGATCCCGTGATCCTCCATCGCCGTGAAGACCTCACCGCCTATCCATTCATCCATCGGAACACCATGCTCCGAGTTCGTCGTGCCGTGGGGCGGGTAATATTTACAGGCTCTGAGGAGGCCCGACTCTGCCCCCGCCACTATCATGGCGGGAGTCGTCTCGCGGGTGAGGTAGAGAGGGATGATAAGCTGATCAAAAGCGGAAGCACCCGCTTCGAACAGTTCCTCGCGGTAAGCCTCGATCGATCGTGCCGTCTTCGTGTCCGCTCCCGAGATCCGCGAGACGGGTGGCTTTGTGTTCGGCATGGCGAGCGCTCCCGCACAGCCCATCGCGAGATGGTCGGCGACGTAGAGTCCCACATTGGCCCCCTGGCGGAAGTGGGTGTGGAGGTCGTACCATTTCGGGAGCGTCAGATCCATCACAGGAAAGATTAGAGGGTCTTGATCCGAAGATTCCTGAAGCGATAGGTCTGGCCCTTTTCCCCGTGGTGTTGTATCCCGAGATGGCCTTTCGCATCGGTGTCGTCGGTATATTCGGTGGTGGCGACGCCGTTTAGCTCGATTTTCAAAAGGTTCCCTTTGCAGGTGATGCGGATCTTGTTCCAGTCATTCCGTTTCAGCGCATCGCGAACTTCGGGCTTTTTAAAATGTGCCTGCGACTCGGCCTCGTGGGCGAGGGCTGCCTCAACTTTGGTGCGTCCTTTCTGGCTTGGCCAGAGCCACTGGTTGCGGCCCTCGTCGTAGAGTCCGCCCGACCAGCGGCGGTCCGATCCGTCGATCTCGGACTGGTAGCCGTAAACCTTGTTCGGCTCGACATGACAGCGGAACATGAAACCCGAGTTCGCGGGGCCTTCGGGCAGGTGAACTTCGCCCTCGAAGATAAAGTCCGCATATTGCTCTTCAGTCACGAGGAAGAATTTTTTGTCCGCGGTGAGGTGGATCTCATCACCGACGACTTCTGCTTCACCCCACTCGTAGGGGTTTTTCCAGCCGCTGAGGTCTTTGCCGTTGAAGAGAGGAGTGAAGCCATCCTCTACAGCGAAGAGCAGGGCGGGAGCCGCGACGAGGGCGGCGAGGGCTTTGAGATAAGTCGGGGCTTTCATGATGCGGGAGGATCGCGGAGTTCGTGCCGTGGTGCAAGAGATTCTCGCCGGAGCAACCCGGCCACGAAAGACCGTATCACCGGTCTTGTCACGACGACCGTGAGGTGGTAAACAGCATCAATGAAACGATCGATCCTATTTTTTGGTGCCCTTATTGGAATGCTGTCATCAGTCCTCGCGGACGAGAAAGCGGCTGGTTTGAACGTCCTCACTGAGGCGGAAAAAGCGGAGGGCTGGTCCCTGCTCTTCGACGGCAAGGACCTCTCGCAGTGGAAAAATTATCAGAAGGACGGCGTCGATCCCAAGTGGCAGGTCGCCGACGGCGCCTTCACCCTCACGGAAAAAGGCGGGGGCGATATCCTTACGAAAGAGCAGTATGGATCTTTTGAGCTCAAGCTCGACTACAATATTTCCAAAGGCGGCAACAGCGGACTGATGTTTCACGTCCTCGAAACGGAGAAGACTCCCTGGATGACCGGACCCGAGATCCAGATTCAGGACAATGTTGACGGCACCGATCCGCAGAAGGCCGGCTGGCTCTACCAACTCTACGCTCCCACCGTCGACGCGACGAATCCCGCCGGTGAGTGGAATACCCTCCATATTGTTATCACCCCCGGGAAGTGCGTCCACACCATGAATGGCACCAAGTATGTCGAGTATGTCAAAGGCTCGGCCGACTGGGACGCCAAGGTCGCGGCGAGCAAGTTCTCGAAGTTTCTCCAGTTCGGCAAGCCGACCAAGGGCCACCTCTGCCTGCAGGACCACGGTAATCTCGTCTCGTTCCGCAATGTGAAGATAAAGTCGCTCGACTGATCACGAGCTCAGTTCCCGGATGACGCGACCGTCGCTGATGGCGATGGGACGCCCGATCGGGGTCATTTGTTCGTAGTCGTAATCGATGCCGAGTTGGTGGAAGATCGTCGCGTGGATGTCCTCCACGCGGACTTTCCCGGTAGGCTCCTGACTTTCCCCGGTTGGGTCGGTCTCTCCGATCGCAAGCCCGCCGCGAAAGCCGCCGCCGCCGAGGAGCACGCTGAACCCGTGCGGCCAATGGTCGCGTCCCTCGGCGAGGTTCAGCTTCGGAGTGCGCCCGAACTCCGTCGCGACCATCACGATGGTGTTCTCATACAAGTCGCGATCTTTCAACAGTCCGATCAGCGCGGCGAGGGCCGGATCGAGGATCCCGAGCTGTTTGGCTTGGCCTTCGTAGTTATTGATATGGGTATCCCACCCGTTCAACGTCACTTCGACGCAGCGCACCCCGACCTCGACGAGGCGGACGGCGGCGAGACAACTGCGCCCGAATGCCGTATCACCAAAGGCCTCCCGCTCCGCTTTGGGGGCGTCACTGACGTCAAAGGCGGCGAGTTGATCTGAGCTCATCATGCGTCGGGCGCGCTCGATGGAGGTGCGGTGAAGGGTCCGCGATTTCTCGAGATCGGCGAGGCGGCCTGCGGCAAAGGACTGCTCCAGCACGTCCAGTCCATCGAGGCGAAGGGACTGTCCCTCGTCATCGGTGCGCGATCGTAGATCGGGTAAGGGCTTGACGGGGTCGTAGGCCTGAAAGGCGTCGTATTGTGCCCCGAGATAGCCTCCGCGAGCCGGATTCTGCCCCGGGAGGATGGAAATGTGCGAGGGGATGTCGATGGGCGGCATCTTCTCGTCGAGCCCCGGCATTTCGTGGCAGAGGATCGATCCTATCGCCGGATGAATGAGCCCCGGAAAGGGCCGGTAACCCGTTTTCACGTTGTAGATTGCGCGGGTGTGGTCGCCTTCTTTGCTGGTGACCGCGCGGAGAATGGAGAAATCCTGCGCCCGTTCCGCCGTGAGCGGCAGTCCTTCGCCGAATTTCATTCCGCGCACAGCCGTTTCGATCGCCTTCGCCCCGTAGGCAATCGCGCGGCCGGGATGCGGGTCGAAAGTCTCGAGCTGACTCGCCCCGCCCTCCATCCAGAGGATGATAACAGACTGCGGTCGTTTTCCCGATTTTTCCGAACCGCGCGCGAGCTGTTGGGCGAGAGGAGTGAGCCAGCCAAGACCGGCGACGGCCGAGCTTTTTAAGAGGGCGCGCCGGGTGAAATGATCGCTCTGACCGCAGGCTCCGTGTCTTGAGAAAGGTGAAAAAGGCGTCATCGGTTCCAGGAGAATTCTGTGGAGTTGATCAGTGACCAGTAGAGATCGGCCATGGCTCGTTCTCTCGCTTTTTTCTCCTTTCCTTCGAGGAGACGGGTGAAATGCTCCCGCTCGGGGTCGGTCGGGTAGCGTGAAAGGAGTGCGAGGAAAGCCGCATCGAGCGTTTTCGCATCGGACGGGGCATAGTGCGCCAGTCGTGTCGAGCTGTTCATGACCGGATTCGGCTTGGTCCTTTCGTTGACGAGCTTCCCGTTCATGAGGAGGAGTCGTTGCGGGATCGTCCCGGACTCCTCGGCGAACTCATCCTCGCCGCGGTCGCCGTAGCGTTTCACAAAGTCACGCGTCTCCCCGTAGCGCCGCAACTTTTGCATGATGTGGGTCGACCCGTCGAGTGCCTGCAGGGTGCTGGCCTGGATGACGCTGCCGGCGACCTGTTCGGGACGCAGCGGGGTGACGGGAAAGGCGGCCCAGGTCGATTCCTGTTCTGCGGTGACCGGTTTGTCGGGATCGACGGAGCGACTCTCGCGACGAAAGGGATCCGAGCCCGCGATGACGCGGATGAGCCGCTCCATGTCGTAGCCGCTCGCGATGAAGCCGTGCGCCAGCTCCTCGAGGCCGGTGGAGTAGGGGCCCTCAAGAGGAATGTCATCGACCGGTTCACTGAGGGGACGCCCGAAGAGGATCGCCCAGGTGCGGTTCACCGTGACCCTGGCAAAGGCGGTGTTCTCCGGATGCGTGATCCAGCGCGCGAGCTGTTCGCGGCGCGATCCGCCAGCGGCAAAAAGTTCGGGAAGAAAGGGGACCTGCGGAGCGATTTTCGTTTCACTTTTTTCCCCGAGGTAGCGTGCCTCGTACTCCTTCGTCCGTTTCTCTCTCACGCCGGTGATCGTGGTATCGGCCTGGGCAAAGAAGGCGGCGAGTTGGTGGAAATCCTTCTGCTTCCAGCGATCACTGAACTTGTCATCGTGGCACTGCATGCAATCGAGGCTGACCCCGAGAAAGGCTCGTGCCGTCCGCGCGGCGAGCTTTGTTTCGTCAGGGCCGCCACCGCCCGCTACGACCGAGACGGTGATGAAGTTCGCCTCGGGATGGCTCGTCCAGAGGCCCTCGGCCGAGATGAGTTGCCGCACCAGTTCGTCGTAGGGGCGGTTGATCGCGATCTGATCTCCCAGCCAGGTCACCAGCCTTCGTCGCCGATAGACAAGGAAAGGGCCCGTCTCGACCCCGACGAAAGCCCGCGCAAAACGCTCCGCAAGGTAGTCCGCATAGCGACGGTCGGCAAAAAGGTGATCGAGCCAGGCATTTACCGGGTCAGCGCCAGCCGGCAGGGCCTCGAGTCGGCGAATCTCCTCCAGCGAGGGCGGTGCACCGGTCAGGGAGAGGGAGAGGCGCCGTGCGAGGGTGAGCGCATCGGCCGCGGGGACAGACGATAGGGGGGGCGTCGTCTGCGCGCGGGCAAAGGCGGCGTTCACGAGGGCGATCTCACCGGCGAGATCTTCGTGTGGAGAGGTAAGAAGCGGGAGCACCGTCGGCTCGTCCAGATACCGCCACATCATCATTCCGAGGACGACCAGGACCGTGGACAGTCCGGTGAGGCAGGGGAGAGTGCGGGTAAGAAAGCGCTTCATCGGGTCAGGTTCCGTAGTTGAAAAGCGGACAATACCACGTTCACTCAGGGAAGACGCGGTTCGGACCGCGGGGGTTACAAGTGGATACACAAAGACATGGCAAAAGAACGACTCGATCAGGTGATGTTTCGCCGCGGGCTCTGTGACTCCCGCGAGGTGGCCAAACGCCTCATTATCGCCGGGGAAGTGCGCGTCGAGGGACACGAGGGAATCCTCAAGCCCGGGCTCAGGGTCGATGATGAGGCCGCTATCGAGGTAAAAAGTCGCCCGAAGTTCGTCAGTCGCGGCGGTTTCAAAATTGAGAAAGCCCTCGATGAATTTGCCATCGACGTCACCGGAAAGGTCGTCTTCGATGCCGGGGCTTCCACCGGCGGCTTCACCGACTGCGTCCTTCAGCGCGGTGCTGCGAAGGTCTACGCCTATGACGTCGGGACGAACCAGCTCGCGTGGAAGCTCCGCAGCGACGAGCGTGTCGCCTCGCGGGAGGGTTTCAACATCCGCTACCTCGCCGCGTCGGACCTTCCCGAGACCGTCGACCTCGTCGTCATCGACGTTTCTTTTATCTCCCTGACCCTCATCCTCGGACCTGTCTTCGAAGTGCTGAAGTCTGACGGCGACATCGTCTGTCTCATCAAGCCGCAGTTCGAGCTGAAAAAAGAACAAATCGGCAAAGGCGGCATCGTCCGCGACCCTGCGCTGCATGAAGAAGCGGTCGAAAAGATCCGCACCTTCGTCACCGGTCCGCTCGGAAAAAGCTGGCATGGCCTGACGCAGTCGCCTATCAGTGGCACCGACGGTAATATCGAATTTCTCGCATGGCTGAAACACGAAGAATAGGGATCATCGCGAACCCCGACAAGCCCGGGGCGGGAGAGCTCCTCCTCGATCTTGTCATCCAGTTGCGCAAGGGTGGACTGACTGTTCTACTCGAGGAAAGAACCGCTGCTCTGGTCAAATTACCCGACGGCGTGCCGCTCGATCAGCTAAGTGATCGCATCGACCTCCTCGTCGTCCTCGGTGGCGACGGCACCATTCTCTGGGTCCTGCGGCAGATGGGTGATCGCATCAAACCTATCGCCGCGATCAACACCGGCACCCTCGGCTTTCTCACCTGCGCCACCGCCGGGGAGAGCGGACAACTCGTCGAGGCACTCGTCTCGGGCTCATTCACCCTCTCCGAGCGTCTCCTCATCGCCGGTGACCTCGAGCGTGAAGGCCGTCTCGAGGCCTCTTTCGTCGCCCTCAACGAGGTAACCCTTTGCCGTGCCGTGGCCTCACGTGTCATCCACGTCGAGGCCCACATCAACGACAAGCTCGCGAACCGCTACACTGGCGACGGGCTCATCCTCTCTAGCCCGACCGGTTCGACCGCCTATTCCCTCTCGGCCGGAGGCCCCCTCGTGCAACCCGACGCGAACGTCTTTGTTATCACCCCGATCTGCCCGCATTCTCTCGCGAATCGGCCCCTTGTCGTCGATGCGACCAGCCGTATCCTTTTCGAATCGCCGAAACAGCGCGACGACCTCTCACTCCTCGTCGACGGTCAGCTTGTCGCCGTCCTTTCCGGCAACGCCCGCATCCACCTCCGCCGCGCCGCCTTCAGTCTCACTCTCGTCTCGATGACTGATCAGGATTTCTACGACGTCCTCCACCAGAAAATGGGCTGGACCGGGACTTCGATTAGCGGGGAAGGTTGAGGATTGCCGGAAACACCCTTCTTAAATAGCATTCCACATTCACTGCTCCCGTCGAGTTCCGGGCAGGGACGTCGTTGGCCGCTTCGCAGCGGGTTCGCGGATTCATCCATGGAAAGGACATCTCGCAGGTGAACCGACCCCGCCATCCTCCCATGCGTTGCTCTGGGCGACAAATGCGGGTCCCTCTTTGGGCGATTCATAGTAATGGTGAAACACTTCCATGGTCGATCCGGAAAGCGGCGGCACGAGCCAGGACCAGTCGCCGGCAACGGATCGTCCTGCAGCTTCCTCTTTCCTGAAGAACTGCATGAACTGCTCGGAAGCGGTGTGGTGGTCTACCATGGTGACTCCCGCTTCCCGGTAGGAATGGAGAACGGCGGTGTTTACCTCGATGAGAGCCCTGTCTTTCCAAAGTTTGCTGCGGTCCGTGCAATTTAGGCCCATGCCATCTGCGATCATCGGGAGGATGTTGTAACGGCCTTCATCGCAGAGATTCCTGCAAGCGACTTCGGTTCCGAGATAGAATCCGCTGAAAGGGGCCGCCGGGAAGTAATGGCTCCCTCCCACAAGTGCCATGTCGGAAATAACGGGTAGTGCATGCCATCGCAGGCCCAGGTCTGCAAACCACGGAAAGTCAGGATGGGTGAGTGGCACCTCGAGCACTGCTTCATCGGGCAACTCATACCACCGGGCGGAATATCCGGGCACATCGATGATGATGGGGAGCCGGTCGAATGCGGTGGGTCTTGTTGGGGGTGACCAACCCAACGCGACGGCGCGCTGCGTAAAATCAAGCTGGGCGGGATCTCCGAGGATGGAACCGTCGGCGGCCCGATATCCCGCGTAACGTATTAGCTGATGGTTCCAAATGCGGAAGCCGCGTTCATCGCTTGCGGACTCCCTGAAAACCGTGATGAGGGGACGGATCTTACCTCCATTGGTGGAGCGGTGAAGATGGGCCAGGCAGGCTTCGAATGCTTCACCGGGGGTGGAACAGTCTCGTGCGTCAGCGAGTTCGAGTGAGGGCCAGAAAAGCCGGCCGAGGCAGCGCGGAGCATTTCGCCAAGCCTCGCGAGCCATCTCCGTGAGAGCCGCTGCGGACGGGGAACGAGTTGAGCTATCGTAGGAGAGAGGCGTGAACTGCATCAGGATGATTGGTCGGACGTGTAAGGTTACGCCAGATGTTGGCTCGAGGGATCACTCTACAGGGTCACCGCAGCGACTCAACCCTCGTTACTCAGACGCGCTTTGCCTCATCAAGTCGTCCGGCGGCATAGGCGTCGAAGACGCGTTTGATCTCGTCCCGGACGCGGCGAAAAACGGCCATTTGTTCTTCCTCCGTGCCGGTGGCGTGGGCGGGGTCGTCGAAGCCCCAGTGGTGACGATTGATCTGACCGGGGAATAGGGGACAGACCTGATCGGCGTTGCCGCAAACGGTGATGACCGTCTCGACCTCCTCTTCGAGGAATTCGTCGAGGTGCTTGGACTGGTGATCGCTGATATCTAGCCCGATTTCCTCCATCGCGCGGATTGCAAGGGGGTGCACGTAGCCTGACGGGTTGGAGCCGGCACTGGCGACGGTGAAGCGTTCATTAAGGGCGGTGCGGAGGAGCCCTTCAGCGAGGTGGGAACGGCATGAGTTGCCGGTGCAGAGAATGAGAATGAGCGGGGTTGCCATGAATTTTGAAAAGAGGGGTGGTCAGTTCGCGAACCAGCCGCGGGTGCGCTGGCAGACTTTTACAAGGAAGAGCATGAGAGGCACCTCAATGAGCACTCCCACGACGGTGGCGAGGGCGGCTCCGGAGCTCAGTCCGAAGAGCATCACGGCCGTGGCGATGGCGACTTCGAAGTGATTAGAGGCACCTATCATGGCGGAGGGAGCGGCGTCTTCGTAGGAAAATTTGAGCCATTTCGCGATGCCGTAGGTGATCGCAAAGATCAGGACCGTCTGAATTGTCAGGGGAATCGCGATCCAGAGAATGGTGAGCGGATTGGCAAGGATGGTCTCGCCCTTGAAGCTGAAAAGGAGCACGAGCGTGGCGAGGAGGGCGGTGATGGAGACGGGCGTGAGGAAATGGAGGAACTTGTCCCGGAACCACTCCGGCCCTTTCGCCTTCATGATCCACTTGCGCGAGTAGTAGCCCGCCACGAGCGGCAGGGCGACGTAGATCCCGACGGAGAGCAGGAGCGCCTCCCATGGCACGGGCATCTGATTGACCCCGAGGAGCCAGCCGCCGAGAAGCCCGTAGAGAAAGAGCATCGTGAGCGAATTGATCGCGACCATGACGAGGGTGAGTCCCTGATTGCCC
>JANQVJ010000012.1:0-11315 GCA_030730365.1 Verrucomicrobiales bacterium
GCTGGAGCTGGAGCTGGAGCTGGAGCTGGAGCTGGAGCTGGAGCTGGAGCTGGAGGGGTTGCCGGAGCCGGAGGGGTTGTGGGCTTGGCAGGCTCGACCTTCTTAGGCTCGGCCGGTTTTGCTGCCGCTGGTGCCGGAGGAGTTGCGGGTTTTGGCGCTTCGGCAGGGGCTTTGATCTCTTGGGGAGCCGGAGCGGCGGGCGGGGCGGCCAGTTCAACACCAGTATTGATCTCGAGATTTACGCTGCGCTCGAAGGCCTTTGCCTCACCGGGATCGACGCCGGTCTGCCAGAGGTAGACCTTTTTCAGGCTGGGGATCTTGGCGAAGGTGTCAAAAATGCCGTTGCCGACCTTGGTGCCGTATAGGTTGAGATACTCGAGTTTTCCGAGCGCGGCGAGTTCAGCGATGCCGCCATCGGTCACGGCGGTGTTCTCGAGGTGAAGTCGCTCGAGCTCGCGCATGAGACGGACTGTTTTCATGCCTTCGTCGGTGATCTGGCTGCGGGCGAGGTCGAGCCAGACGATGCGCTCGGCGACGGGCTCGAGGAGTTTGAGCTGTTCATCGCCAAACTCTTTGGCTGCGTTGATCACGTTGACGCGGAGTCGGTCATCCTCGGCCGAGATCGGCATGAGCGAGAAGTGATAACGTTCGGCGGCCTCGTTGACCTCGGTCATGCGGGCGATCTGTTCCTCGGGTGCGAGCGTGTTCCAGACGCTCTCATAGGTCGCGAGGGCGGTGTCGGCGACTTCATCGTGCGAGTCGGCGTGGATCGCGGCCACTTCGAGGGCGGTCGCGGCGATGGCGGGATCTTCGCCGAGCTGGGCGATGGTCATGTCCGCAGCGGCGCCGGCTTTGATCCAGAGGCTCAGCAACTCGATCTCGGCGGGCTTGAGAGGCTCGCCTTTCGTCGGCATGAACTCTTCGTCGTCCTCGGGCAGGAGCACGCGCACGAGCAACTCGGACTCATCGGCATTCCCCGGCACGATGGTGGGGAAGTCCGATCCTTCGGCCCCGGCGAGGAGGAGATCGTGGGTGTCCATGCGGAGCTTGCCTTTGATCTTGTTCTCGTTGTGACACTCGCTACAGGTCTTGTCGAGAATGGGCACGATGAAGTCGGTGTAGACGATGCGCTCACCGATGGGGACCTCGGCCGCTTTTGCCTCTTCGCCCGCGGGCTGTAATACCTCAGGCTCGGGTGCATTGAGTCCAACCATTAGCGCGGGCTTCAGGACTGCGGGGGCATACTCTGTGAGATAAGTTGGCTCGTGGACCATGGCACCGCCGAAATGACCACTCGCCATTGTCGTGAAGACCGAGGCCCCGATCGCGATGTCGGCGAGAAGGCGTTTCCCTTTAAGAAACAGGACGAGTGAGAGCAGGGTGCAGACCACCACGGCAAGTCCGAAGTAGAGGTGCAGATCGAGGGCGCGTCCGGCGAATCCCTCGACGTTCATTAGCAGATACCCCGCCACCGTGGCCATGATCGCCCCGAAGAGGGAAAGCCAGAGGACAAAGGGCATCGTGTTCCTGAGATAGGAAAACGCCGTGAAATAGGACAGGAACTCCATCAGCGCGGCCAGAAAGATGACGCCGATGGGGAAATGGACGATGAGAATGTGGAAACGGGCGACAAAGTGGAAAAAACCGCCAGCTTCGCCTTCGGCGTTGCGGTAGGCGAACCAGATCACTCCCAGAACGACGGCCCAGAGGATGCCGAGACCCAATGCGATATTCACTCCCCTGTGGGCGGGAGGCTGATGCTTGACAAACGTACTCATTTTTAACCTTCGCGCCATGCCAGGCAATGGTCAATTCCGTGTTAGCGTGCGATTTTAGGCCGTAACGGGCCATGACTCGCGGACATGGGAATCGCTCAGCCCTGTTAAAAGAACCGCCCGCCGGATCCCGTATCCTGCGAAAGACATTGCGGGGACGCGGAAAAGATCGTAAAACCGACTTTTCCGCCCCTGCCCGCCGACGGTCGGGTGCCACCGCATTTTTGTGCCATTTCTGTTATGAGTAATACTCCCGGGACCGACAAACATCTTTATTTCATGGGCATCTGCGGCACTGCGATGGGCTCAGTGGCGGCGGCCTTCCGCGACGCCGGCTACAGGGTGACGGGTTCGGACTCGGCCGTTTACGAACCGATGAAGTCCTTCCTCCTCGACCGCGGGATCGAAATTCTCGACGGATACAAAGCGGAAAATCTCCCCGACGACGTTGATCTTTTTGTCATCGGCAACGCCCAGAGCCGCGGAAACGAAGAGGTCGAGGAGGTGCTGCGGCGCAAGCTCCACTACGTCTCCCTGCCCGAACTGCTCCGCGACCAAGTCCTGCGGGGAAAACGCAATTTTGTCGTGAGCGGCACTCACGGAAAGACCACGACAGCGTCGCTCCTGACCTGGATCCTGGAATCTTCGGGACGCCATCCGAACTTCGTCATTGGCGGTCTCCCGGGGAATCTGAAGCAGGGCGCGCGCTTCACCTCGTCCGAGCTCACCGTGCTCGAGGGCGACGAGTATGATTCGGCCTTTTTCGATAAACGCTCCAAGTTCATCCATTACTTGCCCGAGGTTGCGATCGTGAACAACATGGAGTTCGACCACGCCGATATTTTCGAAAATCTTGTCGCGGTGAAGAAGACCTTCGGGCACATGATCCGGCTGATTCCCCAAAACGGCCTCGCCCTCATCAATGGGGACGATCAGAACTGCCTCGAGGTCTTCAAAAAAGAGGGCCATTCGCCGATGAAGCGAGTCGGCTTCGGCGAAGAATGCGAGGCACGGATTTCCGAGGTCGATTACCGCGCCGACAGTTCCCTTTTCACCCTCGAAGGGGAGCGCTACGAGATCCCACTCAACGGCGAATTTAATGTCCGCAACGCCGCTATGGCCCTCACTGCCGCCCGTTTCGCCGGCGTCACGCCTGATGAGGTGCGCGAGGCGCTCGCGAGTTTCAGCGGGGTCCGCCGCCGCCAGGAAGTCCGCGGGGTGACCGCGCGCAACATCACCATCGTCGATGATTTCGGGCATCATCCCACCGCCATCCGCGAGGCGCTCGCGGGAATGCGCCGTCGCTTCGCGGGCGCGCGGATCTGGGCCATCTTCGAACCGCGCTCGAACACGACCCGCCGCAATGTCTTTCAGGAAGCTCTACCCGAAGCGCTCGGTCATGCCGACGGCGTCTGTCTCTCCGCCGTTGCCCGCGCCGACAGCCTCGCCGAGAGTGAGCGGCTCGACACCGACCTGCTTATGGAGACGCTCCGCGCCAAAGGGATGCCCGCCTTTTACGAACTCGATGCCGATGCCATCGTCGCCAGGCTTGTGGTCGAGGCTTGCGACGGAGATGTCATTATTGTCTTCAGCAACGGCGGGTTCGGCGGGATCCACGATAAGCTGCTCGAAAAACTGTAGTTTCCGTCATCTCACCTTTCCGCGGCGAGCAATCCACCGTGGCGTTTCCGACTCGATATTGTCTGCGTCCATTTCTGCCGGATTTTTCCTCGCGCTGCTCCTCATCCTGCTGCGGGCAGTGGATCGACACAGCCGGATCTGAAAGGTTTCAGGGGGTGCGTCAAGAGGGGCTGCCCTCCAGCGCATCAAGATGGCGCTTTCGATATTTCGCCGGCGTTGTCCCCGTCTCCAGCCGAAAGGCACGGGTAAAAGCGCTCTGGTCGTAAAAGCCGCAATCCAGGGCGACGGCTCCGGCGGACCGATCCGTCGCGAGGAGATCCTGACAGGCTGCACGGATTCGTTGCCGGATGAGATATCGCATCGGCGAGTCGCCGAGTAGCTTCCTGAAGACACGGGTGAACTGCCGCTCCGAGAGGTTGGTGAGCTCGGCGAGCTGTCGCGTTTCGATGGGCTCCCGGAAGCGGGTGTGGAGATGGCGCAGGGCGGGCTCCACCTGTTGGAAAGTATGGGCCACTCCGCCGACTTCGTGGATGTCGTAGAGGGCGATGGCGACACCGCAGATCTCGCCCGCCGGATCCCGGAGCGGAGCAACCGAGACGACATACCAATTCAGCGGACCGTTGATGTCGGGCACCATCCGGGCGTAGTAGGTCCGCGTCTCGCCGCTGCGCATGACCCGCTGATCTTCCTCGACGAAGCCGGCACTGATATCGAGCGGGAAAAAGTCGCTGTCCCTTTTCCCCAGCATCTTCCATTCGTGCTCAAGATTGAAAATTTTCAGGGTGCGGGCATTCGCGCAGACGAAACGGCTCTCGCGGTCTTTGGCGAGGAAGGCGATCATCGGTAGCGTCGCGAAGAGGGACGAGAGCTGCATCCCGCCACCGATGCGATCATAAAAGGCACGCTGAAAGCGCCGGGCTTTTTCCTCTTCATTCATTGCCGGAAAATACCAAAGGTTGGCGTTTCGCGCCAAGTAATAGATTCAGGCATTAAGCATAATTCAAAGTGATGAGCAAGACCGTCGCGATATTCGGAGCCAGCGGAAAACTGGGGCGTCATGCCCTCGATGTGCTCGCGCAACAGGGATGCCAAGTGCGGGCACTCGTCCATCGCACCCCCGTCACGGGCGAGGGCGTCACTTCGATCACCGGCAGCATCACCGACGCGGCCGCGGTAGCGGAGACCGTGCGCGGAGCCGATATCGTCGTGCAACTCGCCACCGCGAAAGAGAATGCCGACAGCTTCTTCGACGTCAGTGTGAAGGGCACCTTCCACATCCTCGAAGCCTGCCGTCACCACGGGGTCGAGCAGTTCATCCTTTTCGGCGGAGACGCCGCGCTCGGGATCTGGTTCTACCCGCAGCCCATCCCTCTCGATGAAAATCACCCGCTCACGGCCTACCCTGGTTACTACGCCTTTTCCAAGGTGATGGAGGAAACGATGGCCGCCCAATACTCAGTCCAGTATGGCGTCCCGATCACCGTGCTGCGTTCCTCATGGGTCTTCGAGGGCAGCGATCTGCTCAATCACTTCTCGCTCCTCCGCAACGTCAATCCCACCGAGCCCGGCCACGGATTCGGCGAGATCACGGAGGAAGTTCTCGCCCTCGTGCGGGCCGGAGAAGAGCGCATCCCAATCCTGACAGACACACACGGAACTCCATTGCGCCGACATATCGTCCACGTCGACGACGTCATGCAGGCCTTTGCCAAGATGCTTGGCAATTCCTCGGCGCAGGGTCAGACCTTCAATATCGCGGGGCCATCAGCCTTCGACTACCGCGTCGCGGCCGATTACCTCTCCGCGAAGCTCGGCGTGCCGACGATCGAGTTGCGCTGCCCGGATTACCATTCCTTCGAAGTCAACATCACCCGCGCCCGCACCGTCCTCGGCTACACCCCCGAAAACGACTTTTTCCGCATGGCTGACAGGGCGGTTGAAGAGAGATCCTGACCTTTCACCTTTCACCTTTTACAGCGACCGCAGGTCGCCCCACCACTCCACAACTCCACCACTCCATGCGCAAGTTCCACCACATCGGTCTGCCGACCGACGAAAGCCAGCCCGGCGAGTATTACGTCGAAGAAACCAAAGTCTGGGTCACTGACCCGCGCAAACATCCCTACAAGGTCGAGTATCTGCGTTTCGAGGCGGACAGCCCGGTCTCGGGTCCGGTCCGCGACATGCCGCACGTCGCCTACCGGGTCGATGACATCGCCGCCGCGCTCGTCGGTGAAGAGGTCCTCATCGAGCCCTTTGAACCGTCGCCGAATTTCACCGTCGCTTTCATCCTCAAAGACGGCGCGGTGATCGAGTTCATGAAATTCGAAAACGACAGCGACCTCCCCTGGAAGTGATATGAACCTGAAAGACAAAGTCATCCTCGTCACCGGCGGCACCTCGGGCATAGGCGAAGCCTGTGCGCGTCATTTCGCGTCGCTCGGCGCCCGCGTCGTCATCGCCTCGAATCAGGAGGAACGAGGCATCGCCCTCGAGGAAGAACTCCGCGAGGCAGGGCAGGAGGTGATTTTCATCTTCACTGATGTCTCGCAGGAGAGCAGCGTCAAAGCCATGGTCGATCACGCCGTCGCGACTTACGGGCGACTCGACGGAGTCCATTGCAACGCCGGCGTCTGGGGTAAGGGACGGGTCACGGAGTTTGATGACGCGGCCTGGGAAAAGATCATGGGCGTGAACGTGAAGAGTGTCTTCTGGACCGCGAAGCACGCCATCCCCGTGATGGAAGAACATGGTCAGGGCGTCTTTCTCATCACGACCTCGGTCGCGGCCTTCATCGGATTTCCGGCCCATGCGCTGTATTGTGCGTCGAAGGGCGCGCTCGAATCGCTCGTGCGCTGCCTCGCTGCCGACCATGCCGGCAAGGTCCGCGTCGTCGGGATCTGTCCCGGCACGATCGACACGCCCATGCTCGCCGCGACCTGCGAAGGCTGGGATAAGCCGGTCGAGGAACTCTACGCCGAAGTGGCGAAGAAGATTCCCGTGCGCCGACTCGGACAGCCCATCGACATTGCAAAGACCGCCGCGTTTTTGCTGAGCGAAGATTCGGAATACATCAACGCCACTTCCATCGTCCTCGACGGGGGAACGATGGCGCTGCCGCCGTGGTAAAAGTTTAAAGTTATAAGTTCAAAGTTTTAAGTTGTGATGAAGAGAGTGAAACATGCCGTGCTCGGACTAGGCTGGTTCGGGGAGAAACATTGTGAGGCCCTTGCTTCGATTCCGAATGTGGAATTGTATGCGGTGTGCACCCGCAATCCGGAGCGGCTCGCCGAGGTCGCGGGCAAGTTCGGGGTGGCGAATACTTACACCGACTACCGCGCCATGCTTGCCGATCCGGAGATCGAATCGGTCAGCATCACGACGATGTGGGACCAGCATGCCGATCCGGCGGTGGCGGCGCTCGAGGCGGGCAAGCACGTCTTTCTCGAGAAGCCCATGGCCTCGACCGTGTCGGATTGCGATCTCATCGTGAATGCGGCGAAGGCGGCTTCCGGCTTTTTCATGACCGGACATATCTGCCGTTTCAATCCCCGCTACGCCGCCGCTAAGCAGGAGATCGCGGCCGGCAAGATCGGTAAAATCATCTCCATGTATGCCCGACGTAACCTGCCCGCCTGGGTCGGAGCCACTGTGCTGGACAAGATCGGGCCCATCATCGGCGATTGTGTTCACGACACCGATCTCATGTTCTGGTTCACCGAGTCCCGCGCCGTGACTGCCTACGCGCAGACCGTGCAGGTGCGCGACCACGCCCATCCCGATCTCGGGCAGGTCATGTATCGACTTGAGAACGGAGCCTCGTGCATCCTTGAGTCGGTCTGGTGTCTCCCTGACACTACGCCATTTCAGATCGACGAACGTCTCGAGATCGTCGGGACGGAGGGTTCGATCTCCATTCACGACACCCATCCCAACTTGATGATCGTGGACAAAAGCGGCGCCCGCTGTCCCGACACGACCTACTGGCCGATGATCCACGGTCAGCTCCGCGGAGCCCTGCGCGACGAACTCGCCTACTTTGCGAACTGCATCGCGACCGGGGAAAAACCCACCGTTATCACCCCCGAAGAATCTCGCGAAGCCGTCCGCGCCTGTCTCGCCGCCGAGGAGTCGGCCGCGACGGGTAAGGTGGTAATTATTGGTTAAAGAGATGAAAGATCGTCTGCAACCTTGCGCCGCGAAAAGTAGCATGGGCATCCTGGGACGACGTCCAAAGCCTTTTAAAGCTCCATTGCGAATGCCGCTTCGAAGGTTCGAAAGATCCAGAGCGGGAGATAGTCTCCCAGACTTCGCTCTTCCCACCCCGATGCATGGGCAGGATGCCCATGCTACTCCCGTCCTAACTGTTGTCGTCGCTCTTTTCTTTGTCGGGATTGCTTCAGGTCAAACCCTGAAATCCAAGCTCGTCGATCTCGGCGGAGGCGTTTCCCTCGAACTCGTCGAGCTCACTCCCGGTGAGTTTCTCATGGGCAGCACGCTCGAAGAAAAAGCCTGGGCGACCGGCATTGAGGGAGGCGCTGCGCCGGGAACAAATCGCGAGTCCTTTGAAGGGGAGGCGCCGCGTCTGATGCGGATCAAAGATGGCTTTGCGATCGGGCGCACGGAAGTGACGATGGCGCAGTTCCGCCGTTTCGTCGAAGAGAGCGGTTATGTCAGCGACGCCGAGAAGCTGGGCGGCCGCACCCAGTGTTTTGACCGCGAATGGCGGGGCTATCGCTTCGGCTCGACTCTCGTGCAGCCGTGGAAAGAGATGGAGGGCAAGAGCTGGCGCGATCCGAATTTCCCCCATCCTTTGCGCGAGGATTTCCCCGTCGTCTGCGTGAGCTGGAACGACGCGCGCGCTTTCTGCGAATGGCTTACCGCTCGCGAGGGCGCCGCCGGACGCCTCCCCGCCGGACTCGAGTACCGTCTCCCGACCGAGGCCGAGTGGGAATACGCCTGCCGCGGCGGCAGCAAAGAGAGCCACTATTTCTGGTGGGGGAATGAGATCGAGGAAGGGGAAGGGAGGCTCAATATCTCCGCCATCGACTTCCTTCCCGGTCGCAACAAAACCTGGCCGCTCGCAAAGGTGCCGTGGAGCGACGGCTTCGCCTTTGTCTCGCCGGTCGATCACTACGGCGAACGCGGGCGCAACGGCTTCGGGCTCGCCGACATGTGCGGCGGAGTCTGGGAGATCGTGCTCGATCACTTTGACCCGACGGGCGGTCACGAGGAGCTCAACCCCGCCGGAGAAAATCCCCGTCCCGTCTGCCGGGGCGGCAATTACTTCGACGTTCCCGGGAACGCCCGCTGCGCCGTACGACTCGGTCTGCGCGGGCCGGCCTACTCCGACTCACGTGACGGCTTCCGCATCGCCCTTGGTAAACCCCGCGGGAAAAAACCTGACACAAACTAAAACGCTCATGAATCCCCCCCTCGATCGCCGTTCCTTCCTCGGTCACTCCCTCGCCGGACTGGCCGCCGCCTCGCCCACGTGGTCTGCCCTCGCCGAGGATGCCCCGAAGAAACCCCTCCGCCTCGCCCTCGTCTCCGCCGCCAGCTACGGTGCGGGAGGACAGCCGCGCACGCCGGGCTCCAATCACGGGACTGCTTTCGCCACGACCTTCAACGGCTTTGACGAGGAAAAGGCAAAAGCATTTAAAGGCACTTTTGTCAGGGCCGAGCGTCGCATCGAGGGAGCAAAGGTCGTGAAGATCTGGGATCCTGACAAAGCCGCCACCATCGCCATCGCCGACATCTGCGGAATAGAGACGGTGGCCGATTCGCCGGAGCAGTGTGTCGAGGGCGTCGACGCCGCCATTCTCATCGACGACGGCAGCGGAGCCCAGTGGAAATACGCCGAGGCCGCGCTGCGTGCGGGCGTCCCCGTCTTTTGCGACAAACCACTCGCGATGACGGCGAAAGAAGCCGCCGCTATCGCCGGGATTGCGCGCGAAACCGGGACCAAATTCATGTCCGCGAGCAGTCTGCGTTTTGTCCCCGACATCGTGAAACTGCGCGAAGACGCCGCCGCGATCGGCCCCGTGCGTCTCTGCAGCGTGACCGGTCCCGGCGATCTCATTTACTATGGCATCCACGCCCTCTCCATGGCTTATGCCGTGCTCGGACCGGGAGTGATCAGTGCCCACAATACCGGAATCGAGGGTGGGCATGTCGTTCGCCTCCGCCATGAGAAAGACCTCGATATCGTCCTCCTCGTCGGCGCCCGCGAGCGGATGAGGGCCGGCTTTTCGATCCAGTTGTTCGGCGAAAAAGGGAACCTTCGCGTCGAGCCTGACCTCAAAAATCTCTACTCCTATCTCCTCGAAGCCTTTCTCGATCTCGTCATCAACGGGAAAGAGAGTGTTCCGATCGAGGAGGAAGTTGAACTTATCGCCGCTCTCGAAGCCGGGCAAAAGTCTCTCGAGTTCGGGCGTGAGGTGACGTTGGGTGAGGTGGAAGTGAGTCTCTTGAAGCTTCCTTAGCCTGCAATGCAGGCCAACTCCCCGGTCGCGTCGCGGTCCACCAGATTCCGATGGCGATGGCGACAAACATCGGCCTGCCAATCACGATTGGGATTGAAAATGTTCCCCAATCCTTCAGAGTCGGAGCATGAAACGGTTACCTCTCTTCATTGCGATGTCCGCAACGCTCTCCCTTTTCTTTTCCGCCTGTGCCACGACGGAGCCCGACGGTCTTGAGAGTAATCTTCACAAGCAGGATCAGAGAATGAAAAAATCCGCCGAGAAGAGCCGTGCCCGTGCCGAAGCCCGCGAGCGGAAGTGGAAAGAATATTCCTCAAGGGCCGACGCCCGTTACGAGCAGTGGATCGACAGCGTGATGGATTGAGACGCGCCCGGATTGGCGGAAGGCGACGAGCCACTTTCGGACTGCGACAGCTTTGCCGAGGCCAACCCTGCTGGAGCTCAGGGTTCCCTTCAGACTGGCGAATTCAGTCGTGTAGTCGAGGAGCTCAATGCCATTTTCCCCGATCTCACCTCTCGTTCGTGGACAATAAATGTCGCGGCCGCGACATTTATTGTCCACGCTTTCGCCGCAGGCACCCCGGGCAATCCCGCACATCCGCCGAACTCGCGCGTTGCTCTATCGCCCCTCGCGATGTTCCTCTTTCCCTATGCAAAAGACCCCTTTCATGCTTCTCGCTTCAGCCGCTTTCGCCTTCTCGGCGCAGGGCGAGCCTGTCTCCCTCTTTAACAGCAAAGATCTTACCGGCTGGCACGGCAACAACCCGCACACCACCGTCAAGGCAACCACGCCCGAAGAGCGCGGGAAGTCGGTTGCCGATCAGCAGGCGGAGTTCTCGAAACACTGGTCCGTTGAGAACGGCGAACTCGTCAATGACGGCCACGGGCCCTATGCAACGACGGACAAGGACTACGGCGATATCGAGTTCACGCTCGACTACAAGACCGTGCCCACCGCCGACAGCGGCATTTATCTGCGCGGCACTCCCCAGGTGCAGATCTGGGATGTGGACCATGAGCCCTCCATCAAACACGGTGCCGACAAAGGCTCGGGTGGCCTTTGGAACAACACCGCCGGCGCGGCGGGTAAAGATCCTCTCGTCAAGGCCGACAAGCCTCTCGGCGAGTGGAACACGTTTAAGATTCGTCAACTCGGGGCCCGCACCTGGGTCTGGCTCAATGACAAGGCCGTCGTGGAGAATGCAATCATGGAGAACTTTTGGGACCGCGCCAGGCCGCTCCCCGCGACCGGCCCTATCCATCTTCAGACTCACGGGGGCGAGATCCGCTGGCGCAACATCAACCTGCGCGAGATCGCGGCGGACGAAGCCAACAAGGCTCTGCGCGGCGACGACGCGGCGGGCGGTTTCACTTCCCTTTTCAATGGCAGCGACCTCTCCGGATGGGCCGGAGC
>JANQVJ010000012.1:11415-106716 GCA_030730365.1 Verrucomicrobiales bacterium
CCGCGTCAGTATCATGGCAGTGCCTACGGGATGGCCGCGGCCCATCGCGGTTACCTGCGTCCCGTCGGCGAGTGGAACTACCAGGAGGTGACCGTGAAGGGTTCGACGATCAAGGTGGAGGTGAACGGCACCGTCATCTTAGAAACTGATCTCGCCAAGGTGACCGATTACCACGGTGGAAAAGAACACCCGGGCAAGGATCTCAAAAAAGGCTACTTCGGTTTCGCCGGTCACAATGATCCCGTTTCTTTCCGCAATATCGCGATCCGGAAAGACTAATTTTTTTCCTCACGCGACGGTTTTCAGGGCGAAGACCGAGACATCGACCGGATCCGCCACGCAGACATGCGCGGGCGGGCCGGAAAGGTCGGGCAGTCCGTCCCAGATCGCGGGGGCGGTGTCCCATTGCGGAACCTCGGCAGGGCGGTAGCGATAGGGAGGGTGGTTGACGACGCCCGAATAGATCCGCTTCAAAACCGGGTCGTGGCTGAAGAGGGCGTAGCGCTCCAGGAGGAAAAACTCGAGCGTTCCCGGTGTCGCCTCCTGCGCTTTGCCCGCATCCGCCCGGTAGCGATAGCGGGCGGTCTCGCTTGCCGCGCCGGAGCGGTGGCAATGGTAGTCCACGAAGCCCTCATTATCCCGATGCGCGCTCATCGCGGCGGGGAAATACGGCAGCTTAAAGACGGTCCTCGCGATCTTGTAGGCGAGCCAGCGATTCGTGTCGAGGGAGTAAAACCATACCCCGGGATTGCCGTGGCGGTCGTGGACGTAGGTCCGCACATTCAGCTCAAGGAAGTAGGAGATCCACGGGACCGCAGTAAGCCCCGCCGGGCGGACACGGCGCATCTGAAAGGGCACGATCCCGATCCAGGCCGTCTCGTCAAAAGTGTCGATGAAGAGTCCGTTGGGCAATGTCTCCTGCAAGGCCGCTGCCTCGACCCGCCAGTGGAGGAAGAGGAGATCCGACCAGGTTTGATACATCGCGGCACGTCCATCGGGGCGGAGCCGTATTGCTTCTCGCTGCGCGGCGGTGGGGATTATCTTGCTCGGACTCAATACGGTTAGATTACGGACTCAAGGGGATTACGGGTAGCGGATACGTCATCTCTTTCCGGCTTAATTAGTCTAAACTCTTCTTCCATCGCGCATGAGCCGTTTGAAGTCGATCAGGCTGAGATCGGCGCGGTAGGTAAAGTAATGACGTAGCGGGATCAGGCACGAGAGTTTTGCCTGATGTCCCCGCTTCGGGCTTGACTGTGAAATGCGGGTTAAAGTCGCTTAGCAAAAGCGGCAATTTTTCGCTTTAGAATGTCTTCAGGACCTGGGATCGCGTAAAGATGAGGCTACACCCGATCGCGGAGGTCGGGAGGCCGGTCATGCGTTGGAGGACTTCGCGGTAGGTCTCGAGCTGGGGGCGATACTTTTCGGCGGAGGCGGCAATTTCGTCCGCGGTGGAGACCCGGTTGGTCTTGAAATCGAGGATTGTCGCCGCGGTAGGAACCCCTGCGGAGTTCCGCTCGATCTGGACGCGGTCAAAGGTGCCCGAGAGCCATTCGCCTTTCAGGAGAATTTCAAAACTCTTTTCCCGCCAGACAGTGGCGTGCTCCCCGGGACGGGAGAGAGCCGTGCGGATCTCGACGCTTTCCAGGCTGCCGGTGACTTGCTCAAGGGCGTCGCGGAGGACGGCCGGATTACCGGTGCTGCGGTCTTCCCATTTCACCCGCAAGTCGAGCAGGCTGGTCTCGTCGGCCCACTCGATGTCTTCGAAGATGGCATGGACGAGATTACCGAATTCGCGAGCTTCGCCGCCATGCGGGCTGAAGATCCGAGCGGCATTGGCGGTCACGATCTCGGATTCGCTCGGGGTGCGTCGCCTCGGTCGCAGGCGGGTCCGGGCGGGATCGACGGCATCGGGTGCGGCGGTCTGGGTGGAGTTAGCAGGGACGGCCGGGTCGGGCTTTTCATACCACCGTCGGTTTGAACGCGGGGTTCGGCTCTGGTAGCGGACGAGGGCGGAGACACCATGAAAGTCGGTCTCCTGCGGTTCTTCCTCAAGACTGAGCTCGAGGAGTTTGACGAAATTTTTCGCGGTCGAGGATTTCCCGAGCGGATCGGCGATGAGGTAATTCGCGTGGCTCGCCCGGGTCATCGCGACGTAGAATTTGCAGAGAGACTCGTAGGCGGCGGCGGCCTCGCATTCTTCGGCGTAGGCGCCAAGGACGGGATCGGCTTTGACGATTTCCTTCGCCGGCAGGTCGAGGACCCAGCAGGCCTCTCGGTTTTCGTCTTCCTTCGCGCCGATCTCGCGGCGGGCCGTCGTGAGCGAGTTCCCTCCGAGTTCGGGCAGGATGACGGCGTCGAAGGTGAGCCCCTTCGACTTGTGCACGGTCATGACCTGCACCGCGCTGCCGGCGATGGGCTCGCGGGTCTTGTGGCGGCTGATGTAGGCAAGGAAATCGTCGATGTCGCGGCTGCCTTTTTCGTCAAAGAGGCGGGCGGCGAGGGCGAACTCTTCGGCGCGGCTGCGGGTGAACGGGTCGAGAGGCGAGCCGAGCTCGGTCTCAAAAAGGGCGATGTAGTGCCGCGTTACCGTTTCAAAATCACCTTCAAAAAGCGCGCTCAGTACATGGCGGGCAAAGGGTTCGACGCGTAGCCCGTCCCGATCAATGACAGCGCCGTAGGGTGTCATGCGGAGATGCTCCCAGGCGAAGGTGTCACCGGGATGCGCGGCGCACTGGAAGACGCTCATGAGAGCGCGGTTGAGCGGATTGTCGGAGGCGATGAGGATGTCGGACTCGCTCACGACGGGGATGCGGCAGTGGGCGCGGATGTAGTCGATCAGGGTCGTACCCTGCTTGTTCGACTGCACGAGGATGGCGCACTTGATACCGCGCTCGACGGGATTGATCTCTTCGAGGATGCCGACGACGAGGGCGTAGGTGTCTTCCTTGGCGGGCTTTTCTCCTGCGGGCGGGACGGGGTTCAGCAGCAGGGTGCAACCCTCGACTTCTTCCCGGGTCGGGGCGACTTCGTGGTCGTGCCATTGCCACTGGGCGATCGTGGCCTGGGGCAGACCGAGTTCGGCGAGGGTGGCGGGGCAGCCGAAGACACGATTGACCGGATCGATCACATCGATGCCGGATCGCCACGAGACGTCGAGGTTGCGCGGATGGACGCGGGTTTCGCGGGCGTTGTATCGCTTCGCGATGTCGGTGAAGAGCCTCGTGTCGCCGCCTCGCCAGGCGTAGATGGCCTGCTTGATATCACCGACCTGGAAGAGAGAGCGGGTCCCGGAATTGTCCTGCACGACTTCGTCGATGAGATTCTCAATGACGCGCCACTGCAGGATGTTCGTGTCCTGGAACTCATCGAGGAGCCAGTGGTCGTAGCGGGCGTCGAGACGGTAGTCGATTTGCAGTCTGTCATCGTCGCCGGAGCTCTGCGTCAGGATGGGCGAGCTGGCCCGGTCACCGTAGTCATGGCCCGAAAGCAGCAACTGGAGATCCTGAAAAGTGAGCTGCCCCTGGCGGCGCACCTGATCGGCGTAGGTCGATTCGTACTGGCTGAGCAGTTCCCAGATCCCGCGGGTGCGATGGAGTTTGATCGAGAGTTCGGCACCGACGAAACGCTGGAGGATACGCCTGAGAGGATCACAACAGGCCCGATCGAGATCGTGGACGGTGCGATTGAGCTTTACCGAAAAAGAACCGTTGCAGATCTCCGTCCAGCCGGGGAGCAGTCGCTCGATCATGTATTCAACGCGGGCCTTGATCGGGGAGCCGGGGCGATGCAGCGGGAGTTGCTCGCGGAACTCTTCCCAGTATTTCCAATCGACTTTTTCTAGTCCCTCGAGGGCGCGGAAGAGACGGGCGAATTCCTCTTTGAAATCCACCTCGGTGACGAACCAGTCTTTGCCGCCGTCTTCCCAGATCGCGTTCTCATTGCCCCAGAGAGTTTCCCCGGGGGCGCTCAGGTAGAGATCGTGAAGGGCCTCGATGAACTCGTTGAGCCGGACAATAATTTTAACCTCGTTTTTGCCGAAAGTGGCGAGACGGAAGGCTTCGAGAAAGGCTCTTTGCGCGGGATCTTCCTTGTGTCCGGCACCGAGCTGGCGTTCGAAAACGGATTGATAGACCCTGGCCTGGGCCACGGCGGTCTGATACTCATCCATCACCTCGAAGTCGCTCGTAAGCCCGAATTCGGCGGGGAAGGCGCGAAGAATGTTCGAGAAAAAGCTGTCGAGCGTGCCGAGAAAGAGCCGCGGCATGTGTGAGATAAAGACGCGTAGAAGCGCCTCGAAATCCTGCGGCGTCAGAGTCGCCAGAACCGCCGAAAGGGGATCGCGCGGGTCCGAAGCGAGGGCGGCGGCGTCTTTCGGATTGGCCGCGGCTTTGGCCAGCTTTATGAGGATGGAGTCAAAGAACTCTCCCGCCGCCTTGCGCGTGAAGGTCACGGCGATGATGCGCTCGGGCGCGACGGGCAGCCCGCTCTTGCGCTGCAGGCCCATCAGGGCGATGTAGCGATTCGTCAGTTGCCACGTCTTCCCCGATCCGGCCGAGGCGAGGATCATTTCGTTGGGGATGTTTCCGGTGAGGGGCATGGCGCGGTCTATTTCGGGTGGAGAGGGTTGATCACTTCGAGAAAGTCAAACTTCCGGAAATCTGTGTCCGCCGTATAAATTCGCAGCACTCCGTGTTGTCGCAGGATCGTCGCGAGATGGGCGTCGGGGACGAGGTTTCCCCTGACTATCATCCCGGAGGTCATGCTCAGATAATCGTCGGCAAATTCAGGCTCCTCGGTGATAACTCTCACTCTGGGAAGGGAAAGCAGATTCTGAATGTTTCCCCATGCTTTGGTTGGACTGAGTGGTTCGGAAAAAATCGAGGGATGAGTAGCAATCCGCTGATAGGCCATCAAGGTCGGCCAGGTAAGGCAAAGCAAATCGGGATCCGAGGGACGGGTTTCAAGGAATTCAAAAGCAGCGGGGTGGAACGGTGACGAGGTGTCACTGGCGTAGAGGAGGAGGTTCGCGTCGATGGAATAGCTCATCTCTCGTCGAGGATTTTGTAGAGAGAGTCTTTATCGGCGATATCTATTTTTGCATGCATCGGTGCGGTGGCCCACTTGAGCAAAGCTGGAGCCGATTCTCCGGCTCTTTCCCGTGAGAGCGCGTCGGCCAGCAATCTTGAGGCGATTTTACCAAGGGGAACATTTTCCTTCTTTTGCAGAGATTTGAGACCCTCCAAAACCGGTTTTTCGAGATCTAGCGTCGTCCTCATGCATCAGATGATATATTGAAACGCATCAGATGTCAATGTTTGAACCCCGACACATCAACCGCTTCATCCGCCGTGGGGGAGAGTAGTTCGCGGAAGTCGTCCCAGTCGGGCATTTTCTCGTTGGGCGGCCAGAAGACGGAGTTGCGGATTGCGGCGATGACGCCCTGCGCGCAGGTGCGGGCCGAGGTGATCGTGGCCTCGTCGAGGCTGCTCCAGAGATCGATGCGGACCTCGGCCTCCGTTTTGCCGAGGGTGACGTATCCGGCGGAAATGGCTTCTCCGGGGAAACGTTCGGCCATGGCGAGACAGTAAAGCGGGATCTGGAGATCGACCCAGTGGAGAGCCTTTCCATTATCATCCTGACAAAGCGCCCAATCGGGAAATGAGGCGGGATCTTCGGTGCGCTTCACATTGACGCGGTGATAGCGATCGACCGTCTTGAGACGTCCGTCCTCCATCGGTGAAATGGTTTTGAAGTCGAAGACGCGGAGCCCTTGCTGACGGTGGCGCTCGATGCGGTCGATGCGTCCGGTCACGGGCATGCCGTCGATCTTGAAAACCCACTCGTCTTTGCCGAAAGGCGTTTCCACTTCGATGATCTCCCAGCCGAGGGCCCGTTCCGATGCCTCGATCTGCGCCCAGTGGGCGAGGCGCTGGCGGGCCGCCTCGCGCTGAATGACGAGGGGCGTGGTGAGACGCGATCCGAAGCGGGTCCCGAGCCAGCGATCAATCCCCGCGTAAAAGAATTCGGTGATTTCTCCCGCGTCGGTCGAGCGGCGCATTGTCTCGTCGCGGCCGAGCGCCTCGAGGGTGTCGTGGACGAGGTTGCCGAAATCGCGGGAATCGAGTTCGCCTTTGCCCGCCTCGACCTTTTCCATGCCGAGCCCGAACTTGAGGTAATAACGGAACGGACAGGTGAGGTAGGCTTTGAACCCCGTGACGCTGATGCGCTGGTAGACTTTGTTTTCGGGCGGGAGCGGAGAGGGCTTGAGCCGCCAGGCGATCGAGCGCGGCAACGGCGGACGCTCGAGCTCGTTTTCTCTGAAGAGATGGAGGGTGCGAGCGGCCAGTTCGGAATCCTGACATTGGAACAAGAGGCGCGAGGGGCGCAGCGGATCGCCGCTCGTGCCCTGACGTCCGAAGAGCAGGTCGAGGCGTCCGCCGGACTCGCGCCTTGTCTCGATAAGGGTCGTGAAAAGGTAGGCGTCGCGGGCGAAGCGGTCGTCGTTGTTCTGGATCCCGAGAGGGTGCCGGGCCGAGTCGGGGAGGAAGGCGTGGCCGATGATGGCCTCGGGCACGGCGTGGTCGTTCATCCCCGTGACGATGAGGTGCGGGGCGTCCTCCCAGAGCAGTTCGAGCCAGCCCTGGAGATCGATGTCCCGGGGAGCCCCATCGGGATAGACACGGCTATCCGAAAGGGTGCTGAGGAGAAGCTCGAAGTGGTCGCCGACGGCGGGAGTGTGGCTGAAGGCGGCTGCAGCGGAGCTGATGTCGGCGGCGAGGGAGTGAATCGCGTCGGCAACTTCGCTGAAGACCGCCTCGGCCGGATCGTGCGGAGCGAAGCGCTTTTCCTCGAAGATCGCGGAGAGGTAATCGGAGAGCACGGCGGTGAATTCCTCTTTGCGAAAGCGGGCCGTCCAGTCCTGCGTCCAACTGATGATGCCGGCGAGAGCGGGGACCTTGTGGGAGCGCTTGCGGGCACTCGCGAGGGCGTCGGAGAGCCGGTCGGGCAGGGTCTCGGACTGAAGCTTGTCGAAGTGTTTGAGGAGGCGTCCGACGGAGAGTGGGGGATCTGACGGCACCGATTTGAGCGCAGCGGAGAGGTAGCCGGGGCATCGCAGGAGAAGGGCAAAGGAGTCGTAGCGATCCGTCGCGATGAGCTGATGAGTGAGTTTCAGCAGGTAGTAGATGCCCTCTTTGGAAACGGGTCTTCCCGCCGGGTCGTAGCTGCCGAGTCCCGCATCGGCGAGACCTTGCTCGAGCGTGGGCGCGACCTCCGGATCGGGAATGCCGATCGCGACGAGGGCGGCGGGATTGGCAAAGGGCGCGACAAGTTCGCGACAGAGAGCGGCCTGGGCCGCCGGATTGGCGCACTGGTGAATGGATTGATCGGGGCGGGGAATGGGGATCTCCCGCGTGAGCCAGGCGTCGGAGAGCGGCCGCCCGAAGCGGTCGAAGAGTGCAGACGCTGACTCCGGTGCAGCGACCAGAATGGTCACGGAGCGGGCCTCGGCGTGGTGGGTCAGGGCGCGGATCGCGAGCGGCTTCATGTCGGCCACGGCGGCGATGACGAGACGGCGTATCCCTGGGGGAAGCGCTCCCTCGCCCGCGGCACGGCGGGAGGCGGAACCGGCGTCAAGAAGTCCGCATTTTTCCGTCAGAGCGATGGCGCGGGCCTCGATCGCGGCGAGTTCGCTCCATCGTCCCGGCTCGATGTCCTTCTCGGCGAGAATCGCGGCCGCTTCGCTGAAGTCGAGATCGCTTTCGAGGAGCGTTTGGCGCACTCGCAGCAGTTCACGGGCATTGTCGTTGGCCCACTTGAGGTGGCGCTCGACCGGATCGACTGGAAAAACGCGGCGGAAGGAGCCGAGCGGGAGATCGAGGAGCAATCCAGTCCAGATGAGTTGGGTCGTCCAGGGCGAGGCGACGGTCTCAACTGACGTCTCGAGCCGGGCGGGAGCGTAGAGAAAGTCGGGAGTGACGACGAGAGGCGGGAGCACCGCCGAGTCGAACTTCGCCGCGTGCACGGCGAGTGCTTCGCGCAGTCGGCGACCGGCGTGACGGGTCGGGACGAGGACGAGGTGGTCGGAAAGATCAAGCGAGCCGCTCCCGTCCCAGTCGCGGGCGAGAGAGGCGACCGTCGAAGCTAGGACGGGCACGTCCCACCCGGTGAAGTGGCGGGTGAGGGGAGGCGGGGTGGAGTGATGGCGTGGCGCAGTGATAGAAGACTTATAACCCAATCTCACGATTCTCCAATTTACATCCCTTCTAGCTTGTCCAAAATAGTGAAGGTTCGCCTCCTCGTTGACGGTCTCCTCAGCGCCGTTGATAAAAAGCTAAAATCTCCCGCACCTACCTCCCCCCTTCTCCCCGTCTCTCCCAGAACTTTTCCTCGAGCAGGTCATGGCGGGTCACGATGCGGCGGTAAAAGCGCAGAGTCAGTTCCTTTTTTTCCTCATCACTCAGCTGCCACGCGAGCCCGCTCTCGCGGAGTCGTTCGACAAGACGCGAGATCGCTAGGGCGAGGGTCACGGAGATGTTGAAGCTCTCGGTGAAGCCATACATGGGGATGCGGAGATAGCCCTCGGCCGCAGCCATGGCGGAGGCGGAGAGGCCTTTGTGCTCGGATCCGAAAAGGAGCGCGACAGGCTTGTCGATGGGGAGGGTGGAGAGATCGTAGCCGTCCTCGTTCGGCGAGGTCGCGATGAGCCTGAAGCCGCGCGCCTTGAGCGTCTCGATGGCGGATTCGGCGCGGTGGTAGCGGTGCAGGGTGAGCCACTTCGAGCTGCCCATGGAGACGTTGTTGTTGGGCCGGTAGTCGTTGCGACTCTCGACGATGTGGACATCCTGCAGGCCCAGGCAGTCGCAACTGCGGAGGCAGGCGCTGGCGTTGTGGGGCTGATAGATATCCTCGAGGAGGACAGTGAAGTGCCGTGTCCGATCATTAAGAACAGAGACGATTTTTTCCCGCTTGTTTTCGGTGATATGACTTCCCAGAAAGTCGGTGAGCTCCTCGTCGGCGGTCATCTAAACACGGAAGAGGAGGACGTATCAAGCATCCCAGCGAGGTTTTTTCACCCCGATGTAGGCGACGAAAAGTCCCACCGTGACGTGCACTATCAAAACAGTAAATGAGAGCCGCATGGGAGAGAGCCACGTGTCGGTCACTTCCGAGATGTAGCGGAAGTAGTCGCGGTCCATTCCGTCCATGATCCCGGCCCAGCTCCAGTAGGCGGAGATGAAAGGTCGGGAGAGCCAGCCGGCCCACTCGGGCAGGGCGAGAACGGCGCCGGAGAGGGGGAGTTGGAATCCGACAAGGTAAATGCTCAGCAAAGAGGCCTGATCGGCGGTCTTCGCGAGGGAAGAAATGCCGAGACAGATCGCGGTCATGGCTCCGTTGACGAGGAGGAGGAGGAGGAGGTGCGGGACGAAACTCTGTGAGGGGATCTCGCAGACGGTCTGCACGAAAACGGCCATCCAAACCGACTGCATGAGCACGAGAAGGGAGAGAAAGGCGAGTTTGCTCCCGATGTAAACCGCAGGGCGCACGCCCCCGAGTTTTTCCTTTTCAAAAATCTGCCGCTCTCCCGCAATCTCACGGGCGGAGTTGTTCGAGCCCATCAGGGTGAGGAGGATGACCTGGAACATGACGAGCCCGGAGACGATTCCGCCGAGATTGAGGTTGAAGGTCATATCATTGGTCTCCGCCTCGAAGGCCTCTTTGGAGGAAGGCACGGATTCGGAGAGGCGCCGCGTCTGCTCGACCCCGTCGAGTTCGAAGACAATGACGAGAAAAGGGAAGCCAATGAGAATGGCGAGCTGCAAAAAGATCTGTCCTTTGTCGCGGAAAAAGATTTTCCAACGCCGGAAGAAGAGCGCCCAAAACTGTGCGGCGGCACCGGGTGTCACGGCCGAGACAGAGACAGCGGACGCGTTTACCGGTTTGACAGGGTAGGATTCGTAATAGGCGAGACGGTGTTTGTCCCAACTCTGCGCCCATTCGCCCGGCTGGCGTTTGGCGAGCTGCGGATAGACGTCCTCGGCTTTTTCGACGCTGAAGTAGTGTTCCAGTGCGCGGGGCGGGCCATGGTAGACGACCCGCCCGGCATCGAGGACGAGGACAGAATCGTAAAGTTCGAGGCTCGCGAGGCTGTGCGTCACGTTCACGACGAGGCGATGTTCGTTGCGGCTGAGCTGATGCATGAGATGGACAATCTCCTGCTCGCTTTTCGGATCGAGGCCGCTCGTGACTTCGTCGCAGAGGAGAAGGACGGGATCGGTGACGAGCTCGAGGGCGAGAGAAAGGCGGCGCCGCTGTCCGCCGGAGAGAACTTTGACGGAGCGGTCGCGCAGAGAGTCCAGACCGGTCGAGGCGAGAACGGTGTCGACGAGCTGGTGAAAGGCCTCGCGATTTTCCGTCTCGGCGCGCAGGCCGATCGCGCTCTCGATGTTCTCCTCCACGGTGAGGGCCTCGTAGGCGATGCTGAACTGCGGGACGTAGCCGATCTCGGCATGCTCGAGGTCGCCTTCTTCGGAGAGGTTTCGTCCGTTCCAGAAGATGCTGCCCGATGATTCCTGATTGATGCCGGCAATCAGCTTCAGCAGGGTGGACTTGCCGCAGCCTGACGGACCGACGATGGCCATGAAGTGACCGGTGGGGACCCGTAGATTAATTTCCTCAAGGAGCGGGACTTCGTCTCGCCCTTTCCGGATCTTGAAGTGAATGTTTTTGAGCTCCAGCACAGGTATAGTTTTACAAGGTTACTGCCTCCCCCGCAATCCCTGAAAAGAAGAAACCTGAAAAGAAAAAAACGCATCAGGCAATTTTTCTTTACCGCGGCGGGGATAGTGTCGTTTGTTTAGGGATGGCAGCGAATCCCCGGAAAAAGTCGAAGTGGTCTATCAATCCTCTCACTGTCGTCCTCGTGAGTGGTGGAATGATCCTTGTCCTAATGGTCGGCGGCCTGTTGGTGGTGAAGTCGAGCTTGAACGGCTGGCTCCGCGGCGACGGGTTTCGTCAATGGCTTGCGAGCCGGGCTGAGACGGTATTGAAGTCCGAGGTGACGCTGGGGGAGATGAAGTGGACAGGTTCCGAGGTCTATGCAGCCAAGTTCACCGCGACAGGGGGCGCCGAGGCGGCCTTTTCCGAACTGGTCCTCGACGGGGTAAGGGCAAAGACCGGCGGTGTCAGCGACAGGGCTTTCCGTGTCCCGGATGTCACGGTTAACCGGCTCAACTTGAATTTTTCTTCCAATCGCAAGCCTGCCCCGCCCGCTGAGATTACGGCGGGAACTGAACCGGCGGGACCGGGCTCCGCCCCTAGGCTCCCCGAGTGGCTTTCCGGTCTCGCCCCGAACCGCGTCGAGATAGAACGCATCCACATTGCCACGACCAATGTCGCAGTGGAAAAGCCCGAGGGTATTGTTTTTACCCTTGCCGGCGTCCAGACGACGATGGAGCCGGATTTTCAGACCGGGGTATGGGAGGTCACGGGAAAAGGGGGGACGATGCAAGTCCCTGATCAGCCCGAGATCAGGTTGAAGGAGCTCGGGATGCGCTGGCGCGGCGGTGATCTGTTCCTCGATCGTTGCGCGCTCGGAATCTACAAAGACGGCCATGTCGAGGGCAGGGGCGAGATCGGTTTTGGAAACGGCGGGGTCTTCGACGTCGATCTTGATATCTCCTCGATCAAGGTCGATGAACTCGTCGCTGGAGACTGGCAGGACCGTCTCGACGGCGTCATCCATGGTCCCGTCCGCATCAATGGATCGCCGGGCGGACTCGTCTACGAAGGTACTCTGAATGTGACCGAAGGGGTTATAGAGTCCATCCCAGTCCTGAAGCGGATCGCGCAATACACCCGGTCCGAGCGCTTTAACCGCATCGTCCTGAATCAGGCTAAAACGGATTTCAAGAGTGATGGGTGGCGCATCGAGCTGCGGAATCTTGTGCTCCAGTCCGACGGTCTTGTGCGGATCGAGGGGTCGGTCGATATCGTCGGTGATCAGCTTGAGGGTGACCTGAGAGTGGGAGTCACGCCCGGGACGATGCGCTGGATCCCGGGTGCCGAGCGTCTCGTGTTCGTTGAGGATCGCGATGGATTCCGCTGGGCGCCCCTCAAGCTTACCGGTAGCACGGCCGATCCGAAGGAAGACCTCAGCGCCCGGCTCATCGCCGCTGCGGGCGAAGCTCTCATCGGTGACCTGCCCGACGGCTTACTCGAAGGCGCCCGGGAACTTCTGAATCCGGGTGGAGACCCTGCAAAGTCCGATGAGATTATCGAACAGGGCAAAAAGGTGCTCGACCTCCTCTCCCCATTTCTGAAGGGGCAGTGATCGACTCCAGCTCTTGCAGGGCGGGGGTTGGAGGAGCTTGTGAAATTTTTCACAAAATCGTCTTGCGAGACGTGCGGCATTGCTTAGGGTGCGCGTAGACGGACCGTATTTTCCACGCGATTAATAAACCCCATCGTGTGAAGCTGAATCCGCTACAATGGAATTGCATCTGCCAATGTTCGCCTTTGATAACATCAATCCCCTGATCGCTGCCGGTGGCATCAACGCTCCGGAAATACCGGCGTTGGGCTGGATAAGTAATTCAATCGTCGTCGCCGTGATTGTGACGGTGGGGGTGCTTCTCTTCACGCGGATGGCGACCAAGCGGATGGAGTTGATTCCCGGTTCGAAACAGAACCTCGTCGAGTACCTCGTCGAATTTTTATACGGTCAGGTTGAAGGAATTGTCGGCAAGCATGTCGCTCCGAAGGCGTTCCCGCTTCTTGCAACGGTTTTTATCTTTATTCTGGCATCGAACTGGTTCGGTCTGCTTCCCGGAGTGGGGACGATAGGCTTTGGAGTGACAAAAGCGCCGCTTGTCCTCGAGGTCATGGAAACGCCGCTGCTTCGTCCAGCTACCGCCGATCTCAATATGACTCTCGCTCTTGCGGTGGTGTTCATGGCGGTTTGGGCGTGGCTTTCAATCTCTGAACTAGGGTTCTGGGGGACGATAGTTCACATTTTCGGTCCCAAGGGCGGCTTGCAGGGGGCGTTGAAGTATCTCCTCACCCCGATTTTCATCTTCGTCGGAATTATCGAGGTTGTGTCGATTGTTTTTCGGCCCATGTCGCTCTCATTGCGGCTTCTCGGAAATATCTTTGCCGGGGAGACGCTGCTTCACACCATGGGGGAGCTTGGTGAAAAGATAGGGTTGCCGAGCTGGATGGCGGTGATCACTTCGGTCGTTTTCCCCCTACCCTTTTATTTCATGGAGATTCTCGTGGGGGCGCTCCAGGCTACCGTCTTTTCCCTGCTTTGTGCGGTATACATCAAATTGGCGACGACTCACGACGAAGCGGCTCACTGATCCTGACTCATCACTTTTGCCATCGGGACCATGCATGGAAGTGTGGGCGGTGGCGAGCAAACAGTAATATAAAGAAACTAACATGATCGATACAATCACCACACTTGTTGCTGCCGCTGAAGCCGGTGCTTCCACGGGCGCGTTCAACGGAAACTTCGCGCTCGGTGTTGCTGGTGCCGGAGCCGGTATTGGCCTTGGTCTCATTGGTATGGCCTCCGCTCAGGCGGTCGGTCGCAACCCCAGTGCCTTCGGTAACATCCTGACTATCGGGATTATCGGCATGGCGCTTGCCGAGGCTATCGCCATTTACGCATTCATTATGGCCCTTCAGGGTTGATTTGAATTGGAAGCGGTCCGCAGTCATGCTATGGCTGCGGGCCACTTTTCCCCCTTATTTTTCAGGCTCCGACTTTCTTTAATCCACCAGCTTAACTCCGACGATGGAAGGCATCCTACAAACCTTTGGGCTCGACTGGCCGAAGTTCATCTCACAGGTGATCATCGTCCTGCTCGTTTATTTCATCCTGTCGAAATATGCCTTCGGTCCGGTTCTGGCGATGCTTGAGGCGCGTCGCCGCCGTATCGCCGAGGGGGAGTCCAATCTTAAGGTGATCGAAGCCGAGCTTGGCAAGGCCGAAGATAAAGTCCAGAGCATGCTCAATCAGGCGAACCTCGACGCCGAGCGTCTCATCACCGAAGCCCGCGAGAGCGCTGAGGCCGTCCGCGGTCAGAAGACGCAGGAGGCGATCAAGGAGGCGCAGTCCATCATCGAGAAGGCTCGCGAGGCATCCCGTCTCGAGCACGAGACTGCCATGAGCGAACTTCGCCGCGACTTCGGGCGTCTCGTTATCGACGCGACGTCTAAGGTGACCGGTAAGGTCCTTGATGACGGAGACCAGAAGCGCATCAACGAGGAAACCGCCGGACAAGTCGCGCTCTAAGCTTTATCGTAATTTTAACGCATGAAATCACGGAAAGAGGCCCTTCGCACCGCCAAGAAGATCTTTGCAGCTTCTCTGGTCGAGGGACAGCTTGATCTCCCCACCGTCAAAAAGGTGATCGCCAAGCTGAAGGAGACTCGTCCCCGCGGTTATATCCAAGTGGCTGATGCCTACTGGAGACTGGTGAAGCTCGAAGTCGAGCGCAACCGGGCTATCATTCAAAGTGCCATAGCGCTCGATGAGAAAACAAAAAATCAAGTCGTCGCGGACTTGAAGAAAAAATACGGGTCCCAGATCGCGCCTGAGTTCGCGGTCGTCCCCGGGTTGCTCGGAGGGATGAAGATCCGTGTCGGCAGTGATGTCTGGGACGGTAGTGTGAAGAATCGCATTGAGCGTCTCTCTGAAAATTTTAATTGATAAACAACTGATCGTAACGATTCACCTGACGCAACGTCATGAGTAACATTCTCCAGGAACTGGAATCCGAAATCGCCGCCCTTAAGACCTCCGTGTCAAAATCGAACGTGGGTATCGTTCGTGAGATCGGAGACGGTGTCGCAAAAGTCGAAGGACTGAGCGACGTCATGCTTAATGAAATGATCGAGTTTCCGGGCGGACTTTACGGTCTCGCGCTGAACCTCGAGGAAACGGAGGTCGGGTGCATTCTTCTCGGGGATGGCCTCAATATCAAAGAGGGTGACGAAGTCAAGTCCACCGGCAAGCTTCTTTCCGTGCCCGTCGGTCGCGAGATGCTTGGTCGTGTCGTGGATGCGCTCGGACAGCCCGTGGATGGCAAAGGTGAGATCAAGACCACCGTGACCTATCCGGTCGAGAAGATCGCTCCCGGCATTATTCCCCGTCAGTCGGTTAGTGTTCCGGTGCAGACTGGTATCCTTGCGATCGATGCGATGATTCCGATTGGCCGCGGTCAGCGCGAGCTTATCATTGGTGACCGCTCCACCGGTAAAACGACCGTTGCGGTCGACACGATCATTTCCCAGGCCCGTCAGAACCGCGCCGCGGAAGAGGGCACTCTTAAGAATCACAAGCCTCTTTACTGTATCTACGTCGTCATCGGGCAGAAGCTCGCCAACGTCGCCCGGACCATCGCCACGCTCGAGGCCGAGGGCGCGATGGACTACACTGTCGTCGTCGTGGCGTCCGCTTCGGACTCCGCCACCAACCAGTATCTCGCCCCGTATGCCGGTGCCGCGATCGGTGAGTGGTTCATGGATAATGGCATGGACGCCCTCATCGTGTATGATGATCTTTCCAAGCACGCCGTCGCTTACCGCCAGGTCTCTCTCGTTCTTCGTCGCCCCTCGGGTCGTGAAGCTTACCCCGGTGACGTGTTCTACCTCCATAGCCGTCTCCTCGAGCGTGCCGCCCGTCTCAGCGAAGCAAACGGTGGCGGATCGTTGACGGCGCTGCCGATCATCGAAACCCAGGCCGGGGACGTCTCGGCCTACATTCCGACTAACGTGATTTCGATCACCGATGGTCAGATCTATCTCGAAACAGATCTTTTCTACCAGGGTATCCGCCCTGCAATTTCCGTTGGTCTCTCTGTGAGCCGGGTCGGTTCGGCCGCTCAGACCAAAGCGATCAAGAAGGTCTCGGGTACAACCAAGCTCGACCTTGCCCAGTTCCGCGAAATGCAGGCCTTCGCGCAGTTCGGTTCCGATCTCGACGCGAAGACGAAAGGCCTCATTGAGCGCGGTCAGCGCATCGTTGAGCTCTTCAAGCAGGGCCAGTATGGTCCGCTCTCGCTCGAGGTGGAAGTGTGTCTCCTCTGGGCGATGCAGAACGGTCACTTCGACAGCGTTCCGGTTAATAAGGTCAAAGACTGCCAGGCAAAAATGCAGGAATTCCTCGAGACCCGCAAAGACTCGCTCCTCGGCAAGATCCGTGATGAGAAGGCCCTTACCGATCCTATCGTTGAGGAGTTGAAGCAGGCGATCACCGATTTCAAGGCCGGCTACAAGGCCTGATCCGAACGACTTTTTTGAAGCTGGCTTAACCCATGGCAAATCTTCGAGACATCCGCCGACGAATCAAGTCGGTCAAAAACACGGCCCAGATCACGAAGGCCATGCAGCTGGTGGCGGCTTCGAAGATGAAGAAGGCGCAGGACCAGGCCGTAGCCGGTCGCTCTTATGCTGATTTGCTGAACAAGGTCCTCGTCAATCTCAAGGAATACACCGGTGAGGAAGACCATCCCCTCCTCAAGGAGCAGTCAGGTGAACGTGAACTTGTCATTCTCGTGACGACGGACAAGGGACTCTGCGGCCCCCTCAACACGAACCTGCTTCGTCTTGCCATGGATCAGGTTGGGAAAGAGGCCGACTTTATCACGATTGGCAACAAGGGGCGTCAGGCGCTTGTTCGCGTAAAGCGCAATATCGTCGCTGACTTCTCCGTGAAAGATCCCGTGGCCTTTCTCGAGGTCAAGCCCGTTGCCGAGTTTGTGATGGAAAAGTTCCTTGCAGGGGATTACGACAAGGTCACCGTCGCGTTCACCAATTTCAAAAACACGATCAGCCAGGAGCCGCTCCTTGAGACCTTGCTTCCGATTTCACCCATCGAGCTCGGAAAGGCCAAGGGATACGAGGGCGTGGGGAAGGACGAAGTCGTTCACGAAGGCGGCGCCAACTACGGTGGATACATTTTCGAGCCCGACGCCCGTGGCGTTCTCGACATGATTGTGCCGCAATATGTGGGCTATCAGCTCTACCAGATGGTCCTCGAATCCCGCGCCTCCGAGCATAGCGCCCGTATGGTCGCGATGAAAGCGGCGACGGACAATGCCAAGCAGATGATCAAAGATCTCACTCTCGACTACAACAAGCAGCGCCAGGCGGCGATCACTTCCGAGTTGCTCGAGATCACCACCGCGATGCGCGCTCTCGAATGATCGAAGCGCGAATCACCGATTTTAATATAGAACACGCAATCTCTTAACGAGTAGGAGCAAGTATCAGATGAGTAACGAAGGAAAAATCGTCCAGATTATCGGACCGGTCGTTGACGCCGATTTCTCGGCCGCCGAGAAGCTGCCGGAGATCTACAACGCGATCGAGGTGCATTACGATCTTAACGGAGTGAACACCAAGCTGGTCCTTGAAGTGCAGCAGCACCTCGGAGACGGATGGGTCCGTGCCGTCGCAATGTCCACGACCGAAGGTCTTAAGCGCGGCCTCAAGGTCGTCAACACAGGCAAGCCGATTTCGGTGCCGGTGGGCGAGTGCGTCCTTGGTCGTATCTTTAACGTCACCGGTGATGCCGTGGACGAACGCGGTCCGGTTAACGCGACAAAATATTATCCGATTCACCGTCCCGCTCCGAGCCTTGTCGAACAGGCGACCTCCGCCGAGATTCTCGAGACGGGGATCAAAGTCATCGATCTGATTTGTCCTTTCACCAAGGGTGGTAAAGTGGGCGCGTTCGGTGGTGCAGGGGTCGGCAAGACCGTTGTCATCATGGAGCTCATCAATAACATCGCGAAGGAGCATGGAGGCTACTCCATCTTCGCCGGGGTGGGTGAGCGGACTCGTGAAGGGAACGACCTTTATTGGGAAATGAGCGAGGCTGGCGTCATCAACCAGGAAGACCTCTCCAAGTCGAAAGTGGCCCTGGTCTACGGTCAGATGAGCGAGCCTCCCGGCGCCCGTCTTCGGGTAGCCCTTTCCGCTCTCGCCATGGCCGAGTATTTCCGCGACGAGAAGAATCAGGACGTTCTTCTCTTCGTCGACAACGTTTTCCGTTTCTCCCAGGCCGGTTCGGAAGTGTCCGCCCTTCTTGGACGGACTCCCTCCGCGGTGGGTTACCAGCCGACTCTCGCTTCTGAAATGGCCCAGCTCCAAGAGCGGATCACTTCGACGAACAAAGGTTCGATCACCTCCTTCCAGGCGGTTTATGTGCCGGCGGATGACTTGACTGACCCCGCTCCGGCGAACACCTTCGCTCACCTTGACTCGACCGTCGTGCTTGAGCGTTCCCTCGCCGAGCTTGGCATTTACCCGGCGGTGGATCCTCTTTCCTCGACTTCGAATGCGCTCAGCGCCGATGTGGTTGGTGAAGAGCATTACCTCGTTGCCCGTGGTGTGCAGACCGTGCTCCAGCGTTACAAGGACCTTCAGGACATCATCGCGATTCTCGGAATGGACGAACTGAACCCCGAGGACAAACTCACCGTGTTCCGCGCCCGTAAGATTCAAAAGTTCCTCAGCCAGCCTTTCAGCGTGGCGGAAGTCTTCACCGGCATCAAGGGGGTCTACGTTCCCGTCGTCGAGACCGTTAAAGGTTTCAAAGAGATCCTCGAAGGCAAGCACGACGCCGTGCCGGAAAATAACTTCTACATGAAGGCCGGCATCGACTCCGTCGAGAAGTAATCTTTAGTGACCCTGCATCGCCCCCACCCATGCGACTGGACATTGTGACCCCCGAGAAAAAGGCGTTCTCTGACGAGATCGATAGTGTCGTCGTGCCAGGTGCAGAGGGGGAGATGGGGATTCTTAAGTCTCACGCCCCGATCGTGACGACTCTCCAGCCGGGGGAGCTTCGCTACATGAAGAATGGTGAAGAGACATCTCTCGCCATTGGCACCGGAATCGTCGAAGTCTCAAACGACCGTGTCTCTGTTCTCACTGACATGGCTCTGGGCGTCTCGGAGATTGACGAAGATGCCGTTGAGAAAGCTATCGAGCGGGCTCAGAAGGCGATGACCGAGAAGGACCTGCTTCCTGAAGACCACGCGGCAGCGATGGTAATAATGCAGAAGTCTCTCGCACAGCTCCACATCAAGCGCCGGCGTCGCGGGATTTAAGCCCCGTCGGGATGAGGCGACGTTTTTCGTTGGTGATCTCATGTGCTTTGCTGAGCCCCTTGATTGAGCGCGGACGAAGTAAAAGAGTGGTAGCGGGCCCACCCACCTCGTGTAGGTGATTCTTTCTTTCGGGGCGGCCTCTGTGAGGCTGCGCTGGATTCCCGGCGTCATTGATCTTCCTTTGATATACCTTTTATCCTGGCGGGGCCGGCGGCTCTCACAGAAGCTCGCCGCAAAGGAGGCGTCGAAAATGGTTGGTGAGAGAGGTAGTTGCAAAGGCGGCCTTAAGGGATTCTCCTGCCCCGTCGTTGCCCGAGAGAGAGGTAGCGCAATTCCTCCCGCTGAGCCGACTGGGCGAATCGTCACATAGGTCCCGGGAAACCAGTTTCGCAACCGTCTTGTGGATCATTTAGGGGCCGACTCCGGGTTGTGGTGTTTTCTTATCTTCTTCTCATCGCAGTTGCGGGACTGATGCGGAAGACCGATCCCGTGGAGAGCGAAATCGATCACGTAAAGCTGGAGCGGTTTTCTCGAATTCTCGTGGTCGTGTGAGGGGTGGTCCTAGCCGGCTTTACTTTTCGTTCTCTTTGCCGTCATGGAGGAGATCAGGGTCAGCGTCCGGCCCTTCTCCCTCGAGGGGACGAACAGACACGGTGGGCTCGCTTCCCGGGATTTTTGTTATCGCTCTTCCTGAAAAGGGGCGCGGAAATATCAAAGGCCTCCTCGGCAGTACGGCTATCTCTTTTGTTTTTTGTTTTGTCAGGAACGCTGTCCTGGTTCGCAACGCTGTCCGGTTTTTTATCATGAATGACTCTCCCGCGGGGGTGGCTTACCCGTCTGTCGACTTACAGGCTCGGCGATGGCAGCACGAAATCGGTGCAGACTACCATTGCCTTCAGACTGGATCTGATCGCGACTCTACTAAAGTTGAATGGAGGCCAGATTTTCAGCGAAAAAAACTAAGGGAATATAAGATTCCAAGTTATTTCTGAAGGTTTTTTATTAAAATTTCAGTCAGTGGAGTTGGGCATAAACTCTTTCGAAAATCGCTTAGTATCATTCGCAAAAAAATCAAACATTCATCACTTTGGGGTTGTCTCTCAAGAGGGGGGATGTAACGATGCTCCTCCGAGCATTTTGCCGGAGGGAGAAAGGGGAAAGACAGCAGCGCGGGTTCGCACTCCCGCAGCGCTATTTTTCTCCGGAACCCTCTCCGGGAGACTGAGAGGATCCCGAAGAAGACCACGCTTGCCGAGGCCTTTTATGTCCGTTCAATTGAGATTATAACACATTATAAAACAATGAGTTACGCAATTTACGGCATGGTCCTATCCTCTCTCGAAGTGCTTTACCGTTCCACACACAGATCCCGATCCTGATACCGTTTCCCCGAGAATGCACGACCGACAACTTTTTGAACCGCACCCCGACTTTTCCACCACTCAACTCAACACCCTCTGGATAAATATTTCGAACGACCTCCGGGTCGAACTTGGCGCTTCTACTTTCGACCTTTGGTTTGGCAAATTTCAACTGATGAGGGTCTCCACCGAGGAGGTGGTTCTCGTCGCTCCCGGAACGATGTATGCGATCTGGGTGGAGGAAAATTTTAAAACTTCCTTAATATCTGTTTTTCAGAAATATCTTGGATCCTGTGGTCGGATTCGCTTTGAAGTGTCTGAGGCCGACGAGGAGGATGTGGCGGACGATGAAGACGATGCCATGTCCCCTTCCGCACGTGCTTCGGACGAGCGGATGAAGGTCGCGCCGAGGGTTCTGACTGAAAAGGTGAGCGAGAAAAAATTGATCGAACGTGGTCGTGCCTCCGGCCTTGTTGAGATCTTTCGCTTCGATAATTTTGTTCCCGGTGAAAACAGCGAACTGGCCTGGGCCGCATCCCGAGCTGTGGCGGATCTCCCCGGCAAGACGTATCAACCCCTCTTCTTCCACTCGGCCTGCGGTCTCGGGAAAACTCACCTGCTCCACGCGATCGGCTGGGAGTCGCTGCGCCTGCGTCCCAAGTCGAAGATCATTTTCGTGACTGCCGAGCAGTTTGCTAATGATTACATCGACGCGATCCAGAAGAACGCCCTTGTCCCTTTCCGCAAGCGCTACCGCGAGGCGGACTTGCTCCTCATCGACGATGTGCAGTTCCTCGGCCGCAAAGAGGGGCTCCAGCGCGAGTTCTTCCATACCTTCAACCGTCTCGCCGACAACCAGAAGCAGATCGTCCTCGCGAGTGACTGCCCTGCTTCGGAGATCGTCGAACTCGAGGACAGGCTCGTCTCGCGCTTTCAGTGGGGACTTGGCGTCGAGATACACCGTCCCGGCCTTGAAACACGGGCGGCCATCCTTCGCCGCAAGCGCGATGACTGGAAGATGCAGGTCAGCGACGATCTCATCAACATCATCGTTGAGCGAGTCCGCGGGAACGTCAGAGCGCTCGAGGGCGCTCTCATCCGGGTGGCCATGGTGACGACGATGAGCGAGTCTCCCATCTCGCCCGCCCAGGTTGCCGAAGTCATCGCGGACATCAGCGGTGGTCAGGAGACCCGCCAGGTCGGGGTAGAGGAGATCAAGCGCGCCGTCGCCGAGCACTACGACATCGACGTGCAGATCATCAACGGGAAAAAGCGCACCGCCCGTGTCGCTGAAGCCCGCCAGACCGCGATGTATTTGGTTCGCACTCTTACCGATCTCTCTCTCGTCGAGGTTGCCTCGGCCTTCGCCAAGGACCACGGCACTGTTATCTATGCGGTGCGGAAGGTGAAGAAGCGGTGCGATGACTCCGCCTCCTTCAAGAGCACGGTGGAGTTGATCAAGCGCCGCCTCGTCCGCGGCGGCTCGGGAATGGATTCCCCCCGCGTCTCGCGGAGCCAGTATCCCCAAAGTGCGCGACTTGGGTCAAAACCGGCTGAAGCAGGCTGGAATGAAGTTTGACGTAGACAGGCACTAAGTCCAAGTTGACACTTGGAGGATTGTAAATAATGAGATTTCAGATCGATAAAGACGTTTTTCAGGATGCCCTCAACCAGGTCCAGCATGTCGTTAGCACGAGGACGACGCTCCCTATCCTCTCAAACGTCCTCATTGAGGCGGATGAACTGGGTTTGCAGCTCTCCACGACCGACCTCGACGTCACGATCACGAAGCGGGTCGCCGCGAAGGTCTCGGTGACAGGCTCGACGACCCTCCCGGCCCGCCGCCTCGCGGGCATCGTCCGCGAACTGCCGACTTCCGAGATTGATTTCGAAGTGAAAGCCGACAACGCCGCGGCCGTAAAAAGCGGTCCGAGCTTTTTCAAAATCCTCGGTCTCCCCAGTTCCGAATTCCCCGTCATCGGTGAGTTCGGTGAAGCGAAGGAGTTCACAATCGATCAGAAACTCCTGCGCGACGCCTTGCGCAAGACCTCCTACGCGATCTCGACCGATGAGACCCGCTATGTCCTCAACGGGGTTAACTGCATCATTGGAGAGGGTATGCTCACCCTCGTCGCGACAGACGGACGCCGTCTCGCCATGGTCGAGCAGGATCTCGAGTTCCCTGCCGGGAACGAGTCCAGCGTCATTATCCCTACTAAAGCGGTTAACGAGCTGCAGCGGCTCCTCGAAAACGCGGGTGAACTCAAGGTCGCGATTTCCGAAAGCCAGGCGAGCTTCGAGCTCAATGGCAGCCTCCTCATCACCAAGCTGATCGAGGGGAATTACCCGAATTTCCGCCAGGTCATCCCAGGCCAGGCTAACTACCGTGTCACCGTCGAACGTGAAGTGCTCCAGAGTGCGGTGAAACGGGTCAGCTTGCTCGTGAACGAAAAGACGAATTCTATCAAGTTCGCCTTTGAAGACAATCGCCTCGCGATCTCCGCGAACTCACCCGAAATCGGTGAGGCTGAAGAGGTCATCGACGTCCGCTACGACGGTCCCCGCATCGTCGTCGCCTTCAATCCCGAGTTCGTCATGGCGCCGCTGCGCAATCTCGATCAGGATGAGATCTTCATCGACCTCATCGACGAGAGCAGCCCCGGCGTTATTAAGATCGACGAGCCTTTCCTCTACGTCATCATGCCGATGCGCGTGGCGAACTGAGGTTCGGCCTGTAAGAGGCACGAGTAAAATCGGAGGCTTTGGCAAATCGTAGCTGCCCGGGCACACTTAAGTAACGCGAACGGCCGAAGACCGTCCGGATGAAAATGGTGCGGAACATGCCAATGTTCCCCATTCACCGGCCACGCACCATCCGCCTTTCGAAGATCCTGACGCGACTTTGCCGGGTTGCCTTCACAGGAGAACGGAAACTCAGAGGGGCGACTCGAGGAAGTTCGCGATCAGCTTCAGTCCGGCCTCCTGGCTGCGCTCGGGGTGGAACTGTCCGGCGAAGGTATTCCCGCGCGAGATGCTCGAGGCAAAGTCGTCGCCGTAGCTGGTCGTCGAGGCGATGAGCCCGGGGTCGGCGGGTTGCGGGAAGTAGGAGTGCACGAAATAGAGGTAGAGCGGATCGGGCGTATCCTGCCACACGTAGAAAGCCGGGTCGACCGGGCGGACTTCGTTCCACCCTATGTGGGGCACTTTCATCCCGGGGCGGGCGGGGAAATGGACCACCTCGCCGTCGAAGACACTGAGACCTTTTACGTCGGGCGTCTCGCGGGATTTTTCAAAAAGGACCTGATAGCCGAGGCAGATCCCGAAGTAAGGGCGGTCGGCCGCGATCCATTCGACGATAGGATCGCGCAGATTTTTTCGGTCGAGTTCCGCGACGCAATCGCCGAAGGAGCCGACGCCGGGGAAGAGGAGCCGGTCCACGGCGTCGAGATCAGCAGGAGACGACACGAGCGAGCCTTCGTGCCCGAGGAATTTCAGGACATTGAGGACGTTACGGAGATTGCCCCCTCCGTAATCGATGACTCCGACGCGATTGGACATGCTGAGCAGTAGGCCCGAGAGGGCGGGTTTTAAAGCACGTCTTTTGTGCTGGGGATGTCTTCGGCGATGCGCGGATCGATCTGCGTGGCCGCGTCGAGAGCTCGGGCCAGCCCTTTAAAGATCGCCTCGGCCATGTGGTGGGGGTCGCGACCGTAGACGATCTCGACGTGAAGATTGAGGAGCGAATTAAAGGCAAAGGCACGCAGGAATTCCTCCACGAGAGTGAAGTTAAACTTCTCGCCGACGTGCGGCACACCATCCGGACCTCGGTAGTCAAGAAAGGGGCGACCGCTCACGTCGAGGGCGACACGCACGAGCGTCTCGTCCATGGAAAAATGCCCCGACCCGTAGCGGAAGATGCCTCGCTTTTCCCCGAGCGCCGCGAGAAAGGCCTGGCCGAGGACGATGCCGGTGTCTTCCACGGTGTGGTGAAAATCGATCTCTATATCGCCGACCGTTTTCACCGCGAGGTCAAAACGCCCGTGCTTCGCGAAGAGCGTCAGCATGTGGTCAAAAAACGGCACCCCAGTCGAGATCGTGGAACGGCCGGTGCCGTCGATGCCGAGCTCCAACTGGATATCGGTTTCGCCGGTTCGACGTGATATGGTGCTGCGCCTTTCTTGCGACATAATTGGATTCGGGTTGGAAATGACTTCCGCTCGGTAAACATCTACCTTCCGGGACACGTCCTCAACCGCTTATTGTAAATATTGTAAACTGGGCTGAGTGCGACGGTCACGTCGATGAAGCGGAGCGATCCGCCATCCCCGGGGAGAATGGGCGGGTTTCCGCCCCCCCCGTCTCCTGCGGCATGGACCCGGTCGCGACGGGCCGTTGCTAAGACCATTCACGAACGTCTTGGACAGCCGAAGACTTTTGCCTGATGGTGTCCCCCCATGTCCCGATCACGTCGTCCCAAAACTCCCGGTAACCGTCCCCGCGAAGCTCGTGCCAATGTGCACTCGAGCACCTCGACGGGGATCGCCCGTCTCACCGAAGATGACCTCTTCGACCGCATCGCGGAGGTGGAGGACGTGCTGCTGCTCGTTCTTGACGGGGTCCAGGACCCCCATAATCTCGGGGCCTGCCTGCGCTCGGCCGAGGGCGCGGGAGTCCTCGCGGTAATCGTGCCGCGGCACAAGGCCTCGCCCGTGACGGAGACGGCGGTGCGGGTCTCGTGCGGTGGGGCGATGTATGTGCCCGTCGTCTCCGTCGGGAACATGGCCCGCTTCCTCGAGCGGATTCGAGAAGAATGCGGCATCCGTGTCGTGGGGACGGCCGATGAATCGGACTGCGACCTCTTCGAATGCGATCTCACCGGGCCTCTCGCCATCGTCCTCGGCGCAGAGGGGGAAGGGATGCGCCGTCTCACGAAAGAAAATTGCGACACGCTCATTCGCATTCCCATGCTGGGGCAGGTGGAATGTTTGAACGTATCCAATGCCGCGGCGGTCTGTCTCTACGAATCCATCCGGCAGCGGGAGTTCAGCTGAACTTCGCGTCTTTCGTGATTGCTTCGCTCCGCTTCCTCCGATTATCCTACTGAGATACTGTTTCCCACAAAAATGAACACTGGTTACGCCAATCCCTTCACTGTAGCGGCCGCTGCCCCGGCTGAACGCGCCGCTTTCATCCGACAGACATACCTTCACCTCGGTTTTGCCATCCTCGGTTTCATCGCGGTGGAGTGGTTCCTTCTCAGCCAGAGCTGGGCTCCCTCGCTGATTCAGAAAATGACGGGCGGCATGGGCTGGCTCGTCGTTCTCGGTGCCTTCATGGGGGTGTCCTTCCTCGCCGAGCGACTCGCGGCATCGGAGGCTTCAAAGGCCACCCAGTATGCGGGACTTGGCATTTTCATCATCGCCGAAGCCATCATTTTCATGCCTCTGCTCTACATGGCGGCCTTTTACGCCGGTGACGGGCAGGTCATCCTCAAAGCCGGGGTCACAACGGGCTTTGTTTTCGGCGGGCTCACCTTTGCCGCCTTTGCGACGGGGAAAGACTTCTCCTTCCTCCGAGGATTCCTGATGGTGGGCGGTTTTGTCGCGATCGGCATTATCATCGTCTCGATCATCTTCGGGTTCAATCTGGGTACGATCTTCGCCGGGGCGATGGCGATTTTTGCTTCGGTAGCGATCCTCTATAACACCTCGAATATCATTCACCACTACCGCACCGACCAGTATGTCTCGGCCTCGCTCTCGCTCTTCGCGAGTGTGGCGCTGCTCTTCTGGTACATCCTCAGGATCTTCATGAACCGCGACTGACTTGGTATCGGTTGATTTCCTGCCCTACCTGACTTTTTTAAAAAGCCGTCCCTCACCCGGGCGGCTTTTTTTGCGTTCCGAAACATGCGAAGGGACTCACTAATTTACTATTTTCATACTAGACCGCTTCTCAAAAGTCTTTGCGTGAATCGAACGAGTCAAAAGGTCGCCATCCAAGCCGTGAGGAAGGAGTGGAGCGGGCTCCACGACAGCCGACCGTAGGGAAACAGCCTGCCGCAGGCGGCCCGCGCGGGGCTGCGATGCCGGCTCCCGCTTCGTCCCCCACCGCCGCGACGGAGAGCAGAACTTCGCCTCTTTCACCCAACGCCTCCGCACAGGCGGCCTTAAATAAACTCTCCGGCGAGATGGAGAAGCGGGCGGAGTAGGGTAAAGAGGCTGCGATCGTCGAAGAGCACTCCGGATTGACATCCCCTTGCCAAGCGGCGTGGCCGTGCGTATGGCTACTTCCGGCTCATGCATATGGAAACGTTTCAGGTCTTCTGCGATCTGGTGGAGACCACCAGCTTCTCCGAGGCAGCGGTGCGCAACGGCATCAGCCAGAGCGCGGTGAGCCAGCAGATCCGGGCATTGGAGGAACGATTCCAGGTCACCCTCCTTGAGCGGGGAAGGCGGAATTTCTCCGTCACACCCGAGGGCGAAGTGTTCCTCAAGGCTGCCCAAAATATTCTTCAGGCCTATTACTCGATCGAGCAGGATCTCGGGACGATGCGTGACGTCGTGGCTGGACCGCTTACGATCTCAACGGTTTACAGCATCGGTTTTCACGAGCTGCCGCCTTACCTCGAGACCTTCCGAGAGCAATTTCCCGAGGTCGACCTGCAGGTCCATTACCGGCGCTCGAATCAGGTCTACGCCGACGTTTCGGAAAATCTCGCTGATCTCGGCCTCGTCGCCTACCCGCAGGAGCGAAAAGGCGTCGAGATCGAGCCGGCCTGGAAGGACAAGCTCGTCGTGATCTGTCCGCCGAATCACCCACTCGCCAAACGCCAATCGCTCGATCTCAAGGCCATCGACGGGCAGCGTTTCATCTCCTTCGAGCCCGACCTGCCGACGCGGAAGGCGATCGACGGCATGTTCACCCAGGCCGGCATCAGCGTGAAAGAGGTCGTGGAGTTCGACAATATCGAGACCGTGAAGCGCGGAGTCCTTATCGAAAACGCTATTTCTATCGTGCCGAGTGAGAGTGTGCGGTCCGAGGTAAAGTCGGGGTCCCTTGCCCAGATCGCGATCAACGGGAAGTTTGTCTGGCGCCCTCTCGGCATCGTCCGACGCCGGACGAAAGCGATTACTCCCGCGATGCGCGAAATGATCCGGATTTTGAAGCAGAAGGAAACGGAAGGGTGATGACGGTGGTGGCTACCGGTAGCATGGGCAGGAAGCCCATGCTGCTTTTCAGTTCACTCGGCGAAGGGGCTCGCGGTGAACTTCATGAAGGCGTCACCCATGGCTTCGACAGACTTGGTCGGGCCGGTGAGCTTGAGGAAGACGTCTCCCTGCTCGCTCGGAAGGATCGCGGCGAGCATGGTGTAGTCAGGCTTGGGCGTTTTGTTGCCCGAGAAGGGGCCCCCCATGGACTCGAGGTAGGTGCCTTTTGCGTTAAGGAGGGTGATTTTCTTGCCGCCCATCTCTTTTTCCTCGGTCTTGGATTCGGGAGTGCCTTCGAACTGGCCGATCCAACGATCAATATTCGCCTGGGTTCCTCCGCCCTGACCGGCCCCGAAGAAGAAAATGACAAGCTCCACGTCGGCGAGGCTTTCATCTTCGTGATCGTAAATGAACTGGCCCGCCCGCATCGCGCTGGCGACCTGCTGGCGCACCCAGGGCTTGCTGAAGGTGAAGATGAATTCGCTCACCTTGAGGTTGTCGGCGTCTTCCGCGCGGAGCGGTGTCGATGGAGTCAGGAGCAAAGCGGCGGCGAGGATGGCAGTAAGGTATTTCATGGACGGGATTAGTTTCGGTCGTGCATACGACTTTTTTAGAAATAACCCGATCACTCTACCCTGTCTACTCCGTGATGAGGCGTGTCCTCACTTTCCGCAGGGGCGCGTAAACGCTGCCGCCACCCGCAAATCGAGGCCGCGACGAGGGCGAACAGGCCCATTGTGACCGAAAAGGCATCGCCGTGGCGGGCATAGAAGCTCATCGGCGGGTCGAGGTCAACGGCGATGGTAGCGGGGAGACTGCCGCGGATGTAGGTCGAGCCGCTCTCCATATCGCGCAGGATGCGGGGCTCGAGCGAGCGTCCTTCGCGATCGTAGAGGCTGCCCCACTCGTCGATGAACCCGCTGACGCCGGTATTTGCGGCACGGATCATGGGACGGCGCAGCTCGATGCAGCGAAAGAGGGCGTTGTAAAAGTGATGGGTCGGCTCGGCACTGTCGTAGAACCAGCCGTCGTTCGTGACGTTGACCATGATCTGCGGACCGCACCGGATGAACTTCCTGGCATGGCGCGGCACCGTGTCCTCAAAACAGATCAGCGGGATGATCCCGATGGAGTGTTCGTCTTTTTCAATTGCGAGCGGTTCGTGTGAAGTCCCCGGGGTGAAGTCGTTCTCAATGATCCCGCCGGCGATCCATTTGAAGACGGGGAAGCTGTCGCGAAAGGGGATAAACTCACCGAGCGGGACGAGATGGACTTTTTTATACATCTGATAGGACTCGGTCTCGCCCTTCATGATCGTGATCGTGTTGTAGACCTCGCTGTGGTCGAGATTGTTGTCCTCGAGTCCGGTGATGAGGTAGAAGTCGTCGCCCTTGAGGACATGATCGTTAAAATATTCCTGCACCCAGGGGGAGCTGAACTGGCCGGGGATCGCGGTCTCGGGCCAGATCACAAGATCGAGCGGTGCAGCCTCGGTGAAGGCGCGGGTGAGGTCGCGGTATTCGAAGATGATTTTCTGGCGCAGGGTAAGATCGTCGGACCATTTATCCTCGAGTGAGACATTGAGTTGCAGGATGCGGGCGCGAAGGTCAACGGTGACGGCCGGCTTCCGGTGGAGCGCGGCATTGCCGTAGAGGAAGAGACCCATCAGCAGGATCACCCCTAGGGCAAAGTCGAGGTGGGGGCGGAGGCGGCGTCGGCCGCGCACTTCCCCGACGAGACGCACGGCGGTGCCGTAGACAACGATCCCGCAAAACATAAGGACGAAGCTATAGCCTGTGATCCCGATGACGTCGGCGAACTGCACGAGGACGAGTTGATCCTTCAGTGCCACGCCGAGGCCGTTCCATCCGTAGCCGGTGAAGAAGAAGCCGCGCCCCCACTCGAGCCCGCACCAGGCCGCGCCATTAAGAAAGGCGACGCGGATGACGGCGAGGGACTGGCTGAAAAAATCCGCTCTTTCCTCTGAGGGTTTGACAGGTATCCAGCGGCCGACCGTCGCGGCGAAGGCACCGAAGACTCCAAAATAGAGCGCGAGATAGGTCGCGAAGGCGACGAGCGCGGCGAGCCCGGCGAAGATCGTCCCCGCGACGCGCGAGATCTCGGTGATAAAACTGACATTGATGAAAAAGAAGGCGAGACCGGCGAGGTAGCCGAGATAAAGTCCATGCCTCCACTTGGAGCGGCCGGGTTTTCGGGAGGTGGAAAACCAGAGCGCGGTGAGGAGCGGGGCCGACCAGACCCAAATGAGTCCGTCGAGCTCCCACCGCGGGTAGCAGAGGGCAAGGAGCACGCCGCTGAGAAGGGCTGCCGCCTCGGGCCAGTAGGGGGCGGGGGAGAAAGGAGTTTTGCGCGGGGGATTCGGGGCCGGGAACTTCTTTTTCCCTGCCTTGCGCGAGGGTTTCACGGGCATGTCTTACTCAAGCGATTTTTACGGCTCCGTCGATTGATCTTTTTGTGACGGGCCGGGAATCGTTTTCGTGAGGCGTCAGAGCAGCTCGCGTATCGGCATGGGCGAAGTCATCGCGGTGAGGATCTCGTTCGAAAGTCCCTCCATGACTCGCACTTCGTTGAGATCGAGGAGCGAGTGAAGGATTGTCGCGGTGAGGTTCTCCATGAGGACGGGGGAAGCGTCGGGCTCACCGCCGCGGCGGTCGCTGCGTCCGATGACCTGGCCGGTTTTCAATCCGCCGCCGTAGAGCAGCAGGGGGGCGAGATTGCCCCAGTGGTCACGTCCCCCTTTTGCATTGATGACGGGATTGCGCCCCATTTCACCGCAGCAGACGAGGAGGATTTTTTCACTCAGGCCTCGGTCCTCGACGTCTTCGATAAAGGCGCTGACGGCATGGTCGAAGGGTGCGCCGACGTACTCCATGCCTTCGGTCATGGTCGCATTGTTCACGTCGGCGTGCATGTCCCAGACGAAGTTCGTCGTCACCGTGACAAAGCCTGCGCCGCGCTCGCAGAGGCGGCGGGCGAGGAGCATGAGCTTGCCAATGGTCTGGCCGTGGTCACGGTAGCGCTCGTGATTCTTCCAGACCTGCCGGATCGAGCCGGGATGAACGAGCGAGGCGGTGTCGTAGCGGGCGAGGGTGCGGGGGTCTTCTTTGGAGACGTCGAAGGCTTCGGCGATACCGCCAAGGATCATGTCAAAGGCCTGGCCTTGGAATCCGCTCATGCCGGCTGCCCCGGTCTCGTCGAGGCGACGTCGCGCGCTGTCGAGATCGTGAAGGAGGAGCCGTCTCTCGTCGAAGCGGTTGCGCGCCATTTTCAGCGTCATGTCTGCCTGCATCGTCGCGCCCTCTCCCGGTTCGTAGGGTGCGTAGGCCGAACCAAGGGGGCCCGGTGAGGCAAAGTCACCGAATGTCTTGATCATGTTCATCGCTCCCGCATCGACGGCTTTCGGGTAGAGGGCGATGTTGCGGGGGATGCCGCTGAGCGGATCGTTTGTCCCCGCGACTCGGGCGTAGAGAGAGCCGAGGTTCGCCCCGAGGGAGTTTGTCCCGACAATGGGTTTTATGTCGTGCGCCCCCGTGCCGGTGGTGAAGGAGCGCACGATCGCGAGCTTGTGCGCGAGAGCGGCGAGACGGGGAAAGCTCGCGCCGAAGGTAACACCGGGCAGGGAGGTTCGCACTTCGCCGGTGGCGGATCTTATCCCCGAGGGCTGATCCATCTTCGGATCGAAGGTCTCCGTCTGCGATGGCCCTCCGTGCATGAAGAGGAACACGACCGAGCGGTCTTTGACGAGTGCCGGGTGGAGAGCCTTCGCCGCGAGAAATTGCGGCAACGAGAGCGCCGCTCCGCCCATCCCGAGGGTTCCCACCCGCAGAAAAGAACGCCGCGATTTGTCTCCGAAGTCGATCATGCTTCGCTGTGGAGTATTTCGATTTTTCAGGGCGGCGACAATGACATGATCGCGGGATTCTGGAAGGTGGGGAGTAAAAGCGTGGAAATTATTACAGTTATTACTTCAAGTCCGGCTGGCTCCCGGGTTGCGCTCTCGTTGGATAAACTCTTTTCGAGGAGTGCGTTACACCCGGTAAATCAATGCAGCTTACCTGACTGGTTATATTTCTTGAGGTGTTGGTTCGGACGGCGTTCACGATCTGATCGCCGATCATTTTCAAAACATCCTCCGAAAACCGGGGCGATCTTTTTGTTTCCCCGTCGATGCTCTTCTATCTTTAACCGGTTGAAATTCGACAAGGTCTTTCGATACTGCGGCATGTTCAGAACACGTGTCGTTGAGATCCTCGGAAACGAAACTTCGCCCGGTAAAGTCACGGTGATGGGCTGGGTGCGAACGAAGCGTGATTCGAAAGCTTTTTCCTTTCTCGAACTCAACGATGGGAGTTGCCTGGCCAACCTGCAGGTCGTCGCAGACGCCGGGATTCCGGGATACGAAGAGGGAGTTATGCCGGCTCGGACAGGGGCTTCCGTCAAAGTCGAGGGAATGATCGTCCCGTCTCAGGGGCAGGGGCAGCGCTGGGAACTGCAGGCGGTGAAGGTTGAACTACTCGGTGCGGCTGAAGAGGACTATCCACTGCAGAAAAAAGGTCATTCGATGGAGTTCATGCGCTCCATCGCGCATCTTCGTCCTCGCTCGAACCTCTTTGGGGCTGTCTTCCGCGTCCGCAGTCGGATGGCCTACTCGATTCACCGTTTCTTTCAGGAGCGGGGTTTTGTCTACGTTCACACGCCCATTATCACCGCATCGGATTGTGAAGGGGCGGGGGAGATGTTTCGCGTCGTAACGATGGACGGAGAAGTGGTGAAAACCGGTGAAGAGGAGTTCTTCGGGAAGCCGACCTACCTCACCGTGAGCGGACAGCTCGAGGGCGAAACGTTTGCCTGCGCACTCTCGGACATTTACACCTTCGGGCCCACCTTCCGGGCGGAGAATTCGCATACCTCGCGCCACGCGTCAGAGTTCTGGATGATAGAACCCGAGATGGCCTTTTGCGATCTTCTCGCCGACATGGATCTGGCCGAGGCGATGATCAAGTTCCTCGTCTCCGACGCTCTGGAAGCGTGTGCGGAGGATCTCGGTTTTTTCAACCAGTTCGTCGACAAGGGTTTGCTTGAGCGGCTTAAGTTTGTTCGTGACCGGTCCTTTGAGCGGATCACCTACACGGAGGCGGTGGACCTGCTCAAGGCGAGCGGTGAGAAATTCGAGTATCCGGTTGAGTATGGTCTCAATCTCCAGTCGGAGCATGAGCGCTATCTCACTGAGAAGCATTTCCGCTGCCCAACGACGGTCTATAACTATCCAAAGGAGATCAAACCCTTCTACATGCGCAAAAACGATGATGGCAAAACCGTCGCGGCGATGGACCTGCTCGTGCCCGGGATAGGCGAGATCGTAGGCGGGAGTCAGCGCGAGGAGCGCCTTGAGGTGTTGCGGGCGAATCTGGCTGAGCACGGCCTCGATGAGTCCCACTATGACTGGTATGTCGATTTGCGTCGCTACGGCACCGTGCCGCACGCCGGTTTCGGGCTCGGCTTTGAGCGGCTCCTGATGTTCGTGACAGGTGTCGCGAATATTCGAGATGTCATCCCCTTTCCGAGGACTCCCGGTGCAGCCGATTTTTGATCGACCGCGCGAGGGATTTGCTGATCTCGGTCCCCCGATGACCCTGAGATCGGTCTCGTCTTTGCCATTGCCCCCGTCTCGGTGACGCGTCGGTGGATCCGACGGAGGTGAAATGAAAAGAGCGGAACATGCTCGCAAGGGATCGGTTGAAATGGTCACGAGGAATGCCCGCATCGTGAAAACGGAGGCTGCAGCGGTGAACTTTCCGCAGGAGAATGAGACCGTCCGTGCTACCTTCCGCGATGCCGAAATCTTCCACCGAACTACTCGCCCCCGCAGGCAACTGGGAGTGCGCCCGAGCCGCCGTGGCGAACGGGGCCGATGCGATTTACTTCGGCATGCCCAGGTTTAACGCGCGGATTCGCGCCGATAATTTCACTCCCGAAGACCTCCCTGAGCTCATGCAGTTCCTCCACCGTCACGGAGTGAGGGGTTTTGTTGCGTTTAACACGCTCATTTTCCCATCCGAGCTCGAGGACGCGGCGGAGCAGTTGCGCCTTCTCAGCGCCTGCGGCGTGGACGCGATCATCGTGCAGGATCTCGGTCTCGCGGCGATGGCGCGTTCTCTGGTCCCGGATCTGCATCTCCACGCCTCGACGCAGATGACGATTACCTCGCCCGAGGCGCTCGCTTTCGCCCACGGGCTGCTCAACCTCGACCGGGCCGTCATCGCGAGGGAGAACTCGATGCGCGAGATACGGCTTTTCCATGCGAACGAGCCCGACGCGGTCGAGATCGAGACCTTTGTCCACGGAGCGCTCTGCGTCGCTTACTCGGGGCAGTGTCTCACCAGTGAATCACTTGGTCAGCGCAGTGCCAATCGAGGCGAGTGCGCTCAGGCCTGCCGCATGCCCTACGAACTCGTCGTCGACGGCGTCACCCGCGAGATGGGGGATCAGCGTTACCTGCTCTCGCCGCAGGACCTCGCCGGCATCGACCAAATCCCCGAGCTGATTCGTCTCGGGGTGACGAGTTTTAAAATTGAGGGGCGCCTCAAGACTCCCGAGTATGTCGCTGCCGTGACCCGCGTCTATCGTAAAGCCATCGACGCGGCCGAGGCCGGTGCCGGGACCGTCGCCTCCGAAGAGGATCGCTACGCCCTCGAGATGGTCTTTTCCCGCGGCCTCTCCACCGGCTGGCTCAATGGAGTCAATAATCAGGAACTCGTCCACGCCCGCTTTGGCAAAAAGCGAGGCGCCTATGTTGGCCGAATCAGCACGATCGGGACCGACTGGATCGAGTTCGAGGCCGATGGCGGGGACGCCGCTTTAAAAAACGGGGACGGCGTCGTCTTTGATACCGGTGGCAACACCGACCGCGAGCAGGGAGGACGGATTTACGAAGTGCAGGGACGACGCTTTTTCCTCAAGCACGGCAAGATTGACTTCTCAAAGCTCAGGGAGGGTCACCGCATCTGGAAGACCGATGATCCGGCACTCAATGCTGTAATCCAAAGCAGTTACAAGCGAGAGCATCTCCCCGCCCGGTCGAGGCGGGTGGACTGGATCGTAACTGGAAAAGCGGGCGCTCCTTTGAAGGTGCGGGATCGCGAGAGCGGCATCGAGGTCAGCTCGGCAATCCCGCTCGAGGTCGCGGCGAACCGGCCTCTCACGTCCGAATTTCTCGAGCAGCAGTTCGCCCGTCTCGGCGGCACCGTCTACGCCCTCGTCTCGCTCGAGGTGCATCTGTCAGGGGAAGTCATGGTCCCCGTCAGTGAGCTCAACCGACTCCGCCGCGCTCTTGTCGAGCAACTCGATGAAGCGGGTGAGAGGACCTATGAAAAACGGCGCTCCACCGGGGTGAGTGTTTCAGAACTGCTACCCGCGCCGACCGCCGCTGTTGAAGGCGCGATGGAACTCCGCGTCCTCTGCCGCTCAGAAGATCAGGTCGACGCCGCGATCGAGTGCGGTCTTCCCTCGGTCTATATCGATCTCGAGGATGTGCGTCGCTACCGCGATCTCGTCGCCCGCGTGCGCGCGGCCGCTCCGGCAATGCGGATTTATCTCGCCACTCCCCGCATTCAGAAAGCAGGAGAGAGCGGTCTCTTCCGCGTCGTCGAAAACGCCAAGCCCGACGGTGTCCTCGTCCGCAATCTGGGAGGCATCGCGCATTTCCGGAATCATGAGGACCTCGCCATGATCGGAGACTTTTCCCTTAACGTCGCCAACCCCATCAGCGCGCGACTGCTCATGGATGAGGGCTTCAAAAATCTCACGATCTCCTACGATCTCAACATTTCACAGGTTCTCGATCTCCTCGCGGGCGCGCCGCCCTCGTGGTTTGAGATCACCCTGCATCAGCATATGCCCATGTTTCACATGGAGCACTGTGTCTTCTGCGCTTTCCTCTCTGAGGGGACCGACTCGACGAACTGCGGTCGCCCCTGCGACAAACACGAGGTGCATCTGCGCGACCGCGTCGGTCAGTTGCACCGGCTCACCGCCGATGTCGGCTGCCGCAACACGCTCTTCAACGGCCGCGCGCAGAGCGGAGCCCGCTTTTTCAGCGCTCTCCGCGATGCCGGGTTGCGGCGCTACCGGATCGAGTTTCTCGACGAAGGGACAAACGACGCCATCGAGACGATCCGCACCTATGAGGCGCTCTTGTGCGGGGAGAACGAAGGCAGCGCACTGTTCTCAAAGCTCCGGGCCGAATCAAAGCTCGGTGTGGTCGAGGGGACGCTGGAGGGGTGAGAAACTGAAAAACCAAAAGCAGCCTCGGAGAGGCCGCCTACAGGCTTCTTGCCGCTTCGATAAAGGCGCGGACCAATTCGAGACTTTTTCGCCCTGGGCTGATCTCGACGCCGCTCGCCACATCAACGGCGGCGGGCCGCACCTGGCGGATTGCCTCGGCCACGTTTTCCGGCGTGAGACCGCCGGCGAGGACGATTTGTCGATCGGGCCATTCCTGCACAGCTGCCGCCCCGAGCGCCCAGTCCATCGTCGCGCCGCTGCCGCCGTATTCGTTCGGCGCATAGGCGTCGAGGAGGAGGGTGGGGGAGTCGTGGGCCGCCGCTGCCTTGAGGCTGGATCTGTCCCGCACCCCGAGGGCTTTGAAGACGGGCAACCCCTGTTGAGTCAGTGACCTGACCCTGTCCGGTGTCTCGTCGCCGTGGAGCTGAATCCAGTCGATCACAGCGCTCTCGTGAAGGCGGCGCAGTTCGTCGTCATCGGCGTTCACGGTGACGGCGACGCGGGGAACGGTCCCGGCGAGTTCGTGCAGCCAGGGCAGGGCCTCTTCGAGGGCGATGAAGCGTTTCGACTTCGGCCAGAAGTTGATCCCGAGCGCATCGGCGCCCGCCTCGACGATGGCGCGGGCCTCGTCGGCGCGGGTGATGCCGCAGATTTTCACGGCGACGCGTCCGGGAGCCTGAGGAAAGAGGAAACGGTGTCGAGTGATTTCCATCGGTGGGGACACGGACGTCAAATGCCCTTTCACATTCTCCCCGTCGAGGGCATGGGAAGGATGCCCATGCTACAGCCTTGCCAGGGAATCGTCGAGGGCTTCGAGCAGATTCTGAATCGTCGACTCGGTCTCGTCACCCATGTTGGAAAGGCGGAAAGTCTTGCCTTTGATCTTGCCGTAACCGCCATCGATGGCGAGGGCGTGATCCTTGCGCATGATCGAGCCGAGTTTGGCGACGTCGATCTCCCGGTTGTTTCTGATGCAGGTGAGGGACTTTGAGCGGTAGCCTTCGGGTGCGAGAAACTCGAAGCCATTCGCGCGGATCCAGGCGTGGACCATGTCGTTGAGCTTTTCGTGACGGGCGAAGCGGTTCTCCACTCCTTCGGCAAAGATGACGTCGAGCTGATGATTGAGCCCGTAAATTGTTGCGATGCAGGGCGTGCTGGGAGTCATCGAGTTCTCGTGATTGGCCTTGAACTCGAGGAAGTCGAAGTAATACCCGCGATCATTGATCTTCGCGGCGCGCTCAAAGGCACGTTCCGATGCGGAGAAGACGGCGAGACCGGGAGGGAGGGCGAGGGCTTTCTGGCTACCGGTGAGGAGCACGTCGATGCCCATTTTGTCGACTTCGATCGGCACGACGGTGAAGCTCGAGACGGTGTCTGTGACGAGGAGGATGTCTTCGTATTTATTCACCACGGCGGCGACTTCGGCGAGTGGATTCATCACGCCGGTGGAGGTCTCGTTGTGGATGAAAGTGACGACGTCGAACTCGCCGGTGGCAAGTTTCGCATCAATCGCGGCGGGATCGACGGGGACGCCCCACTCGAACTGGAGCGCTTCGGCCTCTTTCCCGCAACGGCGGGCGACATCGACCCACTTGTCGGAAAAGGCTCCCGAGCAGCAGCAGAGCACCTTTTTGATGACGAGGTTGCGGATCGCGCCCTCCATCACACCCCAGGCGGAGGAGGTGGAGAGAAAAACGGGCTGTTTGGTGCCCATCAGCTCCTGGAGACGGGGCTGGATGGAGTCGTAAAGGGCGACGAAGTCTTTGGTGCGATGCCCGATCATCGGGGCCGCCATGGCCTCGTAGGTCGCGGGAGATACCTCGACCGGTCCGGGAATGTGGAGTCTGATGTGTTCGCTCATGAGTGGGCGCAATAAGGACTCCGATGGCAAAATCACAAACCGATTTTCGTACCCGGAGCGGTAAATGCGATACGACGCGGAGCGGGAAAAAGTCACGACTTTCCCGATTTGAGCGCGTTTTCCCAAGGCGTCTGAGATTCAGCGCACCTGCATGTCGTAGTCACTCGCGTCCATTTCGGCTTCCCAGGCTTTTAGTTTCGCTTTGAGGTCAGCGCTGATCCCGGAGTGGTGGTAATGGAGATTGACTCGTTCGCCGGGATCGTTAGCGAGGTCAAAGAGAAGGTCCATGGTTCCTCCATCGTCGACGTATTTGTATCGACCGTGGCGGATCGCCTTCATCTTGCGGTTGGTGCGATCCATGCGCCAGTAGAAGGTGCGGTCGACGACTGGCACTGTCTCCGTGAGATGGGGGATCAGGTCGATGCCGTCGAAGGGCCTGTCTTCGGGCAGGGTGCCGCCGGCTGCTTTGAGAAAGGTCGCGGTGAGGTCCATGGTGATGCCCGCCTGGGCGGATTTTTTTCCCTTTGGCAGGATGGTGGGCCAACTCATGAGGCAGGGCACGCGGATGCCGCCTTCCCAGAGGGTGGCTTTGTGGTGAAAAAAGGGCCGGTTGCTCGCCCAGCGTTCCCCGCCGTTGTCGCTTGAAAAGACGATGAGGGTATTCTCGACGAGCCCGGCTTTTTCGAGCTCGGCGTAGATCATGCCGACACCGTCGTCGACACGCTCAAGCATCGCCTTGTAGATCTCGCGGCTGCCGGTGAGCATGGACTCTTTGGTGACAACAGGCGTTCCGGGAGCGTCGGGGGCCTGGAAGGGGGCGTGCACGGCGAGGTGCGGCACATAGAGGAAAAAGGGTTTGCCGGCCGATTTGGCGATGAACTGCGCGGCACGTTCGTTGACGAGATCGGTGAAGTAGCGCCCCTCCATTCTGACCGGCTCGAGGCCGTCGCGGAGGGCGTAGGTGCCGTCGAAGTAGGTGTGTTTGTAAAAGTCGGCATGGCCGAGGAGCTCGCCGAAATACTCGTCGAAGCCGCGGTTCACGGGGTTGTAGACGTCTTTGTAGCCGAGGTGCCATTTGCCGAAGGCGCCGGTGGCGTAGTCGAGCTCCTTGAGATAATTCGCGAGGGTCTTCGCCTTGAGCGGCAGTCCGAGGGCGTGGAAGCCGGGTTCGGGTACCCATTTCCCATCGACGAGGACTTTTTGCTCCACCATGTAGCCGAAGGCAAATTCGATCCCGAGTCGCTGCTGCCAGCGTCCTGTCATGAATCCGGCCCGGGTCGGGGTGCAGACGGGGGCGTTTGCGTAGAAGTCGGTCAACTGCACGCCTTCGGCGGCGATGCGGTCGATGTGGGGGGTGCTGATGTCTTCGGCCCCGGTGCAGCCGAGGTCGCCGTAGCCCATGTCGTCGACGAGAATGAAGATGATATTCGGTGGGCTGGCGGCGAGGCTGACAGCAGGTCGGGCCAGGGAGAAGAGGCAGGCGAGCACAAGGAGTGCCGACGCCGCAGCGGGGATGGGGACATGGGATTTCATCTCCGCCAGACTAAGAAGAGAGATGCCGGGGGCCAAGGAAAAAGAACATCAAGCCCGGAAAACGGGGTGGAACTATCCCGGGACGATTCGGCGCTACCGCGGATGGATACGGATGGAGATGAGGGAGCCCGCCCCGAATACTCACGATATGGCCGCCCGCGGCAAGGGGCGCCGACAGCCGTATCTGGGTAGCGAAGCTGAAGCGGAAACACGATCCTTGACCCCTTCCGCTGAGCATGATTCGATGAGGCGCCATGAAGTTCCTCCTTTCCGCCCTCGCTCTCTTCGGCGTTCCCTTCGCCTTTTCCGCAGAACCGGCCCCGAACATCATCCTCATGATGGGGGACGACCACGGCTGGGAGGAGACGGGTTACAACGGGCATCCCTATTTAAAAACGCCGGTGCTCGACGAGATGGCGGCGACGGGTCTGCGACTCGATCGATTTTATGCGGCGCATCCGAGTTGTTCGCCGACACGGGCGAGCTTTCTGACTGGGCGGCACCCGAACCGCATGGGGACTTTCACCCCCGGGTGGTCCTTTCGCCCTCAAGAGATCACAACGGCGGCGATCCTGGGGACGGCGGGCTATTTCTGCGGACATTTCGGAAAATGGCATGTCGGCGCGGTCAAGTCCGAGTCACCGGTGAGTCCGGGTGCGATGGGCTTTCACGAGTGGCTCTCGCACGACAACTTTTTCGAAATGAACCCGTCCTTTTCCCGCAACGGAGGACCGCCCGAGATTTTCCCGGGGGAGAGCTCGGAGGTGCTCATCGCCGAAACGGTGAAGTTCATCGAGCGCTCGCGCGAGCTGGGCAAGCCCTTCTTCGGAGTAGTCTGGTTCGGTTCGCCACACGAGCCTTACAGCGGACTGCCCGCCGATCTTGCGCTCTACGACGAACTCCCCGCGAAGTATCCGGACAAAATGGTAAAGCTCACCTCGAACGAGACCGGAGGCCAGGTTCAGCGTCCCCAGGGCGAAGTCCTGCGCGAGCGCTATGCCGAGATCACGGCGATGGATCGATCCATCGGGACGCTGCGCCAGTATCTGGCGGACAATGGCCTGCGGGACAATACGCTCGTCTTTTATTGCGGTGATAATGGGACTTCGGCCGACGGATCGCTGAGGTCTCCGCATCGTGGCGTGAAAAGCGAAATCTACGAGGGCGGCCTCCTTGTGCCCGGGTTAATCGAGTGGCCCGCCCGGATCCCGAAGCCGCTCGTGAGCCGACTCCGCGCCTCGACGAGTGACCTGCTCCCGACAGTTTGTGCGATCACGAGGCAGCCGCTCCCCGATCGTCCCCTCGACGGGCTCGACGTGATGTCGCTGATTGACGGAGGCGTCGAGGAGCGACCGGCTCCGCTCTTTTTCTGGGAATATCCGGTGCATCGCCTGAAATCAATGAACCTCGAGCCCTACCTCGATCCGGAACTGCAAAAGGGCACGACCCCGCTGGTGAAGATCTCCAACGGTGTCGCGACGCGAAACTTCACCAATTTTCACCATCCGCTTCTCACGCCCGAAGACTACAAGGGAGCCCGCGCCATCGTGGAAGGGCGCTATAAACTTGTCGTCCACGACAAAAAAGAGGGCGAGGCGAAAAAGGAGCTTTTTGACCTGCTCGAAGATCCCGGCGAGACGAGGAATCTGATCAAAGAAAATCGCGAAGTAGCCGAGTCGCTCCAGAAAACAATGCACGAATGGCAGGGCTCAGTTTTGAAAAGTCTGGGTGGATCTGATTACGTAGACTGAGACTCCGAAAGGCAAAAAGCCTGAGCGCCTCATTCGCAGGAATCCTGGAGCTGGCTTTTGCGAAGAGGTGAAGGGCGCCCATGGAGACCTCAACCGAACCAATCCGGCCTTGCCGAGCTCTGTGTCCTGGTGGGACAAGCGGGAGAAAACAGCGGTTCGCCCTGCTTGACGGGTTGCTTCGAGTCGCTATAGGTTAGCCCTTCTGCGGCCTCATGGCCGCTTTTTGCCCATTTTTCGATATGTCTGAACCGCTTTCAGGAAAAGTTGCCTTTATCTCCGGCGGGTCCCGGGGGATCGGTCGTGCCACCGCGCTGAAGCTCGCTGCAGCGGGCTGCGATGTCGCGATTCTCTATTATAATAGCCACGAGGAGTCCGAAGCGGTCTGCGAACTCATCCGCCGGATGGGGCGAAAAGCCCTCGCGGTGCAGGCCGATGTGGCCAATCCCGGGAGCGTCGAAGAGGCCTTCGGGGAATTCAAAAAGGAATTCGACCGCGTCGATTTTGTGATCAGCAACGCCGCTCTCGGAGTCCTGAAACCCGCGCTGGAGATGGGGCTGAAGCATTTCCGCCGCTGCATGGAGACCAATGCGCTGGCCCTCAATACGCTCGCCCAGAACGCGGTCCCGATGATGAGCGCCGGCGGATCCATCATTGGCCTGACGAGTCTCGGCTCCGAGCGGGCCATCCCGAACTACACCTTCATCGGTGCCTCCAAGGCCGCCCTCGAGGCGCTCGCCCGCGGTCTCGCCCAGGAACTCGGACCGCAGGGGATCCGGGTCAATTGTGTCAGTGCCGGAGTCGTCGACACGGACGCCCTGAAGCATTTCCCCAATCGCGAGCATCTCCTCGCGGAATACGAAACCCGCACCCCGCTGGGGCCGACGCTCTCGCCCGAGCAGGTCGCCGACGCGATCTACCTGCTCTGCCTCCCCGAGGCGGCGATGATCACAGGACACACCCTTTTTGTGGACGGAGGCTACGCCATTTCAGGATGAGTGAGCCCCTGACCAACCCCGACGCCGGTCTCGCCGGACGCAATGCCCTCGTCACCGGCGGCAGCCGCGGGATCGGACGCGCCATCGTCGAACGCCTCGCCGGGGCGGGCATGGACGTGACTTTTACCTATCTCGGCAACGAAGCGGCGGCAAACGAAGTCGTCTCGGCCAATCCCGGCCTGAAGATTACGGCGGTGCGGGTTGATGCCCGCGAGAGCGAGGCGGTCAACCAGTGTCTCGAGGCCCTCATCGGGCGGGTTGGTACAATCGACGTCCTCGTGAACAACGCCGGCGTCATTCGGGATAATCTCCTGCCCATGCTCGAGGACGACGACCTCCGCGAGGTCTTTTCGACCAACATCGAGGGCGTCTTCCACTTTTGCCGGGCGGCGGTCCCTTTTATGATGTCGAAGCGCTACGGCCGCATCATCAATATCAGTTCCGTCTCGGCCGACAAAGGCGGACGGGGCCAGACGAACTACGCCGCGAGCAAGGGCGCGATCAATTCCTTTACCAAAGCCCTCGCCGTCGAGGTGGGGCGTCGCGGGATCCGCGTCAACGCTGTCGCGCCGGGCGTGATCGAGACGGAAATGTCCAAAGAGGTGCGTGATTTGGCTGGTGAGGAAATCATTTCCAATATCGTTTTGAAGCGTTATGGTCTGCCCTCCGAAATTGCGAACGCCGTCTGGTTTCTCAGTTCCGACCTGGCGAACTACATTACCGGGCAGGTCCTGAGCGTGGACGGTGGTTTTAAAATGTAACAGACATGAGTATTCAAGACATCAGCAAGGATGACGTCATGGCCATCTACCCGAAGGTGGCCGAAATCATCGCCGACGCCCTCGGCTGCGACGAAGAAGAAGTGCAGCCCGACTCTTCCCTGATCAACGACCTCGACGCCGAGTCGATCGACTTTCTCGACATCGTTTTCCGTCTCGAAAGGGAGTTCAAAGTGAAAATCCCCCGCGGCAAAGCCATCGAAGAGGCCCGTGGTGAACTGAGCGAGGAGGAATTCGAGCAAGGCGGTATCGTCACCGACGCCGGGGTTGCGAAACTGCGCACCTTTCTTAGTGAAGTGCCCGCCGACCGCATCAAGACGCCGCTCAAGGCAGCCGAGATCCCCAAGCTCTTCACGACCGAGACCTTCTGTAAGATGGTCATTCGTGAGCAGCAGGCCGGTGCCTGAGAGGCCTGCTCTCGCCTAAGGCGGGGCGCTAAAGAGCTCTCCTTGATGTTTGACTATTTCCCACGCTGATGACCGATCATTTCCGCGCCTTCTCCTTTGTGGACAGGATCCACGGGGATGAGACGGGGAAGCGTGTCACCGGTTCCTATCATCTCCCGTCGGGGGTGGATTCCTTCCCGCTCTCCCTCGTGGCCGAGTCCATTGGCCAGCTCGCGGCTTGGTCGTCGATGGCGGTGGTGGACTTTGCGGTGCGACCTGTCGCCGGCATCGCCGGTCGGGTCGAGTTCCCCGGCACGGTCGCGCCCGGAGATACTCTCGAACTCGAGGCCACCCTCGTGAAGGCCGACGATGAGGCGGTCGGCTACGACGGCGTCGCCCGCGTCAACGGGAAAGAGGTCGTTCGTCTCCACGACTGTCTCGGACCGATGGTGCCGCTCGTTGATTTCGACGATCCCGAGGCGATGCGGGAACGTTACCGCCTCCTCACCACGAACGGGGCGACACCAGATGCCTTTGGCGGAGTGCCCTGTTTTGTGCCGGAAAAAACCGGAGGCACCTCCGGGGAGACTTCCGAGGGCAGCTTCTCCATTCCCAAGGCTGCCCCGTTTTTCGGAGACCATTTTCCCCGCCGTCCCGTCTTTCCGGGCACGCTCCTGATGAACCTGAACCTCGGCTTTGCCATTGATCTTGCGGTCGAGCGGGTCGGGGAGGGGACGCAGTGGGCTCCGCAGGAAATGCGGGACGTGAAGATCCGCTCCTTTATGGCGCCCGGCGAGGTCCTCGACCTCAAAGCGACGATCGAGGAACATGACGGTGACCTCGTTCGTGTTATCGTGGAGACTCGCAAAGGAAAACGTTTAACCAGCAGCGCCCGTGTCCTGCTCTCCCGCATCCCGTGATGGCCATGATCGAAAAACGCAGAATCGCCGTGACCGGAATCGGCATGGTCACCCCGGTCGGGAACACCGCCGCCGACACCTGGGCGGGACTCCTCGAAGGAAAAAGCGGAGCCGCCCCGACGCAGAGTTTTGATGCGAGCGGCTTTTCGACGACTTTCAGCGCCGAGGTAAAAGGCTTCGACGCCGAGAGCGCGGTGCCCAATCGCAAGCTGCTGAAGTATGCCTCGCGTTCCCATCGTTTCGCTCTCGCCGCCGCCGCCGAGGCGCTTGCCGACGCGGGGATTGCTCCGACCGAAGCTGATTCCCACCGTTGGGGACTCGCCGTCGGCGCGGGGATGCTCTCGGTCGGTTACGAGGATCTCACCGTCGTCCACGACTACGCCGCACCCGATGGCGAGTTCAATGCCGACGGGCTCATCGATCCCGACTTCCCAGGGAATCCGGTTAACTTTTGCCGCTGGCAGTCCAATGCGGGGCAGGGGCTGCTGACGAAGCAGTTCGGTATCCGCGGGTATGCGACCTCAGTTCACACCGCCTGCGCCTCGGGCGGTCAGGCCATCGGGACCGCGCTGAAGGTGATGCGTCGCGGCCAGTGCGATTACATGCTCGCGGGCGGCTTTGATTCCATGATCAATCCGACCGGCATCTCGGGATTTTGTCTCCTCGGCGCCCTCTCGACCGACAATGACAACCCCACCGGAGCAAGCCGTCCCTTTGATGCAACGCGGAACGGATTTGTTCTCGGCGAAGGCGCCGGATTCCTCGTTCTCGAAGACTGGGACAAAGCCACCGCGCGCGGCGCGATGATCTATGCCGAGCTCGCCGGAGACGGGAATTCGCTCAGTTGCTACCGTATCACGGATTCTCCGCCCGACGGGAACGGGCCGATCCAGGCGATCGAGCAGGCCCTCGGCGATGCCGGGATCACCGCGGCCGAAATCGATTACGTGAACGCTCACGGCACCTCGACGCAGATGAACGACCGCAGCGAGTGCGCCGCGCTCAAGGCGGTCTTCGCCGGTCGGATCGACGAGGTCCGGGTGAGCTCGACGAAAAGCTCGATGGGACATCTCATCGCCGCCGCCGGTGCGGTAGAGGCGGCGGTCTGCTGTCTTGCGATTCGTCACAGTCTCGCGCCCATGAACGCGAACTACGAAAATCCCGATCCCGACTGTGACGTGAATCTCATCACCGGTGCGCCGCAGCCGATGCGCATCCGCGCGGCCCTTTCGAACTCGCTCGGATTCGGCGGCTCGAACAGTTCACTCGTTTTCCGCAATCCCGAGGAGGTCCGGTCATGAAACACGCAGGCGAAAAAATCGTATTTACCGGCAGCGGCATTGTCTGCGGTGCCGGCACTTCGGTGGCGGAAGTGTGGGATCGTCTCGAAAAAGGCGTGTCCGCGGTGGCGCCATTCACCCAGTTCGACGGAACCAACTGGCCGGTCAAAGTCGCGGCCGAAGTCCTGCAGGACAATCGTTTCCTCGTTTCGGACCGCAAGCTGCACAAGACGATCGCCCGCACCGACATGTTCGGGATCTACGCGACCGAGAGCGCGATCGAAGACTCAGGCCTGCCCGCCTATCGAGAAGGACTCGGCGAAGCGGAGACCAACACCTTCAACGACCGAACCGGACTGATCATCGGTAGCGGAGGTGGGAACTACCGCAGCAACTATGATTTTCTCCCGCTCATGACCGCGGCCAAGGCGGCGCCCGAGGGCGGGCTACCCTACTTCGGACGCGAGCTCGGCAATCAGGTCACGCCGATGTGGCTGCTCAAAAATCTCCCTAACAATGTCCTCTGTCACGTCGGCATTCGCGGGCAGTACAAGGGCACCAACGCCTGCATCACGAACCAGTGCTCGAGCGGAGTCCTCGCTGTGGCCGAGGCCGCTTCCGCGATCTGGAACAACGAAGCCGACCGCATCGCCGCCGCCGGGCATGATGCTCCCTTCGAGCCCGAGATGGTCTTTTATTACCACCGGCTCGGACTGATGTCGGGTGAGGCGCCGCGGCCTTTTGATGCGGAGCGTAACGGCACCGTCTTTGGCGAAGGTTCCGCTGCTGTCGTCCTCGAGCGCGAGGCCGATGCAAAAGCGCGCGGGGCGAAAGTGCTCGGTGAATTCCTCGGCTTCGGTTGCTGCAGCGAGGCGACCGGGATCCTCGATCTCGAAGACGACGGCGACGGGGTGAAACGCGCCATCGAATCCGCTCTCGCCGACGCGGGCATTACTAAGGAGCAGGTCGGTCTCATCTGCGCGCACGGCAACGGGAATGAGGCTTCCGACCGGACCGAGTCCATGGGCATTCGCAGCGTCTTCGGTGAGGACATCCCGCCGGTAACCGCCTTCAAATGGGCCTACGGGCACCTCATTGCCGCATCGGGCATCGCCGATCTTGTCATGATCCTCGAAGTGCTGAAACGCGGCGTCATCCCCGGCATCGCGACGCTCGGCGAAGTCGATCCGCTCATCGCGCCCTTTCCCATCTCGCGCGAGGCGGCCGCGCCGCGCAGTGATATCGCCCTGCTCATCTGTCGTGGATTCGGCGGGATGAACGTCGTCCTCCTCGTCCGCGGAGCCTCTTGAAATGCGCAACGGAATCGACACCGTCGAGATTTCCCGCATCGAGAAGCTCCTTGGCGATCTCGACGAAGTCGCCCTGCGTGAATTCTTTTCCGAAGAGGAGTTGAATGATGCAGGACGCGGGAGCGGTCCGGCCCGGGCGCAGAAGCTCGCGGCCCGTTTCGCGGCGAAGGAGGCCTGCTGCAAACTTTTCCCGAAAGAGATTTGCCTGGGGGCGATCGAGCCCTACGATTTCTCCGTCTCACGCGACGGATACGGCCAGCCCGGCATCGTTCCGAGTGAGCGAGCCAGGGCGGTGATGGATCGTCATCGCGTCAGTCGTATTTCCCTCTCCATGACCCACACCGACACCAGTGCCACCGCGATCGCCTCGACCGAGCTCGGAGAAGTGATCGTGCCCTGGTACGGGAAATTTATCTACCACCTCCTCCCGCTGAGGCGCCGTGTCGTGCTGGAGAATCTCCGCCGCGTCTTTGGCGAGACCCTGACAGAGACTCAGATCACGGGCATCGCGCAGGGGTTCTACGCACACCTCGTGAAGTTCCTTGGCGAATTTCTCACGCTGCCTTTTCTGTCGGCGGCGAAGAAGGAAAAGCTTATCCGGATCGAGGGCGGCGAGCATCTCCTCGCGGCACTCGGGCAGGGCAGAGGCGTCCTGCTGCTGACCGGTCACTTCGGCAACTGGGAAGTCTCGACTGTCGCCGGCATCGCGCAGTTCCGTGAGTATCACGGGCGCTTCCATTTCATCCGGCGTCCGCTCAAGCCGAAGTGGTTCAACGACTTCGTGATGCGGCGCTTCCGCCAGGCGGGTTTCGGGACTCTCGACAAGGCCGGCTCACTCGACGAGATTCTCGAACTGCTCGAGCAGAATAACATCGTCGTTTCGATCTTCGATCAGTTCACGGTGAAGAAGTACGGGATCCCCTCGGAGTTCTTTGGTCATCCCGCCCATACTTTTAAAAGCCTCGCCGTCCTCGCCCAGTTCACCGGTGCTCCTGTGATCCCCTCGTCGAGCTGGCGCGAGCCCGACGGCACCCACGTGCTACTCTTCGAAGCTCCTGTCGGGATCGTGACCGAGGGGCGCACCCGCGACATTATCTCGGTGAACACGAAGCGTTTCAACGAAGTGCTTGAGCGCATCATCCTGCGCCATCCCGAGCAGTGGATTTGGATGCACAAACGCTGGAAGAAGGTTCGCGAGGATTGATGGGACTCACTTCCCCTCGTGCCGCTCCACCACTTCGGTGGCCTGGCGGTTTTTCACGATCTGGTGCGACTCGAGCGTGCCCTGCCACGAAGTCAGCGGGTAGACGATGCAGTCCCGACCCAGAATAGAGCCGGGGCTGAGGACGCTGTTGCAGCCGATCTCGGTGCGGTCGCCGATGATCGCACCGAATTTCCGCAGACCGGTCTCGAGCATCGCGCCAGCGCCGTCACGCACTGCAACAGGACGTCGATCAAGCCTGACATTCGAACAAATGACACCGGCGCCGAGGTGGGCTTTGTAACCGAGGATGGAGTCCCCCACATAATTGAAATGGGGTACTTCGCAGCGGTTGAAAAGGAGGCAGTTCTTGAACTCGCTTGAGTTCCCGAGGACGCAGTCACTCCCCGTGATGACATTTTCCCTGACATAAGCTCCGCTGCGCACGACCGTGCCGGGTCCGATCCAGGCGGGGCCTTTGATGACGGCATTCGCCTCGACGACGGCTCCGGGTGCGATGTAAACGCGCTCCCCAACGATGGCGCGAGGGTCGATCGAACCTTGTTGGGTCGTGGACTCAACCCTGTTGAGTCGGTCCTCCAGGTAGTCGCCGATCCGTGAAAGTGCCGTCCAGACGGGTTCATCCGCCACAAAGAGCGCATCATGCTCCGTCTCGGCCAAGTCGAACAGGTCTGATGGGAAAAACGTCATTTTTTATTCGTGTCCCATGTCCTATGATTGACTTCGTTTCACGCCGTCTATCTCCGCTGCGCTTCGATTCATGTCCCGCGCGGACTACACGGTCATGACGTCCTTTTCCTTCGCTTCGAAGTGGGCGTCGATGGATTTGACGCTTTTGTCGGTGAGGGTCTGGACTTCTTTCTCGAAGTCCCGGAAATCGTCTTCAGTGATGGTGCTGGCTTTGAGGGCGGCCTTGAGTTTATCCATCGCGTCTTTCCTCGCGCCGCGCACGCGCACGCGGCCCTGCTCGGCCATGTCCTTGATCACTTTGACGAGGTCACGGCGGCGTTCTTCGGAAAGTTCGGGGATGGGGAGGCGGATGATGCGACCGTCGCTCGAGGGATTGATCCCGAGTTTCGACTCGCGCAGGGCGCGCTCGATATCCTGCATCGTCGAGGGGTCGTGCGGCTGCACCGTGAGGAGACGGGGCTCGGGAGCGGAGACGAGGGCGATCTGTTTCAACTGCATCGAGCTGCCGTAGGCCTGCACGTGTACGTTGATGTTGTCGAGCAGCGCGGGGCTGGCCTTGCCGGTACGGATGGTGGCCATTTCGTGGGAGACAAAGTCGGACGCCTTGTCCATCGCATCTTCAGTTTCCAGGAGAAAAGTGTCAGGATCCATGAGGTCTTTTGTTCTTGATTGATTGAGTCATTCTAGAGTCGCATCGGGCGAAATCAATCAGCGGCTCAGGCGCAGACGACCGTGCCGACACTCTCGCCGGTGAGGGCCCGTTGAATGTTGCCGGGGACGGTCATGTCAAAGACGACGATGGGAATGGCGTTGTCCTGACAAAGGGTGAAGGCGGTGCCGTCCATGACCTTAAGGTTGCGTGAGAGGGCCTCATTATAAGTGACCGTCTCATAGCGGACCGCGTCGGCAAACTTGTTAGGGTCTTTGTCGTAGACGCCGTCGACTTTGGTCGCTTTGAAAATGACGTCGGCTCCGATCTCGCTCGCGCGCAGCGCGGCGGTGGTGTCGGTCGTGAAGAAGGGATTGCCGGTGCCGGCGCCGAAGATGACGACACGGCCTTTCTCGAGGTGCCGGATCGCGACGCGGCGGATGAAGCTCTCGGCCACATTTTTCATCTCAATGGCGGACTGGACTCGGGTGGGCACGCCGACGGCTTCGAGCATGCTCTGGACGGCGAGGGAATTCATGACCGTGGCGAGCATCCCGACATAATCGGCGGTGGCCCGGTCCATGCCCCGTCCGGCCGCGGCGGCGCCGCGCCAGAAGTTGCCACCCCCGACGACGATAGCAATCTCGAGGCCGGTCTGGGCGGCCGCTTTGATCTGGTGGGCGATTCCTTCGACGATTTCGGGAGAAATATTGTCTTCGCTGCCGGGTTCACGAAGGGCCTCGCCGGAGAGTTTCAGGATGACCCGTTTGTACTTTATCGACATAATATGGACGCTGCGTAATTTACTCACCCTCCGCTAATTGAAATGTTTTTCAAAGGGCAATCTCACCACGCTCCGAGAATCGTGCCGAGGGGAATGTTCGTCCCGCGGAGGAACTCGCTAGCGCTGAGACGTTTGCGCCCCTCAAGCTGGAGACCGCCCTCGAGGATGAGGGCGCCACTGCCGCAATTGACGATAAGCCGGGTCCCGCTCTCGAGCACCGTCCCGGGAGCGCTCGAGTCGCCCTCGATGATGCTGGCAGGAGGTTGAAGCTTCAGCTTCCGTCTTTCTTCGCCGAGGGTGACGAATGTTGTTGTTCCGGGCCAGGGATCGTAGGCGCGGATGAGCCGCTCGAGGACCGTCGCATCCATCTTCCAGTCGATTTCTCCGTCGTCGCGGAGAAGCTTGCCCGAGTAGATGACGCTGTCCTCATTCTGAGCTTCCGCGGCGGGGAGACCGTCGCGAAAAAGAGGGAGTCCCCGCTCCAAGAGCCGGGGGCCGAGGATGGCGAGTCTGTCGTGCAGGCTGCCGCCGGTGTCGTCAGGGTGGATAGGGATAGACTCTTTCAGAATCATGTCTCCGGCGTCGAGTTTCGGGACGATGTGCATTAGCGTGATCCCCGATTCCCCGTCGCCTTCACGGATGGCGGCCTGGATGGGTGATGCGCCGCGGTGTCGGGGGAGGAGTGATGCATGCAGATTGATGCAGGCGAGGGTAGGCGTCGAAATGAGCGCCTTCGGGAGAATCTGCCCGTAGGCCATGACCACGGCGAGGTCAGGTCTAAAAGCGGCGAATTCAGCGAGTGCAGCCTCATTTCCCCGCAGGAATTCCGGCTGCCGCACCGGAATTCCATGAGCCGCGGCGAGGAGTTTAATCTCAGGGGCGGTTAGCACTTGTTTGCGCCCGACCGGCTTGTCAGGCTGTGTGTAGACCGCGACGATTTCGTGTTCGTCCGGGGCGGTCGACTGGTGCTCGATGAGCCATTGCAGAGTGGGGAGGGCGATCACCCCGGTGCCCATGAATACGATACGCATACTTTGCCTACTCAAGGGCCGGAGAGAGTAAGGTCAAAAGAAATATGCCACCACGGGATGGCTTGCAATCCGCCCGGCTCGGGTTAAAAAAGGGGGATGGATTTCCCTCTCCCTTCGCCCTCCAGTTTTGAACCATGAAAGGATTTTTCCCCACCCTCCTCATTGTCTGCGGTCTTCTCGCTGCCGTATGGTTCTATTATAAACCGTATGAAAAACCGACCGTTGATCGATTCAGTGCCGGTAAGTCGATAGCGGATAGCGACCGGGTCATCGCGAAAGACAAGCCTGTCGCCGCGCCGGCGGTGGCGAGCTCGACTCCGGCATCGGCGCAGCCGGGGTCTCCTGTCGCGTCCAAGCCGGTCGTAGCGGCTCCGGTGGCGGCTCCGGTGGCGGCCGCCCCTTCGCCGAAGTCCGAGCTCGAACAACTCCTCGAGGATCGCTACCCGATGCCACAGATCCTACCGCTGCTTACGATCGTGGACCAGTGGCGCAATGTCCCGCCGAACGCTTTCCCCGCCGAAGTCGCCGCAAAAGAGACGATCGCTTTCGATCTCGTCATCAACGGCCAGGTCGCCGGATCGAGCAAGGTCGCGCCCGGCACGCCGCTGAAACCGGTGCGGCTTGCCGGAGACCAGATCGTCGTCGCCAGTCTCGCGAACCCGACCATGAGCACGCAGCTACCGATCGAAAAGACGGACTTTCGCGAGCGCATCGAGGCCCGCTACAATCAGTTCGTGGCCGCGAAGAAGGCGGAGGTTCAGGCGAAGCGGGATCGCGCCCGCAAGCTCGTCGAGGCCGATCCCGCCCGTCTTGCTCTGCTCACCGGCAAGGCGGCGGCTCCCGCGGCATCGGACTCTAAGGATGATCCCCGTTTTACTCCCGTGAAGGAAAGTCTCCGTCGGGGCGAAGCCGCCAGTGTTACGATGGAGGAGGCCACCGCCTTTCGCTGGAACGGCTCTGAAAAAGTGGGCGGCGAATACGAGGGGTCTTACGATACCGTCACGGTGAACTTTGAAGTGGAGACGATCTTCGGGCGTTTCCCTACCGAGTACAAGGCTCTCCTTAAAGGCGGGCGGGTCTTTGCCTGGATTGATCCGATCACGGAGGACAGGATCTGAAGGCGGGTCTTCTCCGGCTTTGCGCAGTTGCGGGCCTGCTGGCGCTGGCCGGTCCGGTAATGTTGCGAGCCGACGATCCAATCGCCCCTATCTCACGCCTCCTGCCGCCTCCGGGGACTGTCGAGTTGCCGGTAGCGTTGAGGTCCCAACTCGAAGCCCGTGTAACCGCCTACGCGGACCGGATCTGGGAGATTGAGCACAAGGATCACGTTGCCGACGTTGCGGCTCTGGTGAAGGCAGTTGATTTCGCGCTACGCCACAATGAATTTTATTCGGAAAAAGAAATCCCGCTCGCGGCGGAAATGCTTGATCTTGCCGACGGCCGCTACCGTTTTCTCGACGAAGAGGACGAGCGTCCGTGGATCGGAGAGAAAGGTCTCATCATCCGCGGTTATCGCTCGGGGGTCGATGATTCCTACCAGCCTTACGGTCTTGAGATCCCGGAGAAGCTCGATCTGAGTCGCCCCGTTCCGCTGCTCGTCTGGCTCCGGGGGCGCGCGGACAAGGCGACGGATCTCCAATTTCTCGACCATTGCCGCAAGAAGAGTCAGGCTTTTGGCGGGTTCTTCAAAGACCAGCAGGAGGCCATCGTTCTCCATCCCTTTGGGCGGCACTGCGTTGGGTGGAAACACGCCGGAGAGATTGATGTTTTTGAAGCGATCGAAGCGGTCAAAGCGGATTATCCCGTCGATTCTGACCGCATCATTCTCGCCGGCTTTTCCATGGGCGGCGCCGGAGCGTGGCACATCGGGGGGCATTACCGCGACCGCTTTTGCGCAATCCATACCGGCGCCGGATTTGCTGAGACGAAGGAGTATAACAATATCCTCCCGGAAAACTATCCTTCCGATTACGAGCAGACGCTCTGGAAAGTCTACGATGTGCCGAACTACGTGCGGAACTTCCTGAACGGTCCTCTGCTGTCCTACTCGGGTGCCGATGACAAACAAAAGGCCTCTGCTGACCTCATGGCGCGGGAATTAGCCAAAGTGGGTCACTCGCTGCGCCACGTCATTGGCGCCGGGATGGGGCACAAGTACAACGAGGAATCCGTCCGGGAGATCCGTCTCTGGCTCACCGGGTCCTGGGCCGCAGGTCGACAGCGGCCGGCTCCGCGGATTGAATGGCAGACCCCGACGCTGCGCTACCCCGGCTATGACTGGATCCGATTCACCGGACTCGAAAAGCACTGGGAGAACGCCCGCGTCACTGCCGTCAGAGACGATGCCAAAAAGGAAATATCCCTTGAACTCAGCGGGGTAAGCGCCTTCGAAATCACCGCCAGTCCCACCGAAAATCTCGCGGGAACTTCGCTCCGCATCGGAGACGAAACCATCGTTGTCGAAGACCCGGGCTTTCCCGTGAATTCGCTTTCCTTCGTGCGTCCCGGCGGGGAGAATGGCAAGTGGACCTGGGGTGAACCCTCATCGTTCGGGAAAAGGCCGGGCGTGCAGGGCCCGATCGACGATGCTTTCATGAGCCGTTTCATCGTTATCGCTCCCGAGCTCCTTCCTGCTGACGACAAGGCGGCACGCTGGCTCGACTTCGAGCTGAACCACTTCCGCGAACGATGGCGCACTCTCATGCGCGGCGAACTGCCCGAGAAATCAGCCGATGAACTCGACTCGGATGACATCGCGGAGGCCAACCTCATCCTCTGGGGAGATCCCGCCACGAATCCGCTCATCGCCGAGATCGCAGCGAGCCTGCCGGTACAGTGGGGCGTGGGCTCCTTCACGCTGCGGGGCGAGACTTACTCAACCTCGGATCATGTTCCTGTCCTCATTTTTCCGAATCCTCTCAATCCCGATCGCTACGTCGTCCTCAACAGCGGCCTGACCTTTAGGGAAGGGCACGACAAGACCAACTCCCAGCAAAATCCCAAACTGCCCGACTGGGCCGTGATAGGACTCGACCGTGACCCCGATGCGCTTGCGCCAGGGCGGATCGTGAAAGCCGGTTTCTTCGACGAGTCATGGAAGTGATCAGGGAAACGATGGTGGCCTTTCCCCATTCAGGGCACGACTATGGAGTGCTTCTGACCAGATGGGAGGCGCTCGCGAACCGAGTCGGGTTAACGCTCTCCATCCTTTGTGAAGAGGGCGGCTTTCCGGTCATTGTGATCGAGAATAGTCAGGCGCTCGCCGGTGAGCCCGAAGGCATCTACCTCAGTGCCGGCGTGCACGGGGATGAGTGTGCACCCGTGTGGGGACTACTGCACTGGGCGGAGAGTGATCCGGCTATTCTGAGAACACGGGCCGTCGTGATTTTCCCCTGCCTCAACCCCTACGGACTCGTCGAGAACACCCGGCGTGACCATCGCGGCATCGACCTGAACCGCTCTTTCGAAAATCTGGAGTGTCCGCTCATTCGGTCCTGGACCACCTTCCTCGAAGGACGTCGCTTCGCCCTCTCTCTGAATCTGCACGAGGACTACGATGCCGGCGGTATCTATCTTTATGAACTCGCCCGTGACGAATCCCGGGGAGACAAACTTCTCACCGCCTGTGAAAACATCATCCCGCGGGAGATGGCCGGCACCGTCGACGGATCGGACTTTCATCGCGGGCTTCTCACTCGCAGCGGCGATCTCGAAAAGGTGGTCGAGGAAGATCTCGGCGGTGGGTATCCCGAGGCTATTCTTCTCTTTCTCCGGTGTTGCCGCGACTCTTATACCTTCGAGACGCCGAGCGAGCACGACCTTGTTACGAGGGTTCAGGCGCATGAGGCCTTCATCGCCGCCGCGCTACAGGAAACAGGTGAGATTGCCTGAAGACAAATCTTGAGTCCAACCCCTCGCGGAAGATCAGTTCTTCAGCATCCCGCGAGCCACGAGATTGTTGAGGCGACGCGCCACCGAGACGACACCGTCGATGACCGCCTCGCTGTAGGTGCGACCGTCTCGGGTGTCGATCCCGTGTCCGGGATCGAGCTGGCGCAGGCCCTCGAGAGCGGGGTCTTCGTGATGGAACAGTTCGACAAAGACATACTCGAGCTTGCCGGTCTTGGCGGCGGCCGCGAGGAGAGCGCCGATCCAGCCGTCGTCGGTGCTGAGGCAGCCGCGGGTCGTTTTTGATGATGCGTGGAACATGCCCATCTCGTCAGCGGCGGCGATCTCGGCGATGAGCGCCTCGTTCTCGGGAATGCTCAGGGTCGAGTCTCCGCAATGCGCGGCGTCGACCATGATCTTGAAAAACTTCGTGCCGAGCTCGACGTTGGCTGCTTTCACGAACTCCCAGCATTTCTGCACGTCGGTAAAAGTCTGGAACTCTCCCCCGCGGAGGAACTCGATGTGCCAGTTCTTCACGCAGCTGTTCGCGATATCCGCCTCGCGGTAGGCGCGGCAGTGGGCACTAACATTCTGGGCGACGGCCGCTTCGAAGTCGGCGCCAGTTTTTGGCGTGGCGCCGGGCTTCATCCATTCCTCGATCGAGGTGGAGGCAACCTGGGTGATGCCATACTTTTTCGCGACCTCGATCCCCGCCACGAGCATGCCCACGACAGCGTCCTCATCGGCCGGGTTCATCGGATCGGCCCCGCCGACCATCATGATGAGGTGGACCTCAAGCCCGAGAGCACGGAGACCGTTGATGAGGTCATCGGTATCGCCGGCATGGACACCGGGAAAGACCGTGATCTGGGCGCTCTGGATTCTGACTGGAGACGCCTCCGTCAGCTTTGTCATCTCCGCCACGATGAGGAGGACGCCGTCTTCGCCGCGCGGGAGACGGCCTTCGCCATCGGGGACGAGCCCGCCGACAAACTTGATGTGCGTGGGGACCACGCCGAGTTCCACGTTCGTCTTCAGGGAGATCGATTCAGCCATGGGGAAAATAGAGGGTGGGGGTGGAAAATCGCGAAAGGCGGCTCAGCGGGATCAGGCCATCGCGGGCTTGAGGGTGCGCATCCGGGTGAGCTGATCGCCTACTTCGGCGGCAACATGGCGCCAGTCCTGGAGTTTTTCCCTCGAAATCTTGATTTGTTCGCTGACCGCTTTTTCCAGCTCCACGTAGCTGTCGCTGAGCTGGTCGGAAAGCTCGACGAGCGTCGCATAGGCCTCTTCGCGGGTCGGACAGGGGATCCTCCAGCTGTTGCCGGTTGCGATTTGGGCCTCGGCGCGCATTTTCATCGCGCGCAGCTCAGCGAGGACAATTTTTTCCTCGGGGACGCGGCGGAGTTCCGTCGCGAGACCTAGTTTGGAAAGTGTCCAGATGGCCCACTTCGTGGGATCCCACTGCCAGAGCTTGACGCCGTTGCGGTAGTCGTGCTGGAAAGAGTGGTGATAGTTGTGGTATCCTTCACCGAAGGTCGGGATGGCCATGATCCAGCTGTCGCGGGCACTCGTGCCCGAGTCGTAGGGGCGGTTGCCGATCGTGTGGCAGAGCGAGTTGATGAAAAAAGTGCAGTGTTGCACGCAGACGAGACGGGTCACTCCGGCGATGAGAAAGGCACCGAGTGCCGAGACCCAGCCACCATAAAGGAAACCAAGGACTGCGGGGAGAATGAGGCCGACAGCGAAGCCAATGTGCTGGTGGTGCTTGTGCTGCCACATCACGAGGGGATCTTTCTTGAGGTCCGCGACGTTGGCGAGCGGACGGGGATAGAGCTTGAAGAAGATCCAGCCCATGTGCGCCCAGAAAAAGCCGCGGGAGATGCTGTAGGGATCGTCGTCCTCGTGGTCGACGTGCTTGTGATGCTCGCGGTGATCCGAAGCCCAGTCGAGGGCCGAATCTTCGAAGGCGCTCGCGCCGAAAAGAAGGGTCGTCAGCTTTACGGTCTTGCCTGCCTTGAACGCTTTGTGGGCGAAGAGGCGATGGTAGCCGAGGGTGATGCTCATCCCCGTGGCGATGAAGTAAAAGACAAAAAGGGCAATCTGGAAGAAATCGATCCCGAAGTGGTAGATGTAAATCGGGGTGCCGATGAGGGCGGTGAAAAAGGTGACGATGAGAAAGATACTGGATACCCAGTTGATGCGGTCTAGCGGTAATTTCGGAATCATGCGGGGTATTGAAATTGGAAATGGAAATGGATATTCGGGAAGAATTGAAAAAGGAGGGGGGAGTCGTTTTACCCAAAATGCCCCCGTGCGGAGACCACACGGGGGCGAGTGAAATTTCAGGTTCTGAGGGGGTGAATCAGAGGCTGCGGTAGCGTTTTCCGCCGCCCCGGTCGTCACGGTCCCCACGGTCGCCACGGTCGCCACGGTCGCCACGGTCCCCACGATCACTACGTTCGCCGCGCCTGTCGTAGCCACCGCCGCCGCCGCGCCTGTCGTAGCCACCGCCACCGCCACCGCCACCGTAGCCGCCGCCACCACCGCTTCGGGGAGGACGACCGCCACCGCCACCGCCACCGCCACCGGTAGCGCGGCGGTCCTCTGCCTCGCGAACGCGCAGACTCCGGCCACCGAGGTCGGCCCCGTCGAGTTGTGCGACCGCTGCCTCTCCCATCTCGCGACTGGAGAGGGTTACGAAGGCAAAGCCGCGTTGACGACCAGTCTCCCGGTCGAGTGGCATGTGTAGATCGACAATGGGCTCGTATGCCGCGAGAAGTTCGCGAAGGTCGGATTCCGTAGAGTCGTAAGACAGATTTCCAATATACAGTTTCATCAATTCTAAACCGGTTGCTGGCCCTCAGTTCTCCGGGCAGCTGCATCTCTGTCCGGGGAAAACGGGTGACCGTGGTCAGAATCGAATTGCCAGGGAGCGATCATAGATGCCCGGGTAGGTCCAGTAGTAGGGTTCCTCATTTTCAAGAAAAACCAACTTCTTTCCAAGAAAATATTGCGCTAAACAGGCGATTTTTCGAGGCGCAAAAGCGCCTCCAGCTTAGACAAGACCTAGGACGAGATCCATGCGGCGGGCGATGTCGGCGAGGCGTTCCCGGTTGCCCCCGGTCACCTCGGCGGCGGCCCAGCCTTCGTAGTCGATCGCGACGAGCGCCTTTCGCACTTCCTCCCAGTCTATCGTGCCATCCCCGAGCTCGGACCCGAATCCGGCGCCGAGGCCCTCGCTACGGTGCTTGCGCTCGTCCCATTCCTTCACATCGAGCTTTCCGATGCGGGCACCGAGGACCTCGATCCAATGTTCCGGCACGCCCCAGCGGACGTTGTTCCCAATGTCGAAATAGGCCCCGAAATTCGGGTGATCGATCTCGTCGACATACCGTTCCATGTCGAAAGCGCTGATGAGAAAGCTCGCCCAGACGTTCTCGATGAGGATCTTCACCCCGTAGCCTTCGGCCGCCGCGAGGCCCTTGCGCAGGGTCGCCTGGGTTTCCGTCCAGCTCTCCATGAGTGGTCGTTTCTGGTCATAGCGCGCCACGAAGAGGACCGAAGAGGCACCGACATCGTGGGCAAACTTCACCGCTGTCTCCAGATCGGGGTTGGCGGCATTGACGATGCCGTGGACCTCGAGACCGGATTTGTCGATCGCTTCGCTAAAGGATTTCAGCGCGGTGTGATCCTCGGTCCGGAGCTCGGTGCCGTCAAAGCCGACTTCTTTCAGCATTTTGAATTGATCGACGAGGGAGAGGTCGGGCTCTTTGACCATGTTAAATTTCAGCCCCTTTTTGATCCTGCCGGTCAGTTTCGTGACGGCGGCGGGAGTTGCGTCGGCAGCAGCCGCACCCGGAGCGGCGGGCGTGGCCGCCTGGGCGAGGAGCGAGGGGGAGAGAGCGGAGACACCGAGGACCGGTGCGGTGCGGGCGAAGAAATGGCGTCGATTCATGTGTCCACTATCAACGCAGAATCATACCCCGCCCGTCAATTCGGAAAGCACCGTGATCGGGTGAGGGGAAAATGGCAGAATGGCCTATTGCTTGCATTCGCCGCTCCTTCGAATGTCATCAAGGTCTGCTAAATCCTGCGGGCGCCCTGCCAACTTTTTGGCATGGATCAAATCGTCACACGATAGATAATTGATGGAAAATCCTTCGGCTTCGTCGATTACGCGATCGTCCCAACACGAGATAAAGGTAAGTCCGGGTAAAGACGTGAGAAAATCGAAAAGTACCGGTGCCCGACCGATCATGTCTTGAAGGCTTTCGTTTGCAAAATCAGACGGAGTTACGTCGATCAGAGGCATGCCGAAGTCCACGAAAGCCTTCATGACAAGGCTTGCATTCGCCGGTGTCGGCTCGAGCCAGAGATCGAGGTCTTTGGAGAATCTCGGTTGGGAGTAATGCATCGCGGCATATCCCCCAACGACGAGATAGCGGTCCTCATGAACGGCGAAGAGCCGTAGTAAGTCTTTGAAATCGGAGTTCATCCGGGTCACGGTTCTGAGTCGTCCAAGTCTCGAAGACGAGCTCCCAGGCGGCTTGTCTGATCATCTTGCCGCCGGATTTCTGCCAGAATTTGATATTTTCGGTTCTCATGTCATCGAGACTCGAACATTTGACGCCGTGCCAGTCGGCCCGTGAACCTGGAAGTGAAGAAGTGTTCTCCATAAATCTAAGAGATCTTAGTGGCTCCGGGCCGGTTTGGCAATGTGGAGACTGTGATGAATCCTCCGCGACGACGAAATTTCCGATCCGGTGCGGGCGTGCGATGACTTTTCGAAACGATCAGTAAAGCAACGTGGCATTCTCCTGACTCATGGGCATCTCGATCGTATCCTGAATGCCGCGACCATTGCCCGCCAGCATGGTGCATGGATCGCCGGCCCGCCGGCGGATCTCGATCGTTATCCCGGTCGCCCGGCGTGCCACGGACTCAATCGCTTCGCCGGAGGGCTCGAGAGAATGGGGAGGAGTGTGCTTTGCTTTCAGCCTTTTACCCCGGATCAATCGGTCGAAGAAGGGGGTGGATTTCCAGTCTTGGGGGGACTCAGGGCCGTTCACCTTCCCGGCCATACGGCAGGGCATACCGGCTACTTTTGCGAATCGCGCCGTCTGCTTTTCTGCGGCGATCTCTTCGCGAGCTATGGACAGTTGTCCCATCGACCGCCGGTCGTTTTTAACGAGGATTCGGCAGTGGCCCGCCGCTCGATCACCAAAGCGCTCGCTTTGGACCTTCAGGGCGTCTTGCCTCATCATTGCCTGCCGGCATCTCCGGAGCGGCATCTTGAATGCCTTAGAACTGTCACGTAATTTCAGGTTATTCGCTAAGACTTGATCGGCGCTGACCGATTCTTACCACTGCTCCGACGGTCAAAAGTCCTGTTAAAACTACAACTATCCATCCGAGCGGTAGGTCGGGGCCCGAATGGTGGTGGAGGAGCGAGAGGTAAATTGCCGAGAAGGTGGTCGACACACAAAAGAAAAACATCAGGACGAGAAACAACTCGGCGGTGAGAAAAGCAAGGTAACGAAGCGCGAACGAGCCCGGCTCCCAATACCTTCGAACGCCGGCATCGGTGAGCAGGGGCAGTCCAACGAGGGCGAACCAAGGGAGCAGCATGAGGAGTTGTATCAAGCCTCGCCGCCCTGCCAACCATTCAAAAATTTCCGGAAGGCGCTTTCCTCCGATCGCTATCGAGAAGTGGGCGCCGACGGTGCGAATGAACTCCTCGAATGCATATCCGGCGATGATCACGATGAGGAGTGAGGCTACAAGGAGAAGGATCTGGAGGATTCGCGTCAACTATGCCATTGCATGAAATCGCAGATCGGATTTCAAGATCTATTCATCACTCTCTCACGCGCCTTCCTCCGCCTCACCCGACCACTCCATCCCGCGTCCGCTGTCCGTTCAGCATGCGCCAGACCCCGCGCGGGTTCGCGTTTTGCAACTCCATCGGCAGCATCGTATCGGGCCAGTCCTGGTAGCAGACGGGACGGATGAAGCGACTCACCGCGCGGGTGCCGATGCTCGTGAAATGGCTGTGGGTCGTCGCGGGATAGGGGCCGCCGTGGTGCATGCTGTGACAGACCTCGATGCCGACGGGGTAGCCGTTGAAGATGAGACGTCCGGCCTTGCGCTGGAGCACGGTGACGAGCTCGCGGTAGTCGGCGAGATCGGTCTCGGTGCCGTGGATGGTGGCGCTGAGGGAGCCCTCGAGCTTTTCCGCGATGGCGATCATGTCATCGGGCGAACCGCAGCTCACGAGAGTGGAGACGGGGCCAAAGAGCTCATTCAAGAGGGTGGGGTCATCAAGGAGACTCTCTTGAGTGGTGCGGAAGAGGTAGGCGGCGGCCTCGGACTTGGCCGGGTCGGCCGCGGTAGCAGAATGCCCGAGAAGTTCGACAGACTTGCGCTCGAGGAGGTCGGCGATGCCGCTTTCGTAGGCGCTGTGGATGCCGGCGTGAAGCATCGTGGCAGGGGCCCAGGCCGCGACTTTTTCCCGCGCTGTTTCGGAAAAGTCGGCCCATTCTTCGGACTCGAGTCCCAGGACGAGACCGGGATTAGTGCAGAACTGGCCTACTCCGGCAGTGAGGGCGGCGACAAATCCCTCGGCGATGCGGGCGCCGCGCGCCTTAAGCGCGCCGGGGAGCATGAAGACGGGATTCACGCTCCCCATCTCGGCATAGAAAGGAATCGGGACAGGCCGGGCATTCGCGACGTTGTAGAGGGCGCGCCCTCCCCCCAGCGAACCGGTGAACGCGGCGGCGACGATGCCGGGGTGGCTCACGAGGGCGGTGCCGACGGCGTTGCTTTTTCCATGAAGGAGGGAGAAAACGCCATCTGGCATGCGGGTCGCCTCGGCCGCTCGGAGAATGGCGCGGGCGGCGAGTTCGCAGGTGCCGGGATGCCCGGGATGGGCCTTGATCACGACAGGGCATCCGGCGGCGAAGGCGGACATGGTGTCGGCTCCGAGCACGGAGATGGCGATGGGGAAATTACTCGCCCCGAAGATCGCAACGGGTCCGACCGGCTGCATCAGCGAGCGCACGTCGGGCTTGGGGAGAGGCTGGCGCGTCGGATCGGGAAGATCGATGCGGGCATCGACCCACGAGCCCTCGCGGACGAGTTCGGCGAACTGGCGAGTGTGGAGGACGGCGCGGTCGCGCTCGGACGCGCAGCGGGGGAGAGGATGTCCGGTCTCGGCCGAGGCGCGAAGAAGAAGTTCATCTCCGAGGGCGAGAGTCTCGTTGGCGATCGCGTCGAGGAAGTCGGCCCGGGCCTCGGCGAGGCGGCGGCGAAAGGGATCAAAGGCTGCCGTCGCGAGCGAGACGGCGTCGTCGATCTCGGCTTCGGTCGCCTCGAAGTAGAGCGGCTCGAGAGCGGTGCCGAGGCTGGGATTGGCGGGAGAAAAAGAGTCGGTCGACCCGGCCGATTCGCGATTTCCGATAAAGTGTTTTCCGGTGAGAGTCATGGGCGTGGGGAGGTGGAGGGCAAAGTTCCATGGAGGAATGCCCGGAGAGGATTACGCCACCCCCTGCGAGGAAGAGGCAGGGAAGGGGACGCACCCCGATCTTATCCGTTGGCGTGCAGCAGAGTCAAGGCGGCCGCTTTCACCTCTTCCGTCTGAACCTCACTGATGCCGCTCAGCAGAGGCAGGGCCGGTCCGGTCTCGGCGATGCCGGCAAGTCGGACTGCTTCGTGGAGGACGCGGATGGGGTTGATGCCGTTGCGGAGGTCTTCGAGTGGTTCGAAAATGGCCTGGATCTCGCGGGCGCGGGTGAGGTCTTTCGCCTGGACCGCTTTAAGGAGCTGATCACTGAGTTCGGGGCGGATGCAGACGCAGCCGGCAGTGAAGCCGTTTACGCCGAAATCGACGAGATGCTCGATGACGGGCTGCTCGCCGATACCACTCACGATGAGGGCGGGATCGACGACGTCGACGAGTTGGGCGAGGTAGGGATCGTTGGCCGGATCTTCGCGGACGATGGCGTATTTGATCCACGAGACGAGGCCCTCATCGACGAGTTCTTTCGCCCCTTCGACGCTGATGTAGTCGCCGTATTTGATGTAGAGAACGATAGGTTTGCCGACCTTTTGCGCAAAGTTGCGCAACCCCGCGACGACTCCCTGCGAGGTCGTGATACCCTGATGGGGGAGGACCATAACGGTGGGGTAGGCGGTCCCTTTGAGGATCTCCGCCTGATCCATCATGACGCCGTAGGACGGGCCGGCCGAGGGGATCACGAGAGTATCGGCCGCGGCGATCTCGGCGAGCTGGCCGAGGACGGACTCATACTCGCTCGGGGCGATGTGGTAAAAGTTCGCGTTGCCGCCGTAGAGCATCGTGGTGACCTGCCCGGCCTCGATGTGACGCAGGATTTTTTCGTTTTCGGCGCGGTCGAATTTGAGGTCTTTGTCGCGTGCCATCGGGGGCACGGCGATGACGGAACGGGCGAGGTCGGCGGTGGTGACGGTGCGTGTCTGCATTAGAAGAAGGGGTTCAGGCTTTCAGGGATTCAGGTGTTCCGGGTGGAGGATCAGGTCCAGGTGCCGTCGACGAGGCGCTGGGCGGGCCCGGCGTAGTCGTCGCGGAGGATGTCGGGGAGACGGTGTGCCCTGACATTGTCATAGGACTGCAGCATCGCGAAGCGAGTCATCGCGGCGGGGATGCCGACTGCCGTGAAGCCGGGATGGCCCGTCGCAGGGTAGGGTCCGCCGTGGTTCATCGCGGGGGAAACGGCGACGCCGGTGGGCATTTTGTCATTGAGGAGACGTCCCACTTTTTGCCGCAGGATGGGCGCGAGGAGGTCGTAGGCAGCGTCGTCTTTTCCGGAAATGGCGGAGTAGATGGCACCGGTGAGATTGCCCTCGAGATGTCCGAGGATGGCGGCGGCCTGCTCCAGCGAGGAGGCGGTCACGATGAGAGACGAGTTTCCGAAGGCCTCCGTCTGCATCGTCTCGGGATCGCGGAGGAAGGCGTCACCGGAGACATGGAAAAGGGTGTTCGCCACGCAGCAGCCTGCGCCGCTCCCGGGACCGGTCCCGCAGAGGACGGCGGCTCCGGCTTCTTTGAGAATGCGATGACTCTCGTGGAGGGACTTTTTAACCGACTCGGAGAGCAGCGTCCCGACGGCGGCGCCTTCGAAGCGCTGGGTCACGTCGGCGACGAATCGTGTCGCCGTTTCGCTCTCGATGAGCAACACCATGCCCGGATTCGTGCAGAACTGGCCGGTGCCCATGAGACAGCTGCCGGCGAATTCTTCGGCGAGGGCGTCGCCTTTTTCCTCAAGAGCGTGAGGGAGAAAAACGACGGGATTGACGCTCGAGAGCTCGAGGTAAATGGGCTTGCCGGCCTCGTCGGCGGCGCGTTTCAGGGTGAGTCCGGCGCCGCGGCTACCGGTGTAGCCGGTTGCGCCAATGCGGGCATCGGTGACGAGTTGCTCGCCGATGGAATGGCTCGTGCGATAGATCAGTTGCACGGTGCCGACGGGCATGCCGGTCTCGAGAGCGGCGAGGCGGGCGGCTTCGGCAAAGAGTTTTGTCGTGCCGGGGTGGGACGAGTTGGCCTTGGCGATGACGGGATTCCCCGCGGCGATGGCGGCGGCGAAGTCTCCACCTGAGGCACTGCCGAAGGCGAAGGGGAAATTGTTCGGCCCAAAGACGACGACGGGACCGAGGGCTCCGTAGCAGGCGCGAATGTTGTTGGCGGTGTCGATCACGGGATTTCTCCAACTGCCCGAGCGGGCGGCGGCGGAGGCCTGGCGGAGCTGTCCGGTGGTGCGGGGGAGCTCGGCTCCGGCGAGGCGCGGGGTCTTCGGCAGGGCGGTCTCGAGGTGGGCGAGATCGACGAGGGCATCGGCCTGCTCTTCGATTTTCACGGCGAAAGCCTCGAGGAAAGCCGCGATTTTCTCTCCGGGCATGGACCGCATTTCGAGGAAGGCGGCATGGGCGGATGCGAGGGCGGCCTCACAATCGGCCCACGAGCTGATCGGGTAAAGGGGAGCGAGGAGTTCTCCGGTCGCGGGATTGGCGGCCTGGAAGGTGCCGGTTTTTTCGGATTCGCGCCATTCGCCGGCGATGAGGACTGGTTCTAAAGACATATTCGATGGGAGTGTGGGGACGGGGAAGCTTCGCGAGCAGAGGCGATCCGTCAAGGCGGGGTTAGTGCTGACGGGCAGGGCTTCAGGCTAGGTCGAGCGGGAAATGGGAGAGCTGGCGGGCACCGTCGGAGGTGATGAGGTAGTTGTTTTCGAGCCGTATCCCCGCCCGCAGGTTGCCTCCATAGATACCGGGTTCGAAGGCAACGACGTCGCCGACTTCGAAGATGTCGTCCCAGCCGGGATTGATCCGCGGGACTTCGTGGGCGTCGAGTCCGATCCCGTGTCCGGCGTGGTGGAAAAATTCATAGCCGTTCCAGCCGTTGAGCTCGCGATGCACGAGCTCGAACATCTCGCGGCAGGACTGACCGGGTTTTAAGAGCGTTTCTCCCATTTTCATGACTTCGACGACGCGGGCGTGGGCGCTCGCCTGTTCGTCGGTGGGCTGACCGTCGACCGCAAAGGTGCGGCAGAGGTCGCAGCGGTAGCCGCGCACGCCGACGCCGATGTCGAGCGGTATCAGCTCTCCGGCGATGACTTCGCGGTGGGGTCGGGCGAAGCCGCCGGGGGCGCCGCTCTGGAAATCCTGCCCCCATCCCGAGAGGAATTCGCCGGCGGAAAAGGTCGCCACTTCGAGCATCGCGGCCATCACCTCGACCTCGTCGATCCCGGGTTCGATGAGCTGTTTTGCCTCGGCGTAGGCGCGGTCGGCGCAGGCGATCGTGAACTCGAGCGCGGCGACTTCGTCGGTATCCTTGTGACGGCGGAAATACTGGTAATCCTCGGTGATGTCGCGGCAGGCGGGGCCGGAGATCATCGCGGCAGGGGTCTGTTCATCGGTTCCGATTACTTTCAGGCCCGAGAGGGCGGGATAGAGGATCTCGGTGACGCAGCCGCTGAGATTGGGTTTCAGGGTGCAGAGGTGATTCGGGACATAAGCGAGGACCTCGTCGGCGGCGGGGGCGTCGGGGGACTCGTCGTGAGTCACGAGGAGGGTGCCTCCGTCGCGTTTCACGAGCAGGCTCACCGGCGTGAGCGGCTGGCCGTGCCAGTAACCCGAGAGGGAGTGGATGTAGTGGCGATTGAAAAAGACGGCTCCGTCGAGGTCCTTCGCGGCGAGGTAATGACGGAGTTTTTCCTGCCGCGCACGGCAGAGGGACGGATCGAGTTTGGGAGGCTGGCCTGGCATGACGGCGGGAGCATAACCCTGAGATGAATTTTTGATCAAGGTCCGATTCGGGGGACTCGACGTTCTTCAAACGTGTCGGCGCAAACGTTGTTCGACGGGTGGGACTCTGGGGGACGGATGCCCCACGAGTTAAAAATCCCTCCCGCATCGGAGTCACTCGCAGTCTGCCGGCGCTTTCGCCAAAATTCAGGGCGGCGATGGGCGTGAGCGATAGCTACAATCCAGAGGATCTCGCCATCAAGGAAGTAGGCGATGTAATATGGAAAAATCCGAAGATTGATCCTGCGGTAGCCGCGAGGCCACGGTCGCAATCTATCCGGTTCCGCCACGATGATAGCAAGGTGCTCCCGCACCTCCGATTTCAGGCGCACTCACAGTCCCGCCTCAAGGTCTTCGTAATACTCGATCGCCTCGACAAGCTCGGTAGCGGCCTCTTCGAGAACGTGAACCTTCATCAGGGAAAACGCCGGTCCAGATTGGCAAAGACATCTTCAAGAGGGATCGACTTGGCCGTGTCGTTTCGGATCTTTTCGATGCGCTGTGAAATCTCCTCTTCCCAGGCTTCGTTGGCGTCGGGATCAAATCCGGTCTCTCCGTCGGAAACATCGAGGAGGAATCGAGCGAGCGAGAGCCGTTGATTCGGCGGGAGTTCGAGGGCATCCCTCGCGACACCGGACATGATTTTCATGGCGCTATTTATTGCGAATCGCGTGTGGCTCTGGTCTCAATTCTCCAGAGATCGTAGGGTTTATTGCGAGGAGTGTCCACCGTGATTGCTCATTTATCCCAGGGGCCCGTTTCGGTGAGTCGGCAATCGAGAATGCGGTAAAACGGTCCTCATTGACCCGGCGGTCGGGACGGCGGTGGGGGCAAACTCCCTCGCCCGTCTCATCACCTGTCACCGCGTCATCCGCGAGACCAGCGTGATCTCGGGCTACCGCTGGGGCGTGGGGCGTAAACGCTCCCTCATCGTATGGTAGGGAGCCTCAGCTCAGTCCTGTGATATGTCCTGACAAATCCACATCGACGCCCTCGGCGGCGGGACGGCGGGGCAGTCCGGGCATTGTCATGATGTCTCCGGTGATGGCCACGACAAAGCCCGCCCCGGCGGAGACACGCACTTCGCGCACCGGCAGGGTGAAGCCGCTGATGGCGCCCCGCTGCTCGGGGTCGGATCCGAAGCTGTAGGGCGTCTTCGCGATGCAGACGGGGAAATGCCGGGTCGCGGTCGCGTCGAGATCACTGAGCTGCCGCGCCACAGCCGGAGTCAGCGCGATGTCGTCGGCGCGGTAGATCTCGCGGGCGATCGTGCGGATCTTTTCAGCGAGCGGCAGATCGAGCGGGTAGAGCGGCTGGAAACGACTCTCCGGATTTTCCGCGATGGTCGCGAGGACCTGCGTGGCGAGATCGGTCGCCCCGGCTCCGCCCTCAGCCCAGTGCGTCGCGAGGACGCAGGGGACTCCGAAGTCTTTGCAGAGGGAAAAGAGCAGCTCCCGCTCGGCCGCAGTGTCGGTCGCGAAGGCATTGATCGCCACGACGGCTGGGACACCGAACTTGGCGATGTTCTCGAGGTGCCGCCGCAGGTTCGCGAAACCTCGCTCGACCGCGGCGGGATCCTCTTTCCCCAGTTTTGTCACGGAAACCCCGCCGTGGTATTTGAGAGCGCGTATCGTCGCGACGACGATGGCGGCGGAGGGAGTGAGGCCGGCCTCGCGGCATTTGATATTGAAAAACTTTTCCGCCCCGAGATCGGCGCCGAAGCCCGCCTCGGTCACGACGTAGTCGGCGAGTTGCAGGGCGGTCTTTGTCGCGAGGACCGAGTTGCAGCCGTGCGCGATGTTGGCGAAAGGACCGCCGTGGACGAGCGCGGGAGTGTGCTCAAGGGTCTGAACGAGATTCGGATTGAGCGCGTCCTTGAGCAGGGCGGTCATCGCGCCGTGGGCCTGAAGCTGCGAGGCGAGGACGGGCTCCTTCGTCTTGGTGCGCCCCACGACGATGCGTCCGAGACGCTCCTTCAGGTCGGTGAGATCCTTCGCGAGGCAGAAAATGGCCATGACTTCCGAGGCCACGGTGATGTCAAAACCCGTCTCGCGTGGGTGATCGCGGTCGTTCCCGAGACCGGTGATGACCTTGCGGAGAGTGCGGTCATTCAGGTCCATCGCCCGGCGCCAGGTGATACGCCGCGGATCGAGACCGAGCGCATTTCCCCAGTGGAGATGATTTTCGATCATCGCCGAGAGAAGATTGTTCGCCGTGCTGATGGCGTGGAAGTCGCCCGTGAAATGGAGATTGATCTCATCCATCGGGACGACCTGGGAGTAACCTCCGCCCGTCGCGCCGCCCTTGAGACCGAAGGACGGCCCTAGGCTGGGTTCGCGCAGACAGATCATCGCCTTTTTCCCGAGCCGACTGAGCCCGTCACCGAGACCCACCGTCGTCGTCGTTTTTCCCTCACCTGGAGGCGATGGCGAGATGGCGGTCACGAGGATGAGTTTTCCCGTCGGACCGTCCTGCCGCAGCGGCATCGTCGCGAGATCGAGTTTACCTTTGTAGCGTCCGTAGGGGATGACATGCTCCGGAGCGATCCCGAGCTTGTCGGCGGCGAGTTCCTGGATGGGAATCAAAGTGGCTTGCCTGGCGATTTCGATGTCTTTCACGTCGTCATGGAATTAGCAGCGTTCCGCGGTTTTGTCGCCTGAAACCTTGGCGGAATCTAACAAAATGGCCTCATTCGGGAAATATAGGGGACGGTTCTCGACTAACTGAGCGCTCGCGGCCTATTCTCGCGATGAGGTCGGCATTTTCTACTCCTGATCGTGCCGACTTCGTTAATCCTCCCTCCCCCCTTATGACGGACATCACTCCTCTCCTCGCGGTAAATCTTCCGACCTACCTCAGCCCCGGTATCGCGCTGATTGCCGGGATTCTTATCCTGATGCGTCCGGCCCTGCTCGCCACCATCGTTGCGGTTTATCTCATCATCGTGGGTGTGCTCGGATTGCTTGGCTAAAACCCGCGTTCCCGCATCCAGTCCAACCCCGCGCGGTTGTTCGCCTCTTCTTCGCGGATGACTACCGCTGCGGTTTTACCCGTGACTGCGGGCACGGCAGCGCGGGGCGGATTCGCCCGCACCCGCTCCATTGCCGCCTCGAGCCATCGGGTGCGGTAGTCGGTCGGAAAAGTCGCGTAGTAGTCATCCCGCAGACAGGGCACAAGAAGCGGGTCCCGCGTCGCCATTTCGAGGTTGAAAACAATCGCAGGATTCGCCTTTTTCAGCGTCGCGATCAACTCCGGCAGATTTAGCATGCCGGTGCCGGGAATGACTTCACTGAGGAGAAACCCGTCCTCGTGCGGCTGCACCGCCATGTCCTTCAGGTGCACGCTCAGGGCAAAGGGTGCAAGGGCGGCGACAACGGCGTCGGGATCCTCGAGCAGGGCGATGTTGTTCCCCGTGTCGACGAGCACGCCGATCCATTCACTGCTGATCCCGTGCATCAGGGCGATAAGCTCGGCGATGCGGTGGTCCTTGTGATTTTCGAAGGCGACCTTGAGACGGTGCTTTTGCAGGATCGGCTCGATCCATGTCAGGGTCTTCGCGGCGTTATCTTGAAAGGCGCGGAACTCGTCGGCGGTCTTGAAAATCTCGTAACGGCGTCCTCCCGTGAAAACCGCGCGGGCGACGGTGGCTCCGGCTTCTCGGGCGAGGCGGACTTCGCTCTCGAAGGCGGCGAGATCGCTTTCTAATTTGGGTAGGCGCAGGTCTCCCTCGTAGTAGCCACCGCTTTCTTCGACGAGGGCGCGGATCGTCTTCGCGACGACCGGGGCGGTTGAGCGTAGCGAAGTCTGGACGCCGTCCGCGCCGAGTTCGCGGGTATAGTGGTAGAAGCTCGCGGCGTCGTTAAATTTCACCTCCACTCCTTCTTTCCCGACGGCTTTCCACTGCTGATGGCAGGAGAAGCTGCACAGCCCGATCCGGGAGGGGCCCTGTCCGTCGGCAGCGAGGAGCGCCCGCGCCGCGGCGAGAGAGGGGATTGTGACGAGAAAATGGCGGCGATCCATTGGACAGATCAGGAGAGCATAGCCCATTTTGCTGCGACTGATCGAGCGCAAAGCACTGCCGTCCTGCATACGCACTTAGGGCGCTATTTTGCTTTTCGAATCGGAATCAAATCACGAATCTTTGTCGTATGAAAAATTACCCCATTCTTTTCCGATTGATCCCCGGGACCATCGCCCTCGCGGCCCTGGTCGCACCCGCGTCCGCTGCCGAAGTCTTCGAACTGGGCGAGGCGAATTTCGCCGAGCGTCCTCTGGGCAAGGAAGCGGACGGAATTGTCGGCGATTTTGTGATGCGGAATGACAAAGTCGAATTGCTCATCTCGGGAAATCTCCCCCTGCGCCGCGCGAACATGAGCACCTTTTACGGCGAGGGCGGCATCACACCCGGTTGCCTCTATGACCTGACCCTTTTGGATGCCGACAACGACCAGATCACCATTTTCTCCCCCTCGGGTCAGCGCGGTCCGGTCAACTATGTGCGCATCGCCGCCGACGGGAAAGAGGGCGAGGCGATCGTCGAGACGGTCCTCTCGTCGGCGAAATCGGGAGCGCTGTCAAAGCGTCACGAATACCGGCTCAAGGACGGTTGGCAGGGGGTTCTCATCGTTACGACGATCACGAATGAAAGTGCGGCGCCGGTGAAGGTGCCCCTTTCCGACCAGTGGACGCCGATGCGGACAAAGGGAAATTTTAACGGCGTGAACTGGGGTGACTCGATCGACCCAGCCGACAAGGCAGGCTACGCCCATGCCTGGGTCGCCGAGGTCGGCGCAGCCATCCCGGAAAAGCCCGAGACAGAGCTCGCGGCCGGAGCTTCGGTCACGGTGGCGCGATTCCTCGCCGTCGGCACCTCACCGGCTGCGGCGGTCGGACTCGTCGAGGAGTTTCGGGGAGGGGGTGAAAGTGCCGGCCGACTGACCCTGACACTCACTGACGAACAAAAAAAGACCCCCGTCACAACAGGGCGTGTTCTCATCGGTGATGATCCGACGAAGGCGCTGCCGGCTTATCCCGACGCGAAGGGCATCATCGATATTTTACTTCCCACCGGTGCCTACACTATCACCGGCGAGGATATCGGTCGCGTCGCTCTCCCCGACAAGGTCGAGATCGCTCCGAAAGCGGTCGCGGTAAAGCCGATCGCCTTCGGTCCGCAATCCTCGATCAAGTTTGATATTAAAGACGAAGCCGGACGCAGCATCCCCTGCAAGGCCCAGTTCAATGCTCTCGGTGAAACGGCGAAAGTGAACCTCGGTCCGACCGACCGCGCGCGCGGGTGTGTCGATCAGTATCACTCCGAGACCGGGGCGTTCACCGTGCCGCTGCCGCCTGGTGCCTACGAAATCATCGTCACCCGCGGTCCCGAGCACTCGCATCATCGGCAGGAAGTCGTCCTTGCCCCCGGCGCGGTTCTTCCCGTCGCGGCCGTGCTCAATCGCGTCGTGAACACCCCCGGCTGGGTCGCGACCGATTTTCACAATCACTCCACCCCCAGCGGTGACAACACCTGCGGCACCGACGATCGTCTCATCAACCTCGCCGTCGAACACATCGAGTTCGCCCCGACGACGGAGCACAACCGGCTCTACGATTGGCTGCCCCACATCGAGCGGCTCGGTCTGGTGCCCTATCTCAAGACGGTCCCCGGGATGGAATTGACGGGATCGGGAGCCCATTTTAACGCCTTTCCCCTCACTCCGAATCCAGGCAGTCAGGATGGCGGGGCGCCCGAGTGGAAAAAAGACCCGCGTCTCAATGCCATCACTCTGCGCGATTGGCAGGGCGCGGAGGACGACCGCTGGATCCATGTCAATCATCCTGACATGATCGAAAACTTTATCGACCGGGACAAGAACGGACGCGTCGACGGCGGTTTCGCCTACTTCGGCGGACTGCTCGACGGCATCGAGACGCAGAACTACAGCGCGAGCGAGATCCTTGTCGGTGCACCCTACAAGATCACCGCCGCACGGACGGGTCCCGGACGCGTTGTCGCGCCGATCCGCGAGTTCATCTGGCTGCAGTTGCTCAATCAGGGACTCAGCCCGAAGGCGATCGCGGTCGCCGACGCCCACCATGTCCACGGAAACGGTGTCGGCGGTTGGCGGACCTACGTGAAAAGCTCGAGCGATGATCCGGAAAAGATCGACTGGCGCGAGATGAGCCGCAACGCCAAGGCCGGACGCATGATCCTCTCGACGGGCCCCTACCTCGAGGTTGAGACCGGCAGCGGCATCCTTGCAGGCGGCCATGATCGTGTCAGCGGAGCGATCGAGCTGAAAGTGAAGGTCCAGTGCTCGACCTGGCTCGACATTGATCGGGTCCAGGTCCTCGTGAACGGGCGCCAGGTTCCGGAATATAATTACACGCGGGAGAAAAATCCTGACATGTTCACCAACGATGTCGTGAAGTTCGATCAAACGCTCAAGCTTCACCTCGATCAGGATGCGCATCTCATCGTCGTGGCGGTCGGAGAGAAACACACTCTCGTGACCGGATTTGGCTCGAGCGGGCAATCAAAGTTGCAGCCCATCGCCTACAACAACCCCATCTTCGTTGATGTGGACGGAGGCGGGTTCCAGGCCAATGGCGACACCCTCGGTTATGATCTGCCAGTGGGCGGCCTTACTGTCGATGACGTGAAGGCGAAGCTGCCGGTGGAGTGAAACTAAGCTCTGTCGTCTCCTGAGTCACTAGTGAGCAAAGACCGAGGAAGAGGACCAAGGAAGGGGGGCTTGCCAAGCCCCCCCGGCGGAGCACAGAGCAACGGGGCTTAGGCAAGCCCCGCTCCTTGACCGAAGCAAAGAACAAGGAAGGGGGCTTGCCAAGCTCTCCCGGCGGAGCACAGAGCTTCTCCTCACCGATTTTCACTGGAGGGCACTTCCAAACCGACAAGTTATCAAAACGGCGTCCCGATGCCGAATGCCCGGATCGCGCACCAGCCCTTGATCGCCTCAAAAATAGCAAAGGCCCCGAGGGCGCAGGCTCCGCTGCCCCAGAAGCTGTGATCGGTCCAGAAGACGAGGTAGATCCCTGCACCCAGCGTGAGCGCTCCGAGGATGCCGCGGAAGAGCCGTCCGCGCCGGTCGATGTTGCACTGCCAGTTCATAGGGATCGTGGGAGGAGACCGGACGCCTTACCAGCCGGCGCCTTTTGTCCTTGTCTTGATACGACAGAGATACATGTCGGCGGTCAGATAAAGAACCGTGCCGTCATTTCCCCAGGTGCAGTTCGCGGTGCGCTCGCCCGTCGAGATGCGTCCGAGGAGCTTGCCTTCGGGCGTGAGGACGTAGACGCCGCCCGGACCGGTCGCCCAGAGATTGCCCTTTTCGTCGACCTTGAGCCCGTCGGGCAGGCCGGGGAGCCCTTCTTTGACGGCGGCTGTCGCATCATAAAAGACGTGACCTTCGCCGAGGGTGCCGTCCTCTTTTACCGGGAAAGCCTTCCAAAGCGCCGCATCGGGATCGGACTGGGCCACGTAGAGGGTTTTGAAATCGGGAGAGAAGGCGAGGCCGTTCGGGCGGGTCATTTCCTTCGTTAGCAGGGTCACGGTGCCGTCGGGCGCGAGTCGATAGACGCCGCAGAAGTCGAGTTCGCGGAGGGGATCTTCCCAGCGCTTGGGCAGGCCGTAGGGCGGATCGGTGAAGTAGATCGTCTTTCCGTCCGCGCCGAGGCAGGCGTCGTTCGGGCTGTTGAGGCGCTGGCCTTCGTAGTTATCGACGAGGGTGCGCTTGCCCCCGCCGGCGGTCATGAGGGAAAGGCGGCGATCGCCGTGTTCGCAGGAGATGAGCTGGCCGTTTTCGTCGAGGATGAGCCCGTTGCTACCGGGTTCTCCGCCGTAGTCGGCCGCGCCGGTGTAGCCGGCAGGCTGCAGCCAGGTCTTGGCGCCGACGCCCTCATCCCATCGCACGACGCGGTTGTTCGGGATGTCGGAAAAGAGAACGTAGCCACCGAAGGGATGCTCCTTCTCCGCGACCCAGACCGGTCCCTCGGACCAGGCGAAGCCCGACGAGAGCACTTCGATGACAGCGTCTTCGGCAACGAGGGAGGCGAGAGCGGGATCGAGGGAGATTACTTCACCGATCCGAGGAAAGTTCGTTGAATCCTGTGCCGATATGGTAAAAGGGGGCGCGCCGAAGAGAGTGAGTGCCGTCAGGGGAAGCGATAGGATCAGTTTGCGCATCATTATGAAAGGTTGAAGATACTGGGGATACTCGAGTGTGCATTACTGTTAACAGATCGATGAAAGAAAAAGCAAGCTTTAAGGAAAACGGCGAGGATCAGATCCCCCGCGTTGATCCCGACGCTCCGGGCCTCGCCCCCGGTGAAGAGCTCGCTATTGATCCGGGGGGTGGCGACGAGATTGATCCCATCAGGAAGTGGTGGGACGAGACCGAGGCGACGAGCCGTGAAAAGGCGCGGAACCGCCGTCTCGAAGAACTCGAAGCTGGGGCGGAGGGAATCCTCGATGCCGAGGGGCGGCCGCTCCCGCGTCGCCGGAAAAAGATCGAGCCCCCCGTGATCGAAGTCGAGGACATTCCCGGCCTCTCCGCACCGAAAGAGATTTCTGACCCCGTGATTGATGACGAGTCTCCCTTGCGCCCGCTGATCGGTGCGGAGTCTGGTGCGGACTCAAGGAACGAAGCGGATGGTCTTTCTCTCGAGGGTTTCTCTGTCACCCCTCTAAAACGTCACGCCCGAGAGGAGGGCGAGCCCGACGAATTTGATCTCACGGAATTGTTCGGGAGTAAGTCCGGCGAGCCAGTTTCCGGGGAGGCGATGCCTGGGGGAACGGATCGCGAAGATCAGGCGAGTAGTGGCGATTGTGAGAATGATAAGAAATTCGATCTGGCTGGCAGCTCCGCCGTCGCGAGTGTCGAGACTGTCGTCATTGGTCCCCGATACGAAGATCCCGGCTTTGATCCGGGAGATCTCCTCAAGCCTTTGGTGGAGACAGAAGAGTCTGCCCTGCATTTTGAATTTCCCGACTTTGAGGATGAATTCTCCGCCCCTCTCGCAAAGGCCGACATTTCCCTCTCCGCGAGCCCTTATGGGGAAACGGAAGTGTCGTCGGACGAATCCGGAAAGTTCGAACTTGCCTCTATCACTACCGGACCTAAAGCCGGATCGGAGCCCGTTCGGGAAGCGGTCGAGATGGCCGCCGCACCCGAGAAGATCGTCGTGCCAGTCACCGACGACGCGTTCGAAGCGAAAAATCGCGATCTTGTCGAGGGGAACGGGATGAAGAAAATTCCGGAGGCGAAAACGGGAGACCTTCAGGCCGAAGCTTCAGATGACGTGGCTGACGTCTCTCCTGCCGATGCCAAAGAGGGCATCCCTGCCGCCGGGCTCGCGGATGCACGCAAGAAAGCGGGCTGCTGGACCGTTTTTGCGACACTTTTCTTCTTCGCCGCGCTCCTCCTCATTGCTCTGATCGGAGTGGCGGGATGGTTCGCCTGGTCGCGCCTTGGCGATTTCGAAACCGAACTCAGCAGCCGCGTCCGCGCGGATCTCGGGGAAAAGGGGGTCTTCCTCGACTACGGCGACTGGGTTTACCGTTTCCCCCGTGGGCTTGTCTTTGACGAGGTCACCATTTTCGACGATGCGACGAGGCAACGCCCTCTCGTGAGGGCTTCCGCGGTAGGGCTGAATGTGGATCTGTTAGCGCTTGCGAAAACGCCCGGTGAATTCAGTGCCGGTGAGATCAATTTTCAGGATTCGTCTCTCAGCCTTTTCGAAGCGGGCGATCTCGTCACTACCATCGAAGGTGTCGACGGCGAGATATTCGCCAGTCAGGAAAGCATCCGGGTAGATCGGATCTCCGCGCTCCTCGGTGGATGGCAGGTAACACTCAGGGGCATTGTCACCCTGCCGCAGGAAACTGCCGATCCCGGCGAGTCGATCGCCCCCGCTCTTGATGCCAAAGCCCCCTCCGCCCCCGTCGTGCTCGACTTTTCCGCCTTCAAGGCCCTCGAGCCGTGGCTCGCCCTTGGTGACAGTGGAGGCAAGGCACCCGCGCTCGATCTCGCCTTCGCGATGGACGCCGATCAGCCCGATCTCGCGGCGATCGAGGGCACCATTCTCGGTCGTGAAGTGATCTGGCACGGGGTCGATATCGCGTCGGTTACCGCCACCTTCAACGTCGTCCCCGAGACCGGTGAGCTCAGCGTCCCCAGCTTCCAGATTGGCTACGGGCAGGGCTTCATCGGAGGTCGCCTCGCCATCGATACCGCCACGCAGCGGCTCCGAATCGACCAGGTCCAGTCCACCGTCGATGTTCTTGCCCTGCTCGGTCAATACAAGCCCGCGTGGGTGGAGAAATGGAAGTCCATCCGCCTCGTCGATGCGCCCTCGCTTCAAATGACCGGAGAGGTGCCGTTTGAAGACCCGGCTCAGGCTGATCTCAAGGTTCGCTACGATCACCGGCAGGGTCTCGTCTTGGCTCTCGAAAAAGGTGATCTGCCTCTGCGTGATCTTCGCGGTAACTTTACCGTGAACCGGGGCTCGATCGAGACCAATGACGCCGCTTTCGAGTTATTCGGTGGCTCGGTGATGCTTAATGGTGCCACTCGTTTCACCGACGAATCCCGCCCCTTTAACGGCCTTGTCGAGATCACCGGTCTCGCCATGGAGAAAGCCGCCGCCTTCTTCGGGAAAACGGAGAGCGGTATGTCGGGGAGGCTTTCGTTCGTCTTCCGTGGAGTCGGCTACAGCGATATGCCGAAAATCCGCGGCGGCGGCACGCTGCGTGTTGAAGAGGCCGTCATCCCCGGCTTCCCCGTGCTCGGTGAGATTCAGGACTATGTCGGCAGGGCCGTGCCTGCTTTCGGGGTGAAGGGTCAGGGCAATATTGTCGGCTCTTACATCATCGAGTCGGGAGTGCTCGTCGCGAGTGATCTCACTGTTGCCAATACGGCGGCCCGCATCGTCACGAACGGCAGTGTTAACCTCAGCTCGTATGAGACGGAATACACCACCCGTGCCGAGCTCGACTCCGCGCTCGCGGCGGCGACAGGCCTTACGGATAAAGCGATCACCTTTGCAGGGAAAGGGCCGCTTAGTGATCCGGCAGTTACCTTGAAGGCATTTCCTATTGAGTTTGCTTCTGCGTCACTCGGCAACATTCTGGGAACTTCTCCACGTTCGCTCGAAACGCTCCGGATCGTGCCCGGTGTCGAAGAAGCCGTGGGTGCCTTCGCCGACGAACTCGGGGAACCGGGAATCACGATTCATCCTGAAGTGATCATGTTTTTCAAGACGCTTCTCGGTGAAGAGGCGACCGCTCCCGAAGCCCCAGCCGAACCGCAGGCGGAGTGAGAACTGGAAGGGTGTCCCTCGCAGCTCACAGAGGTCACCTGCCCAGGATCCCGCCGAAGGTGTTAACTAAAGAAGGGGTTTTCGACAGCTTCTTCAGCCGTTTTGAGGCGCGCGCAAATGTCGCCCTCACACGACCCGATTGACCTTCCCGCCTTTTCGGAAGGCCTCGATATTCGCGACGATGCCGTCGAGCAGTCGTTGCCTTGCCTCGGAGGCGCTCCAGGCGGTGTGCGGAGTGATGAAAAGATTTTCGAGTCCAGCGGCGCAGGCGACGAGGAAGGGATGCTCGGCGGTGGGGGGCTCGGGCGTCAGCACGTCGACGGCGGCGCCGCGGATGGATTCGGACTGGAGCGCGGCGACGAGGTCGGCTTCGTGGACGAGGTCACCGCGACCGGTGTTGATGAGGACGGCACCGGGCTTCATCAGCTTGAGCGATTCCCGATTGATGAAATGCCGGGTCTCGGGAGTGAGCGGACAATGCAGGGTGACGGCGTCGGCGGCAGCGAAAAAGGCTTCGTGGCAGAGGCGCGGGATCGGGCCTTCGCTGGATGAACCCTCGCGTCCGTAGGCGATGACCTTCATCCCGAAGGCTTCGCCGATGCGGGCGACCGCTTTGCCGATAGAGCCGAGTCCGACGATACCGAGAGTCTTTCCGGCGATTTCGGTTACGGGGTAGTCGAGGCGGGTAAAGATGGGGGACTCGGCCCATTTCTCCGGCTCGGCGGCGAAGCGGTGGACGTTCGACATGAGGTTGAGGAGGCTTGCGAAGACGTGCTGGGCGACGGCTTCGGTGCTGTAACCGCTGACGTTGCAGACGGCCAGATTGCGCTCGCGCGCGGCCTCGAGATCGATGTTGTTCACTCCGGTTGCGACGACCTGGATGAGCTTCAGATTTTTCGCCGCGTCCATCTCGGCGGCGCCGATAACGGCTTTGTTCGTGAGAACGATTCCGGCGTCGACGATGCGTTCGGTGGTCTCCTCGCGAGTGCTCGTGGGATAACTGACCAGTTCGCCGAGCGATTCGATTCCGGAGAAATCAATGTCGCCCCGGTCGGTCGTGTCGCGGTCGAGGAAGACGATTTTATCAGGGCGATGGTCGGACATGGGAGTGGAGGGGAAAGGGATGATCAGTCGAGTGAGGCCATCACCTCGATCATCGCGACGGCGGCTTCGGCGGCTTCGCGTCCGCGATTGAGCTCGTCGCCGAGAGTGCGGGCTTCGGCCTGGTCGGCGTTTTCGACGAGGAGGACCTCGTGAATGACGGGGATAAGATGGGATACGCCGGTGTCGGCGAGACTGCGGGTGATGGACGCGGCAATCAGATCGGCGTGGGCGGTCGAACCGCGGATGATGACACCCAGGGCGATGATCGCGAGCGGCTGCACTTCGGCGCAGGCGACTGCTTCGACGACGATAGGGATCTCAAACGCACCGGGGACACGGATGACGCGAACCTCGAGTGCGGGGGCCAGTTTTTCGAGGGTCTCGCTCGCGGAGGCGACGAGGGCGTCAGTGTAGGTGGCGTTGTATTTGCTCGCGACAATGCAAACGGTGCCTTGCTGGCCGGTCGGGGCCGGGGATTCTGGTGCGGATTTGGACATGGAAACGCAAAGTAGGGGAGAGTCGCCGAGTTGGCAACTGCTACAGGCGTCTCCCTCCCCGTCTCAGAGAAAATGGCCGAGCTTGTCCCGCTTTGTCCCCAGGTAGCGTTCGTTGTGCTCGTTGGGAACTGTCATGATGGGGACTTTTTCCACGATCTCGAGACGATGGCCGTCGAGACCCACGACTTTGCGCGGGTTGTTCGTCATGAGTCTGATCTTGCGCACGCCCAGATCGTATAGGATCTGCGCGCCCATGCCGTAGTCGCGCAGGTCGGATCCGAACCCGAGACGCTCATTTGCCTCGACGGTGTCGAGGCCTTCCTCCTGCAGTTTGTAGGCGCGGATTTTGTTGGCGAGCCCGATCCCACGGCCCTCCTGCCGCATGTAAACGAGGACTCCTTTGCCCGCCTCTTCGATCTGGGCGAGGGCGGAGTGGAGCTGGCTTCCGCAATCGCAGCGACGCGATCCGAAGACGTCACCGGTGAGGCACTCGGAGTGGACTCGCACGAGAACCGGCTCGTCGGGGAGGATTTCCCCTTTTACGAGAGCGAGGTGGTGTTCGTCGGGATTGAGAGTGCTGGCGTAGATGATGAGATCAAAGGTTCCGAAGTCGGTCGGCATCTGGATTTTTTCGATGCGCTCGATCAGTTTCTCCTGGCTGCGACGGTAATCGATGAGGGCCTCGATCGTCCCGATCTTGAGCTGGTGTTTTTCGGCAAATTCGAGGAGTTGCGGAAGGCGCGCCATGGTGCCGTCCTCGTTGAGGATTTCGCAAATGACTCCGGCTGGTTCGAGTCCGGCGAGGCGGGCGAGATCGACCGCCGCCTCGGTGTGACCTGCCCTGCGGAGCACACCACCCTGCTTGGCCTGGAGCGGCAGGATGTGGCCCGGGCGGACGAGGTCCTGCGGTTCGGACATCGGGTTGGCGAGGATCTCGACGGTGCGGGCACGGTCGGCCGAACTGATCCCGGTGGTGACGCCCGAGGCGGCATCGACCGCGACGGTGAAATTGGTCCCGTGCGATTCGGTATTCCGTCGTACCATGAGAGGCAGGCCGAGTCGCTCGGCGGCCTCCTGCGTGATGGGGGCGCAGATGAGTCCGCGGCCGTGGGTGGCCATAAAGTTGATGAGCTCGGGCGTGATTTTGGCCGAGGCGCAGACGAGGTCGCCTTCGTTCTCACGGTCTTCGTCATCAACGATGATGACCATGCGGCCGTGGCGGATCTCGACGATGATTTCTTCAATGGGGCTGAATGCAGTCATAATGTGCTCGGTTCAGGCGGGATATTCGTCATCGGGGTTAAATTTTGGAACCGGAACGTTCAGAATTTTCAGGTTTTTTCCTACGGCGCGGTGACGGCATCCGGGCTTGATGAGGACAGAGGTGCCGGGGGTGAGCGGATGGATTTGCCCGTCGAGCTCGATGTGGCCTTCGCCCTCGAGGACGTAATAGAGCTCGGTCATGACCTTATGGTAGTGGAGCTCGCTGTCCTGCTTGATCTCGACGAGGTGCATTGAGGCGACGGAATTCTCATCATTCATGAAAGCTCGGCGCGACTGCCCGCAGGGACAGGGTGTCGGAGCGATGTCGGCGAGCCGGGCAATCTGAAAATTCTTTTCAATGACCTCGTTTTGCATGTCATAGTCTACGCACGAGCGCCCCGGTTTGAAAGGGGAGCTTTGATTTTGTTGCCTCTCTGTCACAGGTAAGTGCAGCGCGACAAATCCCTAAGCATGAATAATTCAGCGATATTTCACCTCATCGGCCTGGCCGTTACCCTCTCTCTCTGCGCCTGCGGCGATAAGCCCGCCGAGCAAGCCGTGGACGCCCCCGAACCCCCACCGGCTGCTGAACTCGTCACTACGGTTCCCGTGTCCGGCGAACCTCGCGAGCTCACTGCTGAAGAGCAGAAGCAGATGATCGACGGGGTCATGCAGGCCCGGGCAAAGCAGCAGGCAGAGGGTCTCGGCAGCGGCTCGGTCAAGGTCAACGGTGCCTGGCACTACACGGGCTACAGCCATCTCTCGCCCGATCCGGCGGCGGCGATCGAGGCAAGACTGATCGCGGTGGACGTGACGGTTTCCGGGCACACGCCCTTTTTTGATATCGACGATATCGAGGTGATCGACGGGATCACGATGATCAGCTACGGGAGCGATCCGCATGCGGAGTTTCTTAATGGCGAAGGGGGAGCGCTCGCGGCGGGAGAATTACCGCCGACGGCTCCGAGCGAGGTGAGATTGCTTCTGATCTATGCTTTTCCGAAGAACACGGCCTCTTTCCACCTGTATTACTGGGGCAAACAGCTCACCGTTAATCCCGTCATGATCGGGCAAAGCGGACTCGCTCTGCCCTACCCGGCGTCGGAATAGGAACTCTTACCGCTTCTCGAGACCGCTGACCTTATCGGTCGTGGGAAGGTAACGGTAGTAAACTTCGAGCATGAGGATGGCCCAGGCGGTGTTGAGGATCTGGTGGTCCTTGCGGGCACCGCCCTCTTTGAGCCAGGAGCCGTCTTTGTTCTGGGCGTCGAGGAGTTTGGGCTGGAACTGTTTATTGTAGCTTTCCCACTCGGGCCCTTCGCGGAGGAAGAAGACCTGGGTGTTGTAATAGGGGGCGTAGAAGTCGCCGCCGGGGCTGGGGTTTTTGTAGCGCTCGGTGAGGTACTTCAGGCCTTTCTCATAGGCGGGCGTGTCGGCTCCTTTCCAGATCTGCATGCAGAGCAAAGCGGCACCGGTGAGAGTGGGCTTGCCCTTGGCGTTGTCGGGGTTGTACTTGAACGCTCCTTCGGAGTCCTGGATCGCGGGGAGATACTTTTTCGTGGCGAGGTCGAGGGACTTTTCCACCCCGGAGAAATTGCGGCCGGTATTGTAGGCCGCCTTGAGGGCCTGGATCATCCAGCCCGATACTGACATGTCTTCTTTGCCCTGCGCGGCGAAGCCATAAGGCCAGCCGCCGTCTTTGGTCTGGGCATCAACGATGACACCAACGGCTTTTTTGAGGACGGACTCGAGGCGCGGGATCTCTTTGCCGCTCTCTTTCGTCATCGTGTAGAGCTCGGCAAGGGCGTAGGTGCCGATGGCGTGCTCGTAGGCCTCGTGATGACCGCCTTTGCCGTTGGTGATTCTGCCGTCGTTCTTGAGGCAGCGATCCATCAGGAAAAGGGCGGCATTCACGACGGAGTCACCGAACTTGGGCGACTCGGGCGTCTCGCAGTGACCGAGGTAGGCGAGGAGGGTGAGACCCGTCATCCCGGCGGTGTATTCTTCGCCGAAGGCGCCATTTTCTTTGTTCTGCTTGGTCGTGAGGAACTCGAGTCCCTCGCGCACAGCCCGCTCGGCGCGGTCTTCGCCGCCGCTCTCGCGGAGACGCTTCATCCGCTCGGACATGGAACAACGCGATCGCATCCCGGCAGGAATCGAAGCCATGTTCGAGACATCGCCGAAGCCACTCATAGACATGCCGAAACCGCTGTCGCTGTTGGACATCGCGACCATGGTGAGGTCGGTATTGCTTGTATCTACGGTGGTCGGCACGGAGAAATCGGAAAAAGCGGTGCTGGCAACCATGCTCTGGACCGATGAGACGGCTGAGGCGGTCTTTTGCTGCATTTTCGTCATCGTCTGCGACTCCATTTCGGAATCGGAGTTGTTCGCGATCGACGAAACCGAAATCTGTGGCGGCGACGGCGCCGGGGAAGAGAGGGTGAGGATGCCGAGCAGAATGATAATGACGATGTGGATGATGACCGCCACGAGGATGGCGCTCATTTTTTCCTTCGTGGCCGGTTCTTTCTCGGCTGCATGGACCGCTTCGCCTTCGCCGACGATAAAGGAACGTTCCCCTGTGCCACCTTCGTGTCCTTCGTAATATTCGCCCTCGGTAGATTCACCGCCGTCGTCTGCCACAACGGCATAGACTTCCTCACCGACGGGAGTGGCGATAATTTCGACATCGGCTTCTTCGGGCCCCGGGGGGGAGAGTTTGCGTGGTGCAAGCGGGTTCGGGCCTGACTCTTGCGAGGGAGGGGAACTGGGGGATTGGCTTGGATCTTCCATCGAAAGGCGTGGGTTTGTAAGAGGGAAAACAGGAGTCTGGACCTAGGCAAACGAGAAGAGAGCCCGCTGCAGCGGCGGATCTTATCAATTTTATGTTATAGACCACAAGCGTATTCTTTTGTGACGGAAATTTTCCAAAAATTGGGAGATCAGTCAGGGTAAAAAGGGAGGTGGTCCGCCCTTTTCTCTCTCCCCCTTTCAAGAGTCCAGACCGGAAAATGCCGCTTCCACAAGAATTGCGGCGAGGGTCTGGGTGGCCTCATCGAGCGCGGCATTGGCGGATTTCAGCGCGGTGGAGTCGTGCGATTCACTCTCCAGCGCGGATCGAACCCGCGCGGTGGCGGCCTCGATTCCGGCTAGATCGTCGGCGGGGACAAGGTGTCCGACAAGGGCGAGGGCTTCTCCAACGGCGGGGAGGAGTTCCTCACTCTTGAGCTTCGCCTCGGTCCAGATGCGCTCGTTCATGTCGTCAAAGGCGCAGTCGATCGACTCGCTTACCATGCGCTCGACGGCCTCGTCATCGACATCGATGGCGGCATTCCGGATTTCGAGGACATGATCTTCTCCCGTGACGGTGTCGCGGGCGAGGACTTCGAGGATGCCGTCGAGACCGATCGCGAACTGCACGCCGACACGGGCGCTGCCTTTCGGGCCCGGGGTGAAAGGCACGGTGACTTCGCCGAGGAGCCAGTTGTCCTTCGCCAGTTCGCGCTCCCCCTGGAGAACGCGGATCGCCATGGACTCCTGATGATCGACCGCATTGGTGAAAAGCTCGCCCGCCTTCACCGGGATCGTCGAATTGCGCGGGATGATCACATTCATGAGCCCGCCAAAGGTCTCGATTCCGAGCGAGAGCGGGGTCACATCGACGAGGATGATCTGACGAACCCGTCCGCAGAGCATCCCTGCCTGGATCGCTGCACCCAGAGCGATCGACTCGTCGGGATGCTGGCTGATGTCGGGGACGAGGCCGAACCATTCCTGCAACTTCTCCCGCACCAGCGGGATGCGAGTGCTGCCGCCGACGAGGATGAGTCGCTCGACCTCGGCGACACCTTTGCTGGCTGCCTCGGCGAAGGCACGCCGGGCGATCGGTCTCGTCCTCTCGATGACGGGGGTGAGCAGCTTTTCGAGAGCGGGACGCGATAGTTCCAGCTCGAAGCTCGCGCTCCCGCGGAAAAAGGGGAAGCGCGCCGTGACGCTATCTTCGATGCTGAGGGCTTCTTTCACCTCGCGGGCGCGGGCGAGCAGGGTGGCCTCTTCGCCCGGGCTCAATTCGCCGAGCGCAAGGGTCGCGGCGAAGTGGCGGGCGATGACGCGGTCGAGGTCGTCTCCGCCCAGGCGCGTGTCGCCGGCGGTGGAAATGACCTCAAAAAATCCGTCGCGCATTTGCAGGATGGAGAGGTCAAAAGTGCCCCCGCCGAGATCGTAGACCGCGACGGTGGCGGATTCTTCGAGCTTGTCGAGACCGTAGGCGAGAGCGGCGGCGGTGGGTTCGTTGATGATGCGCTCGACGGTGAGTCCGGCGAGCCCGGCGGCGCGTTTGGTTGCCTCGCGCTGAGTGTTGTTGAAATAAGCCGGCACCGTGATGACCGCGCGGGAGACGGGCATCTCGAGCGCTTCTTCGGCGATTTTCTTCAGTCGCGCGAGGATCAGGGCCGAGATTTCTTCGGGCGTGGCGAGCGTTTCCGGATCGATCGCGACGAGGATCTCGTCGTAGCGGCCTGCGACGAGAGGGAAGCCGGCGTCCTCGCGCTCCTGCGCGGTGAGGTCGGAAAAAGTCCGACCGATGAAACGCTTGATCGAGCTCACGGTGCGTTCGGGAGAGATCATACGCGAGCGAAAAGCCTCTTTTCCCACCAGCGGTTCGCCCGACGTTGCCCATGAGACGCACGAGGGCGTCAGCCTGCCCCCCTCGCGATCGGCAAGGACAAGGGGGAAACCCGAGTCCACCACGCCGACGAGGGAGTTCGTCGTTCCCAGATCAATGCCGATGATGAGTTCTTCGTTCATGGGGTGGCTCAGCAGGCGATGAGGGAGAGGAGACGTTCGCGGCATTGTTCCTCCCAGCGTTTGAGAAATTTTAACTGACCGAGTGCGCGGGTGGCAGGCTGAAAGTCGTCTTCGCCTCCAGCTTTTTCAAGGTCGTCAAATTGACCGGTGAGGCTGCTTCGGAGTGGTTGGATGCGTTGGAGTAATTCCTGGATTTGCAATTGCACGTCTATCGCCTCATGGGTGAGCATCGCCCTAGTAAGTGCAGTCGTAGCGCGACGATGACTGGCAAGGAGCTTGTCGGTCTTTTCCAGAACCGGGCTGATCGCGCTAAAAAGATCCATCAGGGATGGATCGATCGATCGATCCGCCGGAGAGTCGGGAGCCCGCAGCGCGAGCCAGTGAGCGAGTCTCAGTGCAGGATCGGCCAGTGTGCTGCGCGCCTGATTGAGATCAGGGTGATCGAGGGGTGCCTCGCTTCCGCTCGAAGAGTCGGCAAGGGCGCGGCTCTTTTCCCGCCACGAGGTTTCCACCACCTCGGGATCGAGGCTCAGGGCTTCAGGGAGTCCGAGGAGCGCAAAATAATTCGTCATTCACGCGAGTCCCGGCGTGGCGACAGGTGAGCCGCCGGCGCTTACTTGCTGCCACCGCCCCCGCCCCCCCCACCTCCGCCGCGGCGGGGAGTCGGGTTGGGTTTGGCCCGTTTCTTGGGCTGGCCGGGTCGAGCCATGCTGCGGGGTGAACTCCGTTTGCCAGGGTTCATCGGACGCGGGCTGCGGCTGTCGACGCGGTAAACGATACGGGCTTTTTCCGTGTCGTAGGGAGACATCTCAATTTTGACGCGGTCACCGGCGACGAGGCGGATGAAACGCTTGCGCATTTTGCCCGAGATGTGGGCGAGGACGAGATGACCGTTGTCGAGTTCTACGCGGAACATGGTTCCGGGGAGGACGGTATGAATGGTTCCTTCGAGTTCTACGGTATCGTCGTCGCGCTGCTGCATAATGGGGGTAAAGCGGCTTATCATCGCGCAATTCTCAAATTTTAGAAGCACTTTCTTGTGGTGATTCCGAAGAATCTCAGCGAAAACGGGGAATCTCACTTGTTTTCGGATTGAGAATCCGGCGAGATTTCCCCAACCCCATCATGAAGTGGCGCATCGTCGGCATCAATTTTGATCATTTCCACATGGGCGATCTTCTGCTCATGGCGCACGAGCATCCCGCCGCGGAGATCGTCGGTATCTCGGACGAACAGCCCGCGCGCATGGAATCCGCTCGCGAGAGTTTCGGACTCGGCGGAGAAAAAGTCTTCACCGACTACCGTGCCTGCCTCGAGCAAACGAGGCCCGATCTCGTCATCCTCTGCCCGGCGGCGGCGCGCCATGCCGAGTGGACGGAAAAAGTGGCGCCGTGCGGTGCCGCGGTGCTCGTCGAAAAGCCCTTTGCCGCCTCCCTCGCGGAAGCCGACCGCATGATCGCCGCGATGGACGTGACGGGACGTCCGCTCGCGATCAACTGGCCGCTCGCGTGGCTGCGTTCGCATGTAAAAGCGCACGACGTGATCCGCTCGGGCCTCATTGGCGAGGTCTGCGAAGTCCATTTTTACGACGGCAATCGCGGTCCGCTCTGGCACGGAGCCGACAAGATCGAACACGAACCGACCGACGCGGAAAAAGACGCGAGCTGGTTTTACAAAGACGCCGAAGGCGGCGGCAGCCTGCAGGACTACCTCGGCTACGGCACCACGCTCGGGACCTGGTTGAATGGCGGGCAGCGTCCTGTCGAAGTCATGGCGATGTGGGACCGGAAGCCGGGCGGATCGCTCGAGGTCGATGAACACAGCATCACCGTGGCGCGGTATGAACGCGGCCTCTCGCGCTTCGAGACCCGATGGGGCACCTTCACCGATCCGTGGACTCACCAGCCCCAGCCGCGCTGCGGATTTGTCGTGAAAGGCAGCGAGGGCACGCTCTCGAGTTACGACTACGATGAGTTCATCACCGTGCAAACGCGTGAGAGTCCGAACGGTCTCCGCCTCGAAGCACCGTCGCCGGTTTTCCCCTTTTCCAATCCTGTCGCCTACGTCCTCGACTGTCTCGAACACGGTCGCGAGATTGAGGGACCGCTCAGTGTCGCCATCTCCCGTCTCGGGCAGGAAATCGTCGATGCCGCCGTCGCGAGCGCCCGGACGGGGCGGGTGGTGCGCATGTGAGGCTCAGTCGACCGGGTGGAGCTTCAGCCCGTGAGGAATAAAGGTGGCGAAATCATCCCGGTTGGTTGTCGCCAGCTCGGCACCGGCAAGAATCGCGGACGCGGCGATCATGGTGTCGAGACGGGTGCGGCGCTTTGAGCCGGTGCGGTAGTAGAGCTCGCCGGCGAGGGCGGCGGTCGCCTCGTCGAAGGGGGTGATTCCGGCGGAAAGAATTGACTGCGTGACAGCGATATCCCTGGGGTGAACGGGCTTTGAGTGAAATTCCATCCAGGCGACGGCGCTGCAGCCGAACGGTCCCAGGCCCGATATCACCCGATGTCCCTGGGTATAGTGGAAATCCGTTGGACGGACAATTGCGATGAGCAGGTTCGCGTCGAGGTGAATCATGAACCGTACGGGGTATCGGACTCAGCCACTCGTCGGCCAAGTCGTTCATATTCTCTCTCCTCTTCGATTCGTGCATCCTCGTCCCTCATTTCCCGGAGTTCGCGGTGGGGGTCATCTCCCCATCCGCCGGCTACGGGCGGCGATGGATTATCCCGCAACCAGTCAAGAATCTCGATGGGGGACATGCCGGTGAAATCAGGCAACTCGTCCGCTTCCAGTGCGGCATCCTTTTCAGCCTTTTCCAGGGCGCGCCGCATGGTCTCGGACTTCGAGATTCCCCAGCGTTTCGCAAGTCTTTCGAGTCGGGCGGCTGTCGCCGGATCGAAGGCAACAGTGGTGCGCACAGTCATGGTGGCCATAATTGAATTAGGTTATGCGCATAACTAATTTAGGTCAAGCCACGCCGTTCGCCGCGGGCAAAGAGGTTCGTGGCTACCAGATCGTCATGATATCAGGATACTTCGGGATGAGGCGATCAGAGGTGAGAATGGTCAGCCCGTCGCGTTGGGCCGTGGCGACGAGGACACGGTCAAAGGGGTCGCGGTGGATGAGCGGAAGGTCGGCCGCGGCGCAGAGGAGCGCGGCATCGAGCCCTGCATCGGGTGGATCGAGTTGGTGGCGTCCGGCCAGGTTCAAAATCCATTCCAGCGGCGGATTCGCGAGGGTTAGCTTTCCGGCCTTAACCTTGATGCCTAACTCCCACGGAACGATCGGGGAGATGAATGCTCTCTCGGCAGAAACGAGCGCGGCAGCGGCGGCGGAAGGCAGAGATCCCTCTGAAAGGGCGATGAGAGCACAGGTATCGAGCAGCAGTTTCATCGGCTATCTTCCGGCCATTCGTCGTCGCTGAGCGGTTCCGCCGGATCGTAGCCGGGCGCAAGAACGGCGCGCAAACAAGGGTCCGGAGTGAGATCCCGGCGAATCGGCTCAGCGGGCGGTGCAGTGTAGCGATGAATTTCTGCCACCGGCTGGCCATTGCGTTGGAGAATGACGGTTTCGCCCTCTTCCTCCACCGCTTTGACGAGAGCGGAAAGGCGACTTTTGGCTTCGTGCATATTAACGGTGATCATCGTTAGCTAGGTTAGCTAAAGTTAGAACCGAAGTCAAGAGGGGTCAAGCCACGCCAAACTTCAGCAACACCACCTCGGGCGGGCAGAGGAATCGGGCGGGGAGGGTGAGCGTCCCGACGCCGCGGGTCACAAAAAGCGAGGAATCGCCCCGCCGGTAGTAGCCGTAGGAATATTTTCGCCCGTGTTCGGGGAGAAGGATAGGCCCGTAGAATGGCGCGCAGATTTGGCCGCCGTGGGTGTGTCCCGAGACCTGGAGAACGATGCGCGGATCGTCGTAGGCGGCGAAGGTATCGGGCTCGTGCCAGCCGAGGATGACGGGTTTGCCGGCCGTGATTTTGTTCAGGGCAAAAGGTAGATCAGGTCGCCCGCCCCAGAAGCTGTCCATCCCGACCACGCCGAAGTGATCGAACTCCTGCGCATCGTTGATGAGCATCCGCACGCCGGCGTTTTCGAGTGATTTAAAAAGGATCGGATCAACGTGCCAGGCATCGTGATTGCCCATCACGGCGAAGGTCCCGAGAGTCGGCCGCAAATCGCGGAGCACTTCGCAGAGCGGCACGATCGCCGCCGCGTCGCGCGAGATGTAGTCGCCGACGAGATAGACGAGATCGACCTGCTCGTCATTGATAACCTTCACGGCGCGCCCGATGAGCTCCTCGTCACCGAAATCGTCGTGGTGGAAGTCGCCCATCACCGCAATCTTCAGTCCCTCGAGGGCGGCATGGGATTCTGTTAGGGGAATGTGTTGCCGGGTCACATCGAGCCATCGTTTTTCCACGAGGCTTCCGTAGCCGAAGCCGGCGAATCCGCTACCGTAAAACAGGCTCCGCCCGAGCCACTTTCGTCTTGAGAGTTTCATGCCCCAAGTATCCACCCCGTGTGTGAAGAGAGCATGAAGGGACGATGCAAAGGGTGTGAAATCTACACGCTGATGCCGGCGTCCGCGCAGAGCGACCGCATGCGTTCGAGACCGACCTTCGCCGTTTCGAGCGGATCTTTCGCCCACCAGTCCGCGTTGAAAAGCTCGAGACTGAGCCATTTGTCGTAGCCCTTTTCCCGTAGCAGGGTGAGTTCGGTTTTTAAATCAATGACTCCGTCGCCGGGCATGACGCGGTCGGGATCTTTTTGCGATCCGCTCGGGATGCCGGGGGCGGCGTCATTGATGTGGTAGTGGGCGAGGCGCTCGAGGGGCAGGGCGCGAATGTCGTCGAGGGTGGTGCGATGGTTCCAGTTGTGGAAGGCATCGAGAATGGTGCATCCTTCAGGGTCGCCGCACTCGTCGAGCACAGTGACGGTGTCGGGGATATTGTTGAGGCTCGCGAAAAAGCTGATGTATTCCAGCACTGCGCGCACCCCGGTCTCGCGTCCGATCTGGAGCAGATCGGCGTAGCCGCGATGGAGCCCCTCGATCCCGGGGCGTTCCAGGGGCGGAGTGCAGACCATGAGCGGAGCCCCGAGACGGGCGGCGAGTTCAAAGCGGCGTCGCGCCTCGTCCATTGCGAGCCGGTATTCCCAGCCGCTGCTCTCGCCCCAGTTTCGCACCGCGATGAAACAGGGGACCGCGAGCCCGTGGTCGGCGAGCGCCTTTTCCACGTCCGAGATTTCCCCGCCGCGTCCGACATGCTCGTAGAGCTCGACCGCCCAGAGCTCGATCCCCGCATAACCCGCCTCCCCCGCGACACGAATCTTGTCGAGGAGCGGGGTCGTTTTGATCGTGGAGGAGTTTAACGAAAGGCGCATCGCTATGTGATTGTTAGTGTGTTATCAATCCGAAATCCGAAATTCAAGAAAGTATCTCCCTCACGCGATCCATCGACAGAAAATGTCCAACGAGAGGTTGCGAGAGATCGTCCTGACTCTGCTGCCAGGTGGCGAAGATGCCGTCCTTCGTCATGAGAGTCGCGACATAGCGCGAGCAGCCGGTCCCGTGCGGGGAGATGAAAAGAGGTGCCTCGACCGAGAGGCTTTCGATTTTGCTCAGGTCGTGATCTTCGCCGACAGCGATGCCGCCGATCTCCTCGCAGGACCATCCGCGGGGGCGGGAGACGGCGCGGGGATTTTCATCGAGTTGACGCATGCATTCGCAACTGTCGTAGAAGTAGAGCGAGAGATCAGGACTGTCCGCAAAGGCGCCGAATTTCGGGATCGCGAGACGCTCGGTGGCGCGAGCCGCCGCGATGTCCCAGACCGGACCGCGGGGGAGGAGATCATTCGTGAGGGTCTCCCAGGTCGTTGATCCCTTTCGCCGCAGAGCGAGCGCGGTGCCGCTGCTCGACCAGGAGAATGGATGGGTGCAGTAGCCGAGAACGACGTCGCCGTTGGGCAGATCGAAGGGCCAGGGATCTTTCGTGTGGAGCCGCGCCGGATCGTTAAGACCGGCGGGGATGACTTCTTCGAGACTGGATGGAGCGAGATTGGGAAGCGAGTGAGCGGAGAGGCGGTCGATGCTCCAGACGCCGGCTCCGGGCTTGAGATAGCCGTCGAGGTGGGAGGGGTAGGGGATGTCCTTTTCCGTCGAGACAAAGAACTCGATCCCGTCGTCGGTGAGATGCAGCGCGACGCCCTCGATCGAGACGACCTCGCGGTCGGGATAGGAAAGATCGGACTTGGAAAAAGTCGCCACTTTTTCGAACTCGCCGTCAAATCCGGCAGCGCGGAAAATGGCGGCTTCTTTCCCCCGCTCGCCGGAATGAATCCCGGTGCGGGAGTCTCCGTAGACCCGGTAGCGACCGCAGATGAGGACCGATCCGTCGCGGTCGCGAATGATGTTTCCGCCGCCGAACCAGTAGCCGGTGCTGCGCTCGAGAGGTTCCACGAGAACACGCGCCGCCCCCTGATCAACGAGGGCCGACGCGAGAGCGGTGAGTTTTTCGGATTGAACGGGGGTAAGAATGGACATGGCGGCAAAGGTAAGGAGCTGCGGGCGGGGTGACAAGGCGGAATTGCGCGGGAGCGGGATGGAGTGAAACGGAGGAGTGACTGAGCCCTTTCGCTCTTTCGGCAGCAGTTGCTGTGGCTGGCCTCGGAGAGACCGGCTACGGGGCGAATTAGGGAGCTGAATGCAATTTGGCGGCACTTTTGCGACGACCCCGCCCCCCTCACCTCCGCAGATTCACGAACTCGAAAAGCACCTGCTCAAGCGGTTCGTTCGTGGGCACGAGGCGATAGGCGACGCCGTGGCGGGAGCAGAGTTTGCGGATCGCTTCGAGGTGGGTGTTGAGACGCTCGAGGTATTCGGCCCTCGCCACGGCCGGATCGATGAAGAGATCCTCGTTGCTCTCGCTGTCGCGAAAATGGGTCGCCTTGGTGAATTCGAAATCGAGCTCGCGCGGATCGAGGAACTGGAAGACGGCGATCTCGTGACGTCCGGCCGCGAAGTAGCCGATCTGCTTTTCGAGATCTTCGAGCGGCGCAAGCAGGTCCGACATCAGGACGACGAGACTGCGTTTGCGGATGAGTTCGTGCAGTCCCTTCATCGCCGCCCCGAGATCGGTCCCTTCGCCGAGCGGCGCCTTTTCAAGCTGGAGGAGGAGTCGGCGCAACTGCCCCGGCCGGTTCCGCGCGGGAATGTGCTCGTCGACGCGGCGGTCGAACGTGGTCAGGCCGACCGCATCATTCTGCCCCATGAGGAAATAGGCGAGGGTCGCGGCAAAAGTCGCGGCGTAGTCGGCCTTTGAATAGTCGCCCGAGCCATAGGTCATCGAGCGGCTGCGGTCGAGGAGGAGATGGGCGCGCAGGTTCGTCTCGTCTTCGAATTTTTTGATGAAAGCCCGATCGCTCCGCGCCATCACTTTCCAGTCAATGAAGCGCGGGTCGTCGCCGCGGGCATAGGGCCGATACTCGCTGAACTCCACCGAGAAGCCGTGATAAGGCGAACGATGCAGCCCCTTCCAGAATCCCTCCATGACCATGCGCGCCCGCAACTCCAGCGATTTGACTCGCATGAGGGCGGTGGGGTCGAGAAGTGTTTGGGAAGGCATTGAGGGGTTCAGGTTTTGAGGGGTTCAGGTTGGACGAGTAGCCATTCAAGTGTAAGGCGAAGTGAAATTGTTTCCTGAATCCCTCAAAACCCGAACGCCTGAAGTCACTTCTCCGAAGTGATTTCCATCAGTTTCTTAATCACTGCCTCCGCCGTGATCCCTTCGGCTTCGGCGCGGTAGTTGGTGAGGATGCGGTGACGCATGACCGGTGCGGCCATCGCGCGGATGTCGTCAAAGCTGACGTGGGAACGCCCTTCGAGGAGGGCGCGGGTCTTGCCGCCGAGGACGAGGCTCTGTCCGGCGCGGGTCCCGGCGCCCCAGTTGACCCACTCGTTGATGTAGGCGCTCGAGTGCGGCTGTCCGGGACGGGAGTTGGCCGCGAGCTTCACCGCGTAGCGCACCACTTCCTCGGCGATGGGGACGCGGCGCACGACGGCGTGGCATTTAAGGAGATCCGCTCCGGAGAAGACCGCCTTGACCTCTTCGGGTCCGGCACCCGTGGTCTGCGAGACGACCGCGACCTCTTCGTCTTCGCTGAGGTAATCGATCACGATGTTGAACATGAATCGGTCGAGCTGTGCCTCGGGCAGGGGATAGGTGCCCTCCATCTCGATCGGGTTCTGCGTCGCGAGGACAAAAAACGGCTTGTCGAGGATGAGGCTCTGGCCGGCCACGGTGACCTGTTTTTCCTGCATCGCCTCGAGCAGGGCGGCCTGCGTCTTGGGCGGGGTGCGGTTGATCTCGTCGGCGAGGATGAGATTGGCGAAAATAGGGCCGCGGTTAAAGACAAGCTCGCGGCGTCCCTCGGCCGTCTCTTCGAGGATCTCCGTCCCCGTGATGTCCGAGGGCATCAGGTCGGGAGTGAACTGGATGCGGTTAAAAGAGAGATCAAAGACCTTCGCGAGCGTGCTCACGAGCAGCGTCTTCGCGAGTCCCGGCGCGCCCGTGACGAGGCAGTGGCCGCCGGCGAGCAGGGCGATCAGCATCTGGTCGACGACCTCGTCCTGCCCGATGATGACCTTGCGCAGCTCTTTGCCGATGATCTCGCGGGCCGAGGCAAGCTTTCCGGCCATTTCCTCCTCCAGGTCAGGGGTTGGCGCGGAGGCAATTTCGGAGAGGGGGGAGTCGTCGCTCATATCTGGATCTCGGAAGGTAGCGGGAACCGCGCCTAGGGGGAAACAAAAAATGAGGCCGGATGGCGCGGGGTGGCAGGAAAGGTTCTTCAGCCGCAGACTTTGCAGGGAATTGGCTAAATTGCGTTATTTCCCGCCCCTCCCGGGGTGGACTCAGCGCATTGGGGCGGGAACAACTGTCAAAACCCGTTGCAAAATTTTTATTCTCGCTTAGGGTCCGCCCGCTATGGCAAGAGTCGCTGGAAAAGCCAAAACACGTAAAGGGGTCGCCAAAAGATTTAAGGTGACCGGCAGTGGTAGGATTTTGCGTCGGAAACAGGGGAAAAGACACCTGAACCGCCGCAAGAACTCCAAGCGTCTTCGCCGTCTCGGACAGTCCGCATTGGTCTCTCCGGCAGATGAGAAGAACGTGAAGATGAATATGCCCTTCTGCGGAAAATAATTCGCAAAAGGGCTCTACCGCTCGAACCGGATGATCCGGTTCACGACTGAGCTGACTGGTGGCGCGGCGGAAACGCCTACCGTCGCCTGATGAGAAGGTGAGTCAGCCAGTTGAAATAAAAACAACAACCAACTCAGAGGATAATACAACATGCCACGTGCAACCAATTCGCCTGCAAGCCGCAAGCGTCGTAAGCGTATCCTGATGAAGGCCAAAGGCTTTCGCGGGGGACGTTCCAAGCTGTTCCGTACAGCAAAAGACTCCGTCTACAAGGCCATGCAATGGGCCTATCGTGACCGGAAAGTACGCAAACGCACCTTCCGCGGTCTTTGGATCCAGCGGATCAATGCCGCTGCCAAACTGAACGGAATGACCTACTCCCGCTTTATGGAGGGCCTCAAAGCCGCCGGTATCGAACTCGACCGCAAAGTCCTCTCGGACATCGCGATCAAGGACGCCGACGCCTTCAAAGCCCTCGTTCAGTCGTCGGCGAAAGCCCTCGAGGAAAAAGCGAAGCAGGCAGCCTGATTCACCACCGAAACTTTGAAAGGCCGGTCGCTTTGCAATGCAGGCGTCCGGCTTTTTCTGTTTTCTGGCCGAAGTGCCCGGCCTGCCCGTAGCATGGGCATCCTGCCCATGCACCGTCGGTGAACGTCGAGGTCCT
>JANQVJ010000012.1:106816-173486 GCA_030730365.1 Verrucomicrobiales bacterium
CCTGCCCGTAGCATGGGCATCCTGCCCATGCACCGTCGGTGAACGTCGAGGTCCTCTAAAAGGATCCATCGCTTTTGCAGCGTGACGCCGTTGATCGTCTTTCGATCTGCGGTGATTTGCCTCTTTTCCGGACTCGAAGAGCCTGACCGACTCCAAGCCTGAGGCAGGTTGGTGTTGAAGAATCCCCGTTTTGGTCTTTTCTACACGCCGGAGTCCAGAGGGCTGGATCCTGAGGCACCTGCCACTTCCCCTTGAAAAGCCCCGCCCCGATTAGACCCTGTCAGGTCACTGACCCAACCCTTTTGATACCACACCATGCTAGCCGAGCTCGACACGATACAGACCGAAGCCCTCGCCGCGATCAGCGGCATCGACGATGAGGCGGCGCTGGAAGAGGCCCGCGTGGGATTCCTCGGGAAAAAGAGCCGTCTCACCGAGGCCGGAGCTGGAATGCGCGACGTCCCCGCCGATCTCAAAAAAGACGTCGGACAAAAGCTCAACGAGGTCCGCAACGCGATCACTTCGGCCCTCGAGGAGAAGTCGGCGACCCTCACCGCCCGGCGCGACGCGGCCGCCTTTGCCTCGATCGATCCCACTTTGCCGGCCCGTTCGCTCCCCAAAGGTGGGCTCCATCCCCTCACGCTCGTCCTCGACGAGGCCGTCCGCATCCTCCGCCGCATGGGCTTCGCCCTTGCCGAAGGGCCCGAGATCGAGACCGAATGGCATTGCTTCGACGCGCTCAACACGCCCGCTGACCACCCCGCGCGGAACGAGACCGATACTTTCTATTTCGAAAACGGCAAGCTCCTGCGCACCCACACCTCTTCCGTGCAGATCCGCACGATGGAGAAAGAAGTGCCGCCGGTGCGCATCATCGCCCCGGGCAGCGCCTTCCGCCGCGACGAGATCGACGCGACCCACCTCAGCGCCTTCAACCAGCTCGAAGGGCTCTACGTTGATCGCGGCGTGACCCTTGCCGACCTCAAGGGCACGCTCGAGTATTTCTTCCGCGAAATCTTCGGATCGAAGACCGAGGTGCGTTTCCGCCCCCATTTCTTCCCCTTCACCGAGCCCAGTTTCGAGGTTGATCTGAAGCTCCACGCTGCCGGCCGCGCCGTAAAGTGGATCGAGATCGCCGGCTGCGGCATGGTTGACCCGGCCGTCTTCACCGAAGTTGGAGCCAAGCGCGGCGACTCCGCCTACGATCCGTCAGCCATCACCGGCTTCGCCTTCGGCATGGGCATCGACCGCCTCGCCATGATCATGTACGGTATTCCGGACCTGCGTCTGCTGATCGAGAATGACGTGCGCTTTTTGCAGCAGTTCCGCGGATAGCTTTTTAGCTGGTAGCTGTTTTGCAGTTTAGCTTTTCAGGATGAGGGATCACACCAAGCTCACTGCTTTTTTAAAAGCCGATGAATTGGTTTTGGAAATTTATCGCATCACGCGTGGCTTTCCGATTGAGGAGACTTATGGACTGAAAAGCCAGATCAGGCGTGCTGCGGTCTCGGTCCCGTCGAACATCGTGGAGGGCTGCGGCCGGGAGGGTGAGAAGGAGTTTGTCAGATTTCTCGATATCGCCTTCGGATCACTTCGTGAACTCGCCTATCAATTGTCCCTCTCCAATCGCCTTGAATACCTTTCTCCGACCGACTATCAAAGTATCTTTCCTCTTCTCATTGAAACAGAGAAGGTAATCGGTTCCCTTATTCGAAAGATTCGCTCCTCCTAATCCCCCGCTAAACAGCAAAAAAGCTTACAGCTAATCCGCTTCTTCAAATGAACGTCTCCCTCCAATGGCTCAGCGACCATGTCGATTTTTCGGAATACTCCATGTCTCAGCTCGACGAGTTGCTGACCTTTGCGGGGATCGAGGTCGAGGGCATCCAGAGTCTGCCCGATCACCTCGTCGTGGCCGAGGTGCTCTCGTCGGAAAGACATCCCGACGCAGAGAAGTTGTCGGTTTGTCAGGTCGATGACGGATCGGGCAAGCCGCGTCAGATCGTCTGCGGGGCGAAGAACTACAAGGTCGGTGACAAGGTCCCGCTCGCGCTGCCGGGCTGTGTCCTCGATGCCGGAGGAGGGAAAACTTTCACGATTGGCGAAGGGAAACTGCGAGGAGTCGATTCACTCGGCATGATGTGTTCGTCGAAAGAGATCGGCCTCGGCGAAGGCGCCGACGGGCTCCTCATCCTGCCGGCCACGCTGAAACCTGGAACGCCCCTGCGCGATGTCTTCCCCGCGGTTTTTGAACTCGAGATCACGCCGAACCGGCCCGATTGCCTCAGCCATCTGGGAGTGGCGCGCGAACTCGCCGCTCTCGCGAAAAAGCCGCTCAAAGGCATCGCCCATCACGGCGTCTCGACGACTCCGGTGAAGGCGGCGGCGGACGAGATCACCCTTTCCTCGGAGACCTGTCCCTACTACACGGCCCGCCTCATCCGCGGGGTGACGGTCTCGGAGTCGCCTTCGTGGCTCAAGGTCAAGCTTGAGTCCATCGGGCTGCGTCCTATCAACAACATCGTCGACATCACGAACTACCTTCTGATGGAGACAGGTCAGCCACTCCATGCTTTTGATATGTCGAAGCTCGACGGAGGTATCGTCGTGCGCGCGGCTGCAGACGGGGAGAAATTCCTCGCGCTGAACGGAGAGGAGTATGCGCTGAGCAGCGACGATCTCGTCATCGCCGATAAGACGAGAGCCGTCGCCATCGGCGGCGTCATGGGTGGGGAAGACAGCGGCGTTACCGAAACAACGACTGACGTGCTCCTCGAGGCCGCTTATTTTACTCCCGCGGCCGTGCGCCGGACGGGACGTCGTCTCGGGATTCACTCGGACTCGAGCTACCGTTTCGAACGCGGCACCGATCCTCTTCAGGTCGCCGGCGTTTCCGACTTCGCGGTGAAACTCATCCTTGATCTCGCCGGAGGAAAAGCTGATCCGGAATTGCTCGTCGCGGGTTCTCTGCCCGACGGACCGAAGCCGGTTGCGCTGGAGAATGATTACTGCCGTGCCGTCATCGGGGCGCCTCTCACCGACGAGACCATTAACGGTATCCTCACCTCGCTGGGATTAACGAAAGCGGGCGAGGCCTGGGAAATCCCGAGCTATCGTCTCGATCTCGTGCGTCCCATCGATCTCGTGGAAGAGGTCGCGCGGGTCTACGGGCTCGATAATGTGCCCTCGCACACGCGGGCGACCTTTTCGGCAGCGTCGAAGGCGGACGAGGCCTACGATTTCATGCGTGCCATTCAGGATCGCCTCGCGAGCCTCGGATTCTACGAGACGCGCAATCTCAAGCTTATCTCCGCCGCTCAGCTCTCTGACGATCTCGCGACGACCCATCGCGGGATGAGCCCGGTGCGTTTGAAAAATCCGCTCAATGACGAGCAGGATTACCTGCGCCCCGGCCTTATTCCCGGTCTCCTCGCCTCGGCGTCGCGGAATCAGCGCTTCGGCCGCCACGATCTTCGTCTTTTCGAATCAGGCCGAGTCTTCACCGCCCCGCCCAAAGGCGACGAGATCGAGCATGAGCACCTTGCCTTACTCATGACCGGCGCGCGGGTGAATCGGAGTTGGGCCGACGGCAAGCCGAGTGCTCTCGATCTCCACGATCTGCGCGCCGTGCTCGAGCAAATCTGTCCCGAGGGCCTGAATTTCGTCCCCGTCGACGATACGCGGCTCCTCTGCGCGTGCAGCATCGAGATCGGGGAGGGGAAAAAGGCGAGCAAGCTCGGCCTCGCCGGGATCGTCCCGCCCGCCCGCGCCCGCGAGCTCGATATCGATGCGCCTGTGCTCGTCGCTGAGATGAATGTGAAGAAGCTCATGGCCGCCCGCAACGCGGACCCTGCTCACGCCGATTTGCCCAAGTTTCCGGGTAGTTCGCGTGATGTGGCGATGCTGGTGCCAAGGGATCTCCCCGCCGGCACGATCGCGGCCTTCATCAGCGCGCATGAGGAGCCGCTCCTCCAGTCATTCGAACTCTTTGATCTCTTCGAAGACTCTGATGGCGTGAAACTTGCGAAAGATAAGAAATCGCTCGCCTACTCGATTTTGTACCGTTCTTCGGACCGTACTCTTGAGGCTCACGAGGTCGAAACAGCACATTCGAAACTTTTGGATTCCCTTAAATCGGGATTACACGTAGACTTCAGGTGATCGTTTAAGAATCCCAACCCACCCGCCGATTTTTCTGACTTTTCCTGCAGTGTTCGACCATTACCCATCAAATACAGGCCCGGACCCTTGATACGTTATTGGGGGCTTAGCAAATCTTCGGCTGTCAGGCCTTCGCTGGAGGGCAAAAGTCGATGAGCGGCCCCCACCCTGTTGAGTTACGGGAACGTGCGCCTCTGGATCGGGAGACGGCACAAGCGGGAACTACTTAAAAGCGCCTCACACCCTCAGCGGTGCCGGGGTGCTTTTTTGTTGGGTCGACTGATGCCGAAAATGCGCGCGGCAAACCGCTGCCGTCTTCCAGTGTGGGGCAGACATTCTTGTCTGCCATTTTTCGCGCGAAAGAGCGACGAAAGTGTCCCGGGAGATTAAGACAGAGAGGAATGTCTGCCCCACATTCTCAATCGGGGCTTAGCCCGACCGCTTCCGGGTAGGTCGTGAGGATACCCTTCAGCTCGGCGGCCACCTCCGGACTCGCAGCCGCGATGTTTTTTTCCTCCACCGCTCCGTTTGCATAATCGTAGAGTTCATAAGTTGCGCTCGCCGCTTCAGCTCCCGGCTTTTTCCATTCGACAAGGCGATACCGCTCTGTCCGGATAGCACGCCCGAGAGTTGCTTTAGGAAAGACGTGAAAGGCGTGGTCGCGAACTCGCGTGTCCGGCTCTCTGAGCACGGGAACGAGGCTGATGCCATCAATTGGCTGCGGACCCGCCGGAGCCGGGAGCCCCGCCAGCTCGGCTAGGGTGGGGAAAATGTCCACTGTCTCCGTGAGCTGACCGGTCGCGCTGCCCGGCCTTGTCACCCCGGGAGCGGCAATCAGAATGGGGATGCGATTGGCCTGCTCGTAGTTCGTGTGTTTTGTCCAGATCCCGAGGTCGCCGAGGTGAAAGCCGTGGTCTCCCCAGAGCACGATGATGGTGTTTCCGGCGAGTCCCAGATCAACGAGACCGTTGATCACTTTTCCGATCTGGGCATCGACGTAGCTCGTGCTCGCGTAGTAGCCGTGGATCAGCTTGCGCTTCACCTCTCCGGAGATGCCGGCCGGGTCGCCTTTGTCCGGAACGGGGAAATAATTCCGGATCTCGCCCCCGTGCTTGTGCGCGACTTTCGGGGAATTGGCGGGGAGGTCCTCGTTCTGAGGCATTGGCAGGGTCGCTGCGGTGTAAAGGTCCCAGTATTTTTTCGGCACCGAAAAGGGAAGGTGGGGCCGAGCAAATCCCGCCGCGATAAAGAAGGGCGTCCCCTCCTTTTCCCGTCTATCCTTCGCCGCCCTGAGGCGGGCAATCGTCTCTTTTGCGACTCGGCCGTCGGCGTAGGCCTCATCGTCGACGTCGGGGGATTCGTAGGCCGCGCCGCGCGGCAGCATGTTGTAGTTGCCGAGATTCGGGTTGGTTAGCTTCGCGTTGGAGAACATCGCTTCTTCGCGCGTCATTTTTCCACCCGGGGTACTCGCTGGATCGACATACTCGATCACTTTTTCCTTTAAATGAGGGACCATGAACGAGGCGGGGTCACCTTCGTTTCCGTGACCGATGTGGAAGACTTTTCCGAGTGACTCGGTCCGGTATCCGTGCTTCGCAAAATGCTGAGGCATCGTCACGGCGTCCGGAAGCGTCGACCTGAGATCGCTGCCGAGATGGTAGAGCCCCGTCGAGCTTGAGTGCGAGCCCAGCATCAGATTGAAGCGGGACGGCGCGCAGACGGCCTCGTTGCAGTAGGCAGCGTCAAACCGCATGCCCCGTGCAGCGAGCGCGTCAAGGTGGGGAGTCTGCGCAGTCTTGTCGCCGTAGCACCCGAGGACCGGCTTCAGATCGTCGACGATCAGGAGCAACACGTTCGGGCGTTCCGCGCGGGCGGGGACGTCGGCAGATCCGGTGAGGCTCGCGAGTATCAGGACGAAGATCAGGGGGAGTTTTTGCACTGCCATAAACCCGAGTTTACCGGACCCCGGGAAAAAATACAATGCATAGCCAGGAACGAACAGGACGGGGATTTATAGGAATCGGATTTGGGAAAGGCGTGAGCGGCAGATCTTTGTACTTACTGCGCGTATTTTGGCTGGGGCTTGTGGAGTCGGCCCTTTCCCGCGATAAAACACCGATGGATGCATTGGTTCGTTCGAGTATCGCTATTAATTTTTTGTTAGTCGCTTTCGGCAGTGAGGCGGTCGCCGCTGCGGAGTCGGCTTCCACCGCAATAGACGGATTTAACTGGCGGGCTTTTCTTGCTCCCTTTCACACGGTCACGCTGCATCTTCCGATCGGATTTGTTCTGATGGCGGTAATCCTCGAGACTTACCATTTTTTCAAACCGAGCGCCCCGCTCCGGAGCGCCATCGGGCTCGTTCTCCTTTGCAGCGCCCTCAGTGCCGTCCTGGTGGTAATGTTGGGAGTATTCAGGGCCGAAGGGGGAGGTTACGAGGCCGGGGCTCTCGATGAGCATCGCTGGTTCGGGATCGCCGTGGGCGTCGTTACCGTGATCGCCGCTCTCGTGCATGTGGTCGCCTTTAGAAAAACACCGCGCTTCCTGACGGTTTCCTTTTATCGCTTCCTCCTCGTCGCCGACATGGTCCTGCTCTCGCTTGCCGGGCATGGCGGGGGAAATCTCACCCACGGATCGAAATACCTCACTGAGAATGCTCCCGACTGGGTGCGAAAGTGGGTCGAGCGTGGTGATGTCCCCGAGGGAGGTTCCGGTATGGATTCCACGAGCGAGTATGGCCGCGTCATTCAGCCTATCTTTGAGGCGAAATGTTATCAGTGCCACGGTCCTGAAAAGCAGAAGGGCGACTACCGCATGGACACGGTCGAGGGTCTCACCGCTGCGGGGGAGAGCGAGCGCGATCCCATCGTGAAAGGTAATGCCCTGGAAAGTTATCTCGTCGAGACGATCACTGTGCCTGATGACGACGACGTCGCGATGCCGCCCGACGGAAAGGACAGGCTCACCCCCGAAGAGGTCCTCGCGATCATGCGCTGGATCTGGGCCGGAGCCAAAACCGGTAGTTGATTCACGCCGAATCCGGTGAATCAAGTGTTGGTCCCGGCATGGCAAGAGATGCCCTGCTGCGTCGCCCTCCGCTTTCCATGATCTCCGTGATTCTGATCGGCTTTAGCCTCCTTGCCGCCACCGTTTGCGTCAATGCGCTCGGCCTCGCGGCTCTTCTTCGTTACCTCCAGCAGACGCGTCCGGCGGCGTCGAGCGGCATCTGGCCCATCACCTGGCTGCTCATCAGGACTGCGTGGGCGCTGATCGCTATCCACGGGATTGGGATCGCCATCTGGGCCGCCGCTTACCTTCTCATCGGGGCCATGCCCGATGCGGAGTCCGCCTTTTATTTTTCCGGCGTCACTTACACGACCGTCGGCTATGGCGACCTCGTTCTGCCTTTGCGCTGGAGGATGCTCGGTCCGCTCGAGGGCATGACCGGGATCCTCATGTGCGGTCTGTCGGGAGCCTTTTTCTTTGCCGTCGTCGTTCGGACTTTCGGGTTTAAAGCGAATGACCAGGGGCTTGACATGCCGGAGCGCTGAATTTTCAGTTAAGGTCAGCAAAGCCATGAATATTCGCCTCTATCTCCTGTTCATTCTGATTTCGTTCGCGCCTTGGATTGCCCTCAATGCTGACGAAAGGCACGACGAACCAGCTGCGGCAGCAAGAGTATTCTATAGTGAACTTCGCCGTCTCGGAATCCGCAGCCTGCCCACCGTCGCCGAGTGGGAACCCTTTACCCTTCGCGCGACGCCCGGGTTGACCGGGATGATCGAACGGGCGCAAAAAGAGCAGGCGGAATTCAGGAAAGAATTCCCCGATGAAAAACCGCCCTGGGTCGACGGGGATCTTTTCAGCAGTCTCTTTGAAGGACCGCAGCATTTTGAAATCGGGGAAGCCAAAATCATCGGCGAACGTGCCGAAGTCCCGGTGAACTGCGTCCACAACGAGGGCGGCGACACGGCGAAGTGGACGGACATTCTCATCCTGACAAAGACGAAAAACGGGTGGCTCGTTGATGACCTGCGCTACGGCGGCACTTGGGACTTCGCGGCCCAGGGTACTCTGCGCGACGCCCTCGTGCCGGAGGGGAAGTGATTCACTTCACTTCGGTCACCTCGATGCGATCGAGCCCGAACATGTAGCGCGGGGTGGCGATGGCATTCGCTCCGGTGAGATGGATGTCGATCTGGAGCGGTTCACTCGGGCTTACGTTCACTTTTTCGAAGACCAGAGGCGCCACCGGAAGGACCTTTTCAGAGTAAAGATCAGCCTCTCGAAGCTGGCCGTTGATCGCCACCTTGATCGTCGCGTAGTCGTGGGCGCCGGAAGGGAAAAGAGTCACGTTTTTTGTCCCCGGAGTGAGGCCCTCCACTGTCAGGGTGAGAATGTCGCCGGGTTTCCCGCCAGTCCACCAGAGGTGATCATTCCCTGACCAGCCGTCGCCGAAGCCGGACATGTTCTGATTTCTCACATTACCATTCTTTGTCACCGCCTTTGCCACGAGAGCTTCCCCTTCGACGCGCACGACTCCGGCACCCGGAGGCGGGACACTGCCTGTCGTTGCGGTCGGGGCGATGCCGGGAAGCGGCACCTGGGCAGGGCTTGCGAGATACTTGACGAGGTCGGCGACCTGCTCGAGCGGGAGGGCTTCAAACAATCCGGCAGGCATGAGCGATTGGGCGATCTCTTGCCGTTCCTTGATCTCTGCGGTTTTGATTTCGGTAATGGAACCACCCGGCATCGCGACTTTGATTGATCCGGGACTTTCCCCGCGCACCATCCCGCTCACGGTCGAGCCGTCTTTGAGCTGGAAAACATTGAGCAGGTAGTCTTTCCCGACGACGGCACTGGGAGCGAGAGTGTTCTCGAGAATGTAGGCGAGGTCGGCGCGATTGGATCCGGTGAGGTCGGGGCCCAGGGCGATGCCTTCGCCGAAGAGTTGGTGGCAGGTCCCGCAGGTCATCGCGAAAGTCTGGCGGCCGCGCGAGGCGTTCGCTTTGGCCATGACATTCGGGCTCAATTTTTTCTTCCACTCTTCGATGCTCGCGGAGAGTTGCGCGAGATCGACACCGCCGCCGCCGCGGGTCCAGTGGCGATCAATGATCGCGGTGATGGACTCGTCTTTGAAACGCTCGAACTGATCGAGCATCACCGGGGAAATGAGCGATGCAGGAAGTTTCTCTTCATCGACCGCCTTCAGCATGGCCAGCGCCATCTCCGGCCGGGTCGCGAGCAGGTTGATGGCCTCGTTGCGGAGGGTCAGGGGAAAGGCGGCGAGGCGCTCGACGAGGGCGTTCGCGGTCTCGACTCCGGGCGACTGTCGCAGGGCGTTGATCGCGACGGGCTGCAGACCGACGTCGGTGAGGACTTCGCGTGCGAGAGCGCCGAGTTCCGGATCACGTCCGGCGATGAGAAGTTCCACCGCCTTGATTCGCTCGGGAGCGGGCTTCGTTTTGTCGCGGGCGAGGGTGCGCCACCCCGGAAAGTATTCGGGATCGCCGAAGCGTGCCCCCATCTGCGCGAGGGCAGCGCCGGCGGCAGGGTGATCGGTGGCTAGGGTTTTCCCGTGGGCCTTGGTCGCTTCCCATCCGGCCGGTGGCTCGACAGTGGGGAGACTGGCGAGGGCGGTGAGAAACTGGCCCGATCGCCCGGCAAACTCCGCCGGATTTTTCGCCGTCGTGAGCGAGGTCATGATCGCCGAACGTCCTTCCGGAAAGACGGCGGCGCGGCGGGTGATGAAATCTTTCAGACTCGTCCACGGTGTCCGACCCACGAGACCGAGGGCGCGATCCGGGTCAGCCTCGACGAGAGGTTCGATGCCATACCAGCAGAGGAGGGGAAGGTTGCGATCGTTCGTGCTGCGGGCATGAGCGATGAGTCCCTCGGCGATCTTCCAGCGTTGTTCGAGCGGGAGACGTTGCAGGAGCGAGGCGAGATGGCGGCGGACGAAGAGCGAGTATTCTTCGACAGCCATTTTCTCGAGTTTCGCGAGAGCGGCAGCGGAAAGGGCGGTCTTCTTTTCGCCGAGCAGGGTGACGGCCCAGGCGCGGAGTTCCTCTTCGGGATCGTTGAGGACTTCGACGAGTCGAGCCTCGTCGAGCAACCCGCAGGCGTGCCGGGTCCAGAGGACGCGGAGGCGGTGGGCAGTTTCACCCCGGGGCACCTGATCGAGAGCCACTCCCACGGCAGAGGCGTTGAGGCTCCCCGCAGCGGCGCGCTCCTGGAGGAGGCGCTGTGCCTGGCGTGAGTGGAAGACATTGGCATGACTCAGGGTGGCAACGAGTTCGGCGTCGGAAAGGGTCGGTAGATTCGTGACGGCGCTTTTCGCCTCCCCATGTCGGACGCGGTAGAGCCGCCCGTTGCTGCGGTTCCAGATCTCGACATCGCGGTGGTGACAGGTCTGCGTGTCGGTCCAATCCGAGAAATAGAGCGCTCCGTCGGGCCCTAACAGGATGCTCACTCCGATGTGATCGTGATGATTCGAAAGGAGAAAGTCAGGCCGGTGTTTCGCGACATTACCCGATCCGTCGCGCTCGATCGACTCGCGCACGATGCGGTGTCCGTGGAGATTGTGGAAGAAGGCGTCGCCGCGATACTCCGATGGGAAGGTGTCCGCCTGATAGAGGACGAGTCCGCAATGGGCATGGCCGCCGCCGAGAGCTGACGTATCGGCCGGAGCCATCGGGCCTTTCGTCCGAACATCGGTCCAGTTGCCGGCGTAGTGGGCGTGATCGGCGATGGTCTTAATGTCGTCGAAGGTCCACGGGTCAAAGTGCTGGCCCGCCTGACGCTGGTATCGGCCACCTTGCGAAAGGTGATAAAAATGCGGGATGACACAGGCGGTGATGAAGAAGTCGCCCCGCTCGTCAAAGTCCACTCCCCAGGGATTGCTCGTGCCGTGGGCGTAGACTTCGAACTGGTGCGTCACCGGATGAAAGCGCCAGACGCCGGCATTGATCTTCTCGCGCTGCTCATCAGGCGTGCCGGGTTTGCCGACCTTTGAATGGGTGAAAACGCCGTGACATCCGTAGAGCCAGCCGTCGGGTCCCCAGGTGAAGGCATTGAGCGTTTCGTGGGTGTCCTCGTAACCCCAGCCATCGAGGAGAATCTCGGGCTCGCCGTCGGGAATGTCGTTTTGATCTTTGTCAGGGTAAAAAAGAAAATAGGGGGCCGCTCCGACATAGACCCCGCCGAAGCCGACCTGAATACCGCTCGCGAGATTGATCTTTTCGGCGAAGACCTTGCGCGTTTCGAAGGTGCCGTCGCCGTCACTGTCTTCGAAGATGAGGATGCGGTCCTTGCCCTCGTTGTAATTGCCCGGATCGCGCACCGGATAGGTATGACCCTCGATCACCCAGAGGCGGCCGCGGGCGTCGAAGGTCATCGCGATGGGCTGGGTGATCTGCGGCTCGGCGGCGATGAGATCGACGGAGAATCCCGCCGGCAACTCCATGCGGGCGAGGGCATCCTGCGGCGAGAGGCCGCTGCCGTAGTTGTCCTGCGGGCGGCCTCCGGGAACTTTCCAGCGCTCCGCTGCCGTCTTCGAGATAGCCTCCGCGTTTTTCTGAAGGTGGACGGTGAGTCCCTTCTTGCTGCTGCTCACGACATCGGGACGTTTGTCTCCGTTGAGATCGGCAACTTTCAGCTCAACCCCGACGCCGGAGCTGTTGTCGATGAAATGGGGAACAAATTCGAGCTTCTTCTTCGCATCGAGCGTGTTCCTGAACCAGTAAAGAACCTGCTCGCCGAGGCCGCCGGGATCCTTGCCCTGATGGGCGAGGTAACGTTTTCCGGTGACGAAGTCCATCCGTCCGTCCCCGTCCATGTCCGCGAGGGCGAGGGCGTGGAGCTGGGAAAAGGCGAGACCGAAGGGATTCTGCGTCGAGCTCTCTCCCATGATGTCGTGCTTTTCAAACTTGCCCGGCTCATACTGCTCGAACCAGCCGAGACCGTAGGCATGGGCGTTGTAAGAGGTGACGATGTCCATGTCGCCGTCCCCGTCGAGATCGTGCACGAGGATCTGCGCGCCGCCTCCGCCGTAGGGAAGATGCGCCCACTTGTGTTTCTGCCAGGGTCCCTGTGCGGGATCGGAGGGCTGTTCGTACCAGAAGGCCTTCTCGATCACATCAGGCCGTCCGTCGCCGTTGAGATCACCGACGCCGAGACCGTGACCGAAGGGAGTCGCCGCTTCGCCCTTTTCGGAAATGGCGTGCCACGTCCATGGCTTGGTCGCATCTGCGCCCGCCTCGTAGTAACCGTAGGTCTGCTCGCGGGCACCGACGATCTCGGGAAGGCCGCCCGGGACGAGATCAATGAAATGCGGTGATTCATTCGCGACCTGATCGGCGACGAGGTGCATGGGCCAGTTGCCGGAGGCTTCCGGTCCCGGATTTAAATACAGTCGCGCTTCCTTGCCGGGGAAGCCGAAGACGAGGATGTCGTTCCGACCGTCCCCGTTGATGTCGTGGATGAAGCTGAAAAAGTTGTCCGAGTAACCCTTCTCCGCGACGAAGGGCTCTCCCTCGGCGAAACGTTTTGGCTCCGCAAAATCGGGGCCTGCAAACCAGAAGGGCCCGTAGGCGAGGTCTGGTGCGCCGTCGCCGTTGAGGTCACCGACGGCGGCTCCCTCGGCGTGGAAATCGGGGAGGAGGGTTTTTGATTCCCATGCTTCGTCGGTGAACGCGGTTAGCGGAACAAGCACGAACAGAGCCGGAAGGAGGCGGCGGCGCGGGGATTTCATCGGTCTCATGGAGGAAAACGTCCGCCCTTGTCGAGGGATTTTCTTGAGCTGCTCAGTCGGATCTTATGTGGATTCGGTCACTCTGCGCAAGAGGGCAAGAAGATATGGGGCAGAAAGATGGTTGCTGCAAAGGGGCGGCGACCCGTCACATCCGGCAGATGAGCAGCTCGCGTTCGTAGATGAGCTCGCGGGGCAGATGCGTCTTCAGATCAAGAAAAAGCTCTTCGTGCGAGAGGATCTCGTGTCTCCAGGCTTCCCGGTCGAAATGCTGGAGTTCGTTGAATTTTTCTTCGGGGAAGTCGAGACCGTTCCAGTCGATGTCACCGTAGCCGGGAACCCAGCCGATCGGGGTCTCTCTGGCAACCCCGTGGCCGTTGGCGCGGTCCACGATCCACTTCAGCACGCGCATGTTCTCGCCAAAGCCGGGCCAGAGGAATTCGCCGGCGGTATCTTTGCGGAACCAGTTTACGTGAAAAATCCGCGGCGAGGAGCTGAGGCTGCGCTGCATCGAGAGCCAGTGACGGAAGTATTCCCCCATGTTATAGCCGCAGAAAGGCAGCATCGCCATCGGGTCGCGACGCACTTTTCCGATGGTCCCGGCGGCGGCGGCGGTCATCTCGCTGCCCATCGTCGCGCCCATGTAGACGCCGCTGCTCCAGTTGAAGGCCTGGTAGACCAGCGGCATCGTCGTGGCGCGCCGTCCGCCGAAGATGATCGCGCTGACGGGCACCCCCTCGGGCTTTTCCCAGTCCGGATCGATCGTGGGACACTGCGACGCGGGGGCGGTGAAGCGGGCGTTGGGATGCGCGGCCTTGGCACCGGTAGTGGCGGCGATCTCCGGAGTCCAGGCCTTGCCCTGCCAGTCGGTCGCTGCGGCGGGCGGCTCGGCCGTCATGCCCTCCCACCAGACGCCGCCTTCAGGGGTGAGCGCCACGTTGGTGAAAATGGTGTTTTTTCGCAGCGAGGCCATCGCATTGGGGTTCGTCGCTTCACCGGTGCCGGGCGCGACGCCGAAGAAGCCAGCCTCGGGATTGATCGCGTGCAGTCGTCCATCGGGGCCTGGTTTGATCCACGCGATGTCGTCACCGACGGTCCAGACTTTCCAGCCCTGCTCCTGAAAATGTTTCGGCGGGATGAGCATGGCAAAGTTCGTCTTGCCGCAGGCACTGGGAAAGGCTGCCGCCACGTAGGTCTTGTGTCCCTGCGGATCTTCCACGCCCAGGATGAGCATGTGCTCGGCCATCCAGCCCTCGTCGCGGGCCATGGCCGAGGCGATACGAAGGGCGAAGCATTTTTTCCCGAGCAGAGCATTGCCCCCGTAGCCCGATCCGTAGCTCCAGATCTCGCGGCTTTCGGGGAAATGGACGATGTACTTGTCAGGATTGCAGGGCCAGGGCACGTCGGTCTGACCCGGCGCGAGGGGCGCGCCGACGCTGTGCATGCAGGGCACGACCCGCTTGTCGGCACGGTCGATGAGTTCGAAGACCGGCTTCCCGATGCGCGCCATGATGCGCATGTTGACCACCGCATAGGGCGAGTCGGTCAGCTGCACCCCGATCTGAGCCATGGGCGAGTCGAGGGGACCCATGCTGAACGGTAGCACATACATCGTGCGCCCCTTCATGCAACCGTCGAAGAGTTTGCGGAGCTTGCGCTTCATCTCGAAGGGATTGACCCAGTTATTCGTGGGTCCCGCTCCGTCTTTTGAGGCGCTGCAGATGAAAGTGCGGTCTTCGACCCGGGCGACATCGCTCGCATCGGATCGGGCGAGGAAAGAACCGGGCCAGAGGGTCTCGTTCAGTTTAATGAGGGTGCCGGCATCGACCATCTCCGCGCAGAGGCGATCGTATTCGGCCTGCGACCCGTCGACCCAGTGGATGCGGTCCGGCTTGCAGAGAGCGGACATCTTTTTGACCCAGCGGAGCAGGTGGACATTTTCGCTGAGGGGCGTGGAGGGGTCCGATTCGTTCATGAGAGGAAGAACCGCGGCAGAGTCTCAGGTAAGCCCTGCTTCGAGAGAAGATTTGCGGTTGCTGCAATCTTGACCTTCCTAGGCGATGCGTCACGGGAAAAGTCCGTGACGCCGCCCATAAGCGTGAGGTTTTCTCACGGATTCACCGGGTTATTGAGATGTCGCCCGACCCGCCTCGCTACTCCTCCGCCGTCAGACTCCATTCGGGCAGGTGCATCAACTCGCCGCCCTTTAGCGCGCTCTCGTGTGCGAGAATGCCGCAGAGGGTAATATTTGCCGACTGGATCGCGTTCGGATATCCCTCGCCGGTCCCTCGGAGCAGCTCCACGAACTGATGCACCAGGTGAGGGTGCGAGCCGCCGTGCCCGGCGCCTTGGGTGAAGCTGAGGTGCTCTTCACCTCCGTCGCCGCCGTAGACACCACCCTGGGTGAAGGGTGCGATTTCATCAGGGAGAAGGTGGCCGTAGTCGGGGCAGGTGACGTGCTCGGGGATTTCGGGCTCGGGCTTTTTCGCGGTGTGGACGACGAGGGGTTCGTGTTCCACGAGAGGCCACTCGACGGCTTTTTTCGATCCGTAGACTTCGAAGCTCTCGCGATACTGACGGGCGACATCGAAGAGGGAACGGTAGACCTGGGCGCTGAGGTCACTCTTGTGGAACTTGATGTGTGTCGTCTCGACGGCGAAGGGAGAGCCGTAGCAGCCATGCATCTCTTCGCGGATCGTGCCGCTGGGGAAACAGCTCACGTAGGCGGCCTCGTTGCGGGCGAGCCCGAGGACAGGTCCAACACAATGGGTCGCGTAGTGCATAGGGGGGAGGCCCGGCCAGTAGCCCGGCCAGCCGTCCATGTCCTGCTGGTGGCTCGCCTTGAGGAACTGCAGTTTGCCGAGCTCGCCCTTGTCGTAGAGCTCTTTCATGAAGAGGAACTCACGGGCGTAGACGACGGTCTCCATCATCATGTAGTGAAGTCCGGTCTCGCGGCAGAGTTCGACGATGGCCTTGCAATCCTCGACCGAGGTCGCCATCGGCACGGTGCAGGCGACATGCTTGCCGGCGCGAAGGGCGGCGAGGGTGTGTTCGGCGTGGTTTGGGATGGGGGTGTTGATGTGGACGGCGTCAATGTCAGGATCGGCGAGAACGTCGGCGTAGTCGGTGTAGCGCTTTTCGATGCCGAACTTGTCGCCGATTTCGTTGAGCAGTTCGGGATTACGCTGGCAGATCGCGCTCATCTCCGCATTGGGATGGCGCTGGTAGATGGGGATGAACTCGGCGCCGAAGCCGAGCCCGATGATGGCGACGCGAGGTTTTGTGATGGGCGGAGTCATGTAGTAGAGAGAACAGTTCCAAAGAATTGGCAAGTTCCTTCGCGTCCGCCCGTGGTTCTTGAAGCCGACGGACGGATTTTATGTGATTCCAGCCCTGGCGGAATTTGATTGCAGCGTCACGAGCCGTTCAGGTGATCATCTCCCGCAGGATGTGTCCGTGGACATCCGTGAGACGTCGGTCGATGCCGTTGTTTCTGACGCTGAGGCGCTCGTGGTCGATCCCGAGTTGGTGCAGGACCGTTGCATGGATGTCGTAGACGGAGGACGAGTGCGCGCGATCCTGCGGGCGGAATCCCCACTCGTCGCTCTCCCCGTAGGTGCCGCCCTTGATCCCGCCGCCGCAGAGCCAGTTGGTGAAAACGAAGGGGTTGTGATCACGTCCCTTGCTCCCCTGCGAGCAGGGCATGCGCCCGAACTCAGTCGTCCAGAGGATGATGGTGTCGTCGAGCATGCCGCGTTGTTTGAGGTCTTTGATGAGGCCGGCGGTGCCGCGGGCCATGCCGAGGGCGAGGGGGCCGTGGTCGCGATGGATGTCCTCGTGACTGTCCCAGTTGCGGCGGGGGAACCCGTTGTCGTTTCCGCTCCAGATCTGCACAAATCTCACGCCGCGCTCGAGGAGTCGGCGGGCGACGAGACATTTTCGCCCGAAAAATTCGCTCTCGGCCTTTTCGTTGATGGTCGTGTCGTCGATACCGGGTCCCTCGGGAGCGAGGCCGTAGAGCGTCTTGATGTAGTCGGGTTCGCGTGAAAGATCGAGGGCATCGGTCGCGCTGAGCTGCATGGCTGCGGCGAGTTCGTAAGAGCGGACCCGGGCGCTGAGTCTGTCGTCGCCGGGGTGAGAAAGGGCGTGGAGGGAATTCAGCTGCGAGAGGGCATCGAGCCCGGCGCGGTCGTTCTGCGAATTGATGAAGCGGCTCGCGGGAGCGACGAGATCGGCGATGGGCGTTTCGCTGCCGGGTCGGATCACGGTGCCCTGGTGGCGGGCGGGAAGAAAGGCGTTGGCCCAGTTCTTCGAACCGTTCGAGGCGAGTCCGCGATGATCGGGGAGAACAACGAAGGATGGCAGATTCTCACTCTCGCTCCCGAGTGCGTAGGAGACCCACGAGCCTGCACTGGGGAAGCCCGGAAAGGTAAAGCCTGTCGATTGCAGCAGGGTGCCCTGGCTGTGCACGCCGGTTTTCCCGACGACGTTGTGGACGAAGGCGATGTCATCGACGACCTCGCCGAGCGGAGCGACGACCTCGCTGAGCATCTTGCCGCTCTGACCGTAAGGTTTGAAAGCCCACGGCCCGGCAAAGCAGGCGCCGGGGGTGCTTTGGAACAGCTCGACGGTCTCGCCCGGATCCCACGGGGTGCCGTCCTTTTCTTTCAGGAGCGGTTTATGGTCAAAGGTATCGACGTGGCTCGCCGCACCCGCCATGAAAAGCTGGATGACCCGCTTTGCCCGCGGCGGCGCATGGAGCACTCCCGAGAGGACGCCGTCCCGGGCAAGCATGTCCGTGAGCGCGAGACCGGAGAACGAGCCCGCGAGTGTGCCGAGAAACTGGCGGCGGTTGGAAAAAGTCAGTTCACGCCGGGGTTGGTGTGTGTTAATCTGTGGAGTTGTCATGGACGAAAATATTCAAGAGTTGGCTGATTCGATTTACCGCGAGAAAGTACGACGAGCGCGAAAGGCTTCACCGTCGAAAAAAATGGGATGGGGCGCTGAACTTTTTGCTGAAGTTTGCGGAAGAATGCGCTCGGGGATTCGATCACAACACCCGGAAGCCACCAACGCCGAAGTGGAAGCAATTCTTTGCAAGCGCCTGGATCGTCTTACAAGGCTGCATGAGTCGGGCGTTTTTGAGAAGACACCGAGACGATGAAAAACGGTAATGCGGCGGCGGCCCGGGTTATTGATGTGCTCAATACGCTTGGAATCGATTTTTTCCTCGCCGGGTCCTATTCCTCCAACTACTACGGAATTCCGAGAGCAACGCAGGATGCCGATTTCGTCGCGGTGCTCTCGAACAACATAGGACTGCTGTCTCGCGAGCTTGGGCCGGAGTTTGAATTGGATCCCCAGACTTCGTTTGAAGGGATTACGGGAACCCTGAGAGACATTTTCCAGGTGCCGTCTATTCCATTTAAAATTGAGATCTTCCACCTGAGCCAGGATGCCCACGACCAGTCCAGATTCGCTCGTAAGAGGAAAGTTTTCGACGAGATGCTTGGCCGGGAGGTCTACATTCCTTCGGTCGAGGACGTGGTCGTTACCAAGTTGAGGTGGGAGAAAAGGGGTAAACGAGGTAAAGACGGTAGTGACATCCGCGACGTCATTGCCGTGCAGGGCGACGAGGGTTTTGACTGGGATTACATCCAACGCTGGACAGAAGAGCACGGTACGCGAGAACTGCTCGACGAGATCCGGAGTTCTATCCCGCCGATTGACTGACTTGCTTAACCGTCGCTCACTCCACATACACAAAAGCGTTCAGGTTCATCACGACGCGGGCGAAGCTTTCTTCGCCGTGCTTTTTCAAATGGCCGACGAGCACCGCTCGTTCTTCCGGCGTGGGAAGGCGTCCGATCGCGAGGCGGCAGGCGAGGTCGACTTTTTCTTCCGGCGACGCGGGGGCTTCGCGGCGGAGACGTTCGGCGAAGTGGATCGACATGGCCTCGACGAAACGATTGTTCCATTGCGTCAGCGCCTGTAGGGCGGTGGTGGATTCGTCGCGCCCGGGCACGCTCATGGAAGGATCGGCGCAGTCGAGCGTCGTTAGCATGGGCTGCGGCTGCGAGCGCACGACAAAGCGGTAGATCGTGCGGCGGTGGGCGGCAGGGTCGTTTGGATCGTGGAGGTGATACTGGTAATGGGGCGAATGTGCGGGTTTTTCGATGACAAAATCCTGAAAGGGTTTGCCGCCGACTTTTCGATCGAGTTTTCCGCTCACCGCGAGGACCGAGTCGCGGAACTCTTCCGCCGAGAGTCTCCGCCGGTTCGCGCGCCAGAGGATCGTGTTGCCTCCGTCGATCGCGGCATTCGCCTCGTCGTGCGCGACCGAACGCCGGTAGGCCTCACTCGTGACGAGGAGACGGACGATTGATTTTAATGACTTGTCAGGATCATTCCGCAGCGTCGCAGCGAGGTAGTCGAGCAGTTCGGGATGGGTCGGCTCCAATCCGCCGCGCCCGAAGTCATTCGGCGTGCCGACGAGGGGCGCGCCGAAGGTCCACTGCCAAAGCCGGTTCGCGATGGAGCGCCACGCGAGCGGATTGTCATCGCGGACGAGGTAGGCGGCGAGGGCGGCGCGGGCTTTTCCTTCGTCCCAGGTCTCGCCGGCGAGTTCGGGGAACTGTTCCGCTACGCCCGACCAGAGCGGCGGGGCCCCCGGCGAAACGGCATCGCCGGGAGAGCTGAGGTCTCCGCGATGGAGCACGTGAATGGGACGCGGCTTGCCGTCAGTCGGGCGGAAGCTGCCGCCCTGAGTGAAACGCGTCGCCGCCGCGTAGACGAGTTCGCCTTGCGGGAAGGTCTTCAGCTGTTCCTCGAGAGGAGCGAGTTCTTTCCCTATCGCTTCGAGTCGCGCGACGCTATCGGGCGTGCGCAGCGATTCCTCGATGGCACGCCGTTCGCTCTGCAAGGCGTGGAGTTCGGCGAGCGCCTTGTCGTTGGATAGCTCGCGGTGGTAAATGCCATCGACGAGGTTTGTCTTTCGCCAGCGCTCGCCCGATTCGATGCTGTCTTTCGACGTCACTGTCGCCGCCTTCGCCAGATTGATGGCGTCGGCGGCGGCGATCACTTCGAATTCGGCGAGCGCAAGCATGTAGTCGTCTTTCCGCTCGGCCAGTTTCGTGGCGGTGAGGCGGACAAAACGAAAGGCGCGGTCTGCGGTCGGGATTGTGATCGGTGCGGTACGGGGATTGGCCTGGTCGTGGCCGGTCGCGTCGTGGACGATGACCACGCCGCTTTTGAATTCCGCCTCGTCGGAGACCTCGACGCGGTATCGAAGGGGAAAGCCGAAGCCGCCGCCGATCCCGGCGAAGTCGTCGTAGGCCGGCCGCAGGCGGATCTCGGCGACGGGAGCGGACTGCCCGAGGTCGAGCTGCACCCATTTTTCCTCGTCGTTTTTCTTCGTGATCTGGCTGTGGAAGCCATACTGCGGCTTCAATTCGTCGGAGCCGTGCTGCGTCTTCAGTTCCTCGATGCGGCGATCCACTCCTGAAGCTTTTTCGGCGACGAGCTTTTTGAAATCCCCCTCGAGCTTGCTCTTTTCATTCTTCAGCGTGTTGATTCGCGAAGTCAGCTCGAGGCGCGCTTTTTCCCGCTCGGGCGGCAGTCCGGCGTAGACCCGGTCGGCGCGATCAACGGCGGCGAAGACGGCGTGGAGACGGTAGTAGTCCTCCATGCGGATGGGATCGAACTTGTGATGATGACACTGCGCGCACTGCACCGTCGTGCTCTGGAACGCGTTGAAGGTGGCGGAGATCATCTCGTCGCGGTCGAGGTGCTTGGCGATGCGACCGTCGAGCTTGCCTTCGCCGACTTCCCAGTGTCCGATGAAATCCCAGGGACCCGCCGCGAGGAAGCCAAGGGCAACGACGCCGTCGGGATCTCCGGGGAAGAGGATGTCGCCGGCGACCTGCTCCTCTACGAAGCGGGAGAAGGACTTGTCCTCATTGAAGCTGCCGATGACGTAGTCGCGATAGGGCCAGGCATTGGTGCGTGGCTTGTCTTTGTCATAGCCGTGCGTCTCGGCGTAGCGGGCGAGGTCGAGCCAGTGCTGGGCGAACTTTTCGCCGAAGGCGGGCGAGGCGAGGAGCCGGTCGGTGAGGTGGCGGATGGCGGATTTTGGATTTTGGATCGATTCGGCTTCGAAGGCGGCGATTTCTTCGGGTGAGGGCGGCAGGCCGGTGAGGTCGTAGGAGAGGCGGCGAATGAGCACGGCAGGCGTCGCCGCGGCGACAGGCTTCAGGCCCCGTTCGGCGAGGCGCTTTTCGATGAAGTAGTCGACCGGATTCCGGCCTGACAGGGTTGACTCATCGACCAAACCCTCTTTGATCGGGCGCAGGGACCACCAGTCGAGATCGCGCGGGGGATTGTAGGCGAGGGTCCGTTCGGCCGGCCAGGGAGCCCCGGCGGCGATCCAGTCGGAAAGGATTTTGACTTGAGCGTCCGTGAGCGGGGCCTCTTTTTTCGGCATCTGCGGTTCGGGTCCCGAGACGATCTCGATGAGGTCCCCGATGGAGCCATGGGAAAAGGCGGTCTCACGCGAGGAAAGGTCGAACTTTCCCTTCTTCGCATCCGCGTCGTGGCAGAAGAGACACTTCGCCTCGAGGATGGGAGCGACGTCTTTCTCGAAGTCGGGAGCCGCCTCGAGCAATCCGGGCGTGGCGATGCCGAACGTGGCCACGCTAAGCAAAAAGAGGCGCTGCATCTTGAACATGCCTGAAGATGAGGGATTTGCGGCCTCCCCACAAGCCACGAAAACGCGTCACACGGTGACGTCGATCAGACGAGCCCTTCGCGCAGGGCTTTGGCGACGGCACCGCCGAGGGTGTTGACGTGGAGCTTGCGGTAGATGCGCCGCACGTAGTTGTCGACCGTGTGGATGCTAAGGTCGAGACGGTCGGCGATCTCCTTCTTCGCCAGTCCGTCGACGAGGCAGCGTAGGACTTCCTCTTCACGCTCGGAGAGGTGCACCTCGCTGCCGGCCGGCTGGAGCTGGCTGAAGCGGGCGACGACGAGTCGGGCGATCTCGGGTGTCATGGGTGATCCGCCTTCGATGACCTCGCGCACCGCCGCGGCGATGCGGTCGGGGGACTCGGACTTCAGCAGGTAGCCCGAGGCTCCGGCGCAGAGGGCTTCGAAGATTTTTTCCCTGTCATCGAAGACGGTGAACATGACGATCTCGGTCGCGGGAAAGCGTTCTTTGAAAAGCCGGATGCCCGCAATCCCCGACATGCCGGATAGCCCGATGTCGAGAACGATCGCATCGGGGGCGGGACCGTCCGAGGCGAGGGCTGCCTCGCACGAAGCGAAGGTCGTCGCCAGGCCGGTGCCCGATTCCGTGATGATCTCGGCGAGTGTGGAGCGGAGGAGGGAGTGGTCCTCGACGATCCAGACGGCGGGCAGGGGGAGCGGGGCGGACATGGTCAGGGGCGGGGCAGGGGAATCTCGAGGATGACGTTGGTGCCGGCTCCGGGAGCAGACTCGATGTGGCAGGTTCCGCCGAGGACTCTCGCCCGTGCTTGGAAATTGAGAAGTCCGCGTCCGCGCCCCGTCTCCGGCGAGCTCAGGTCAAAGCCGGATCCGTTGTCGCCGACACGCATAGTCAGGGTGGAGTCGCTCCAGTTTATCCGAACGGTGACCGAGGTCGCTCCGGCGTGTTTTTGTGCGTTTGTCAGGGATTCCTTCAGAAAAAGGACGATCTCGCGCGCCCATTCGATGGGTGGGCTCCCGGCGGGCGGGTGACCCTCACTCTCGAAGCGATGCGCGACGCCCTCGAGGAGCCGTTCGGCGATGTTTTCCATCCGCGTCTCGAGATCGGTCCAGCTCCCCGCGACGGGGGCGAGCAGCCAGACGACGTCACGCATGTTGTCGAGCGTCTCGCGGGCGGAATCCGAGATCGAGGCAAGACGTTCCGCCACCGGATCACCCTCGCTGATGCGGCTGCGGGCGAGGTCGCTCTGCAGGGCGAGATGGCTGAGGCTGGCGCCGAGTTCGTCGTGGAGATCACCGGCGATGCGCCGCTTCAACTCCTCCGCTGCGAGGACCGCGCGGCGGCGCTGGGCAAGGATGACGATGACGGCTCCGAGGGCGATAAGGACAACGGCGAGACCGGCGCCGTAGAGCCAACGCCGCAGCGTTTGTTCGCGATTTTTCTCGACGAGGATGGCGAGGGCACCGGCCCGTGTCTCCAGTTCCTCGCGCTCGGAGAGGGCATCGAGCCAGGCCTGCCACGAGGTGAGATCGTTGCGGCTGGAAAATCCGTCGGTGAGCGCCTCGAGACGCCAGAGGCCGGTCGTGGTCGCGTCGGCGGCGGTGACGTTTTTTCCGGCGGCGACATTTCCCCCTGCTGACCAGGCCTGCAGTTCGGCGAGGGCGAAGATGTAGTCATCGGTCCGTCGCCAGAGTTCCAGCGCTTCGACTCGGAGATAACGCACGGCACCACGAGTACCCGGGAGGATCACCGCGGCCGCCCCGGGGTTGCGATAGGGTGCCTCGCCGGAGTCGAAGATCACTGTTTCCACCCCGCTCGCGCTGCGCCCCGTCACCCGGAAGCGCGGCGGAAAACCGAAGCCCGCGGTATCGGCAAAGTCGCGCGGGTGGGCGGGAAAGAGGTGGATCCCGTCAATAACCGCGTCCCCGCCGAGATCGACCTCGACCCACTTCGGCGGGGTCGCTCCGCTCGTTTCGATGAGGCTGTGGTAGCCGTTGCTCGGAGACTCCGCTTTTCCCGCAAAGGGCAGACACCAGAGAAAGCCGTCGGTGAGATTCGAGACCTGCCAGCGGGGAGCGTTCTCGATCGAGGCCGTCGTCGTGACGGATCGGTGCAGCGCGACGTTGGCGCCTTTCTCCAGCACGACAATCTCGCCGAGAGTGAAGAAGTTACCGCGCCCGGTGCCGCGCTCCCTCGATCCGGTGACGGATACCCTGACAAATCGACCACTTGCTCCGTTCCCCGAGATGCGGAGAAAAGGCAGCCTGGTCGCGGCTCCGTCGGTCTCTTCGCTCCAGCGGACGAGGCGGATGGGACGGGCAAAGGTCACCTCGTCCGCGATCTCGACAGTGACGGCGGGCGGGAATCCATTCGACGCATCACTGCCCGGTGCGTCGGTGGGAAGGCGGGCAGGGAAGAGAATGATCTCGTCGGGGATGACTTCGCGACCGAGATCGACGACGAGGTGATTAGGATCACGCGGCGTGCCGTAGAGACCGATGCGTCCGTGGATCTGCTCGGAGGGGATCAAGGTGGGGAGCGTCCCGAGGAGACTTCCGAGGTCTTCCAGTTGTTGCTGCGGCGATGCTGAGGGATCCTGTGCGAGAGACGGCTGCGACAGGCTTAGAGCGACTGAGAGCGAGAGGAATGAGACGGTGGGATTCAATACGGTTGAATCATAGCATGGCGCAGGATGAGGCAAAGCTCATTCAACGTGTAAAGAGAGTGAGGCATGCCGTGATCACGGGCTCGTGACCTGCGCAGAGGCACTGCTACCCTGCTCTTGCCTTGGTCGCTTCTCCCTTTTTCCTGAGGATACGTTTCTTTCCCCTTGTTTTGCTTCTCGCCGGAAAGGCGATCGCCGATATCGTGAAAGTAGTGGTGTGAGACCGCGCGCCCTTCGCTGAGGGAAACGGGCAGGACTACCCTTCGTCGTGGCTGGCAGGGCCGGGGAGTCCTGCACAAGCGACCGCGACGATGGTGCACTCAAAACGCTGGCGGGAACTTACCTGAATGTCGGAGACTCAGGGGCGGCTCTCGCGCTGCTCGTTTCCCGCTCGTTACAGTTCCGTCTTCGCCCAAAGCAGAATCAGGACGCGAGTATGAAGATGAAGACGGATGAATTGCAGATCACCCTCGAGTCCATCGCGCTCTTTGCGTAGGGGGGATTTGGGAGGGGAGTTACCCCATCATCCCGTCATCCCATCAACGCCTTCACCGGCTTCACCATCTCCACACCGGTAAGTCGACCGTCGAGGCCCTGGTGTTTGTAGGTGAGGCGAAGGTGATCGAAGCCTAGCAGGTGCATCACGGTGGCGTGGAATTCGCTGATGTGGAGCGGATCGCGGACGATGTTGTAGCTGAAGTCGTCGGTCTCGCCGTAGATCGTTCCGCCTTTAGCCCCTCCTCCGGCCATCCACATGCTGAAGCAGCGGGGATGGTGGTCGCGTCCGTAGTTTTCCTTCGAGAGATTTCCCTGACTGTAAATGGTGCGTCCGAACTCCCCGCCCCAGATGATGAGCGTGTCTTCGAACATGCCGCGCTGCTTGAGATCCTGAATGAGGGCGGCGCAGGGCTGGTCGATGTCGCGGCACTGGTCGGGCATGCGGCCGCCGACATTGGAGTGGTGGTCCCAGTTGTTGTGATAGATCTGGACAAAGCGCACCCCGCGCTCGGCGAGACGGCGGGCCATGAGGACGGAGTTGGCAAAGCTCCCGGGCTTCTTCGCGGACTCGCCGTAGAGCTTGTAGACGTGATCGGGCTCGGACGCAATGTCGGTGAGTTCGGGCACGCTCGCCTGCATGCGGAAGGCCATTTCGTATTGCTGGATGCGGACGCGGGTCTCGGGATCGCCGAAGGCCTCGTAGTTCATCTGGTTCATCCCGTTGATCCCCTCGATCGTCTGCCGACGGACGGAGTTAGGTACGCCGGGAGGATTGTTGATGAAGAGGATGGGATCGCCCTTGCTGCGGAAGGAGACGCCGGCGTGTTCTCCGGGGAGGTATCCGCTCGACCAGAGGCGGGCGGAGATGGCCTGCTCCTGCTCGCGGTTGGTCGGGGTCGCGACGAGGACGACGAAGGTGGGCAGATTTTCATTCATCGAACCGAGCCCATAAGAAGCCCATGCCCCGAGGCAGGGCCGTCCGGTGACCTGATTGCCGGTTTGCATTGCGGCGATGGCGGGCTCGTGATTGATTGCCTCGGTGTGGAGGGAACGCATCCAGCAGATGTCGTCGGCGCGTTCGCCGAGGTGGGGGAGCAGGTCGGAGTTCATCCACATGCCGCACTCGCCGCGCTGCGCGAAGTTGAACTTCGACGGAGCGATGGGGAAGCGGGCCTGGCCACTCGTCATCGTGGTAAGACGCTGCCCCTGCCGGATACTCTCGGGGAGGTCTTTGTCATACATCTTCACCATCTCAGGCTTGTAGTCGAAGAGATCCATCTGCGAAGGTCCACCGACCATGTGGAGGTAGATGACGCGTTTCGCCTTGGCGGGGAAGTGGGTCACGGGGAGCGAGACTTCGGGCTCGGCCGCGGAAAAGACCCGGCGCGGACCCATCAGCGACGCGAGAGCGGCGGAGCCGAGGAGATTACGACCTTTCGCGAAGAAATGGCGGCGGGTTTGGTTGAGGAGAAGGTCGGGGGGGAGGTTCATCTTTAAATGCTACTCTGTTAGATTCGATTCTGACCACGAATGGGCACTAATTTTCACGAATGAAGAAAGGACCGTTCGGCGGGAATTTGCTTTTTCGTGGTAATGAGAGGTCTGCGACTATTTATTCAGCGCCTCATCCAAATTCATTAACTGATTGCAAACCATCGTCCACGCCGCGAGGACGGGCGGGGCGATGGCTTTTTCGGCGGGGTTTTCGCCCACGGCGAGGAGGGCGGCGGTGTCTTCGGGAGTCGTCTGGTAGTGGCTGAGGAGCGAGTGATGGCTCGACTGCATAAGGTTTTTCTCGACCTCGCTGAGGGGTCGGGAAAGGAGACGGCGGGCGATGAGGTCGAGGGTGTGTTCGTCGTCACCTTTGCTCTCCTGCAGGGCGAGGGTCGCGAGGCGTCGGGCGGCTTCGATGAACTGGGGATCGTTCAGCGTCACGAGCGCCTGAAGCGGGGTGTTGGTGCGGTCGCGCTTGAGACAGCTGACCTCGCGGTTTGGTGCATTGAAGATTTCCATGCTCGCCGGCGGGGCCATGCGCTTCCAGTAGTTGTAGACAGTGCGACGATAAAGGCCATCGCCTTTGTCCTGTGCGTATTTGGCGTTGCCCATGCCGACGGTTTCCCAGACGTTCTCGGGTTGGTAGGGTTTCGTGCCGGGACCACCCATGGTGGTGGAGAGCGTCCCGCTCGCGGCAAGGGCGCTGTCGCGTATCATCTCGCCGTCCATGCGGTAGCGCGGACCGCGGCTGAGGAGGCGATTGTCGCGGTCTTTCTCGATCTTGTCCGGGGTAGCCATTGCGGACTGACGGTAGGCGGACGACATGAGGATAGTCTTGAAAAGGGCTTTCGTGTCCCAGCCCGATTCGATGAATGTCAGGGCGAGCCAGTCGAGGAGTTCGGGGTGGCTGGGGGCGGCGCCCATGAGCCCGAAGTCGTCGGGGGTGGCGACGATGCCGGTGCCGAAGATCTCCTGCCAGAAGCGATTCACGGTGACGCGGGCGGTGAGAGGATTCTGCGGATCGACGAGCCACTTTGCAAGGCCGAGGCGGTTCGCGGGAGCACCCTCAGGGAGCGGGTGGAGGACGGCAGGCGGGGCGGCGGCGACCTGCTCACCGACCATGTCGTAGGCACCGCGCTCGAGGATGTTCGCCATCGCGGGCGAGTCCTTTTTCTCTTCCTGGATGTGGGTCACGGGGCTGCGCCCTTTGATCGTGTCGCGCTCACCCTCGAGTTTTGCGACGGCGAGATTGAGATCCTGCCAGGGCTTGTCGCGGGTCGCCAGGTAGTTGGCGAAAAGACTCTCAGTCTGTTCGGGCTTGCGCTTCTCCCCGGCGGCAAGGGCAGCATTGAGAGCGGGGAGTTGGTGGAGACTGGCTGCCTCGGCGGGGGTGAGTCGCTTGGTGAAAAGGCGCAGGTCCTGGACCTGCCCGTCTTCGAAGAACATGCCGGTGCTGCGCTGACCGAGGCGCAGGGGCGTGTTCGTACGGGTCTCGGCGTCGGCCTTGAGTTTGTCGGTGGTGGCGCGCAGGGGAGTGTCGGCTCCGTTCACGTAGAGTTTCACGCCGCCGGGTTTGCCGCTGCCGTCATAGGTCACAGTGAGGTGTTGCCACTGGCCGGGTGAGAGGACGGCGCGGGTCGTGGTGACCTTGAGCGCGTTTTCGGGCCAGGTGTCGATGAGGTGAAAGGCGAGGTTGCGGTTTTCCTGGAGGATGTCCCAGCCGCGGTGAGCTGCCTTGTCATCCATGCGGGCGATGATGGATCCGCTGAAGCCATCTTTCGGCGAGCGGACCCAGAGGGAGATGGTGAATGGTTCGTTGCGGGCGAAGTTTCCGAGATCACCGAGTTCGATTGGAGTTTCTTTTTTCAGAACAGGGGCTTGACCGAATTTGCCTCCAGCAGCCCAGGCGAGTTCTCCGGTCGCTTTGAAGTTCGCTCCGGCGGGCAGTCGCGCGGCGAGATCCGGGCCCTTGCCCTCGTTAAGCGGGAGATGGGCGACGAGGCCGTCTTCGGGCATGGTGTCTTCAAGGGCGGCCGGTGTCGCGGAGGCGAGCCAGGTGTCGAATTCGGGCTTCGCGGCGTTGCGGCGTTCCTGTCGTTTTGTCGAGGCGGCGGTGATCTCGCCGGGCAGGGCGGTCCAGCGGGGGCGATCGGCGTCGCCCGGGACGACGAGGATGGGGCCGCTGTCTTTCACGTTGCCGTCCTTGGGACCCTGGGTCGTGTTGCGGAAAAAGGCGGCCATGGAGTAATAGTCCTTCGCCGAGAGGGGGTCGAACTTGTGATCGTGGCACTGCGCGCAGTTGAGAGTGAGGCCGAGATAGATCCAACCGAGGGTCTGGACCCTGTCAGAGGCATAAAGGGCGATGTTTTCCTCGTCGATCGTGCCGCCTTCGTTGGTCGTCATGTTGCAACGCTGGAAGCCGGTCGCGATGAGCTGGTCTTCGGTGGGCGAGGGGAGGAGGTCGCCGGCGATTTGCTCGACAGTGAACTGGTCGAAGGAAAGGTTGCGGTTGAAGGCACCGATGACCCAGTCGCGGTAGAGCCACATCTCGCGGTAATTGTCGAAATGGAGACCATGGGTGTCGGCGTAGCGGGCCGCGTCGAGCCAGTAGCGGCCGCGGTGCTCGCCCCAGTGCGGCGAGGCGAGGTACTGATCGATTAGCTTTTCGTAGGCCTTCGGATCCTGATCGGCGACAAAGGTCTCGACCTCGGCGGGGGTCGGGGGCAGGCCGGTGATGTCAAGAGCAACGCGCCGGGCGAGGGCGCGGCGATCTGCCTCTGGTGCCGGAGAGAGTCCGGCCTTGTCAAGTCCGGCGAAGATGAATTGATCGATGGGATTCGATACCCGGTCCTTTGCCGAGACTTCGGGGAGAGCGGGTTGCTCAGGCTTAACAAAACTCCAGTGTGGCTGCCATTTCGCCCCGTCGTTGATCCATCGGCGGATGATCTCGATCTGCTCGGGCTTGAGTTCCTTGTGGGAATCCGGCGGCGGCATGATGTCGTCGGGACTGTCAGCGATAAGGCGATCGTAGAGGGGGCTATCGTCGGCCTTGCCCGGTATCACAACGGGATCGTTCCCGCCTTCGCCGAAGAAGCTCTGCTCGGTGTCGAGTCGCAGGTCCGCCTTACGGGTGCCGGAATCGGGACCGTGGCAATGGAAGCAGGCGTCCGCGAGGATGGGCCGCACGTCGCGGTTGAACGAGAGCGGAGTATCGGCGCCCTCGAGGCGCGAGACAGTGATGAGGGCCGTCGGGAGCAGAAAGAGAAATTTCCGGATCATGGATAGTTTTCGAAGGGATCGGGGGGTAGGGATGCCGATTTAGCGAGAGAACCTACCGTTAAACGTCGTCCAAACCTGTAAAACTTACGCCAAAAATCGGGTCGCAGGGTCCGCAATCGTGGTGTGTCGGCGGGATTGGATAATCAAATGCCCTTGCGGTGGCGCGGGCCGGATTTTCCGAAGGGCTCTTCCCGCCGAGCTGTATGGGCACATACTGCCCGTGGACAATTCGGGCCGGAACGAAGAAGGCGCGGGCCGCAGCCAGTCGCAGTAGAACGGGTGTGAGAAATGCTGGTTAATGGTATCCTTTGTAAGCTTCAGGTCAATTTGCCCGTATTCACGCGCCATATCCTTATTTCCCCGTCCATGAAAAAATACCCGCGTCCTTACCCCCTGATCGCCGCCTTTATTCTCGCCCTGGCGCTGGTCGTCATCAGCGGCAACATTATCATCGCCAAAAAGGTCGTCGCGCATCTCATCCTTCCGGCGGGATTTCTCTGGGTTCTGGGATTCGCCGCGATCTTTGTCCGTGGCCTTTCCCGTCGGGGACGCGCCGTGCTCGTCGCGGGGTGGTTCCTCTACTCCCTCGCGGGCAGTCCTTACGTCGGGGTGGCGCTGCTGCGGGTGCTCGAGGAGCCCTATTATGCCTCCGAGCAGCCTGCGGAAAAGCTTGATGCTCTCGTCCTCCTCGGCGGTGGCACCGGTCTCTCGCCCGGGGGCCGGCCCGCCCTCGGAACGCATGGTGATAGGCTTACCCGACCGGTTATCCTCTTTCGTGAGGGCCTTGTCGGCACCCTCATCACGACCGGACGCAGCATCACCGAGGCGGGGGAGGACAGGCTGCTCTCCCGCGAGACCTCCCTGATCTGGCAGGGGCTGGGCGTCCCTGCCTGCGTCATCGTCGAAGTGCCCGAGCCCCGGACTACGAGAGAGGAACTGGCGGCCGTGGCGAAGCTGATCGCAAAGCACCCCGAGTGGAAAAAGGTCGGCCTTTCGAGCTCGGCCTCGCACCTGCCTCGTGCCCTGCAGGAGGCCCGGTCGCAGGGACTCGACCTCGTTCCGGTGCCGAGTGATTTCAGGTCAGGTAGCCTGATTTTTTCGGCCCTCTATCTCGTGCCGCAGGGACGGGGATTTCGCGATGTGCAAACGGCCTTGTGGGAGTTTCTCGGCAGTGTGATGTGAGGTTCTGTGTCCCAGCCCTGTGCAGCTTTGAGTGAGCAGACTCCTTTCTGAATTTACAAAAAGTCACAAAGACACGAAGCGCGGAGATCGTGTTCCTGCCGGCGTGATCGGGCCGTGATTTCTGTTTACCGCAGAGAGCTGGGGCAGTATGGTTCGGTTTACTTTATCCGATGAAATTCTCCTGCCTTCTCGTTTCCCTTCTCGTCCTCGTCTCACCGGCATCCTCAGAGGAGAGACGCCCGAATATCCTTTTTATCCTTGTCGATGATCAGTCTCCCTTTGATCTCAAGGTCTATGACCCTGCCTCTACGCTGGAGACCCCGCATCTAGACAAGCTCGCTGCTGAGGGCATGGTGATCGATCGGGCCTATCACATGGGCGGTTTCGTCGGCGCGGTCTGCACGCCCTCGCGCCACATGATCATGTCGGGTCGCACCCTCTGGCACCTTCCTATCGGACCTCTCGCGCAAACGCATTGCCCGCCTCATCTGGAAAAAGAAACGATCCCCGCTGTTTTTAATCGTGCCGGCTACGACACCATGCGCACCTGCAAAAACGGCAACAGCTACGAGGCGGCAAACAAGGAATTCACCGTGCGCCGCGACGCCTCGAAGCGCGGCGGCGACGCCGAGTCCGGTAGTGCCTGGCACGCGGAACAGGTACTCGGCTATCTCAAGACGCGCGAAGAAACAAAGGACGTCGATCCGTTTTTTATCTACTTCGGCTTCTCCCATCCCCACGATACCCGCGATGGCACGCCTGAGTTGCTCGCAAAGTATGGGGCCACCAATCACACCGACGAGGCAACCCTACCGCCCCTGAATGCGAAGGCTCCGGCCTTGCCCCAAAACTGGCTGCCCGACTATCCCTTTTTTCACGGCCACCCTGATCTCCGCGACGAAGTAGCGGTGAGCGGCGTTTGGAAAAATCGTGATTCGATCACGATTCGCAATGAAGTCGGACGCGAGTATGCCTGTGTCGAGAACATCGATATCCAGATCGGTCGTGTCCTCACGAGACTCGAGGCCATGGGTGAGTTGGAGAATACCTACATCATTTACACCTCAGACCACGGCATTGCGATCGGCCGCCATGCGATGATGGGAAAACAAAATCTCTACGAACATTCCTGGCGAGTACCTTACCTCGTGAAGGGGCCGGGCATCAACGCGGGTAGCCGTGCCGATGGAAACATCTATCTGCTCGACACTCTCGCAACGGTCTGCGATCTCGCGGGGATCGAGGTTCCGCCGACGAATGAAGGGCAAAGTTTTAAGCCTGTCCTCACCGGGGGAAAGGAGACTATCCGCGACAGCATTTACGGCGTCTACAATGGCGGAACCAAGCCCGGGATGCGGAGTGTGCGCAAGGGTGATTGGAAGATGATCCAATACGATGTGATGGACGGGTCGGTGCGCGAGACACAGCTTTTCAATCTCGATGAGAACCCCGACGAGTTCCTAGTAGAACATCACGATCCCGCCGTCGTCGCCCTCACCGGGGTAACGCCGGAAGCGCATCAGCGCGACCTCGCCGAGGATCCGAAATATGCTGACAAGCTGGCTGAGATGAAGTCGCTCTTGCTGGAAGAAATGCGGAAATACGACGATCCCTGGCGGATGTGGGACCAACCCGACGACGGGCTCATCCCGCCGGTGGAGAAGGCCCTGAAGAAGAAGGGTGGGAAGTCCAATTGATTTCCTCTCACAGCGGTGACCCCCTGGTCGCCACTGCGAGAGTCGAGCGCAGACCCCGATCGAGCTTCCCGACCCGGTATCGGTGCAGGGTAGCTCCGTCGGGCCCCGGCGCCGCTTGGGTGTGCAGGGTGGCGTGAACGCCAAACCGGTTCCCGAGCCGATCTTCGCTACCAAATCACCTCACTTCTTAAACCGCTCGTCGTCCGCGTTCCCACCGCTCAGCACATAGGCGACGAGGTCGAGGACTTCGTCTTTGCTCAGCATAGCGAGCAGCATCGGCGGCATGGGGGAGACTTTGGAAACTTCCATCGTCTTCACTTCCTTGCGGTCCACGTTGGTGCGCTGGTTAGGGTCGGAAAGGTCTGTGTTGAGGGTGACGCTGTCACCGTTGAGATTGACGACGACACCGCTGACGACGTCGCCGTTGTTGAGGGTGACGATGACGGGGGCGAACTGCTCGTTGATCTCCTTGCTGGGATTGATGATCTGGTCAAGGAAGTCGTGAGGAGAATAGCGTCCTCCCGCTCCGGTGAGGTCGGGACCGTTCATGCCGCCTCCGTCGCCGAAGCGATGGCAGGCGTAGCAGGCGGTGGCGGCGAACATCTTGCGTCCCGTCTCGAAGTCGCGTTTCTCCATCCCGGTCTCGGCGGCGGCACTGAGTTCTTCAAGCGTCCACATCGTCGGGGTGCGTCCGGCGAAGACGGTACCGAGATTCTCGATCACTGAAATGCGCTCGGGCTTCTTCGCGATCAATTCGGAGAGGTCCGCTTTCTCGGTCGCGGTGAAGGTGGTGAGGGCGTCGTTGCGGATGAACTCGATGAACTTGTCGAAGCTCGAGCCGCCGCGGTAGTTCGCCGCTTTGAGGAACCACTCGAGGTAGGCGGTGCGGAGCTCTTTCGTCCAGCCGACGGTGACAAAACGCAGGCTCCGGGCATACTCGAGCTGCTCTTCCTGCGAGACGGCGTCGCTGAGAAGGGCGATCCCTTTGGCGGCTATCTCAGGCGACTGGAGGTAGGCGAGGGTCTCGGCGAGGAGCCAGTTCAGCGGAAAGGACTTGGCGGGGAAAACCGGATCGAGGTCGGCGATGAGCTTTTTTGTCATCTCCTCGGTCGCTCCGTCAAAGCGGTTCAGCGTGACCTGCACGGTGCGAACGAGGGTGGACCGGGAATGGGGCGGCAGGGCGGCGAAGTCGATCGCGATGAGCGCCTCGAGGATACTGTCACGCAGAGCAATGTCGACCGGTGGAGTCGGTGTCGCTCCCTCGGGGACGGCTGCTGCCTCGATCGCTTTTTCACCGGCGGGCGCGCCGAGCGGTTTGGCGGGGACGCGGTGGTAGGGGCAGATGCCGCCGAGACGGGCGAGGGCGAGGAGGGCCTCGGTCTGCTTCACGGGATCGGTCTCGGCGAGGGCTTTCTCTTTCCAGCTCGCGAGGGGCTGGTGCTCGAGGATGGTGCGGGCGGCCCAGCGAATGTGGCGGTCGTCGCTGGAGAGGTGCGCCCAGGCGGCGGCGATCGCTTTGGGGTCGGCTTTGCCGTGGTAGGCCTCGAGCTCGTGGCGCAGCTTCGCGGCGTCGGTGATGGTGGTGTCAGGCACGACCGGGGCGGTGTCTTCGCTGCCGGTGTAGGTGACGCGATAGAGTCCGGACTGGACGCGGCGTCCGCCGATCGCGAAGTACATCGCGCCGTCGCCGGGATGGATGAAGGCATCGGTCACGGGCAGAGGAGAGCCTGAGATGAAGTCCTCTTTCACGCCCGTGTAGCTCGCGCCATTGGCTTCGAGATGGACGGCGTAGATTTTGCCCCAGCTCCAATCAAGGATGTAAAAGGCGTTCTGATACTTGGCGGGAAATTTCGCGCCGTAGCCGAAGGTCGTGCCGGTCGGTGACCCGGGGCCGATGTTCACGGTCGAGGGGAGATTGTCGGCGTAAAACTCGGGGAACTTGCCGGCGCCGTTGCGCCAGCCGAATTCGCCGCCGCTGACGACGTGGTTCACACGGGTGGGGCGATACCAGGGGGTGTTGAAGTCATACTCCATGTCCGCGTCGTAAGTGAAGAGCTCACCGGCGTGATTGACCGAGGCGTCGTAGATGTTGCGGAAGCCCGAGGAGAAACGGGAGAAGGACTTTCCGTCGCGCGAGACGCGGTAGATGATGCCGCCGGGGGCGAGGACGTGGCGGTTGTGGCCGCGACCGTCGGGCATGCGGTCGAGGAGGTGGTCTTCGCCCCAGATCGCGGGCACCGGCGACGCGGGATCGGCTTCGGTCAGGCCGGTGTTGTTGCCGCAGATCAGGTAGAAGTCGTCGCTCCCGGGGACAGGCACGACGGCATGGACACCGTGGTCGCCCCGCGCTTCCAAAACCCGAAGCGTCTCGACTTTATCGAGTTGATCGTCGCCGTTGCTGTCGGTGATTTTGTAAAAGCCGCTCGGGATTTTCTGCTCGTAGTCGTTCACCCCGACATAGAGTGCGCCGTCGGCGAAGTGCATGCCGTTGATTGCGCGAATGTCGGCGGGGACTTTTTCCACGGCCTTCGGATCGAGCGGCTGTCCGGCGGCGGGGGCAGGGAAGCGGTAGAGTCCGCCGTATTGATCGCTCGCATAGATGCGGCCTTTGTCATCGGCGCAGAGGGCGACCCACGAGCCGAGTTCGACCCCGGGGACGGAGTAGAGCAGTTCGACTTGGAAACCTTCGGGCGCCTTGATGCGCGAGACGGGTGTAGCGATATTTTCGCCAATAGCGGGGCCGACCTGGGCCGGGCGGGCGGGAGCTTTGGCCTTGCCTTTTTCGTTCGCCTTGCCTTTGCCGGGAGCGCCTCCCTTGGGAGCGTCATCTGCTTTGCCCTTTGCTTTTGGGGCACCCTTCGGCGCCGGAGGCATGATCTCCTGTGCATCGTTCGGCAGATCGGCTTTGGAGAAGGGGTTGACTCCATCGTCGGGCAGGACCTTGAGCTGCACGTCTTTGATCGAGACGATCATGGCGGGACCGCGGTGGATCTGGAAGGCGAGGAGACCCTCGAGGGCACGCCCGGCCTCGTCGTAGTCGTGCAGTTCGGTGGCGAGCTTGCCGTTGATCTGGTGGACGAGGTGATTGCCCGTCGCGACGATGGTGTATTCATTCCACTCGGCGATGTCGACGGCGACGGGGTCGCGATCACCGGTGAGCCACTTTTTTGCCTGCGGATCGACGACGACGGTTTGTCCGTTTTTCGCGACGATGCCGCGGCCGCGCTCGTGGTAGACCATCGCGTTGTTCTGAGCGGTGGGGTGGACGTCGCACTGGTAGCCGCCGATGGACCACTTCCCGTTTTCGGGCAGTTCCTTCGAGCGATACTGAATGCCGCTGTTGTTCTTGCCCTCGACTTTCATCTTCACGCGGAGCTCGAAGTTCTTCAGGGTGCCCCCGCGCCAGATGAGGAATTGATTGTAGGCGAGGTCTTCGGGGGCCTTGGTCGTCCCGACGATGGCTCCGTCGGCAACCGTCCAGAGATCGGGATTGCCGTCCCAGCCGGTGAGGTCTTTGCCGTTGAAGAGATCGACGAAGCCCTCCTCCGCGTGCGAGGGGAGAAAGGCGAAGAGCGCGGCTAAAAGCAGCGAGAGAAGACGAAGGAGGGATTTCATAAGGTAAAGATGACGGATTTCCAACCCCGCTGCACGCTCAAAGTCGCGTGAGGGATGGCAAGGTTTGTGTCGGAATCGGGTAGAGGACGAAATCCGGCTTCGTGATACGTTTTAATAGCCTTCGTCACCCCAACCCGAATTCCCCCTCCGCCAGTCGCGCCCCGTTGACCTGCACTTCAACCCGGTGTGTCCCGGGGTAATGTCTCCGGGTTGTGAAGTCCCGAATGGTCTGGCGTTTTTCCAGAGTGACAGTTTCGCCGGAGGCGAGGTCGAGCTCTTTCCATTTGAAGACTTTTTCGGATGTCCCGCCGGATTGCTTCACGTAGTGGACGACGTAGTCGATAAGGAGCCGCTGGGACTTTGAAGCGGTCGAGGTGAGGTGGAGGAAAAGCTGAATCCTCTCTCCGAGGGTGACTGCGGTCGGGGAAACGGCGAACGAATCGATCCGCACTTTTGCCGCTTCGCCGGCACCCATGAGGGCTAGGGCTCCGGCATGACTCTCTTTGATCAGGGTGCGCAGAGCACGTTTCGCGATCCAGGCGGTGTGGGGGTGGTCGCGGTCCCACGAGTGGAGGACGGAAAGGGTTTTGTCAGGGTGATCTTTGGAGATGTCGTTGAGGTGATTCGCGACGGACTTGCGCACATAGAGGCTGGGATCGGCGCGCAGGTTTTCGATGATGGGCAGGGCGGGCGCGGGATCGGCGACGAGTTCGACGAGGCGGAAGGACCACGGGAGGCGGGGGCGACAGCCTTCGCTCGCGAGACGGCGGACGTGTTCGTCGGGATCGTGCGACCATTCGTGCATGACCGCGAGGGTGCGATGGAGATCGCGCTTGAGGAACTCGCGGATCGCGAATTCGGAAGAGCCGAAGGGCGTGAAAAATTTTAAGGCCTCCATCGAGGTATCGAAATGGTCGTGTCCGTAGAGACTCACAAAATCGGGCAGAAAAAGCGTCACGAAGTGGTGGTCGATCAGCGGTGCGAGCTGACGCAGGACCTCGAGCGATTCTTCATAGTCGAGGGACAGGGCGGCGCGGGTGGCCTCGCTCATGCGGCGGAGACGTTGCAGAAGTGAGGTGTTGTCGAGTCCGTCGAGGGAGAGGTTGAGAAAACGTTTCCGGTCGAAGCGCGGGTCGAGTGCGACGAGTTGACCGGCGATGGAGCGGAAGCGGGTTTCGTCAAACCAGTCTTTGAGAGCGGGCGCGGCCTCGGCGGTCATAAAGGTTCGATTTTGGGGGAAGTGATTTCGGTCTTGGCCGACAGTCTTTTTAAAACGGAATCGAAAACGATTCCCCGTCAAGGCATATCGGGAGAGCGGTTTGGCGGCGTCTCGGTCCCGCGCGAGTCGCTGACCCGCCCCCGACCGGTAAAAATGCTTGTGAAATTGCCCATGCCCCCTACATTTCCGACCCCCGACCGCTTGCAGGTGCTCCAGGAGTGGTCGGGTTAACCAAACGGAGCAATGTCGGAAGGCTTACTAACCAGTAACTAACCCCAACCTTAATATATGTCAGCTACCCTAACCCAATCCGGTCTGGACCTAATGGCCCTGATCGATCAGAAGTTCCACTCCCACCGCGAGAATTCCATCGTGCGGGGCACTATCATCGAAGTCCGCCCGCAGGTCGTGGTCGTGGATGTCGGTGCCAAATCCGAGGGGATCATCCCGATCTCCGAGTTCGAAGACGAAGAATTTGCCGTCGGCGACGAAATTGAAGTCCTCCTCGAGAAGCTCGAGAACGACGAGGGCATGGTTGTCCTTTCCAAAGAGAAAGCGGCCCACAAACAGAACTGGGACAAAATCGTCAAAGTCTTTGAAGACGGCGGTCTTGTTAAAGGGAAGGTCAAGTCCGTTGTCAAAGGCGGCCTCATGGTCAATGTCGGGGTCGAGGCTTTCCTCCCCGGATCGCAGATCGACATCATCCCGCCGAAAGATCTCAACGAATACGTCGGCAACGTTTACGAGTTCAAGATCGTCAAGGTCAACGACATCCGTAAGAACATCGTCCTCAGCCGCCGCGAAGTCATCGAGGCCGAGCGCGCCGAGCAGCGCGCCGAATTCCTCGACTCCGTCAAGATCGGCGACCGCGTCGAAGGGATCGTCAAGAACATCACCGATTTCGGTGCCTTCATCGATCTTCAGGGCATGGACGGTCTTCTTCACATCACCGACATGAGCTGGGGCCGCATTAACCACCCCAGCGAGATGCTCTCCATCGGCCAGAAAGTCGATGTCGTTATCCTTGACGTCGACAAGGACAAGGAGCGCGTCTCCCTCGGTTCCAAGCAGCTCCAGGACAACCCCTGGGAAGCGATCGAGGCTAAATTCCCCATCGGCATGGAAGTCGGCGGCAAAGTCACGAAGCTTGTGCCCTACGGCGCCTTTGTCGAACTCGAGAAAGGGGTCGAAGGCCTCATTCACGTCTCCGAGCTCTCCTGGACCAAGCGCATCACGCGCCCCAGCGACGTCCTCTCCATCGATCAGGAAGTCAAAGCGGTCGTTCTCGCGATCAGCAAGGAAGAGCAGAAGATCTCCCTCGGCGTCCGTCAGCTCGACGTCAACCCCTGGGACGAAGTCGAGGCTCGCTACCCCATCGGTACTACCATCAAGGGCGAGATCCGCAATCTCACCCCTTATGGTGCCTTCGTTGAGCTCGAAGATGGCATTGACGGCATGATCCACGTGTCCGACCTCAGCTGGACACGCAAGATCAACCACCCGAGCGAAGTCGTGAAGAAGGGCGAAGTGGTCGAGGCTACCGTGCTCGAGATCGACAAGACCAACCAGCGCATCAGCCTGGGCGTCAAGCAGCTCGAGAACGATCCCTGGAGCGAGATCGACAGCCGCTTCAAAGTGGGCGACCTCCTCAAGGGAACCGTCGCGAAGATCGCCAGCTTCGGCGCCTTCATCCAGCTCGAAGACGACATCGACGGACTTGTTCACATCTCGCAGCTTAGCGAAGACCATGTCACCAAGGTCAAAGACGTCATCAAAGTCGGTGACGAAGTCGAGGCCCGCGTCATCAAAGTCGACAAGATCGAGCGCCGTATCGGCCTCTCCATCAAAGCGGCCGAGTATTCCGAAGAGCAGCTCAAGAAAGAGACTGCCGCCTTCGACGCCCTTCGCCCCAGCTCCGACCTCGTCGGGCTCGAGCAGGCGTTCAACCTCGCGACCGAAGAGTGGCGTCCGAGCGACGGCTCACAGGATTGAGATCCAAAAGATTCAGATCCGCACGAGTGATTTCCGGAGCGCACTGCTCCGGGAAAACCTTTTTAAAGAAGGAGCAGGGCCAGTCCCTGCTCCTTTTTTTGCAAAGTGCCCGAAAATCGGTCACAAAACCGTCGCTGGCGCAAAAAGAGATGGAGCGTAAGTGAAAAGGCTCTGCTAGAATTTTCATAACTTATTGTTTTTCCTGAATCGCGGAGTTGAACCAGGAACCTTCTCCTCACGTCCATGCACCCCGAAACCACCAGGATCACGCTGCCACCGCCGCAGATGATTCGGTCCCACCGACCGAGGGCTCCGCGTTGGATATGGATCGCGCTCATTCTCTTCTCCCTCGTCCTCGGCACCGGTGCCGGTTGGTATTTCGGGATGAGGCAGGCCGATCCCACCCCCGAAGAGAGCGGAACCGGAGCCGCCGACCAGTCCGCCGCGGTGAAGGTCACCGAGGCGCGTCTCGCCGTGTCCTCGGGTGACTGGGTCACCGCCCGCCGCCTCTTCGAAGAAGCGCGTGATCTGGATCCCGACAACCCTGACGCCCTCGCTTCTTTGCCTCTTATCAGACAGCGCCTCGACGAAGCGCGCGGGACCGTCACCGTCACGACCGATCCCGCGGGAGCCATCGTCAAGCTGGGTGCCTTCAAAGAGCAGACTAGTCCCGCGACTTTCACCGGCGTGACCCTCGGCGAGCACGAGCTGGTCGCGATCCTGCCGGGCTTTGATACGGTCACCCGCCGCGTTCTCATAGAGAGCGAAGAACCGAAGCGAATCGACGACATCGTCCTCGCAAAGAGTTCCGGACAGCTCGAAGTCGTGAGTGAACCCCAGGGCGCCGACTTTAAACTCATCCGCACCCGAGAGCGGGTCGCCCAGGAACTCGTCCGGACTGGGACGACCCCGGCGCGTATCGAGCGGCTCGATCCCGGCGAGTATCAGGTTCTCATGGCTTTTGAGGGCTGGCCCGAGCAATCCCAGATCGTCCGTGTTGAGAACAATCGCAACACCTCTGTCTCAGCTGTATTCGCCAAGGGAGGACTCAATATCACGAGCGATCCTGCCGGGGCCGAGGTCTGGATCCAGGCCGCAGAATCGGCCCTTCGCAAAGCGGGGAAAACCCCATTGAGTCTCGCCGATCTCCCTGTCGGGAAACACCGCCTCGAGCTTCGCCACGGCGACTGGGCAGCCATCAGCCGATCCGTCGAGGTCAGTGGCGGCTCCACTCAGGATCTTGAGTTCTCGTGGGAACGCGCCCTCGTTTCCTTTACGAGCGACCCGCCCGGGGCCGAAGTCTATCTGGGTAACAAACCGCTTGGGCGCGCGCAGCAAAAAACTCCCTTTCAGGTTGAGCTACCCGAGGGCGACTACGTTTTCTCGGCACGTCACTCGAAGCTCGACCCCGTGACTTTCTCCGCCTATATCGACGGCGACACGGGGTCCAGCGCGGTCGATTTCCGCTTCGCCTATGGGTCTGTGTCCCTCGCGAGTGACCCCGCCGGAGCCGCCGTCGCTTCGGGCGGCATGCCCATGGGGCGCACGCCCCTCACCCTCGCAGTCGTGCCGCCGGGGAATTACACCTTCGAACTTAGCAAAGAACAGCATCGCGCCGCCTCCGTATCAGGATCGGTCGAGGCGGGCGGGTCGCTCAACTTCACGGCGACCCTCACCTACGACTCCACCCCCGTCGTCAGTCGCGATTTTAAAAACAGTCTCGGACAACAGCTCGCCTGGATCGCACCCCTCAATGGGTGGGCCGGTGCCTACGAAGTCACACAAGAGGAATACGAGCGCCTTTCGGGCACTAATCCCAGCTATTTCAAAGCCCCCAAACACCCCGTCGATAGTGTCACCTGGTATGAGGCGGTAAAGTTCTGTGAGGCCCTCACCGTGCAGGAGCGCTCCCTCGGGACCTTGCCCGAGGGATATCGTTACCGACTCCCTACCGACGAAGAGTGGGGCCGACTCGTCGGAGGCCAAAAGCTCGACGCAGCTATCTCGAGTCTCTTCGACCGGCAAAAATCCAGTGCCCCCGTCGGCTCGCTCGCGGCCAACGAATACGGTCTCTACGACATCCGCGGGAACGTCTGGGAATGGGTCAATGACTGGTATTCCCAAACCATTCTCAACCGCGTCCAGAAGGAAGGCTCCACCGCGACTGCCGAGTGGGTAGGGACCGACCGAAAAGTGCTCCGGGGCGGCGCTTGGAACCGCTCCTCTGAATTCGACCTCGCCGTCGCCAACCGCATGGCCGCCCGCCCGTCGGCTGAGGATCGGTATGATGTCGGTTTCCGCGTGGTGTTGATGAGGGATTGAGTGTCTGATCTCCAGATCGCCACCGCATTCTGCTGCAAAAGACAGACGGGATCACGTCGATGGGCGATAACGAAAGCAGGGCAGGCAGGTACGCCGTGTCCCGCTCACTGCCCCGCAAAGCTCTCGGTCACCACCGGCGCAATTGATGCCCCCGGCTTAAAATGATAAACCCTGCTCGCCTGGCCGGCGGGATCTTCGGCGGCGTAGAGGGCGACTTCGACTTTCGGGCTGGCGCCCGAGGCGGCGCTGTCGATCAACTTGCTCTCGATGCGGATCTGGTTTTGCCCCCGCTTGACCCCGCCCATGACGAGTTCGGACGCTTTGATATTCTTGAAAGTCCCCGTGAGGTGGCCGTTCACGGTGATTTTAACCTCGTAGCCGGTCGCATCGATCCAAGCTTCAGCGACGAGTTCGGGAACGTCGACGGGCTGCGGCACGGGTGTCAGATAGGGGGCAGGCTGGAACTCTGCGCCGTGCAAAAAGCTGAAATCGCTGTTCCGAATTTGCAACAGGATCTCCCCGTCGTTCCCGATTTTAACGACGCGGAGGTTGTCGAACTTCCAGCGTCCGTCCTCTTTCAGAAAATGGAGGACGAGGAGATTGTCCGCCACCGCCATGCCCGGCACGTCGCCGAAGTTGGCTTTTCCAAAATAAGTCGCGGTCGCCGTCTCGCCTGTCGAGAGGACGCCGAGAGGGATGAGGCCGCCGAGCGAGGGGGATTCGACGGGGTCATCGAAGAGTGCCTGAGGAAAAGGCTGCTTCTGCGAGACGATGCGGTTGCGGGTCTCGATCTGGCGGCTGAAAGCGGTCGTCGCCTCCCAGCTCGCGAGATCAGCGGCGGTCATAGAGGTGCGCCACGCTTCGTAGGCGGACTCGAGCGAGACCCGGATGGTGTTGTCGGGCTGGGCCTTTGTTTCCGGTGCCTGGGCTATCACGGAAAGGGGGAGGGAGGCGGCGGAGAGGAGCACGATCCGGAGCAGGCTGTTGAGAATCATGTCATAAGCTAGCATCGCGGCCGTGGATTGCAAAAGCCCGAACGGGCGCGGTGGAATCCTAACTACAATCCGAAGGTGAGCCTCGTCCCCTGCGAAGATGTCGCCGCCTTCGCCGCCGAAATGGAGCGACGTCTTGAGGTCTGCGAGCTCGTCGGGTTTGAGGGGCGCGCGGTTGTGGAAATCACGCGACTTGCGTTTTCGCCTGATTACGGCGATTTTTCCGTCCATGAAACGTTCTCTCACCCTCGTAGTCGTCCTGCTTTCTTTGACCATGCCTCTGGTCGCGCGGACGTGGAAGCAGGCTTCGACAGGCAAAGCGATCGATGCGGAGCTCATCAAGGTGGAGGATGGCAAGGTGCACCTCAAGCTCGCTGATGGTCGCACCGGTCTCGTCGAGGTGCTCTCCCTCAGCCTTGAGGATCAGGAGTTCCTAGCATCGGTGGAAAAAGACGGCGCTACTGCAGGTAGCGGTCAGTGGCCGGCCTTCCGCGGCCCCAAAGGCGATGGCATCTCGTCCGACACAAATCTGCTCAAGGAGTGGCCCGAGGGCGGTCCGAAGCAGCTCTGGGTCTACGATCAGGCCGGTATGGGCTACTCGGGTTTCAGTATCGTCGATGGCAAGCTCTACACGATGGGGACGCGGGGCGATGATGTCACGATCATGGCAGTCGATGTCGCCACCGGCAAAGAGGCCTGGGCCAAGGCTGTCTCGAAGGACGATCAAAAGGGCTATGCAGCGGGCTGGGGGCACGGACCTCGCAGCACCCCGACCTACTCCGACGGTCACCTCTACGCGATCGATCCCAAGGGCGGCGTTTTTTGCCTCGATGCCGCGACCGGAAAGGAAGTCTGGAAAAAGCATCTCGTCGATGATTTTAAAGGTCAGATGGGCGGATGGGGTTTTTCCGAGTCCCCCCTGATCGATGGCGACAAACTCGTCCTCGCACCCGGTGGTAAAGACGCCGGCATCGTCGCGCTCGACAAGAAGACCGGCAGCACGATCTGGTCTGCCTCTGAGCTCCAGCCCGGCAAGGCAGAATACGCCACCATTATCCCGACCGAGATCAACGGCACGCGCCAGTACATCAAGCTCTTCGAAAGCCAGCTCGCCGCTGTCTCCGCCGAAGACGGTAAGTTGCTCTGGTCTTCTAAATGGGAGGGCAAGACCGCCGTTATCCCCACCCCCATCGTCTCGGGCAACGAGATCTACATTTCGTCCGGCTACGGCGTCGGCTGCAAGCTCGTCCGCATCGGCAGCGACAACACCCCGACCGATGTCTGGGTGAATACCGTGATGAAGAACCACCACGGCGGTGTCATCAAGGTGGGCGATCACCTCTACGGTTTCTCAGACGGCGGCGGGCTGATCTGTCAGGATTGGAAAACCGGTGAGATGGTCTGGAATGAGAAGACCCAGTTTTTCTCAAAAGGGTCCGTGCATGTGGCCGATGGTCACCTTTACACACTGAACGAAGGTGACGGCACCCTCTCTCTCGTGGAGGTCAGTCCCACGGAATTCAAGCAAAAGGGCCAGTTCAAGCTCGATCCCCAGAGTCCCAACCGCAATCCCCAGGGCAAGGTTTGGACGCACCCGCTCGTGCTTGGCGGCAAGCTCTACCTCCGCGATCAGGAGTTCCTCGTCGCCTACGACGTGAGCGCCCAGTGAGTCCGGCTTCCCTCGACCAGGCCTGTGCCTTGCACGGGCCTGACTGAACAGGGTGGACTGCTCGGCCTGGCCCCGTTTGTCCGGACTCCATGGATTTGCCCGACCCCATACCGCTACCCGGACCACCCGCATTGCCTGTAGCGGACGAGGGCATCGTCGCATCGCCCCGCCCTGACGCGGTTCGTAAGGCGGCCTGGTGGAGTTGGCCGCTCATCGCCCTCGCACTTTTCCCGTTCAGCTGGTTTGATCAAGGCACGGCCCCCGGGGTCGAGAGCCCCGCCCCGGCGCACAATCCGAGTGATCTCGCGATTTTAAAAATGCAGGGCCAGGTCGTCATCGCGACTTTCAGGCTCAATCCGCTCGCGGCAAAGGAAGCTCTCGAAGACCTCTCCAGGGTCGCCGTCGATGATCACTCGGTCGCGGCGCTCGTCCTGCTCGAGTGTTTTGTGCAGCTCGATTCGCCCCGGATCGATTCACTCTTGCAGCGTTTTTCGAAAGGCGTCCCCGATGACCTCGCCGCCGCGACCGAGTCCGCCGTCTCGGGCGGGGTTGACGAGACGATGCGCGAGGACTTGCGGGATCATCTCGGCTGGTTCGCCGATCTCGCGCGGGGGCCCGGACTCGTCGCGCCTCCGCAGGATGAGGCGATCCGCGTGCGCTCCCTCGTCGTGATGGGAGCGATGGGGCTGGTCTTCACCGGCGGCATGATCGGGATCCTCGTCGGCGGGGTCCTTCTCTTCCTGCATCTGCGCCGGCTCAGAGAGGGGAAAACGGTCAATGCCTTCGTCCCCGGGCGTGGACCGGCCGGGGTGCTGCTGGAGTGTTTTGCCCTCTACCTGGGGATCATGACCGTCGGCGCGCTCGTCGGTGCCTACCTTTACGAGCCCTTTGGCATCATCAGCTACGTCGCGGCGGTGGTCATTCCGCTGCTGTGGCCGCGGGTCCGCGGGGTGAGCATGGCGGACTTCAATGCGGCGATCGGCCTCCATCGCGGAAAAGGCTGGGGCAAAGAGATCGCCGCCGGCGCCGTCGGGTATCTCGGGGTAATAGCGATCGCCTCGGTCGGGATCTCACTGATGCTCCTCCTCACCTACCTTGCCGGTTTGTTTCAAGAGGGCGGCAGTTCCCTGCTGCCGGGCGGCGCGGCGGCGGGCGGAGGAGAAGCGGTCGGTCCGGAGGCTCATCCCGTCGTCGGCTGGATGTATTACGGGGACTTCTGGACGAAGCTCGCCACTCTCGGACTCGCGGCGGGATTTGCACCGGTCTTTGAAGAGATCTTTTTCCGAGGCGCGCTCCATCGTTACTTCCGGGGCCGTTTCCGCTTCCTTGCCTCGGCACTGCTCACCGGTGTGATCTTCGCCGCTCTGCATCCCCAGGGATTTTTCGCCATCCCCGCTCTCGCGAGCGTCGGAATCGGCTTTTCGCTGCTGCGCGAATGGCGCGACTCGCTCGTCGCCCCCATGGTCGCCCACGCGATCAACAACGGTGCGCTCGTGCTGATGCTCTGGTGGATTCTGTGAATCCCCGATCCTGCCGCTTCGAGAGGCCACCTAAGCAGGAAGGAAATTAAGTATTCTTAATTATAAAAACATCTTGATTAATAAGTTTTGGCGCGATAGTCTAAAATCAATAAAAAAGCCATAAAATAGCAATTGTGCCATTATTTTAAGGTTTTGTAGCTACAATCAGGTGTAATAAAAGTTTCCCAGACTCAAGCAGGTGCCATGTCTTTTTCTTTTCGAAACATTTTTTCCCCGGATGAAGGAGACCTGGAGGGATCTCCTTCCGGTTTTGTGCTTCCGTCGGATTCGGCTGACGGTGAAATGAGCCGCGGCGGGGTCGAAGCGGAAATTGCCGTTCCTCAATTACCGGGGCAGGAGTATCTCGTCAGTGAACTTATCGCCTTTATCCCCCCGTCGATCTCGGCGCAGAGTGGCATCCCGATGGCGCGTGAGCTGCGGATCCCGCTTCCCTCCGACGGTAGTCGCGACGTGAAGCTATCGACGATTTATCAGATCTGCCCCGAGCTTTTCGGCTCCGAGATTACTCCGCTCAATGACTCCATCGTGACTCTGCCGCCCAAGCTCGGAGCGATGATGGGGGAGGGCATTGCCGCCCCCGCGGCGGACAAACTCGCGGCTGGATTCGGTGCCACCCCGGCTTCTTTCCCCGTGAGGGCTGGCAATCCATTCACCGCGATTCCCAGAGACATGAAAGACGACACGACCCGATCCCGTCAGGCTGAAGCGCCCGCGTGGCCCATGGAGGTCGTCGAAGGGCTCAATCCCTTCGCCGGCACCCCTGCAACGAGTGGAAGCGCATCTTCAGTGGATACAGTTGAGGGCTCTACCGGAGGTTTTGCGGGATTCGATTCCATGCCCTCTTCCGTCCTTTTCGGGGACGGTGCCAGTGCCGTGACGAACGAAGTAGACGAGAAGGGTGGAAAAGATTTCCCGGGAAATCCCTTCGAAAGCGAACAGGGCTTCAAGACCCTTTTCTCGATGCAGGCCGAGGTTGATAGGGATATTCCCTTTTCGGGCGCTCCGACACCCGGCCCGGCGTTCACGCCTAGTGAGCAGATCGAAGAGCCCCGGGGCATCTGGGGCACGATGTTCCACGGGGCGGGACTCCCAGAGGCAGATACGGCGCTCGCGGGAGACGAGTCGTTTTCTCCGCCGACCTTTAAGAGCATGGGAAATCTTTTGAAACAGGTGACAGGTCCGGCTGCGGTAACTCCTCCGGTCGACTTTCAATCCGCAATCGAACCGGCAGCACCGTCGGCATCCGCTCCTGCCCCGGCAAACGGGCCCAAAGTGACTGAGCTGGCGCAGAAAGAGGCGATCGCGCCGGTTTCTGGAATCCCCGCCTTTACCGCATCCACTCAGGGATTCGCGGGATTCGCGGGATTCGGGTCCGATACGGGGTCGACCCTGTCGCCAATCGATGCCTTTGCTAGTGGAGTGCCTTTTGAGGCGACTGCTCCGGCACCGGCGGTTTTTGAAGCTCCTGCTCCCGTGGTAGAGGCCCCCCTTGCGCCCGAGCCGCTCACTGCCCTCGCTCCCGCCGCCGCGAGGGCGACGGCTCCCGCTGCTGGTGAGGCGAGCTTCGACATGCGCGATCTCGAGTTGCGCGCGATTTTCTCGACGAGTGAAAATTTCACCCTCTCGATGGTGGCACGCCGCGTCGTCGGTCTGCCGGGCATTGTCAGTTGTTCACTCTCGACTCCCGGCAATTTGGTCCAAGCCTCGAAGTCCGAAGACGCTAGCATCAGCAACGAGGCCCCGGAGATGGTCGCAATCGTGCGCAGTCTCGCGAAGCTGACGGGTCTGCCCGAGGCACGTAATTTTACCCTGCAAACCGATCGCGGCATCATCAGCCTTTTCGTCGAGGGAGAGTGCTGTGTCATGGTTCATCACGAGGCGGTGACCTTCGAGCCTGGTGTGCGCGAAAAACTCATCCTCGTGGCGAGGCGTCTCATTGATCTGGAGGAATAGAGTCATGGCACTGGTTCGACACGACACCCGGGAGATACAGTTCAAGATCGTGTATTGTGGTCCGGCCGGAAGCGGGAAAACGACGAACCTGACCTACCTCCACAGGCGTCTCGATCCCCGCGTGCGGGGCGACCTCGTCTCCATCGAGACCGAGCAGAATCGCACGATCTGCTTCGATTTTCTCTCCGTAGACTCCTCCGAGATTGCGGGCTACCGGACCCGTTTTCAACTCTACACCGCTCCCGGACAAGAGGTCCTCGCCGAAACCCGTCGCACTGTCCTCGCCGGAGCGGACGGGATCGTCTTTGTCGCGGACTCGACCCCGGGATCTTTCGAGGCAAACCTGACCGCCTACGAAGGCTATCGCGATTCGCTGCGGCGGAATAATGTCCACCCCGATCGTGTTCCTGTGGTGTTCCAGTATAACAAGCGTGATCAGCATGGGGCGAAGCGTCCCGAGGACCTCGACGAAGCCTTCTCCGTGCACAGCCCCTCTTTTCTCGCCTGCGCTGCGACCGGATACCAGATCTTCGCGACGCTCGACTATCTGAATAGCGGGATTCTCAGAGGATTTCATGCTTCCCTCGACGCCGGAAATTGCGCTACATTAGCAGAGGAAAGCCGAGGGAAAGAACTCGTCCTCGAGGGAGTCAATTGAGGTTCGGCACCGCACATCATGGAAAGTAAAGACAGCAGCAGCCCTGAGAGCGGGGACTATCCGGCCGCCCTACCCCTCGAGATCAGCCAAGTAGTTGCTTCGCGAGCGGACGATCTGTTGAGGGAATTCGCCGAGGACTCGGGCCTCGAAACAGCGCTTATCGTGGACCGCAGTGGCGCCTTCGTCGCGGGAATCTCGGCCGAGGCCGAAGTCACAGTCGAAGTGATATCAGCCCTCGTCGCCGGGGCGAGTGGCGCGATGCGGGCCCTCGTCTCCCAACTCGGTGAGACTGGGGCGATGGAGAGCCTCCATCTCGGTGGCGATCGCATGATCTACCTCCGCGAGATCGTGAACGGGTTTATCCTCGTCGGGGTCTCCGACGCGACTTGCCCCGCCGGGCTCGTGCGCAGTAAGGCCCACGCCATTGAGGGAGAACTCACCAAACTGCTCCGCGACATCCGACCTGCGGGAGTGCCCTTGCCCACCCTGGCAGGCAGTAGCTCCGGCTCCCTGCCCGAAGTGGCGATGAGCCGGGATGCCGAAGGCCTCGCACCGCTCGAGGAAGAGGCCGAAACGGATCTCGGGGTCGGGCCTGATCCCGAAATTCCCAGAGTCGAATCTCTCCCCTTCGCCAACGAGAAAGAGGAAGAGGAACTCGAGATCGAACCCATTTTTGAATCCGATCCCGAGCTCGAGCCCGGGCTCGAAGATAATGTCAGGGTGACGCCTGTCGAGCCGCGGGAGATTCTCGAGCCGCTCGATTTCGGCGAGGCCGAGATCGTGATCGAGCCGGCCATCCCGATGATACCGCCTTTTACAAAGCGGCATCTTCCTGTCGATTCCCCCTTTGAGGTGGAGATGGCTGAGTCTAATAAAGATGACGAAGAAGAGAAAACAGTGGTGCCTGCGGTGACCTTACTCTCGGAGTCCATCTTCGAATTGGAATCATCTAATGACGAAGAAGAGTTCGAGTTGAGCGTCCCCAAGCCCCCGGCTTCGTTTTTTGAATTTCCGGGCGATGATGAAGAAGAATTGACCGACGAGACCGGGCAGGCGGGCGACAACTTCTTCGAAGCGGACGACGATGACGATACGGGCGAGAACGGGCACGAATCCGAAGATATCGCCGAAGATATCGCCGAAGAAATTCGCGAAATGATCGACGAAGAGGAAGAAGAATCTGAGGTTCGGAGTTCTGGTCCGTTCTATTTTTGAAGTCCCTCGCCGGGCACTAATTGCTTGGCGGGGCGGACATCGTGTGTTACACACTTATTCCCCGTGATCTTGGCTGAAACACCGTCTCTCTTATGGATTTGATTACAAAAGGCGGGCCGCTCATGTGGCTCCTGTTGGGTTGTTCCGTTATCGCCATTGCGATTTTTCTTGAGCGTCTTTTCTACTTCCACCGGGCCCGCATCGATGTCGGTGATCTCCTCTTCGGGTTGCGCAACCTGATCAAGAACAAAGCCTACGCGGAGGCTCTCTCCGAGTGTGCGGCCACTCCCGGTCCCGCCGCTCGCGTTATCCATTCGGCGATCCGCCGCTACTCATCCCCCCGCACCGAACTGCGCGAGATCGTGCAGGAAAGCGGCCAGCTCGAGGTGCCCAAGCTCGAAAAACACCTCGCTGTGCTCCTCACCGTCGCCTACATCGCCCCGCTCATCGGTCTCCTCGGGTCTGTCCTCGGGCTCGTCGACACCTTCGTCCAGATTAACGCTGTCGGCGGATTCGCCACGGTGGCGGAAATCTCGCAGGGCGTCTACGAGGCCCTCATCACTTCGGCCGCCGGCCTCATGGTCGCGATCCCCGCCTTCGTCTTTTACTCCCACCTGCGCGCCTACGCGAAAAGTCTCATGCACGACATGGAGAGTGCCGGGATTGAGATCGTGAACACGATCTGTGATCTGCGGATTCAGACCGCCGACATCATCTCGATCCGCTCGGATCGTCCCGGTGAGTCCGACGGGATCCCGGAGGCGCGTCAGTAAATCTTCAATTAGAGGAAAACGAGACCGTGAAACTGGAATCCACCTTGAGTGACCGGGCCGGGATGCTCTACACGGCACCTCTCATGGACGTGATTCTGCTGCTGATGATTTTTTTCCTCTTCGGCTCGAATCTAGTGCTGAAGTCAGGGGTCGAGGTCAATCTCCCGACCTCGAGTTCGTCTTTACCCTCGGCGGAAGATGCGCATATCATCACCCTCATTCCGACCGACACGGCCGAGTTCTATTTCAACGACGAGCGAGTCGATCTCGCCCGCCTCGAGACGCGGCTCGAAGAGGCGATCAAGCGCTCGGATCAGGTCGTCATCCTCGGAGATCAGGCGGTCGACTACGGCGTCGTCATGGAGATCGCGAAGCTTGTCCTCAATGCCGGCTTCGAAGTCTCTTTCGCCACCAAGGTGGAAACTCCCTGAATAATGGCCACCGCAGCGCTACCCGAAGAACAGGACGAACGCGGCAAGGTCTTTAACTGGGCTCGCGAAAAGCGCACCTGGCTCCACATCACCGCGTTTCTCCTCTTCTCTATCATTGTGCATGGATCGGGCTTTTATCTTTTCAAGGTGGTCTATCCCTCTCCTGTCCGTGTCGAGCCGCGGCCCGATGCGATCACGGTCCTGGACGCGACAGATCCGGTCGTGCGCTCGGTCCTGCAGCGCATCTCCGACCGCACCATCTTCCTGCTTCCGCCTTCTTCACAGAGCGACGTGCGGGTGCAGCTCGAGGCGAATCGGGTTCGCTTTACTCCCGCTTTCCAGCGCACTGAGCTGGAGCTGAAAGAGCCGCCGCTCGCGGCCGCTCTTCCGGGCATCATCGAACCTCTCGAGCCGTTCGCTGGCGCCGGGTCCGACGATGCCCCGGGGCGCGGCATCCGGGTGAAAGTGGATCCTTCGCTCGTGGATCGACCAATCGCACCGTGGTCCATCATGGGCGACTACCTTAAGACCGCTGTCTCTCTACCGCTCTTGCGCGTCGATCTCGAGATCGCGCTCGACGGACGGGTCCGTGTCACCGGAGTCCGGGCCGGGCTCGAGGACTCCGAAAAAGCGGAGCTCGCCACGGTGATCGAGTCGACCCTGCGGTTCGTCCCGGCTGCTGCAGTGGAAACCGGCTGGATCGAAATCGGCGGGGAGGGTTGATCTTTTCTCCGCGAGGGTCCACCGTAAAAAACCGAGCTTTTCCCCGCCATGTTTCACGTTACCCTCGATGGAATGATCGCCGTTTATCTCGTCGGCATCCTTTGCGCCCTCTTCTTCGCCTGGGTCGCGGCCGAGATCTTTCGCAAAGGGCGGGAAAATCAGCGGCGCAAGTATTTCGTCATCTGCGGGATCTGCGATCACGTCTTCGAAGATCTTTCCGATCTCGACCTCGCCGAGTGCCCCCGCTGCGGCGCGATGAATGAGCGTGAGCGCATCATCGAGATCTGAGGAAAGAGGGTCAAGTCGCTGACGCGGCAGGTCAGGTCGGCATCCCCGGAGGACGGTGGAGCCGTAATCCTCGATGAGGAGTGCGCTCTTGAAACTTCTCCCTAACTCGTTCACCTTCCCTCCATGCCATCCCAATACATCATGATCGGCGGATTCCTCGGGGCGGGGAAGACGACCCTGATCCAGCGCTTCGCCCGCTACCTCGACGATCGCGGCACGCGGGTCGGACTGATCACCAATGACCAAGGTGCGGGACTCGTCGACTCAGCGATAGGCCGATCGAACCACTTTCCCGTTGAGGAAATCTCGGGAGGTTGCTTTTGCTGTCGCTTCAATTCCCTGATCGACGCCGCCACTTCCCTGACGGCGGCGAACCGGCCCGATGTCTTCCTCGCCGAGCCGGTCGGGAGCTGCACCGATCTCGTCGCGACGGTCTCCCTGCCACTGCAGAAAATATACGGAGGAGACTACAGGGTGGCACCACTCAGCGTCCTCGTCGACCCGATCCGGGCCGGACAGATCCTCGGGATCGCGGAGGGACGCAAGTTCTCCGAGAATGTGCTCTACATCTACCGCAAGCAACTCGAAGAGGCTGAGTTCATCGTCGTGAACAAACTCGATCTCCTTGACGAAGAGAAAAGGGGCGATCTCGTCGCCGCGCTCGGACGCGAGTTCCCCGAGGCGACCGTCTTCGAAGTCTCGGCTCGTGAGGGGACCGGATGCGAGGCCTGGTTCGAGGCGGTCCTCGCGGCAGAGATGAACACGGGCCGTTTTCTCGAGATCGATTACGATCGTTACGGCGAAGGCGAGGCGCTCCTCGGCTGGCTCAATGCCACGGTCGAGATCAAATGCGAAGGCTGCGGGGTGGATGAGTTCGACGGCAACGAATTGCTGCAATCACTCGCAACGACGCTGCGAACCCGCCTCGAATTCGCCGGAGCCGAAGTCGCCCATCTCAAGATGACACTCACGCCTCTCGGCGATCCCTACGAGATTGCCGCGATCAATCTCGTGCGGGGCGATTCGATGCCCGAGCTTTCCCATCGCCTCTACGAACCGATTGAGGACGGCGAATTGCTCCTCAACATCCGCGCCGAGGTAGATCCAGCGACGCTCGAAGCCGCCGCCCTCGGTGCGCTCGAGGAAACCATCGCGATAGACCGCTCTATCCTGTTCCGTATTGCCCACCTTGAGCATTTTCGCCCGGGGATGCCGACGCCCACGCATCGCCTCACGGCGGAAACGTTCTGACCCTGTGCCTTGTGAAATTAGCGGTCAGTATTCTCGTTTCGGTCATCCTCGCCGCGACCTTCTGTTTTGTGATCTGGGTCGTCGCAACCCACGAGTATCGGTGGGCGGCTATCGCGCCATACCGGTGGAATCTGCTCTCAGGCTGGTGGGTGACCCTGCAGATCTCGGCGGCCTCGCTCGTCGGCAGTGTCGCCGTCGGGGTGTTGCTCACTGCCGGGCAACTTTCGGGCCATGCCATTCCCTCTTTTCTCTGTCGTGTTTTTGTCGAGGTGATCCGGGGCACTCCGCTGCTCACTCAGATTCTCATTGGATACTATCTCATTGCGAACTCGATAGGGTGGGACAGCCGCTTCGGCGTTGGGCTGGTCATCCTTTCCTGTTTTTCCGGCGCCTATCTTTCCGAGATTTTCCGCGGGGGAGTCGAGTCCATCCCGAAATCACAATGGCTCTCCGCCCTTGCGATCGGCTTCACGGGGGCGCAGACGTACCGGTATGTTGTCATCCCGCAGGCGATACGGCGGGTCCTCCCGGCATCGGCGGGGCAATTTGCGAATCTTATTAAAGATTCTTCCCTGCTCTTCGTCATCAGCATGCACGAGTTCACGATGCAGGCGCGCGAGGCGAATTCGAACACTTACGCGACCTTCGAGGCCTACCTGCCCCTCGTCCTCGGTTACTTCCTTCTCACTTTCCCTATTTCGCTCCTGAGCCGCCATCTCGAAAATCGCTTCCGCTATGAGCATTGAGATCTCTGGCCTGACAAAATACTACGGCGCGACCCGGGCGGTCGACGGGATCTCCCTGACGCTTTCCGACGAAGTTCAGGTGCTTGTCCTCATCGGACCTTCGGGCGGCGGGAAATCGACCCTGTTGCGGCTCCTCGGCGGACTCGAGATCCCCACGGCGGGCAGCATCACGATGAACGGGACCGCTCTTCCCGACACGGAGGAAGGGCTGCGCGAATTCCGCCGGCGAAATGGATTTCTCTTCCAGTCCTTCAATCTCTTCCCGCATCTAAGCGCGCTGGAAAACATCGTCCTGCCGCTCGTGAAGGTGCACGAATGGTCGCGTAACAAGGCGATCGAGCGGGCGGGGGAAGTGGTGGCGCGCTTCGGCATGGCTGATCATGTCAAAAAGATGCCTGCCGAACTCTCGGGCGGGCAGCAGCAACGCATTGCTTTGGCCAGGGCGATGGCCCACGGCCCCGATCTTCTCCTCCTCGATGAGCCGACTTCGGCGCTCGATCCGGAGATGAAGGCCGAGGTCCTCGACATCGTCGCCGAGCTCTGCGAGGCGGGGCAGCGGATCATCCTCTCGACCCACGAGATGGGCTTCGCCCGCGGCTGTGCCGACGAGGTGATTTTTCTCGGAAACGGACAACTCGTCGAGTCGGGCAGGGGAGCGGCACTCTTTGACTCGCCGCAGACGGAATTGGTGCGCACTTTTCTCGGCCGGGTCATGAAATGGTAGGGCGCTGCCGGCATTTCCCGTTCGTATTAACTTCGCATGACTGACGACCTCATTATCCGCTACCTGCACTTTGTCTCGATCTTCATCCTCGTTGCGGCGGTGCTGGGACAACATCTCATCCTGCGCGGCTCGATCACCCGCGCGCTCGTAGGGAAGGCGCAAAAGCTGGATATCGCGTATGCCATCGCGGTCGTCGTCGTCCTCGCGACCGGGCTGCTGCAGTGGTTCGTCGTGGGGAAACCGGCTGACTTTTACTCGTCGAATCCCGTCTTCCACACCAAGCTGACGCTCTTTCTCGTCATTGGACTGGTCTCGATCTATCCCAGCGTCTACCTGGGGAAGAACCGCAAGGGGGCCCCGGACGAGCTCGTCACGATTCCGAAGGGGATCATTTGGAGTGTGAGAGTCGAGTTATTCATTCTCTTTCTCATGCCGCTTCTCGCCACTCTCATGGCGCGGGGGATCGGCATCGCGTTCGTCACGGAATGAAGCCTTCCCGCTTACGGCTGCGGCCGGTCCCGCTTGTGCCTTTTGATGAGGCGACCGCTCATGTGGCGTCCCATGACTTTCTCGAGATCGAGGGACAGCGTATTCATGTGAGGGTTTCGGGGGAAGGGCCGCCGCTGCTGCTGCTGCACGGCTTCATGGCATCGCACTATTCCTTTCGCCGCATCGTCCCGGAGCTCGCCCGACATTTCCGGGTGATCTCTATTGATCTGAACGGCTTCGGTCTGACGGAGCGCCCTGCTTCGCCCGAGGCCTATCGTATCGGGGATCAGGCCGATCTCGTCGTGCGCGTTCTCGAGAAAATCGGCGCGACTCCGGTGACGATTCTGGGCCATTCCTACGGCGCGGCGGTGGCCTCGGTAACGGCATTGCGACATCCTGAAGCGGTGCGGGGGCTCATCCTCGTGAGTCCTGCCTCGCGTTTCGATAAACTTCCCTGGTATCTGAAAATACGCGCCGGAAAAGAGGTTCTCTATTTTCTCTGTCGACGTCTCCTTTCCCACCCCGAGCATTACCGACGCATCTCCGAGCGCGCCTTTCACGTGGAAGGTTCGCACACAGAGGAGGACTCCGAGACCTATCGGGGGCATCTTCTCGTCGAGGGGCTCCGGTCCACTTTTTTCGGTTTGATGGAAATGCTCGGGGGAAAAGGATTTGGACGAATCCCCTTTGAAGAGATTCAAGCACCTGCGCTGGTCCTCGCGGGGGACAGGGATATCATCATCCCGCTCGAGCAGTGTCGCGAAGTGGCGGAGCAGTTGCCCGGCGGTCGGCTCGAGATACTCGAGGAATGCGGTCACTCCGGCCCCGAAGAGCGACCCGATGAAGTCATAGCGGCGCTGCTGAGTTTTGTCGCTCAGTGCCGATTCTGACCCGCATATGTCTGGATCACGTCGATGAGGTGCTGGCCGGTCGCGGTGGGTCGAATCGCAGGATCAAAGAGGATGTCGTTCATGCTCCGGCCATAGTAGACGTCGTTGTTCTTTGTGGCGGGGAGGATGCCTCCGCCTTTAAACGCGGCCCCCGCAAAAAGTCCTTCTGCGCTGGTGTAAACGAGGATGGGGGACTTCATCGTGGTGGTGTCGATCTTCCCGCCGGTATCGTTGGGACCTGCCGTCGCGGCGACATCGACACCGACATCGAGCGACCCGCCGAGGAGAGGTTTCAGGGCGGTTTCGTTCATCAGCACGTAAATAATAACCGACTCCTGCGCGCCGATCTGGAGACCGTAGCTGCCCTCGGCCGAGGCGATGAAGGCGGGGGCGCTCCAGACTCCCGTAGTTTTATTCCGCACCATCGCGACGCCGTTGCCGGCTTCGCCGCCAATGCCGAGTCCGGCTTTTACCTTGTGCAGGATAATAATGCCGTGAGCCTTCGCGATGACCTCGGCCGGAATGCGCTTTTTCGGCTCTGCCTGCATCTCGACAAAGCGCTCGGAAGCGCGCCTGATACGAATATCGAGCTTCTCAGCTGATTTTTTGAAAGGACCGGCAAGAGCGTCATCGACTCCAGCGCTGAGAGAGAGGGAGACGGCGAGGAGTAGAGCGGAGATGGGGCGGAATTTCATGGTCGGGGGAGCAGAACCTCCCCTTCTGAAACGGAATAACTTTAACAATTATTAGTTAAACAAGTAAAAGTGAATGGAGAACACCCGGGATGTGCGGGAAGAGAATTACCTGACGGCGCGTTTGTAAGTGCCGTCCATCGCGACGCGCAGCCCGATCTCCTTGCGACCTTCGGTCTGGGCGTCAAACTCTTTACTCCAGAGCACCTCCCAGTAGGCGGATCCGCTAAAGGGCGACTCCTTCTTGTAATTGACTTCGACGATGTAAACCGTCGCATCGAGACCGCGGGAGGCGAGATCCTCCTGGGCAATCGTGGCGGCCTGGGCCGCACTCAGAGCCGGGGCATTGGCCGGGGAGAGGGTCGTGAGGGAGACTAGGAGCACCACAGCGAGAAAGAGCGTTTTCATAAGAGGCAGAAAGTCGGGAATCTCCCGACCGTAACGCCTTCCGAGGCCGGTCGTCAACTGGCATGAGGAGGCCCCGTAAAGGAAATCACCGTACTTGCTTCGGGACGCTCACTGGCTAAAGCTACCAACCCATGAGCAATCCCTTCGAACATTTCACGACGTCGGACGGCGGTCTTTTCCCCTCGGTCGGTCTCGGTACCTGGAAAATCCCCGACGCCGTCCTTCCCGACCTCATTCCCGCGGCAGTCGATCTCGGTTACCGGCATTTTGATTGTGCCTGCGACTACGGCAATGAAAAGGCGGTCGGCGAGGGTCTGAAGCGCTCGCTCTCCGCGGGCGCGTGCACCCGTGACGATCTCTGGATCACCTCTAAGCTTTGGAATACCTACCATCATCCCGATCATGTTCGTGCCGCTTGCGAGCGAAATCTCGCCGATCTCGGGCTCGATGAACTCGATCTCTATCTTATCCATTTTCCCGTGACGCTGGCTTATGTGCCCTTCGAGGAGCGTTATCCCCCGGGCTGGTTTTTTGATCCCGAGGCGGAGAGTCCGGCCATGAAACCGGTCCGTGTCCCCCTCGCCGACACCTGGGGAGCGATGGAGGGACTCGTCGAGGCCGGCCTCGTGAAGCGAATCGGCGTGTGCAACTTCGGCACCGCGCTCATCCGCGATCTCCAATCCTACGCACGGATCCAGCCCTCAGTCCTGCAAGTGGAGATGCACCCCTACCTTACCCAGCAGAAGCTTTTGCGCTTTTGTCAGGAGGAAAATATCACCGTGACCGCCTTCTCGCCTTTCGGCGCGAGTTCCTACGTGCCGCTCAACATGGCGGGGGCGAACGAGTCCGTCCTCGACGATCCCGAAGTCATCGCGATCGCCGGAGATCTCGGGAAAACGCCGGGACAGGTCGTGCTGCGCTGGGCGATCCAGCGGGGCACCGTGACGATTCCGAAGACGCAGACGGTCGCCCATCTGCGGGACAATATTGAGCTCTTCGACTTTGAACTCGGCAATGGTGAAATGACGCGTCTCGACCGGCTCGACCGCAATCGCCGTTTCAATGATCCCGCAGAGTTCGGCGAGGCTGCCTTCAATACTTTTTACCCCATCTTTGATTAATTGATGCGGAGCAGCTGCCGGAGCGGAGCAATGCCGGTCCGGGCAGGATCAGTCACCCTACCCCGGTGCCAGTCTCGCGGGGAGGATGGAGCAACTGGAGGGCTTGTGTTCAAAAGGTTTACCCCATCGCCCACGGCACCCATCCCGCGCGCAGCATGGCGAGCAGCCCGGTCACGATGACGGCGGCGAAGAGGGTCGAGTAGAGCACCGCCGCCGCCGCGAAACGATGATCCGCTTTGAACTCGTGCGCGAGCAGAGCGGTGTTCACGGCAGTGGGGGCGGCCGCGCCGACGATGAGGATGGCCGCGATCTCTCCCTGGAATCCGAAGAGCCAGGTCAAGCCCGTCGCGACGAGCGGGCCTCCGATGAGACGGATGAAGAGAGTGATTCCGAGGGTGCCCCGCGGCGCGGGTGGACGTGTTTTGGCGAGCTGCACGCCGAGGGTGAGCAGGGCGAAAGCGACGAGACCATCGGCGAGGTAACTCAGAGGAGTCCACACGAAGATGATATTCTCAAGAGGATTGTCGAGCGCGCGCAGGATCAGGGCGGTTAGAATGGCGTAGGGCGAGGGCTGTTTCAGGATGGGGAGAAACCAGCCTTTGCGATCGGAACTGCCGGCGTTGGCGAGGAAGATCCCGAGGGAAAAGCCGGTGAGGTTCATCGTCGCGAGGACGAAGACCTGCACGACCGCGCCGAGTTCGGAAAAAGCGAGGGTCATTAGGGGGATACCCCAGTTCCCGCAATTGTAGATCATCGTGCTCAGCTTCATCGCGTAGCGTTCGCCGGGCGGGATACGGCGGATCGCGCAGACGATCCAGCTGATCGCTCCCATCGAGAGGATCACCGAAACGGTAAAGGCGACGATTTTGAGTCCAATGACTCCGGCGAGGTCTGAGGTCGAGAGCCTCACGAGGATGAAGGCGGGGACAAAGAGATAGAGATTCAGTTTAACGAGCGTCTTCAAATCGAAGTCGAAGAGACGGTCGAGGCCCCAACCCAGTCCGATGAGGATGAGAATGGGCAGGCAGACGTCGACGAAGATCTGAAAGAGCATGTCCTGCGATCATTCACGCCGAAAGGCGGCGCGGCAACTGCGAAGGGAGCTCTTTTTCCCTCCGCCGCTCAGGGCGTCTTGAGGATGTAAGCGATGAGGTCTGCCATCTCGTCGACCGTCAGGGTGGCCTCGAGTCCCACGGGCATGAGCGACTGGCCGAGTCCCTTCATCGCGGCGACTTCGCTGCGTGGGAAAGTGCGGTCGATCCCGCCGGGCTGACGGAGGGTCACCTCGGTTGCATTTTCCGAAAGGATGAACCCGGTCGCGGGCGGTCCCGAGGTGAACTCGAAGGTGTAGGCCTGATACTGCGGGGCGACCTCGCGATTCGGATCGAGGATGTTTCCGAGGAGCGTCTCGGCTCCGGCTGCGGAGAAGCTCGCGAGGGCGGGCCCGAGATTGATCCCGAGACCCTCGTAGGAAACGTGGCAGGCGATGCAGGCTTTCGAAAAGGCGGCCTTGCCCTTTTCAGCATCACCCTTTTTCGCGAGAGCAGGTTGATAGGCGGAGATGACATCGGCCCGCGAGACTACCGGCGGCAGTACTTCGGCGGCAAGGCTCTGCACCGAGGCATCGGCGTGACGGCGCAGGTTTTCGACGAGGCTGGCGGGGGTGTCGGAGAGTTTGATTTTACCGTCGCGGACGGCGGTGAGAAAGGCCGCGGAGCTTTTTGCATTCGCGAGGATGCGACTGCCGAGTTCATCGCGGGCCGATGACTCGAGCGAGGCGAATCGTCCGATGAGGAAATCGAGATCAGAGATGGCGATGACGAGCGATGCCGCGAGGGCGGGATCGGGATTCCCCTCTAGCAGGACAGTGCGGAAGGTCTCCTGCGCCGGGCCGGGCGTGAGGAGGGAGAGCAATCGAACCGAATCAACCCGCGCCGCCGTGGGGGATGAGGGGTTTGTCAGGATCGTCGAGGCCTTTTCCGTCAGCCCAGCCCAGCGCGGGTCTTTCGTGAAACCTGCCCAGTCGCCGCGTGCCCGGGTCATGCCTTCACGCAGGTTCGTGAGGAGAGACACGGTCGCGGCATCGGGGCTGCCTGCGGCAAGGTCGGCGGCGATCGTGGCGAGCAGTTCGGTCGCACCGCTGCGGCCTATCATCCCCGCGAGCTCGGCGCGGAACGCGGCGGGGGCGGATGTGGCGGCAGCCCACGCGGCGGTGAGGTCGGCGGCGGTGCGGAGCGAGTTCAGGATTGCGGCTTCCATCCAGGGATCTCCGGAGCCGGACTCGATCTCGTCGAGGAGCGGAGTCTCTGAGGCGAGGACTGCGGGGAAGGGGGCGTGAGGCGCGATCGGCGGTGCCGGCTTGCCACGCTCGTAGAGGAGACGACGGGAGGTCGTGCGATGCCAGTCGTTCTCGTGTTTTGTCAGGATGGCGAGTTCGTCATCGGAGAGCGCCCCGAGATCGGGGATCTTCGGCGCGGTGAAACCTGCCGGAGCAATCCGGTAGATGCGACCCCGGTCATTACCGCTGTTGAGGTCGAGGTGCTTTTTGATCGGCTCGGGAAGTGACCAGGGGTGCTCGATGACCTCGCGATACATGTCCGTGACGTAGAGACAACCGTCGGGTCCGCTCGTGATGGAGGTAGGGCGGAACCAGTAATCGCGGCTGCGGATGAACTCGGTTTTTTCCTCCGGATCGGGGCGTGTTCCGACGGGTCGAACGGAGCCCGGGGCTGTCGAGATGATCTTGCGGTGAATGAGATTGCTGCCGACATCGCCGATGAAGGCATTGTCGCGGAACTCGGGCGGAAAGGCGTCGCCCCAGTACATGTGAATGCCCGAGGCGGCAACGAGGAATCCCGAGACGCGTCCGCCGCCTTCGACGATGCCTTTGACGACCCCGGCGACGCGCCAGCGGGTCCGCACGATGCGCCAGGGTTCGTCGGGGCTGATGCGGTAGACGGTTGGGGCGGGACCGTCGGCGGGGATGTCGATGAGCGGCGGGGGAAGGCTGAACCAAGGATTCGTCTTCGCCTGCTGGCGCTCGTAGGCGACCCAGATGAGGTGGCGCGAGTTACTGCAGACGAAGCGGCGTCCATGGGAGTCAAAGCTCATCCCATACTGGGCGGTGCCGTTTTCCTGACGCAGATCGAGTTTTTCCGGATCAAAGGAGAAGTCCGATCCGCGGAGGGTGACGGCTTCGAAAGAGGCTTCGTCGGGCCGTGTCACGGTGCCGCCGTTCGCCGCTGTCGCGCCCCAGATACGGTTGTCGGGTCCCCAGCGCAGGCTGTTGAAGAGGGCCTGCATGTTCAGCCGGATGTCGTTCCCCCCGCCGAAGCCGGTGAAGACGGTGCGCTCCTCATCGCAGATGCCGTCGCCGTTGGTGTCTTTGAAATAGTAAAGATCGGGAGTGGCGCCGACGAAGACGCCTCCGTCATAACACAGGATCGCGCTGGGCCATTTCAGCTTGTCTTTGAAAACGACACTCGTGTCAAAGACCCCGTCGCTGTCAGCGTCGGTGAGCAACCGCACCTGGCAGACGGCGTCCTCGCGCCGCTCGGAGTAACCAATCATTTCCACGACGTAGGCGCGGCCTTTTTCATCGAAGGACATCGCGATAGGATCGGCCACGGCGGGCTCGTGGGCGGCGAGGGAGAGCGTGACCCCGGGCGCGACCTCGAAGGTGGCGAGCGCGTCGGCGGGTTCGGTCGCGGCGGCGCGGGGAAATTCATCGGCGGAGATCTCGGGACCTTCCTGGGTGGAGGCGAGGGTGCCGATAAAGAGGCAGGCGCTGGAGAGGAGAAAACGTTTCATCACGATGGGTTCCTTGCTGGAACGAATTTGGCGGGCGGCCTGCGGGAAGACAATGTCAAAAAAGGCGGGATCAGGTAGGGGGCGCGGCGGAAAAATGAGGATGCACGACGCAACTGCGGCGCGAGGTTCCGGAACGATCATGGCTCGAAAAACCTCCCCCTTTAACCTCCTCACCGCAGCCTCTCTGGCTGCGTCGCTTTTCCTGATGAACGCTGACCTCCGCGCCGAAGTGACCTTGCCCGACCCTCTCGTCATTGCCCACCGCGGCGCCTCGGCGATCGCGCCGGAGAACACAGCATCCTCTATTCGCGAGGCGATCCGGCTCGGGGCCAAGGTGATCGAGTTCGACGTGCGGGTCACGAGCGACGGTGAGCTTGTCCTTTTTCACGACAAAGAACTCGACCGCGTCGCCGGCCGACCGGGCACGATTGAGGCGAGCGCCTGGGAGGCGGTGCAGACCTTCGATGTCGGGACCTGGTTCACCGGAGGTAAATTCGCCGGTGAAAAAGTGCTGCGTTTTGACGACGCGATCCAACTCTGCCTCGACGGCGGCGCCACCCCCCTGATCGAACACAAAACTGGTTCGGCCGAGGCATATGCGGCGGTGATTGAAAACCTCGCGGTCGGGGACAAGGTCATCGTGCAAAGTTTTGACTGGGATTTTTTGGCGGACTTTCAAAAGGCCATGCCCGGAGTCCTCATTGGTGCGCTCGGCAGCAAGGAACTCACCTCCGATCATCTCAACGATCTAAAAACACTCTCGCCCGACTGGGTCGGCTGGAATTTCAATGATCTCAAAGATTCCGACATCCCCGGTCTCCACGCCCTCGGCGCGACCGTCGTGCTCTGGACTGTGAATGATCCTGATATTGCCATATCGCGCGTCGCCGCTGGCGTCGACGGGATCATCACCGATGTGCCTGACCTCGTGATCGAAGTTCTCAAGAAGTAATCGCGAGCGAGAAAAGTGGTTGCGACTTCAGTCGCAGGACGACGCGACGGGTGCTTGCGCGGGTGGGAGGGTCGTCGGGTGCGGTCATGAGCTTGGAATCTGCCCTGACCTCACTTCACTTCCGCGGCCATCTCGAGCAAAGCGTCCATCACTTTTACTGAGGCTTGCGGCTCGATGTTATTGGTCCCCGGCCAGGTCTCGTAGCCGCCGAGTTCAAAATGGCGCGGGGTCGGCATGTAGCCGTAGTAGCCGTTGGCGAGTTCGATCATGAAGGACTTCGCAAAAGGGCTGCGCTCGCGGAACTCAATCCCGGTCTCGGCGAAGGTCTCGCAGGGGGTCGTCCCGATGCAGACGTCGCCGATTTTGAGAATCTGCACAGGCAGCTTTGTTTCGGGGCTGGCCCGGGAGAGGCGCTGGACGCGTCCGGCGTAGGCGAGGGGGAGGACGGCTTTGTCTCCGATACGCGGCGCGGCCGCCTCGGTCTCGCGGGCCCAGGTGAGGAGGCTCTCGTCGATGGCGCGCCATTTTACGTCGAGTTCGCGGTAGCGGGCGTCGAGGGGCGCGGCGTCAGCCCACTCGAGGGTGGCAACGGCCGCCGCGACTTTGCCGGCGAGATCGTTGGCGACGAATTGCATTTGCTCGTAGGGCGCCTTGCGTCCGCGCGGCTCGCGGAAGTTGATGTTGTTGAGGTCGCCGCTGGTGGCGTTCGCCATCATAGCGACGAGGGGGGGATCCTGTGTTTCGGTGCCGAGCGATTTTTCGATCGCCTTGCTGTAATAGCCGAAGTAGTCGGCCGAGACGTGGGCCTGACCGACGCCGCCGACGTAGTGGAGCGAGTAGGCGGAAAGCAGCGAAATGACGGGACCGCTGGGTTCGCGCAGGACGAGAAAGGAGACACGGGGATCGATCGGACCGGCCGGCTCGACGAGATTGTCGGCTCCGGCACCGGGGTTCATCTTTACTTTTTCATCGCTCCTGCCGAAAGGATTCACCGGCATAGTGCCTTCTTTTAAAAACCAGCGGCGGTTAAAAACGTGGTCGGGCACCTCGATGCTGCCGAAGGCAATTTCGGCGGGACGGAGCAGATTGACGGAGCGACGCACGCCGTCAGCGATGCGGCGGGCGACAAAACGCTCGTAGTCCGAGAGTTCCACGTCAGAAGCATAGACCCGTGGCGTCGGGCCGAGCACGGTGGTAGCGGAGTGGGTGTGCGTCGCCGAGACCATGACATGACTCGCGGGGATCGAGAGCTCGGATTCGATGTGGCGTTTCGCCTCGAGGATGACGCTGCGGTGGATCCCGAGGAGGTCACAGACGACAAAGGCGATCTTTGTTTTTCCGTCGTCGAGGACGAGGCAGCGCGCGTGCAGTTCGTCATGGATGTGCTCGGCGGGGAAGGGGGTGAATCCGCCGACGATGGGTTCGCCAAGGGGCGGGGTGATGACGCTGGTGGCGGCGCCGGCACGCAGGGCGGGCTTTTTCGCTTCTTCCGCCTGCATTGGCGCGGGGAAAGCGGAGGCGAAGAGGAGCAGGGCAATGATGAGGATAAGGCGCAGCGGATTCATGGCCCGAGGCTGGCAGTCGGGACTCTCAGCGGCAAGACTGAAGGCGAGCTGCGGGCTGGCGTATGCGCGGGAGTTCCTGAGAATTCTGATTTTTCCAGCAGATTCAGGGAGGCCCGCAGATTTCCTTTTTGAATTCCTCCTCGAATCATCTGTTGGCGCTCCCGAGGGCCCTCCAAAGCATCCTAAAAAGCGGTTGAAGTAAGCGCGGTTCCTCACTACCTTCGCGGTCCCCGCAGGAAATCCGATTTCCTGCGGGAAACCCGCGTAACCCATGCTCACCCAGATTCGCCATATTCAAAAAGGCACCCTGATCGTCGTCACTGTTCTGATCGTGATCTCTTTCGCCTTCCTCTACTCTGATTTCGATTTCGTGCGGGGCACCGTAGGAAAGCAGGATTGCATCGTGAAGGTCTACAATCGCTGCTACCGGCAGAAGGAGGCCCAGAAGCTCGCGAGCCATTTCGATGTCGCTCTCGAACTCGGAATGTATGACTTCGCGATGGTGCTCTTCGGGGAAAATCGTCAGGACCGCGATCCTACCGATTTCATGATGAGCCTCGTCATTCTTCGCAAGGAAGCCGAGCGGATGGGCATCCAGCCGACCGCGACCGAGATCAAAGAGGCGATCCCGCAGCTCCCGCTTTTCCAGCAACCCTGGGTCAATGCCGCCTATGTGCAAAACAACATTCTTGGGCCGAATGGCTTCACCGACGGCGACCTCGCCAATCTGGTGAAGGACTACCTCAGCTTTCAGAAGCTTCGCAGTCTCATCGGAGCCGGTCTCGAGGCTGTCCCTAGTGAGACGGCTCGTCTCTACACGAAGTCGAATCAGCGATACACCGCGTCCGTGGTGCGCTTTGACCGGGCTGACTTCACCAAGGACATCAAGATCACTGACGAGGAGGTCAAGACTTACTACGAGGAAAACAAAGAAGACCTCAACTCGGAAGCAAAGCGCGGTTTCGACTACGTGAAGTTCATCCCCAAGCCCGAGGTCGAGGGGGCCACGAACGAGCAGAAGGCCAAGGCCAATCTCGATTTCGCCAACGCGGTGAACCGCGCCTACGCCGACCTCGCCTCCGACGGGTCTGATTTTGTCAAAGTCGCCGGGCAGTATGCCGGGGCCAAGGCCGAGTTCACGATGGAACTGGGCAAACTGGAGCCCTTTTCCCCCGCCGAACCCGTGGAAATGTTGAAAGACGAGCAAGCCGTCCTCGAGGCCATTTTCAGCCCCGCCCAGCAGATCGACGCGGTGACCGTGCCTCTTCAGGTCGAAGGCGGTGCCTACTACGTTTTCCACTACAGCACTCTCGTCGAGCCGGTGCCACTCACGCTCGAAGAGGCCACCCCCGCGATTCGTGAAGCGCTCACCGCGACCAAATCGAATCGCGCTGTAAGCGACGCTGCCAGCGCGGCTCTTGCGAAGCTGAACGAAGCGGTAAAGGGCGGGAAATCTTTCGACGAAGCGGCCAAAGGTCTCGCACTGAAACCCGAAGTGCTCGCAAATTTCTCCGAGAGCGAGCCTCCTGCTGAACTGGAGGATGCCGGTCTGATCGTCAACGCGGTTTCCGGTCTCGGGGAAAAAGAGATCTCGCCTGTTACTGATCGCCCCGGGGGACTCGGCAGCCTTCTCGTCTACGTTGACAAGATCGAGATTTACAAGGATGAGGAGATTGAGTCGAAAAAGAATTCTCTCGCCGCCACGGTAGAGAATCAGCTCGATCGCACCCTTTTCACCGCCTGGTTCAACCAGCGCCGCGCCGAATCGGGATCGCTCCGTCCCAATGCACCGACCAATCTGTAAGGGAGCCTGTTGAACGACGAACTGCAGGACCTCTTTGACGACGCCAATGGCGAGCTGGCCATTGGTGACCTCGAGGCCGCGGTCGCGAAATACCGTCGCTGTGTCGAGCTCGATCCCGACTTTTTCGACGGCTGGCATGCCCTCGCGATGGCCCTGATGAAGACGGGTCACATCAAAGAGGCCATCGGTGCCGGGCTCAAGGCCACGACCCTGCAGCCGAACGATCTACTCGCCTGGACCGCGCTCTCGCAGATGTATGTGCAGGACGGTCAGATCGGCGAAGCTGAGGACGCCAAAGGCAAAGCGCGCATTCTCTCGCTCGGCGGTCGCATCGTGCGGGACTGAGCGCACAGCACGACAGGAATGTCGTGCCTCCTTGG
>JANQVJ010000012.1:173586-178784 GCA_030730365.1 Verrucomicrobiales bacterium
CAGCACGACAGGAATGTCGTGCCTCCTTGGGCGCTGTGCGGTGAGATCAAGGAGGGTGGACATTGACGGGCTGCGCTCGCCCTGCGGCAGCCTTCGGCTGGCTATCTTCACTTCGCTGCGATTCCTGCCCACCTGTGGCGCGCTGCGCCTGCGCAAAAAAAGCCGGAGCGCCGTAAGGCACTCCGGCTCCACCTTTGGCAGGAAATTTCTTCCGCCGGTCCGGCTCAATGCTCGTAACCGGATTCGCCGTGCTCAACGAGGTCGAGGCCGGTTTCCTCTGTCTCTGCATTGGGACGGAGGCCGATGGTGAATTTGACGATGTAGGCAATCACTGCGGTGGCGGCGACGCTCCAGACGATCGTGAGGACGACTGCCTTGAGGTTTTCGACGACGAGGCCCTCTTTGAGATCGGTTACGACGGAGTTGGTCGCAGGGTCCGCGAAGATACCGGTGAGGATCGCCCCGAGGGTCCCGCCGACACCGTGGATTCCGAAGGTGTCGAGCGCGTCATCGTATCCGAAGATTCTTTTCAGATAGGCCACGGCGAAGAACGGAATGATCCCCGCGAGGATGCCCATAATCACCGCCGCGTTCGCTGTGACAAATCCACAGGCGGGGGTGATCACGACGAGGCCCGAGACGATCCCGGAACAAAGGCCGAGGACGCTCGGTTTGCCGCGCGTGATCCATTCCATTACCGCCCAGATGAATCCGCCGACTGCTGCCGAGAGGGTGGTCGTGGTAAAGGCGTTCGAGGCGATCCCGTCAGCACCGAGCGCGGAGCCGGCGTTGAATCCGTACCAACCGACCCAGAGCATGCCGGTGCCTATCATACAGAGGACCATGCTGTGCGGTGACATTGGCTCCTTGCCGTAGCCTTTGCGTTTGCCGAGGATGATACAGAGGACGAGTGCGCTCCAGCCCGAGGTCATGTGAACGACAGTGCCGCCGGCGAAGTCGATCGCTTTGATCCCCGCGTCGGGATTGAGCGGCCCTGCCATCAGGCCGGTCGTGGACCAGACCATGTGGGTAAAGGGAAAATACACCGCGAACATCCAGAGCGCTGTGAAGACAAGAATGGAGATGAACTTCATCCGCTCAGCGATCGCGCCGACAATCAGGGCTGGGGTAATGATCGCGAAGGTGAGCTGGAACATCGCCCACATCGAATCCGAGATCCAGTGATAGCCGGCCCCGACAGCAGTGGGAGTGACCCCGTTGAGGAAGGCATACTGGAAGTCACCGATGATCGAGTTGCCTGCGCCGAAGGAGAGGCTGTATCCGCAGAGCCACCAGAGAATCGTGACGAGACCGGCAATACCGAGGCATTGCGCCAGCACCGAGAGAACGTTTTTTCTCCTGACGAGGCCGCCATAAAAGAGAGCCAGGCCCGGTAGAGTCATGAAGAGAACAAGAGCCGTGCTCGTCATCTGCCAGGCGTTGTGGCCCGGGCCCGGGCCGGCGACCTTTGATGTTCCGGCGGCGGTGACTCGTTCGCCATTATTCATGTAGGCTTCAATGTCGGCGAGGCGTTCCTCGATGGTGGGTTCGGCAGGGGGTGCCGCGGCGGGAGTGGCCTCCTGAGCGAGGAGGGCGCTCCCGGTCAGAGTGAGGACGGAAAGACAGACGAGCAGTCCGCGTTTCCACTTAACGGGGGTATTGGTGGTTTTCATGGTTCCAATGATAGATCCTGACAAGCATCCAACCGGAACGAGCCGCGATTGAGGGCAAAGGCACGACTTTGCCCGTCGGTGCGGGACGGTGGTGGAACACGAGAGGGGTGGGTTTTTGATTCCTGGGTTGACCCCGCTCGGACCACTCTGATCGGGCAGCCACACGGCTGTCGGAGAAGTAATTCGAAACGGGGGTTACAGTTCCATTACAGCACCTAACATGCCAAACAACCTAAGTAATCCACGGATGATTAACGTTCCTAGAGTTACATTTCAGTTATGGCAGGTCGCATCGCGCAATGAGGTCCGCCCCGCCGAGGGGGTGGAATGGCAGCAGGGCGGTCGTGGCGGGACTGCATAAAATACCCTTCCACGAAGCCTCCGTATCCGGCTCCCGGAATCCCCTTTGCGGGTGAATTTTGTCGATTCGTGTCATCGATGGCGATTTTTCTTCCGCGTGGAATCCCCGTCGCAACGAGGCTTGCGTCGCAATTTTCGAAAAAAATCTCCATTTTTCGACACTTGGCACGCTGGGTGCTTTTTCCGGTCCTGAACTGGGACCAAGAGTTTCTCAATGAACCCCTTGTGAACTAACCAAAAGAAATATGAGATATACATTCAACCTGAAGACCTTGTTGTTGGCTGCCCTTGTGGCGGTGCCGTTTTTGTTCGGAAACCTGACCGCGCAGGAGGCCGCTCCCGCTGCTGCTCCTGCGGAAGCTGCCGCTCCTGCGGATGCTGAGCCCGAGGCGGGTCCAGTAGATGACTACCTCGAACTGGTGAAGTCGTCCGGCGCCGAGTATGCTCCGGCCTTTGATTTCTTCACCGTCTCGATGCTGTGGACTGTCATTGCCGCGGCGATGGTGTTCATCATGCACCTCGGATTCGCCACTCTGGAAGTGGGTCTCACCCAGTCCAAAAACACGGTCAACATTCTGTTTAAGAACAGTTTCATCATTGCGATCGGCATCGTCTCATACGCGCTCATCGGTTTCAACACCCACTACCCCGGTGATTTCAACGGCTGGCTTTCGATCGGTGCTCCGATCGGTGACCTCAATGCCGATGGCGGCTCTGGGTGGGGTTACGGCGGTCTCGCCCTTGCCATGACCGGTTACGGTGACTTCATTTTCCAGGCCATGTTCGCCGCGACTGCCGCGACGATCGTCTCGGGTGCCGTGGCCGAGCGCGTCAAGCTCCCCGCCTTCATGATCTTCGCGACCCTGCTCGTGGGCCTCGCCTACCCCATCGTTGGTTCCTGGCATTGGGGCGGCGGCTGGATGGGCGGCCTCAACGGTGGCAACGGCTTCAAAGACTTCGCCGGTTCCGCAGTGGTGCACGCCTTCGGTGGATTTGCCGCTCTCGCCTGTGTCATCCTCCTCGGTGCTCGCAAAGGTAAATACACCAAAGACGGCATCAAGCCGATTCTCGGTCACAGCATGCCGCTCGCTGCGGTGGGTGTCTTCCTGCTCTTCTTCGGCTGGTTCGGATTCAACGGCGGCTCGGTTCTCTCCGCCGCACCCGGTCCTCTCGGTCTCGTCTTCACTACCACAGCCCTGGCTGCCTGTACCGGCGCTCTCGGTGCCATCATCGTTTCCTGGATCGTGCTGAAGAAGCCCGACCTTTCGATGACTCTCAACGGTTTCCTCGCCGGTCTCGTCGGGATCACTGCCAATGCGGATATCGTCTCGGCGACGGGTGCCATGATCATCGGACTCATTGCCGGTATCATCGTGGTTTTCTCGGTTCTCTTCTTCGACAAGATCCGTATCGACGATCCGGTTGGTGCAATCTCGGTCCACGGTGTTTGCGGTGTCTGGGGTATCCTTGCTGCGGCAATCTTTGAAGTGGTCGGTGAAGGTGCCGAGAAGCAGTTCTTCCTCGGTGGCCAGCTCATGGGTGTCCTCGCCGTGGCCCTCGCCGCCTTCGTCTTCTCCTTCGTGGTGTTCCTCATCCTCAAGGTGACGATCGGTATCCGCGTCAGTGAAGAAGAAGAGCACGAAGGTCTCGACGTGGCCGAGCACGGTGCTCCCGCTTACCACATCTCCTGATCGTGGTGAATAATCCCTTCGCGGGAATTTCTTAAAAGAGAGCGGCAGGGTGAGAACCCTGCCGCTCTTGTTTTTCAAATTTGTATCCTGACCAAAAAACCCTTGTCCCGGAGATCAGAACTCGACAGTGGGCCTCTGAAAACCTATAATTCCGACGTGCAAGAGTACGCCTACATCCACGACGAGGATGACATTCCAGCCCCCCTGCTGGATGTGCCATTCCTCGAAGCCTTTACGAAAGAGCATCTCGATCAGGTGCTTCACGCCGCCGCATTCATAAAGTGCGAGCCGGGAGATGTTATCATCGCCGAGGGGGACGAAGCCTCCCGTATCTTCATTCTTCTCGCCGGCGAGGTCGCGGTGGTCAAGGGCGGCGAGCAACTCGTGACGATGAACCAGTCCGGTGACATCTTCGGCGAACTGGCCGCGCTGGAAGACGAAGTGCGATCGGCCTCGGTCGTGGCGGTCAAGGAAGCGTTTTGCCTCGCGGTCGATCAGAAGTTCCTCCAGCACATTCTTCCCAAAGAGGACAATGCTCCCTTTTATGCCTGCCTCTACGAATTTATCGCGAAGCTCACGACGAAGCGCCTCAAGGCGACTTCCCAGTATCTTGCGAAGGTGGACCAAGAGCTGCGCGAGTTGAAGGCTCAGCTGGCGGTGAAGGTCTGACTGGGCTCAATTTCCGCTGATTTCCGCCCTGTTTCCACGTGTGGAGGGGGACCAAAAAGGGAAGCCTCATGAATGGCTTCCCTTTTTTTAAAAGTTACAGGTGAGGCCTTCGGAAGCCTCTTTCAGGGGGACAACAGGATCATTCGGCTTTCGCGGCGGCGATGGCGTCCTGAGCCTGGGTCGTCGGGTTCGCCTTGAGGTCGCGCCAGATGACTTTCCCGTCCTTGATGAGGAAACTCTGGCGCGAGGCGAAGCCGCGATCGCTGGCTGGCACACCGAAAGCAGCGATTACTTCCCCGGCCTTGTCGGCGAGGAGAGTGAAGGGCAGCTCGAACTTCTCTGCAAAGGCGAGCTGTGCTTCGGGAGTGTCGGCCGATACGCCGAACACTTTGATGCCGGCCTTTTTCACGTCTTCGAAGGCGTCGCGGAGGTTGCAGGCCTGTTTGGTGCAACCGGGGGTGTCGGCCTTGGGATAGAAGTAAACGAGGCTGATGCCCTCGCTCAGTTCCTTCCCGAGATCGACCGAATTGCCCTTTTGGTCGACAGTCTTCACCGTCGGAGCGTCGGCACCGACTTCGAGGGGAGCCGCGAGAGAGAGCACAGGGGAGAAGAGGCCGAGGGCCGCCAGTGAGAGGAAGTAGGGGAGTATTTTCATGGAGCGATAATGAAACGGCCGACCAGGCTAAACGCAAGCACGGGGATACGGAGGGGATACGGCATTCATCCGGGACGGGCCCGAACAAGGAGGCATGCTGAAGAGACCAAGGAGGAGGGACATTCCTGTCCCTCTCGTTTCATCGTGCTG